>CAWEPR010000007.1:0-205635 GCA_963811065.1 uncultured Acidobacteriota bacterium
GTGAAGAATCCACAGGCTGCGATGTCATAATTTATCCCAGCCGTTCAATGCGCGACGGGAAAGGCTTCTCCGGCGGGCTGGCGAAAGTCACGTTGAGTAATAAAGCTGGATTTATCAACAGGGCAGGCCAACTCGTCATTAAGGCGCGCTTTGATGATGCCGGACGTTTTTCGGAAGGGTTAGCCCCGGTCGAGATTGCTGGCAAGTGGGGATACATCAATCAAGAGGGAGAGGTTGTCATTCCCTTAAAATTCGATTGGGCACTGGGTTTCTATGAGGGGCGCGCGCTCATCATGGTCAAGGATAAGTGGGGCTACATTGATGCGAAGGGAGAGGTGGTAATTGAGCCTCGGTTCGAGAAAGCCGGAAGCTTCTCCGAAGGCGTTGCGCGCGTTTGCCTCTACGACGAGAATTACAAGTGGGGTTTTATTGATATAGTCGGAAAATACAGGTGGGGCGTTATTGATAAAGCCGGGAATTGGGTGCTCAAGCCTGTTTATGACGATCTGGATGAGGATTTTAATCAGGGGCGCGCTCTGGCCGGTAAAGACATTGGCATGAATAACGGGGTGGTGGTTGACAAGTTTTATATTGATAAAAAAGGACGAAACTACCCTGAGCCGGAGCCGGATGAGCGTTTTGAGGACTTCGATGACATCAATCCTTTCTTTGAAGGACTGGCGGCTTTCAGGCGTGACTACAAGTACGGTTTCGTTAACCGGCAGGCAAGTATAGTCATTGCTCCTCAGTTTGAGCTTGCCGGAATCTTCTCGGAAGGAATCGCCCCTGTGGAAATTGATAAGGGTCAAGGACATCGTGGTAGCTGGGGCTACATTAATCGCCGAGGCAAAATTGTCATCAAGCCCGAGTTCGATTGGGCCTGGGAATTCTCGGAAGGTCGTGGCCTCGTCGCGGTTGGCGATCAGGTTGGATATATTGACAGGACTGGTCGTTATATTTGGAAGCCTTCCAAATAGGTTTCAGGATTCAGCGGTTTTCAGCATCATTTAATTTCTTCCAAACATGAATATTAGTTACAACTGGCTTCGTGAATTGACGGGAACAACGCTTGAGCCGCGCGTACTGGCCGAGCGGTTGACGATGCTTGGGCTGGCGGTCGAGGTTGTGCATGAAGCTGGCAATGATTTCGTGTTGGAGATTGATCTCACGTCGAATCGCCCGGATTGTTTGTCGCATCTGGGCGTGGCGCGCGAGGTCGCTGCGGCTACCGGCAATCGTGTGTCGCTGCCTGAAGCTCAGCCGTCGAGCATTGAAGGCCGGGCCGAGTCGTTCACGGCGGTCGAGATACGCGATGCGGATTTGTGCCCGCGTTATGCTGCGCGGGTTGTGCGCGGTGTGACCATAAAGCCGTCGCCCGATTGGTTGGTCAAGCGTCTGGAAGCAATCGGGCAGAGGCCGATCAACAACGTGGCGGACATCACGAACTTCGTGCTGCACGAACAGGGGCAGCCGCTCCATGCTTTCGATCTGGCGAAACTGACAGAAAATAGAATCGTCGTCCGCCGTGCCGCTTCGGGCGAAAAGATAAGGACGCTCGACGGGACGGAACGCGAGCTTGATGCGGAGATGCTGGTGATTGCCGATGCGGTGCGCCCGGTGGCGGTCGCGGGCGTGATGGGCGGCGAGGATTCAGAGATTTCCGGCGAGACGCGCGACGTGCTGATTGAAAGCGCGTACTTCAATCCCGCATCCGTGCGGCGCACGTCAAAGCTCCTGGGCTTACGCACGGAAGCCTCGCACCGCTTTGAGCGCGGCGTGGATTACGAAGGCGTCATCAGGGCGCAGGAAAGATGCGTTGCCCTGATCTGTGAATTGGCGGGCGGCACGGCGACTGAAGATGCGATAGACGTTTATCCAAAACGCATCGAGCCATCTGTTGTCAGCCTGCGTCCCGAACGCGTGAAAGCTCTCACCGGACTCGAAGTCGGCACAGGAGAGATGGTGCGGATTCTTCTGGCGCTCGGCTTCATGCAGCGTGATGCGATGGCGGTGCTGGGGGCAACAGGACACACGGCGGGCGGCGCTGGAGAAGGTCGCAGCCTGACGTTTATCGCTCCGACGTGGCGCGTGGACATCGAGCGCGAAGAGGATTTGGTCGAAGAAGTCGCGCGACACACGGGCTATGAAAAGATTACGACGGAGCTTCCCGCCTCGAATATCGCTGGCGAATACCAGCCGAGCGAAAGGAAGCGGCGGGCACTTCGCCGCGCTCTCGTTGCGAGCGGATTTGACGAAGCCATCAGTTTCAGCTTCATAGATGCGGCGCACGATGAGCGTTTTGAGTTTCTGCCCCATTTGGTGAATGATGATGAGAGCGCAGAACGCTTCGTCACTCTCACTAATCCGATTATCGAAGGCGTTACACGGATGCGCCCAACGCTGCTTTCGGGGATGCTCGACGCCATCAGGCACAATCTCAATCACGGCACGCGCGACGTGCGCCTCTTCGAGACGGGGCGCGTCTTTGCTGCAAATCCTGAGCGCGGGAAACTGCCACGGGAGCGCGAAGCGTTGGCGCTTACTGCGACCGGCATGGCGACTGAAGCAGGGCGCGCAGGCGCACAGCGCGAGCTTGATTTTTATGATCTCAAGGGCGCGCTCGAAGCCGCTGTTGAGGTGATGAATCTCAAGCCTCTGCGTTTCGAGGCGGCACGGCTCAAGCACCTGCGCGATGGGCAGGCGGCGCGGATTATGAAAGCGGATGGTCAAGCTGTCGGCAGCATCGGCAGGTTGGATGAAGCGGTCGCCGCTCTGTACAAGTTTCGCCAGCCTGTCTACGTCGCCGAAGTTGACTTGAGCGCGCTGCTTGAGATGGAAGAGATGCCGGTGCTGTACACGCCGCTCTCGCGTTACCCGTCTATCGGGCGCGATGTTTCACTGCTCGTCGGGCGGCGCGTGACTCTGGCCGAGATGCTCGACCGCATCCGCGACGAGCAGGTGGAGAATTGCCGGGACGCCAAACTGGTTGATGTGTATGAAGGCGCAAACTTACCGGAAGGGAAGCGTTCAGTGACGCTCAGAATGGAGTATCGCTCAGACGAACGCACCCTTCGTGACGAAGAAGTAGACGAAATGCACTCCCGCCTTGTTCATGCTCTGGAAGAAAAATTCGGGGCACAACGAAGAGTCTAACAAGTTTGGCAAGTCTTTCGAGTCTGGCGAGCCTCTCGAGTTTGGCGAGCGCTGAAAATTTTTTGCTCGATAGACTCGCCAGACTCGAAAGACTCTAGACTTCTGAGACGGGAAGTCGCATAATCGGGCGGCTAGTTTTAGCCCCTGCCAAATCGAGGAGACGGCGATGGTCGGATTATCT
This sequence comes from uncultured Acidobacteriota bacterium, assembly GCA_963811065.1. Classification (GTDB taxonomy): domain Bacteria; phylum Acidobacteriota; class Blastocatellia; order Pyrinomonadales; family Pyrinomonadaceae; genus QHXM01. Next base: position 3,335 of record CAWEPR010000007.1, read on the forward strand.
GGACTGGAAAAGTTCTCACATCTGGAAGACAAAATTTACCGCACCATCGAGCTGACGAAAACGCTTCGCCAGGAGAAGGAAGCACTGGAGCGCGAGATCGCCTCCACCCGGCGCGAGTTGGGAACTCTGCTCAACGAAAAAGAGCGGCTGGAAAATCAGCTTGAGCGTATCCTCTCGGAGCGTGACACGATTCGCATGAAAGTCGAAGCCATGCTCGATGCGATTGCCGCGCTCGACCCGGAAATGGCCGAGGTGGTACGTAGATGAGCGATGGGCATAATCGCATCAGTCTGAGTAAAGGCAATATGGATACAGCAAGCACACCGACCATCAGAGTAGAGATTTACAACCAGACCTACAATATCCGCTCCGACGGTGATAGCGAGTACATCTCGCAGCTCGCCGAGTTTGTTGATAGCCGGATGCGTGAGATTTCGTCTGGCACGCTGACGGTTGATTCGCTCAAGGTCGCCATTCTCGCGGCGCTCCACATCGCCGATGAACTGCATCGCTTAAAACGCCTCCATGAACAGGCCGACTCGCAACTAGCCTCACGCAGCAGCGAGTGTGCCGAAATGCTCGACCGCCTCTTGAAAGTTCGCAGCACCGTCGAGCAGCAAGTCAGCACGACAGGCAACATCGCATTCACTTAAAACAGAATCAGAAGGTAGGACAGGCATTCCTGCCTGTCGTAGCGTGCTCTAGCACGCTCATCAATATTGGCTAACAAGTATTCGCGCTCTCCGCGCTCAATGACAGACAGGAATGTCTGTCCTACTTTCTTTCTTCTGTATTCTGACTTCTGCTTTTATCTATGGTAAAATCTTTTCGGCTGAGGGAAACACCTTCTGCGGGGTTCGTCACCGAGTTCCTATGGTTGAGCCTACGCCGATAAAAAAGGGAGACCGATGCCGCTTTTTTTGCCCGTGCATTCCTTCATTGTTAAGGGTTGCTAAAGGCAGCGGCTTCTAAAAGGTCACCCACCTGTTCACGCAGGTTCAATTACGGCTGCGGAGCGGCTCACGCGGATTTCCCTCTGCCACTCAAGATCAGTGATGAGTGATGAGTAATGGGTGATGAGTTAAGAACTCGTTTTCTCCTACACTCATCACTCATCACATCTTTTTTTAACTTATGAAAATCTTAATGATTGGCGATGTGGTTGCGCGTCCCGGACGGATGGCGGTGCTGGAGCGTATACAGGATTTGCGCGAGCAGCACGGGATTGATCTGGCCGTGATGAATGCGGAGAACGTGGCGGGCGGTTTTTCCATCACGCCGTCTCTGGCCGATGAGCTTTTCCAGGCTGGAATTGACGTGATGACCTCCGGTAATCACATCTTCGATAAACGCGAAGTCATTCCTTACATCCAGCGCCAGCCCCGCCTGCTGCGCCCTGCCAATTACCCGCCAAACTCGCCCGGTAGCGGGATGTGGGTGGGCGACGTGAAAGGCGTGCGCGTCGCCGTGCTCAATTTGATTGGGCGCGTCTTCATGGGGCCAGCGGATGATCCTTTTCGCGCTGCCGACGAGCTTGTTGCGGCAATCCCGCCTGAGGTCAAAGTCCGCCTCGTGGACATGCACGCCGAGGCGACTTCGGAGAAGGCGGCGATGGGCTGGTATCTGGATGGTCGCGTTTCGGCGGTCGTCGGCACACACACGCACGTCCAGACGGCTGACGAGAGGATTTTGACAGAAGGCACGGCTTATCTGACTGACCTCGGAATGACAGGCTCTTACGCAGGCGTCATCGGCATGGATCGCCAGGACGTAATCACGCGTTTCACCTCTGCCGTCTACAAGCGCGCCGACCATTCGACTGGAATGGTGCGAATCTGCGCCGCCATCATGGATATAGACGAGACGACAGGCCGCGCCCGTGAAATCTCCCGCCTCTCACTTACGCATGAACAATAAAGCAGTTTGCAGAAGGCAGTGGGCAGTGGGGAGTTGAAGATAAAAGCAAGAAAGAGCGCCGGGCGCCGCGGCTCATTCGCCTGTTCTTAAGTGCCCACTGCCTACTGCCCCACTTTTATTTAGTCAGGCGCAATTTCTTCGGGGACGCGCTCGGCTGTGGGCGGCTGCGAGAGATGGATGGCTGACTCCGGTGTGGCGGCGAGAAGCTGCTTGTAGAGCATCGGGAATGAGCGGACGTGGCCTGCGCCGTCGGTGACGACGTGGCCTGTTTCGCCTTCAGCTATCACCTTGCCGTCGGAAAGGCGGGCGATTTCGTAGCCGAAACGCAAACTGCGCCTTCTTAGTTCGGTGATGTGCGTGCGAACGATCAACTCGTCGTCGTAGTAAGCGGGCGCTTTGTAGCGGCAATAACTTTCGGCAACAACGAGGAAGGCATTTTCGTTCTCTTCCATATCGTGGTAAGAGAAGCCACGCGAGCGGCAGAATTCCGTGCGTCCGATCTCGAACCAGACCAGGTAATTCGCGTGATAGACCACGCCCATTTTGTCCGTCTCGGAGTAGCGAACACGCACGAGCGTTTCGTGCCACTCTTCAAACGGTACATCTTCTTCGTGCAGGGTCGTCATCTGAGAGAAACGTCTCCTCGGCGAATGTTAGTCTAATCAACAAGGCTCTCTGTAATATAATCTGCCTGGGCGTTTCCTGCGGACTATAAAAGCGAAAGGTAATAGATGTCAAAGCAAATCAGACTTCAGACAATTGCTCTCCTGGCCGTCATCTCGATTCTGGCCGCCGCCAGCCTGCGCGTACCCGTCGCACGGGCGCAGGCCCAGAGCGCCGCTGCCATCTCCACGCGCGACGCCAGAAATCTGGCGGTTGTCGAAGCAACCACCGAAGTTTTGAAGGAGACGAGCGAACTCAGGGAACTGCCCATCCTGCGCCCCGTGAAGAGCGGAACGCAGTCGCGCGCCGAAATTCAACGCTTTCTCATCAAGAACATGGACGCGGATTCGACGCCCGCGGAACTGCACGCTTCCGAAGTCGCTCTCAAAAAGCTCGGCCTCATCCCACAGGATTTCCAGTTCAGACCTTTCATCATCGGCCTTCTGACCGAGCAGGTCGCGGGCTATTACGATCCTAAGCAGCAGGAGTTTTTCCTCGCCGACTGGATTGACCTCGACGGGCAAAAGCCTGTCATGGCGCACGAATTGACGCACGCTCTGCAAGATCAGCACTTCAATTTGCGCCGCTTTGAAAAATGGCCGAAGGGCGACGCTGACGCTGAACTGGCCGCGCACGCGCTGGTCGAAGGTGACGCTTCACTCGCTATGGCCGTCTACGTGTCGCGTAGCCCTTTGCGTATTATCTCCCTGATGAAATCTATGGGGTCGAGCCAGTCGGCGAGCGAAGAGATAGATCGCGCGCCGCGTGCGTTGCGCGAATCCTTGATGTTTCCTTACAAAGAGGGAATGCAATGGGTGCAGCAGTTACACAGGCGCGAAGGCTGGCCGCTCGTCTCGAAGGCTTACAAGGAGTTGCCGCAGTCAACCGAGCAAATCCTGCACGCGGAGAAATACTTTGCGCGCGAAGCTCCCATCAAAGTCGCGCTGCCGGACATTAGTTCACTGCTCGGCAGGGGATGGAAGCGGATTGATACGGATGTCAACGGCGAGTGGAGTTATTATCTGATTCTGGACGAGTATCTGAAGTCGGCGCAGGAATCGAAGACTGCCTCGGCAGGATGGGGCGGAGACCGCTACAGCGTTTATGAGGGAACACAGCCGGGCAGCGTTGTCATCACACAGCTTTCTGCGTGGGACACGCCGCATGATGCGACGGAATTCTTCGATGCTTACGTGAAGCGTACCGAACGACGCTACGCGAGCGCGACTCCAATCAACAACCTCTATACGAACTCCGCGACGAAGTGGTATGACGGGCGTGCGTGGCGCACAAGTGAAGGCTTAGTCGTCATCGTCCGTCAATCGGACCGCGTCAGCATCATCGAAGGTTTGCCGGAGAAGGCAGACCTGAGAAAGGTGATGAATGCTGTTTGGGGCAAGATTGTCCCGTAGGGACATTTGAAAATAGCCCAGCCATTTATGGCTGGGAATCAAGCAAGGATTATAAATTGAGTCCCATAGGGACGATTGAAATTTCAATCGTCCCTACGGGATTTTTTTACTGTTTCCGTTCAATTCCCAGATATAAATGTCTGGGCTATTTTCAGTCGCTCCTCACGGAGCGAAGCCAACCCCATGAGACACTGGCCGCAATTCCTCAATCCAGATGCGCGCATTGTCTTGCCTCGCCCGTCTGTGATATTTTGTCGTCATTCAAAAGCGTTTAGAACAGAATGGGTGACCGGACGGGCGAGGATGAGATAAGGCGCAGCCGGTCTCGATTCATGATGAAGTCTGAAGCACGATCGGCTTCCAGAGAACTGCGGATGCGTCTGCGCGAACTTTCCGCAGACCTCCAGCGGCTCGAAGCGAAAATCCGCACGGGCGGCGGCCCCGATAAAATCGAACGTCAACACCAGCAGGGCAAGCTGACGGCGCGCGAGCGCATTGAACTGCTCTTTGACAAAGAATCTTTCCCACAAGAGATTGGTCTGCTCGTCGCTTACGACGAATATAAGGGACAAGCCCCGTCCGCCGGGGTCGTCACGACGATTGGACGCGTCGGCGGGCGTGAGGTCGTGGTCGTCGCTAACGATGCGACCGTCAAAGCCGGGTCGTGGTGGCCTGAGACGATTAAGAAAATCCTGCGGGCGCAGGAGATTAGTATGCGCTCGCACGTTCCCATCATTTATCTGGTGGATTCGGCGGGAGTGAATCTTCCGTTTCAGGGCGGCGTCTTTCCCGGCCAGTACGGCGCGGCGCGCATCTTCTATTACAACTCGATCATGCGTCGCTACCTGAAGATTCCGCAGATTGCGGCTGTGATGGGGCCATGCATCGCGGGCGGCGCATATCTGCCTGCGCTCTCCGACATCATCATGATGGTCGAAGGCACTTCGTTCATGGGGCTGGGCGGCGCGAATCTGGTCAAGGGTGCGACGGGACAGACGATTGACAACGAATCTCTCGGCGGGGCGCGCACGCACAACGCCATTTCAGGCGTCGCGCATTACCGTGTCGCGGACGACGAAACGTGTCTGGCTAAGATTAGGGAGTTTGTTTCAGAACTTCCGGTCAAGCCTGCGAGCGTCGTCTCGATTACGGAAAGCGTGGACGCGGCACGCCCCGCGAGGGAACTCTACGACATTCTTCCGGAAGATCATCGTCAACCATACGACGTGCGCGCCATGCTCGATTGCATCCTGGACGGCGGGCACCTGGACGAGTTTCAGGCCGACTATGCCAAGGAGATGATCACGGGCCATGCCCGCATTCGCGGCATACAGGTCGGCATCATTTGTAATAGTCGCGGGATGATTCGCCCGCCCGGTGGCGGTTCTCCGAAATTCGGCGGCATCATCTACGCCGAGTCTGCCGAGAAGGTCGCCTACTTCATAGAGACCTGCAATCGTCATCAAACGCCGCTCGTCTTCATTCAGGATGTCTCAGGCTTCATGGTCGGCTCCGAAGCAGAGCATTCGGGAATCATCCGCGCGGGCGCGCGCTTTGTCGAAGCGATGGCGACCGCCCTTGTGCCGAAGATTGTTTTGACAGTCAATCACGCTTCGGGCGCGGGCTACTACGCGATGGCGGGTCAGGGCTTCGATCCGGACTTCATCTTCAGTTGGCCGACAGGCCGCATGGGGGTGATGGAAGGCGACTCGGCTGTGCAGGCCACGTTCGGCACGCAACTGGACAAGCTGAAGCAGGAAGGGAAAGAGCCTGACGAAGAGTTGAAAGCTGAGATAGAGCGCGTGCGCGAGAGTTATGAGCAGCAGTTGGACGCGCGTTATGCCGCCGCGCGCGGCTTCGTTGATGCCGTCATCGTGCCTGAAAACACACGCGACACGCTGGAACTGGCGTTGCGCGTGAGCTTGAATTACGGCGGGCCGCATCTCGGTCCGTTCGTCCTGCCGCCTTCTCTGGTCTGAAGACGAAATCGCTCCTAACGGAGCTGAAGACTTTTGAGCATAGGGTTAGCTGGAACATCTCCCCGCGTAGTTTGCAGTCTGGAACTTTCACAAACGGTCACTGCCAGCCGAGCAGTCAGGCGGTTGCCGAAAGTTATTAAACTTGGGCGCGCTTTTCCCTAGGAAGGCGTGCAATGCAACAGCAGGAGGAGCAAGACCATGAACAGATATACCAAAAGCTATATCATTCGTATGTTTGTCTTGATCGTCTCGATAGCTTTTATCGGAGCTGATCTGACAGTGTCGGCGCAGAATGCGAACTCCAGCACGACGACGCCGGACACTATGACAATGCAGGAGAACACGAACTCGAACACGAACATGAATCGTGGCGGGCGTCGTCGCCGCCGTCGTGGCCGCAGTATGCGCAGCACTACGGAGGTACCGCCAGAGCTTAATTCCACGACTTTACAGAACAACGAGTTGGAGCGAACTATTGGGAAGCAGGATGACTTTACCGGTCAGTCATACACTGGCACTGTCAATTATCCTGAAGGCAGCTTGTCCGGCCCGGCAACCTTGGAATTCATGGCCGACAATCAGTTCTCGTTGACGCCCGAAGGCGGACAGGCGATGACGGGACGTTACACCGCCGTCACCACTCGCGGCTACACCGGCGTGACGATGATGTTAGCACCCCCTTCAAGCCCAACGACAGCGGCTACAATTGTCTCGGTTCGTTTGAAGAAGGTCGGCAACGGAGTTCAGATTATGAGCGTGCCCGGCGAGAAACGGGAGTTTTCATTCATGTCTGCCGGAGGCGGCAGCGGGATGATGCCGCGCGCCGGTCGCCGCAGAGCACGCCGTCGAGCACCAGTCCGTGTGGGCATCAAGCCGCCGACGATGATGACCCACTAAATTCAAGGATTGATGATAAGTAGCCGGCGCTTCGCTTTGGATCTGTTGGAAGCAGAGTCGTCTAGGGGTTTGGCGCGGGTGACGCATCCTGTCTTGAGGGTGCGCCGCCCGCGCCACTTACGTTTGAATCAGTCAGTCTCAGCCTTTTGCTTTTGACTGATTGCTGATTACTGATTACTGTTTACTCCTATGAAAGAAAAGATTCGTATCGCCAGCGGGCAAGGGTTCTGGGGAGACATGCTGGACGCGCCTGTGCGTCAGGTCGAAGGTGGCCCGATTGACTACCTGATGCTCGACTATCTGGCCGAAGTCACCATGTCCATCATGCAGAAGCAGCGCGCGCGCGATCCTCAGGGCGGGTACGCGCGGGATTTCGTTCCTTTGATGAAGCAGATTCTGCCCGCCTGCGTCGAAAGAAACATCCGTGTGACGGCTAATGCCGGAGGCGTCAACGTCGAAGGCTGCGCCGAAGCCGTGCGCGAAGTTGCGCGCGAACTTGGACTTGGGGGTAAGTTTCGTATCGGGATCGTCACAGGCGACGACATCATGTCGCGCATAGACGATTTTTTAGCGCGGGGCATTGAGCTTCGCAACATGGATACTGACGAGCCGCTCTCGACCGTGCGCGAACGCATCCAGAGCGCGAACGTTTATCTCGGCGCATGGCCGATGGTCGAAGCTCTCAATCAGGGCGCGCAGGTCGTCATAACAGGGCGCGCGACCGATACCGGGCTGACACTCGCTCCGATTATTCACGAGTTCGGCTGGGGCGAGACGGACTGGGACAAACTCTCTGCCGGGACAATCGCCGGGCACATCATCGAATGCGGCGCGCAATCTTCGGGCGGTAATTGCCAGTACGACTGGCGCAACATCCCTGATCTGGCGAACGTCGGATTTCCCATCGCCGAAGCCTACGCGGACGGTACTTTCTTCATCACGAAGCACGAAGGCACAGGAGGCCGCGTCAACGTACCCGGCATCAAGGAGCAACTGCTTTACGAGATGGGCGACCCGCACGAGTACATCACGCCGGATTGCGTGGCTGACTTTACGACGATTCGACTTGAGGACGCAGGGACCTGACCGTGTCCGGGTTTTCGGCATAGGCGGCCACCCGGCGACAGAGTTTCTGAAAGTCTCTATCAGTTATTCGGCAGGCTTCAAGGCCGTCGGCACGCTCGTCTACTCCTGGCCTGACGCTTACGAGAAGGCGCAGGCCGCAGACAAAATCCTGCGGGCGCGTCTTGACCGTCTGGGGCTTCGCTTCGACCAAATCCTGACCGAGTTTGTCGGCGCAAATGCGACACACGGCCCGCTGGCCGGAGAGCCTTCGCCCGATCTGGCGGAAGTGCAACTGCGCGTCGGCGTGCGTGGTGAAGATCGTCAGGCCGTCGAGCGGTTCACCAAAGAGATCGCGCCGCTGATTCTGACAGGCCCGCCCGGCGTGACCGGCTTTGCCGGAGGCCGTCCCAAAGTAGAAGAGATCGTCGCTTACTGGCCTGCGCTGATTCCAAAGACGGAGATTAAACCGCGCGTCACGGTGACGGAAGCATAGTAGGACAGGCATTCTGGCCTGTCGAGCAGACATTCTGTCTGTCATTGAGCGCGTGAGCGCGAATACTTATTAGGCAATATGATGAGCGTGCTGGCGCACGCTATAGACAGGCAGGAATGCCTGTCCTACGAAAAGATGCGAATTCAACTAACTAAACTCGCGCATACGCGCTCGGGCGATAAAGGCGATACTGCCAACGTTGGCCTCATCGCGCTTCGTGATGAATATTATCCTCTGCTCGTGCGCGAGGTGACGGCTGAGCGGGTCAAGGAGCATTTCAAGGGAATCTGCAAAGGTGAAGTCGAACGCTTCGAGTTGCCCAATCTGTCGGCGCTCAACTTTCTCCTGCACGAGAGCCTGGGCGGTGGCGGCACGCTTTCCCTGATGACGGACGCGCAGGGCAAGACCTTCTCGACCGCGCTCCTTCGAATGGAAATTGATGTTGCCGACGACGAGGCGCGGGAGCTACAGTTAACCAGTGATAGGTAATAGGTAATAGGTGATAGGTGATAAGAGAAACCCTTTGTTCTTTCCTATCACTTATCACCCATCACTTCCTTGATATGACAGAAGCTCTGATAAATCTTGATCCTTCCATTCGGCACGGCTACGCGCAGATCGGCGGCGTGCGCCTGCATTACGCCCAGCGTGGCAGCGGCGAGAGGCTCGTCATCCTGCTGCACGGTTTTCCTGAGTTCTGGTATTCGTGGCGACATCAGTTGATGGCGCTCGGCGAAAGCTACACGGTCGTTGCGCCTGACATGCGCGGGTACAACTTGAGCGACAAGCCCGCGCGCGTCGAAGATTACAAGATAAATCTGCTGGTGGACGATGTGCTGGGGCTGGTCCGTCATTTTGGAAAAAAGCAGGCGGCAATCGTCGGGCATGATTGGGGCGCGGGTGTGGCCTGGGCTGTGGCGCAGATGCATCCCGAATACGTCTGGAAACTCGTCGCCATGCAAGTTCCGCCGATGGCCGCGTGGCGCGCCAATATGACTTTGCGGCAGGCGCTGCAAAAGCTGGTACATGCTCTTCTTCCAACTCCCGCGCGTGCCCGAATGGTTGATGAGCGTGAAAGACTATGCCTTTGTCGAGCGCATCTTCAAAAAAACTGTGGCGCGCCCCGGAACTTTCACAGACGCGGACATCGCTATTTACAAAAATGCTCTGCGCGAACCCGGCGCGCTGACAGCGGCAATCAACTACTATCGAGCCAACGTCTTTTCAATGTTTATGAAAAGAAAGCGCAAGGAGGAAGAGTTGAGCGACAATCGCATTCGTGTCCCGACGCTTTTCATCTACGGCGAGCAGGATCAAGCCGTCGTCCCGGACACGGTGCGCGACGTGAAGTCTTATATAGACGCGCCTTACCGCGAAGTGAGAATCAAACAAAGCGCCCACTGGGTGCAGAACGAAGCGATCGGCGAAGTGAACGCGGCGCTTCAAAGTTTTCTCGCTTCACCTTAACTCTTCCAACGCACGCGCCGCCAAGACTAATCACCGAATGAAAAAGAAAAATCAGTCCGTCATCTACGCGGTTGAGGGAACGGTCGCGCTCATCACGCTCAATCGTCCTGAAAAGCGCAACGCGTTGAATGATGCTCTGATCAACGACCTCAAGGCGTCACTGCGGGCGGCGGACGCGGACGACGCCGTGCGCGTCGTCGTCATCACGGGCGCGGGCGCAGACTTCTGTTCCGGCGCAGACCTCGCGGCATTACAGAAAATCTCTGAAAGCTCTGTCACGGAAAATCTGGAAGACGCGCAGTCCTTGATGGAGCTGTTCGCGTTGATTCGCCGTGTGCGTGTGCCCGTCGTGGCGGCGGTGCGTGGCCGCGCGCTGGCGGGCGGTTGCGGTCTGGCGACGGCCTGCGATCTCGTTCTGGCCGCAAGGTCGGCGCGCTTCGGCTACCCGGAGGTCAAGATAGGATTCGTCCCGGCGATGGTGATGGCGATTTTGCGACGCAACGTCTCGGAGAAACGCGCCTTCGAGTTGATTACTCGCGGCGCGGAAATCGGCGCGGACGAAGCCGAGCGCCTCGGCCTCGTCAATCAGGTCTTCGAGGATGAGCAGTTTGAAGAGGGAGTGGAGAATTACGTCGCCGGGTTCGAGCAGGTCAGCCGCTCCGCCGTGATGCTCTCAAAGCGCCTGCTTTATCACATGGACGGAATGACGTTCGATTCGGCATTTCAGGCGGGCGTTGACGTTAACGCCATCGCGCGCATGACGGAAGATTGCCAGAAGGGAATCGCGCGGTTTCTCAAGAAGTAGCCAGGGGCTTTGCCCTGTGAGCCAGCGCCAATTCGACAGCGCAATCAAGCACAGGCTCTCCGATTTTACTCACCAAGCCAATCTCATAAGCCTCAAGGCAATCAACGCGTCTCGCCGTCGTAAACATTTCGAGCGCTCGCGCCGTCCCGATTAGACGCGGCAGCCGCTGCGTGCCGCCCCATCCCGTGATAATGCCGCGACGCGCTCCCGGGATGAGCGAAGACAGCCTCTGGCGAAGCGCAGCGCAGGTCGCAACAGAGCGCCAGGTCCAGACCGCCGCCCATGCAATAGCCGTTAATCGCGGCAATGGTGAGTTGTGTTGCGTCTGCAATCTTCTGAAAGAGTCGTTGCCCGCGCATGGCAAATTCTCTGGCTGTCGCGGGCGTGAGCGCGGAGAGTTCGCGCAGGTCGGCGCCTGATGCGAAGACATCTCCTGTGCCCGTGAAGATGATTGCCGTGACATCTGTGCGCGCGGTCAAAGCCGAGACGATTGAGTCTAATTCTTCGAGGGTTGCGATTGAGAGTGAGTTGCGTTCGGCAGGGCGATTGATGCGGACGATAGCTGTAGAGGAGCGAGACTCGACAATGAGAGCAGCCCCGTTCGCCACTTCATGTTCTTCCTCTGTCATTCTCGTGGGCGGACGTTCTCGCGCAGAAACTTGACGATTGCTTCGGTGGAAGTGCCGGGAAGAAAGATTTCAGCGACGCCTTGCTCCTTGAGGCGCAAGATATCTTCCTTCGGGACGATGCCGCCGACGAGAACAAGGCAATCGTCCAAGCCTTTTTCGCGTAACAACGCGACGATGCGCGGGCAGAGCGTATTATGCGCGCCGCTCAGGATAGAGACGCCGACCGCATCAACGTCCTCCTGCAATGCCGCCGCCGCGATCATCTCCGGCGTCTGGCGCAAGCCCGTATAGATGACTTCCATCCCGGCATCGCGCAAAGCGCGCGCGATAACCTTGGCTCCACGGTCGTGACCGTCGAGGCCAGGTTTGGCTACTAAAACGCGAATTTTTCTATCGCTCATAATCCGGCGTTATCGAACAAACATCCCCAGCGGCCCGTCGCGCTTGATGTAAGATTTAAGCTCGGCGAAGCTGAAGAAATATTTCCCCACTGGCTGAAGCGCCTGAACCACATGTGGGAACCCAGCGTCATAGAGGAAGGTAATGCCTTTATCGCTGATAGAGAAGTCATCAAGGTCGCTCGCTTTAATTTTTAAATCTTTAAGCAGGTCTTTAGCCGTTTCTTTATCGTCACCACTGTCTCTGATGGTTTCCTGATTCTCGGTCTGTAGTTTCTTGTCCACAAGCGATGCCAACTCATCAAGCGAAGATGAATCAAAAGCGTCAGCCGCTTTAATCAACTCACCGTTTCTGAGATTGATGGCGAAATGCTTGGTGTGCGTGTCCGGGTAAGCCCCGATGCCATCCTGCATGAAAGTAACGTCGAGAATGAAATTGCGATTGTAATTGACTTTGTAGTCAAATTCCGACAACCACGTCTCCGACCGATATTCTGCCAGCGACGAGCCGAAGATGTTTTTGAAATCAAACAGCGCGCGAACCTTTCGTAAGACCAGAGAGTTTCTTGGCCCGACGATGACCGGATAACTGACAACCGCCCTTCTTCGCTCAGGAAAGTCTCTAACGAATTTCCCTGTGCGTACCAGAACCGTTCTGCGCTTTTGAATGACGACGCTCGGCAAGCCTTCTGGTCTGGAGGCAACGGCGGGCGACGCCACGTAGCTCACGGATGCCAGAAGCATCAGGGACAAGATTAAATAACGCATACCATTTTGCAGACCACTACGCATCACAATTGTTCCCTCAAATTTTAATGCACGTCTTAAAAAGCAGGTTCTTCGTATAGACCATAAACATCGCGCAAGGCATCGCAGATTTCGCCGAGCGTAGCATAGGCGCGCACGGCCTCGATTGTCGCGGGCATGGTGTTCTCGTTTGAGTGTGCTGCCTGTCGCACCTTCTCAAGCGCGTTGGCGACTGCGCCTTTGTCGCGCCGGTCGCGCGTTTGTTGCAGCCTCTCAACCTGATGATCACGCACGCCTTCGTCAATGACGAGGGTATGAATTTCGTTGGCCTCGTCATCCATCTGATACTTGTTGACGCCGACAATCGTTTGTTCGTTGCGCTCAACAGCCTTCTGATACTGGTAAGCCGACTCCTGAATCTCACGTTGCGGAAAGCCCTTCTCGACCGCTTCGACCATCCCGCCCATCGCGTCAATCTTACTGAAATAATCGAGCGCGCCGTCTTCCATCTTCTTTGTCAGGGCTTCGACGAAATATGAGCCGCCAAGGGGGTCAATCGTATTTGCCACGCCCGTTTCTTCCGCGATGATCTGTTGCGTGCGAAGCGCAATCAAAGCGGCGCGGTCGGTCGGCAAAGCCAGCGCTTCATCGTAAGCATCTGTGTGTAAGCTGTTCGTTCCACCCATGACGCCAGCGAGCGCTTGAATTGCAACACGAACGATATTGTTGAGCGGCTGTTGGACGGTAAGCGAAACACCTGCTGTCTGCGTGTGGAAACGCAATTGCAGCGTTCTCTCGTTTTTTGCGTGGAATTGTTCCCGCATCACGCGTGACCAGATGCGGCGTGCGGCGCGATACTTGGCAATCTCTTCAAAGAAATCGTTATGCGCATTAAAGAAGAAGGAGATGCGAGGCACAAACTCGTCGACGTCAAGACCCGCCCGAACACCCCACTCAACGTATTCGATGCCGTCGCGCAAAGTGAAAGCTAGTTCCTGCAAAGCGGTCGCGCCAGCTTCGCGTATGTGATAGCCGCTGACGGAAATCGGATTGTAGCGGGGCACATGGCGAGTGCAGAACTCAAAGGTATCTGTGACCAGCTTCATCGCCGGACGAATGGGATAAATCCATTCCTTCTGCGCGATATACTCCTTCAAGATATCATTCTGGAGCGTGCCGGAAATCTTCTTCCAATCAGCACCCTGCTTTTCAGCAACGACGAGGTACATCGCCAGAAGAACCGAAGCTGGGGCATTAATCGTTTGAGAAACCGTGACTCCTTCAAGCGGAATGCCGTCAAACAAAACTTCCATGTCGGCCAGAGATGAAACGGCAACACCGCATTTGCCGACTTCTCCCTCGGACAAAGGCGAGTCAGCGTCGTAGCCCATCAATGTCGGTAAATCATAAGCGACGGAAAGTCCTGTCTGACCTTGGGTCGTCAAATATTTGAAGCGGGCGTTCGTTTCTTCCGGCGTTCCGAAGCCCGCGAACTGTCGCATCGTCCAGAGCTTGCCGCGATAGCCGGTCGGGTGTATGCCGCGCGTGTAAGGGAATTCGCCGGGGAAAGAGATGTCGCGCTCAAAATCAATCTCGGCCACGTCGGCAGGTGTGTAGAGGCGATTCACTTCTTCGAGCGAGACAGTCTCAAAGCGCTTCTTTCTTTCGGGACGCTTACTCAAAACCGGCATGAGTGTTTCTTGTTCCCAACGCTCAACGGCTGCTTGTTCCGGCGATGTTATCTCTTTAGTTTCAGACATAACTCTAATCGGTCTCTCGCACAGCGTCTCTTCGGAGAGTCGTCGCGCATGATGGTGAATATTAATTGAGAATCATTAAGAATTCGATATTAGTTGACGGTTACAGAGGTGTCAACTATGCATACTTGCGTGGAAGTTGCAGTTTGTAGCGAAGAGGGGTGCGGCTCAGTTTCTGTTAACTGAGCCGCGTGCAAACGGGCAGGCAACCATGATGCGTGGAAGCAAAGCAGAGTCAAGCGGCATGATACATGGCGGGAACACACATCCAATAACTCATAGATTTGGAAAGAGCATAACTTCGCGCCTATTCAATCGGCACGATGATCTCGTTGACGCGCGCCATCTTGAGCTTTTCGCGCGCAGCAGACTCAATAGCCTGCGGATCGCTCCGCAAACGTTTGACCTCTGAAGCAAGTATGGCGTTAGTATTACGCAATGTCTTAACCTCGGAGCTGATCCTTTCATGCTGCTGCGAGGCTGCGCGCATCTCCGCATGTGTACGCATTGTGACTGTTGTGCAGAGAGCGAATGTCGCAAGAATAATCGTAACAAAGCCGACCCACGATGGGACAAGACCGCCGCGACGACGAATCTCAGTGCGCGTGCCGATAATCTCGCGTGAAAGCTCACGCGCCGGAGAAGAGAGCACAGGAAGGGCGCGCGTTGTGACACGTTGCGCCTGAAGACGATTATCAATCCAATAAGTATTTGCGGCCTTGTTCAAGGAGCACCTCCAAGTCTTTAATTGATTCGGTCTCAGCGTAAACACGTACCAGCGGTTCAGTGCCGGATGGGCGCATCAGAATCCACGAGCCGTCTTCGAAAATGAACTTCACTCCGTCCATCCGATTTGTGAGTTTGATGGGGCGACCGCCAATTTCTGTCGGTTCCTGTTTTAATTTCTCAGGAAGACTGGCGGCGATTTCCGGTGTCAACTTCACACCGAGCCTGCCGGATTCAAGGCGACCGACGCGCTTGTATAACTCGGCAAGTTGTTCGCCTAAACTCGCCCCGCGCGCCGCGACCGCCTCCGCTGCGAGCAGACACGCAAGGATGCCATCTTTCTCCGGATAGTGACCCTTGATCGACATCCCCGCAGATTCTTCGCCGCCCAGGATGATTTTGTCTTCATTGATCAATTCTCCGATAAACTTGAACCCGACCGGCGTTTCATAAAGCGGAAGCCCGCGATTCTCGGCAACTCGGTCAACCAGATGAGAGGTGGCGACGGAGCGTGCAACTCCGCCCGCCCATCCACGAGACTCTGCCAGATAATCAAAAAGAAGAGCTATCAATTGATTCGGCGTGATAAACGTGCCATCAGAGTCGAGGACGCCAAAACGGTCTCCGTCTCCGTCGGTTGCCAAGCCGAGGGCGCATTTATTTTTCGCCATCACTTCGCGCAACTCGTCCAAATGGCTCGACTCCGGCTCAGGTGAGCGTCCACCAAACATCACATCACGCCAATCGTGAATCGTCTCCACTTCAACATCGTGTGTTCGCAATGCTTTATCGAGATAGCCGCGCCCGGTGCCCCACAAAGGGTCATAAGCATAGCGACCGTTGGCGCGCGCGATCAGATCAAATCTGATTTTGTTATCTAAGTCGGCTAAATAGGCCGGACGGGGGTCGTGAGATTCAGCGCCAGCGTTGAGATTATTCCTGGTGTTATCAACCTCTCCACGGGCCTGGATGCTGAGAATTAACTGTTCCACCTGCTTGGTTATCTCTGGCAGGGCAGGGGCTCCATCCGCGGTAGAGAATTTTATACCGTTATATTCCGGGGGATTATGTGATGCTGTAAAATTAATCCCTCCAATGGCCTGATTGCTCCGAATAGCGTGCGAAATAGTAGGCGTGGGCGTTGGATGATCGCAAAGATATGCTCTAAACCCTTGAGCTGCAACCTCCTTAACGCATTCAGCAGCAAATTTCTCACCGAGAAATCGGGTGTCGTAACCGACTATCATCAGGCTATCCGCGCCCGCACCGCTTGAGCGCAAGTGCTCACAAATAGCTTGCGTCACCAACCTGACCCCGGCAAAGGTGAATTCATCGGCAATAACCGCCCGCCAACCCGATGTCCCGAATCGTATCGCCATTTCTTACCTTAACCTGCCTGATTCCGTCTTTTGTGAGTCGAAACTCAATATGCTGTATATAAGAAGGGTGGTGACCACAAGTTAGTGTGCTTCGTCTACTTCCCAATTCTTTGCCAGTCAATCACTTAGCGGCAAAGTGGCGGGACTGTAGCATGAGGGCGAAAAGCTGTAAAGACATTTCTTTGCAACGACTTCGAGGGCTAAGTTCAACGTTTACTTGAGGTAAGCCGAGTTAAGTGCTTGTGTCGGCGAACAGCAGGCGAACGGAAATCCGCGGGAAGGGCATCATGCTTCGATGGCTAAAAGAATGTAGGGGATAAGAGATTTCGAGAAATGCACAGTGTGGAAAAATAGCAAGCTCGGTCTCTTTACCTCTGAAGACAGAAATTAAAAAGCTGATGAATCATGGAATCGGGCTTGATGTTGAATTATGTTGACATCATTCTGATATGTGCATAGACTGTCAAAACTTGGTTGAATCTCCTCATAGGGTTCGGCCATTGACAGTGAATCTCCCGCGAGACTTCTCGCTGTTAGACCTTGCCCCGGTATCAGTTAAAAGTCCTGTATTCAATTGCTTAGATCAACCAACGCAGTCTTCGGGCGGTAAGGTCAATGTCTCATTCGCATTCATCAGATAGTTTAATTAACAATTCATCTGCGCCTGCGCCATTGCCCTTGGCGTCAATGGTGCAAGCGTTGTGTCAGGCAGCGACGGCGGGTTGTAATCAGCTCTACGAGGTGATGATCAAACTAACATTAATGATTGATGCGACCGCTCATACCTATGGACTTGCGACTTGGACACAGAAAATTGGCGAGCAACCTCGTCTGAAATGGGTCGAAGGGTTAGAGCAAGACGAAATCACTGATGCGGAAATGGTCATCGCCAGCGCTCTTTCAGGGATGAGAGAGGCCGTTAAGATAAAAGCTGGCGATCAATATATCTGCATGGTACTTGCAACCACGAGCCTGACTCGTGAAGGGGCAGCTATTTATGGGCGTTGTGTCCGTCCACTCACGGAAAGGCAAGTTAAAGAACTGAGGCTATTGTCGGATGTTGCACAACTAGCTCATACGCATGTCGCGCTGCTTGGCGATCAACAGCAACACTTTAAGGCGCAGTCACTCTCGGTTTTGGCAGATGCAACGCTTCCCGGCATGATCTTTGTAAGCCGTGCGATGATGGCAGTCGCGCGTGGGGTTGAACGAATCAAGGACTCGGATTCGACCGCGCTGATTACGGGTGAGTCGGGGACGGGAAAAGAATTGGTCGCGCGGGCAATTCATCGCTTGAGCCGTCGTTGTCATAGCGAGTTCATTCCTTTCAACTGTACTGCCGCGCCTGCGGATTTGATTGAGAGCATGCTCTTCGGTCATCGCAAAGGCTCTTTTACAGGAGCGCATGCAGATCACGAAGGAATGATCCGCGCAGCCGAAGGTGGGACGCTTTTTCTGGACGAGATTGGTGATTTGCCTTCCGCTTTACAACCGAAGCTCTTACGTTTCCTTCAAGAGGGTGAAATTCACCCACTCGGAGAGCGTGTGCCGCGCAAGGTGAACGTACGTGTTGTCGCCGCCACGCATAAGGATTTGGAGTCTGAAGTGCGTGCAGGCCGTTTCCGTGAAGATTTGTATTATCGTATAGCTTCGCTTTCAATCCTCATTCCGCCGCTCAGAGAGCGTCCTGAAGACGCCGCCGCGCTGATTTCGCATTACCTGACATACTATGCACGGCGCAACGACCGCGCGATTGCCGGAATCACAGCCAACGCTATCCATGCGCTGCAAAGTTATTCATGGCCGGGCAATGTGCGCGAGTTAGCAGCAGAGATTGAGCGCCTGGTGTTGTACGCAGACGAGGGAAACTATATCGGCATTGAGCATCTCAACTCGCGCATTCTTCCTGAACAGGCGCGCAGTGCAATGCAGGCCAATGCTTCACCTGCTGATCTGGATCACATGCTGGAAGATTTCGAGCGGCGCGTTATCACGGAAACGCTCAAGCGACACGATTGCAACGTAGCGCGCGCAGCCGATGCGCTCGGACTCGGCTCGCGCCAGACGCTTTACAAGAAACTCAAACGGTTGACGATTGATATTGGCGATTTTCTTCAAGAAGACACAGAGCCAGGACTCCAACTACGCCCCGAACGCCACTGAGCATCCCACTCGAACACTCTGAAAGCAGGCTCACACCTCGTGCTCCTTTCTTACCTTATAGGTTTCTTCGTCGCGCTTCTGATTCATGAACTGGGGCACCTTGCAGCGGCGCGCGTCTGTCACGTGCCCGCGACGGAGTTTGGGTTGGGTTGGGGACGCAGGCTCTTCGGCTTTCACTTCGGTGGGGTTGAGTACAAACTGCACGCGCTGCCCATCGGGGCATACGTTCGACTGGATATCGTTGAACTGCAGCGCCGCCCGCTCAGTCGGCAGGTGCTGGTTTTGCTGGCAGGCATCATCGTCAATTTAATTGCCGCCGCGTTAACCTTGGGCACATCGTTCGGCACTGTGAATCTATTGCTGGCGGCGACCAACCTGCTTCCGCTTTACCAGCAGGATGGTTGGAAATGCGGGATGGTGATGTTGCGCGCGCTCTTGCATCGTAAGAGCGCGATTGTTGAATGGACATTTACGATTGCCGGCAGCGGCGTGAGTCTTGCGCTCATCGCTTTTCAGGCTTTGCGTCATCTATAAGAATAAGCTCTCCGCGTGAATTGAAGCGATTGGTCTTTTAAGGATCGGTCGCCTTTTTTATTTTGTGGCTATCACGATTGAAGGGTGCGGGCGTCGCTATTGGTTGAAAGGTTACAGTTGCCTGTCAACTTGCGGCGACAAGATGTTAAGTTCTTAAAGACCATTCACTTTAACCTGCCGCGTCAGGTTTCTCACACCTCTCGGCCAGCTCTCTTTTGTCAACGCAAGGCGACAAGCCCTTTTCCTGCCATTCTACTAAAACTCAATAAACATCGGCATAAAAACGAATTTGTGCGCCTCGGCACACGCCTTGATAAGAGAAGAGCGCGTCAGCGAAGCAGTAAGTGCATCGCAAATCCTTCAGCCGAGGAAAAGGTAGCCATGAAAATCGTCACCACGAAAATGATTGTTTCGTTCGCGGGCCTTTTACTGGTCGCGCCGTTCTTCGCTGTGGCGTTGATCGTCGGCGCACGCGCTGTCTCGCTATCTCAAGGTACACAGGATGATCTGCTGCTTGTCGCTCTCGCTGTAGGCGGTGCGGCGGCCAGCATCATCAATGGCATGGGCCATCGCGCGCAGAGAGAGAAGAACGCAGGCCGCCAGCACGTCGAAGCGACGAGCAATGCTGGAGGGCGTGGAACTTCCATGATTCATCTCGGCTATTAAATTTCTGTCCGCCCGGCGCGCTTGGGGCACAAGCGCCGACGCCGGAATCGGGCCTGACCCTCAACCACTAACCACACCCTAAAGGAGCAAACAAATGATTAAGAGATTTCTTCGCGATGAAACTGGTCTTGAATTGTCGGAATACGCCGTCGCCGCCGCGCTCGTTGCGCTCGCAGCCGTCGCCGCCTTCCAGTTGCTGGGCAGCAACATCGGCACCAAGATCAACTCGCTGGCCAACACAATCAAATAACGGCTCAACGCTAAAGGAGCACGAAAGTGATCAAGATGTTCTTGAGAGATGAGTCCGGCCTTGAGTTGTCCGAGTATGCGATTGCTGCGGCGCTCGTATCACTGGCAGCCGTTGCCGCCTTCCAGCTTCTTGGTGGAAATATCGGTGCCAAGATTAGCGAGCTGGCGACCAAGATCACCGGCTAATCACTCTCGCTAAGAAGAAGAGGTGGGCGCGCCTTGAGCCGCCGCACGACGACTGAAGAGCGCGCCTCCTCCTTCAACTAACTCCCGGCTCGAACACGAAAAAGGCCGGGGAGCAATCAATAAAAAGCTTTTCATCAATCGTGCGCGAGTTTTAAATCATAAATGTCCAGCTCACTCTTCATCGTCATCGCCGCGCTGCTCGTTCCGCTGGCCGTCATCATCACGTACTACGACGTGCGCTATCGTCGTATCCCGAACGCCTTCGTTCTCGCCACGCTCGCGAGCGGTTTAATCATCAACACGATTTACGGTGGATGGAAGGGCACGCTGGCGAGTCTCGGCGGTTGCGCTATCGCATTCATCCTGATGTTTATGCTGCACATCTTCGGCGCAATGGGCGCGGGCGATGTGAAATTGTTTGCGGCGGTCGGATCGTTGACGGGCGCGAATCTGGTGCTGCCGACGTTTCTGGTCGTGATTCTGACCGGAGGCGCACTGGCGCTTTTGTTGACGCTGCGCGCGGGCATGGTGCGGGCGACGATGCAGCGCGTCCTGATGATTCTGGTCGGACTGCTTCCGGGATGGCAGATGCCGCGCTTCGCCGTTCCCGCTGATCGCAAGTACACAATCCCTTACGGAGTTGCCATCACGTTTGGCAGCCTCATCTCGCTGGCAATCTTCCGCGCTTGACCCGACGGTTCGAGCGCGAGTGATTTGTTTCTGAAACGGAGAAATTTAGCGATGCGTAACAAACGCTTCATATTCGTCATGGCGGGCGCGCTGATTTTCGGCCTGCTCGCAGCTTTTTCCGTCAGCCGCTATTTATCGTCGAGCGCGCAGGCTAATGGCAACTACGCAAAAGTCGTCGTCGCCAAAGCGGACATTCCGCTGGGCACTGTCATCATCCCCGAACAGGTGATGGAAGTGGAAGCCCCGACGGGTACGACCCCTGACGGTACTTTCGAGTCGGCGGAGAAACTCACGGGTCGCGTTGCTGTCGTCAACATCGCTGCGCGCGAGGCCATCACCGATAGCAAGCTAGCGCCGGAAGGAACTGCTGGCGGCTTGAGCGCGGTTATTCCCGAAGGCTACCGCGCGATGACGGTTAAGGTTGACGATGCGAGTGGTGTCTCAGGCTTCATTCAGCCGGGCGCGCTCGTTGATGTCGTGGTCGTGATTGACCCTAGAGAGAACGGCGTTAACCAGGACCCGATCTCGAAAATTATCTTGCAGAACATCAAGGTGCTGGCGAACGCCCAGAACATTGATAAGCCGAAAGACGAACGCGAGGCGACAACTGTCAAAGCCGTGACGCTGCAAGTGACGCCTGAGCAATCCGAGAAGCTGGCGATGGCTACCAACGAAGGCAAGCTGCAACTCGTCATGCGTAACTCGATTGACCAGGGCAACTCTGAGACGACAGGCGTCAGTAAGCGCAGCTTGTTAACGGGCGAACGCGCCAACCCGGTTCCCGAAGCAGGTTCTCTCAAGAGTGAGCAGCCTGAAATTAAACCGACAGCGCCCGCGCCGCGCCGCATACGCGTCATGGCCGACCCCGTGCCAGTCGCGCCAGCGCCCGCAGTCACCGCGCCCGCTCAGCCGCCACCGCCGCGCAACTCAATCGAGATGATTCAGGGCGGTAAGAAGAGCAACGTAGATTTTCCGTAAGAAATCAGTTTTCAGTTTTCGGTTTTCAGTTTTCAGGAAAAGGCAAGCCGCTTGTTTCTGAAAACTGAAAACCGAAAACTGAAAACACCCCATCGCCACCATAGGAGCTATCGAATCATGCAGACCCGTAACCCAATCGCTCGCCTCGTGTCCCTTCTTTGCGCGGCGATGATCGTCAGCGCCGTTGCGCTGAACGTCCACGCGCAGGAGACCTCCTATAGCGCGTCTTTCGAGCGCAGCAAGGAGAGCGTGCCAGTCAACGTGCTCGTTGGCCAATCGCGCGTCGTCAACTTTGACAAGCCCATCGGACGCTTTTCAGTTTCCAATTCGGATATTGCCGAAGCCGTGCTCGTCGCCCCCGATCAGGTGCTCGTCAACGGCAAGGCCTTCGGGCAGGTCAACTTCATTGCCTGGGAACAGACGGGCGGCAAGTTCATCGTCTTTGATGTCTTCGTTCGCGCCAATCTTTCGTTGATTGATTCGCAGGTTCGCGCGCTCTTTCCGAAAGATGATATACGCCTGAGCCAGGCCAACGGCTCTGTGGTCATCTCCGGCACCGTGACTGACCCGAGGACAGTGACGCAGGTGCAGAGCGTGGTTGAAGCTGCTGGTTTCAAGGTCGTGAATATGCTCGGCTCGCCTGTGAAGAACGCCATGCAGGTGCAGTTGCAGGTGCGCGTGGCCGAAGTCAGCCGTAATAAGCTGCGCGAACTCGGCGCATCCTTAGCCTCAGCCAACAACGGCAATTCCTTTTTTTCCAGCCCCACTGGCCCGGCCACGTTGAACCAGGTAGACGGCGGCATCATGAAATACTTGTTCACAGGAGCAAATCTCTTCCTGTTCAATAGCGCGATCAATACGCAGGCGCTGATTCACGCGCTCAAAACGGAAGGTGCGTTGCGCGCGCTGGCCGAGCCGAACTTGATTGCGATGGACGGCGAAGAGGCAAGCTTTCTGGCGGGTGGAGAGTATCCGGTTCCGGTTATCCAGAGCAGCGGCGAGCGAACCAGCGTGACCATCATTTTCAAACCGTATGGCGTGAAGTTGAACTTCAAGCCGACGATCATTGATGAAAACCACATCCGGCTGGTGCTTGAACCCGAAGTCTCGACGATAGATTTTGCAACCGGCGTTAAGTTCGACGGTTTTCTGATTCCGGGCTTGCGGACGCGTCGCGCCAAGACCGGAATTGAATTAAGAGACGGCCAGAGCTTCGCGCTCGCCGGATTGATTGATAACAATGAGACCCGCTCAATCTCGAAGATTCCCGTGCTTGGCGACATTCCCATCCTCGGCGCGCTCTTCAAGTCGAAGTCTTACCAGAAGCAGGAAACCGAGTTGATGTTCTTTGTGACCGCGCAACTCGTCAAGCCAGTCAATCCTGACGACCTGCCGCAACTGCGCGGCGTAGATGGTCTCAAAAATGGATCGCCGCTCGGCGTTGAGCCGAAGGGCGAAGGCATCACCGGGCAGAGTGGTTACTCGACGGGCACCTCGGAGAATAAGCCTGAAGCCATGCCGCAAAGTCCGGCAACACCGGATGCCACGACGCAGCCCGCGAAAGCTCCTGCTCCTGCGGTTGTTTCCCCCGCGACCAGTACGGTCAGCCAGATCACGCCCCTCGTGCTGACCGAAGATCCGCCAGTCATGCCGCCAGTACAGGCGAAGAATCAGGCAAGCCCGACGCCGTAAATAACCAGGGCGGCGGAGGGCATTGGTTTTCACAGAAGACGTTTGCCGAAGGAGCGAGAGACATGAAAACGAGAAGCAGAAATGAACATCGCAATCCTCGCGATAGACAAGGCGAGCGCGGCTCTATCCTCGCCGTCTCTACCATCGGCATGCTCGCGTTTCTCCTCATGGCTGGCTTGTCCGTTGATGTCAGCCATTTCTATACGGCGAAAGCTGAGTTGCAGAACGCCGCGGACGCCGCAGCGCTGGCGGGCGCGTCTCAGCTGAACTCGTCCGCAGGGGGAATCAAGCAGGCCGTCACCGAGGGCACGAAGGTTCTGAACAAGTACGACTTCAAACAGAACGTGACGATTCCTGCTTCGGCCATCACCTTCTCTACAAACTTGAACGGGACTTACGTGGATCAGGCCGCTGCCGAAGCTAACGCAACCGCGATACGCTTTGTCAAAGTCACTATCCCACCGAAGCCCGTCGGCGTCTTCTTCTCGGCAATAGCGATTGGGACATCGAAGAACATCGGGGCGACGGCGACCGCCGGATTGTCCGTCGGCCTGACCATGAACAAATTCAACGCGGCGCTGGCCTTCATCGAACCGGACGCCAGCCCGCTTCAGAAAAACACGGCCTACACGCTGAGCGCCAAGAGTTGGAACAGCAACGCGGCAAACAGCTATCGCATTCTCGAAGGCGGAAGCGGCGACATGATCCTGACCGGCAACATCCATGTTTACGACTATCCGGTCGCAAACTATCGCGCGCAGCAACTCCTCGAAGCAGATGCCTGCCGCGCCGCGCGCATCGGCTTCAACGCGCGCTTTGGCGATTACAGCCCGCACCCCGGCGGCAATACGACCAACGCGCCGCCCGACAACATCACGCGCGAAGATATTAACTACACACAATATCGCACCCTTCAAGGCAATGGTACATATGACCGCACCGACGGCATGAACGACCGCCGGATCATCATTCTGCCGGTCGCCAAGAGCAGCGCCTATAACACCTCGACACGCAACATGACCTCAAACAAGCTGGGCGCGTTCTTTATCAAGAAGAGAGTCTTTAGCCCTGCCTGCACCATCGAGGTCGAATACATCGGCGAGCGCATGGCCGTCCCTGTCGGCGAATACCGTCCGGGTCAGGTTCAGGCCAACGAACTCTCCATCCCTGTTTTGTACAAGTGAGGTGAAAAACGATGAGGGCATATCAAAGCATACGTCTCAGAGTCAAAAGGTTCGTGCGCCGCGAGCGCGGGTCGCAGTTTGTTGACCTCGCCATTGCCCTGCCTGTCCTGCTCGTCTTGCTGGGCGGGGCGGTGGAGTTCGCGCGCTATTTCTACACCTATTCGGCACTGACGAACGCTGCCCGCGCCGGAGCGCGCCACGCCTGCAAGTGGGAGAGAAGCGCTTCGTGGACTGTTCCTGAGACGAGCAACATGGTCGTTTACGGAGACTTCTCGGACACCTCCAAAGGCCCAATCCTTCCCGGACTCTCGACGAGCAACGTCGTCGTCCAGTCAAACGGCCCTTCGGCCAACAAGATTGATTCAGTCACGGTGAAGATAGTCAATTACAAGTACACACCGCTTTTCGATCTGGGCAAGATGACGGGCATCCCTGCGCTCTCGCTCAATATAGATATGAACGCGAGCGCCACCATGCACCAACTGTTCAACGGGCCGGTGATTCACTAGAAGGAGGCCGAAATGTTTTCCAGAGCTTCAAGGGAAAATGAGCGCGGCGCGGCGTTGGTCGAGTTTGCCATCGTCGCCAGCATCTTCCTGACGGTGATGTTCGGCATCCTTGAGTTCGGACGCCTGTTCTGGACGCACAACGCGCTGAAGGATGCGGCGCGACGCGGGGCGCGCTACGCAATTGTACGTAAGGAAGATACCGCCTCCATTCAGGCGGTCAAGAACATGGTCGTCTACGGCGACCCCAATGCAAACCCGGCGACGGCGACGCCCGTCGTCAGCGGTCTGACCCCGTCAAACGTGAACGTGGAATACAAGAATTTCAACGGGATACTCCTGAGCGCACAGGCGACGGTGAGTATC
Organism: uncultured Acidobacteriota bacterium; assembly: GCA_963811065.1. Lineage (GTDB taxonomy): Bacteria > Acidobacteriota > Blastocatellia > Pyrinomonadales > Pyrinomonadaceae > QHXM01. The sequence continues at coordinate 28,883 of CAWEPR010000007.1, forward strand.
ACGAATTACAAGTTTCAATTCGCCGTTCCATTAATCGGAACGTCGGTCAACATGCCAGCCTATCGGACGGCGCTTCCCGGCGAAAGCGCTGGCTTCGTGCCCTGCGATATTTCAAGCGGGACGCCCGCTGCGCCCTGCGCCATTGTGCCGAACTGATAGCCATCAGTAGTCAGTAATCAGTTTTCAGCTAAAAACTAAAAACTATCCTCTGACCACTGAAAACTGATTACTGACCACTAATTACTACTTATGACCCAGCCACTCACATTCGTCATTTTGAGCACCGGCCTTGATACCTTCAAGGAGATTCGTGCTGCTCTTGCGACCGATGCGCGCGCGCGCCTGCTGGCGGGCGGCGACGACGCCGAACAGGTTTATGCGGAGATTAAAAATCTGCGCCCCGGCGCGGTCATCATCACGATGTCCGAGGCCAATTCCGAACAGGCGTTGAAGATGATCGAAAGGCTTTCGGTTGAAAGCCCTCAGACCGCGATTATCTCAGCCGTTCGCAACGCTTCGCCCGATCTGATCTTACGCAGTATGCGCGCCGGAGCGCGCGAGTTTCTGCGACTCCCCATCATTAACGAAGAGTTCAAGACCGTGCTCGACCGGACAGCCGAGTTTTGCTCTGTGCAGAAGGAAGCGCCGAAGAAGAAGGGTCGCATGATCGCGGTCTTTTCCAGCAAGGGAGGCTGCGGCACATCTTTCATCGCCACCAATCTCGCCGCCGCCCTGAACGCTCCGACGATGCTCGTTGATCTCAACTTGCAGGCGGGCGACCTGCCACTCTTTCTGGGCGTCGAGCCGAAATATTCCATCGCCGACATGGTCGAGAATCGCGTCCGCATGGACGACTCCTTGCTGGCGAGTTACGTCACGCCGCACTCGTCAAAACTATCCTTGCTCGCTGCGCCGCGTGAGGCGGATTCGGCGGACGACATCAAGCCCGAGCATGTCTTCGAGGCATTGGAGCGGGTGCGCGAAAGTTACGATTACGTCGTGCTCGACCCGCAGCACACTTTCGATTCAATCACGCTCGCCGCGCTCGATCAGGCGGACGACATCGTTCTGGTTCTGACCCTCGACATACCTTCAATTCGCAGCGCACAAAGGGCGCTGGAAATCTTCGACCGTCTCGGTTATCCCCGCAAGAAAGTCCGCATCGTCGTCAATCGCTGGAGCAAGCAGATTGATCTTGATTTGCAACAGGTCGAGCGGTTTTTGAAGGAGAAGGTGACGGGTTTTGTGACGAGCGATTATCAAACGGCAGTCACGTCTATCAATCTCGGCCAGCCGCTCGTTCAGTCTGAGCCAACGTCGAAAATCGCCATCGAGATTAAGCGTATCGTGGCGCTGCTCATGGGTGCGTCCGCTGAAATCGTAGAGGCACAACCGCAGCGCAAGAAAATCTGGGGAGCGCTCTTCAAGCGCAACGGCAACAGCGCAGGGCAGAATCTGGATATGCAGGCGACGCTGGGGAAAGTCTAACGTCAGTACCGCCTGCGGTAGTGACTCATCACGCAACCAACCGGAAGACAAGGGATCATGGCATTACGCGAAAGATTAATCAGAGAAACCAACCAGCCGAGCGCGGCCTTTGCTGCCAGTGAGGATGCGGCCAACGCTCAGCGCTCGTTTCAGGAGATGAAGTCACGGCTTCATCGCGCTCTCATCAACCGCATGGATTTGACGAAGCTCGGCGCGATGGCTCCTGAACAAATCAGCGCTGAAGTCTCGCGTCTTGCCGAAGGTGTCCTGGCGACAGAAGCGATGCCGCTCTCGACAATCGAGCGCGAGCGTCTCGTCAACGAAGTCCGCCATGAGCTTTTCGGCCTCGGCCCGCTTGAGCCGCTGCTCGCCGATCCAACCATCTCGGACATTCTCGTCAACTCGCATCGCAAGATTTACATCGAGCGGCGCGGCAAATTGGAAGCAACCGAGGTCGCTTTCAAAGACGACGAGCACCTGATGCGCGTCATCGAACGCATCGTTTCAAGCGTCGGTCGCCGCATAGACGAATCATCTCCGATGGTGGACGCACGCCTCGCCGACGGCTCGCGCGTCAACGCCATCATCCCGCCGCTTTCGATTGACGGCCCAGTCCTCTCCATTCGTCGCTTTGGCACAGAGCCACTCAGGATGAGCGCCTTGATTGAGAATCGCGCTCTGACCAGAGAAATTGCCGAGATGATGGAGATGTGCGTCAGCGCGCGTCTCAACGTCCTCATCTCCGGCGGCACGGGCGCAGGCAAGACCACGCTGCTCAACGCGCTCTCGGCCTACATCCCTGAAGGCGAGCGCATCGTCACCATCGAAGACTCTGCCGAGTTGCAGTTGCAACAGCCGCACGTCGTTCGGCTTGAGACGCGACCTCCCAACATCGAAGGTCGCGGCGAAGTCACGCAGCGCGACCTCGTTAAAAACGCTTTGCGTATGCGCCCGGACCGCATCGTCATCGGCGAGGTGCGCGGCGGCGAAGCCATAGACATGCTGCAAGCCATGAACACCGGCCACGACGGGAGTTTGACGACAGTCCACGCCAACACCCCACGCGACGCGCTCTCCCGTCTTGAGACGATGATTCAGATGACCGGCATGCGCCTCTCGGAACGCGCGATGCGCCAGCAGGTCGCTTCCGCCCTCGACATCGTTCTGCAAGTCGCGCGTCTTTCGGACGGCACGCGCCGCGTCACTTCAATCTCGGAGATCACGGGGATGGAAGGCGACACCATCACGATGCAGGAAATCTTCCAGTTCGAGCGCACCGGGATCGACTCAAACGGCAAGGTGATAGGCCGTTTCCGCGCTACAGGCATTCGCCCGCGCTTCGCGGAAAAACTCAAAGCCTACGGGCTTCAACTTCCGAGAGCAATTCTTGAGGAGATGTAAACGACCATGATGATCTCCTTTCTGGTTTTCGTCTTCTGCCTGTTTCTGGTGCTCTTCGCTTATGTCCTGGCGACGCAAGGCTCAGATAAAAAGCGGGCGCGTCTGAAACAGCGTCTGGCCGAAGCCCTGCTTCATTCGGCGCACACGGAAGATAAGGAAGTCTTGCTCGCGCGGCAGGAATTGATGAGCGAGATTCCGAGCTTGAATCGCGCCCTGCTTCAACTGCAATCCGCCACACAACTCAGGCGTGTGCTCGATCAGGCCGACTTGCAGATTACGATTACGCGCCTTGTCATGTTCTCTTTGATGGCAGGCTTGCTCGCCGGATTGGCCGCGTCAATGCTCACGCCGCTGCCGGTGATTTTCGTGAGCGCGGGCGCGCTTGGCGCAAGTGTTCCTTTCATCCACGTCTTCTGGAAACGCAAGAAGCGCTTCAATAAGTTTCTCGAACACCTGCCCGACGCTCTGGAACTGATGAGCCGCGCGCTCTCCGCCGGTCACGCCTTTTCGGAAGCCCTGCACATGGTCTCAATCGAGATGCCGGAGCCAATCTCCAAAGAGTTTCGCAAGACTTACGAGGAACAGAACCTCGGTCTCTCGCTCAAGCTCGCGCTTGAGAATCTGACGCACCGCATTCCGCTGCTCGACCTGCGTCTATGCGTGACGGCAGTGATGATTCAACGAGAGACGGGCGGCAATCTGGCGGAGATTTTGGAAAAGGTGGCGCACACCATCCGCGAGCGTTTCCGCATCCTCGGCGATCTGAAAACTCTGACGACCAGCTCGCGTCTTTCGGCCTGGCTGCTCTGCGGCTTGCCCGTCGGCGTCGCGGCAGCCGTCACCACGATGAACCCCGAATACATGAGCATCCTCTGGAAAGACCCGCGAGGCCACAAACTGATTTACCTCGCCGTCTTTCTGCAAATCTCCGGCATGCTCATTGTGAGAAAGATTTTGAGGATCAAGATATGAGTTTTCGGTTTTCAGTTTTGAGCACAGATATTTGAGTTGCTTTTACTGAAAACTGAAAACTGAAAGCTGCTTATGCTCTTAATCATAACCATCTCCACTTTCGTCTGTATCACGTTTGGCGTGATGGCACTCTACTGGCTGGTGTATCGCCCGCAGAGTGCGGCGACCGAACGGCTCAGGCAATTGGGTCAAACAAACTCGTCGGCAAGCGCGATAGCTTGATTAACGAAGAGCGCCCGGTGACGGAACTGGCGGAACGCATCGCCGCTCCGCTCCATCGTCTCGCGCCGCCTTCGGCAGCCGAAGCTCAGAAGCTCCAAAAGGTTCTGATGCACGCGGGCTATCGCGGGCCGAATGCGCCGATTATTTATCGCGCGATTCAATTGACTTCGCTGGTGTTGTTTCCGGGCACGGTTGCGCTCGTCTTTATGTTTCTGGCCTGGCCGCTCAACAGCGCGTTCGTCTGGTTTCTCGTCGCCTTCATTCTCGGCTTCTTCCTGCCGCGCTTCGTGCTCGACCAGATCATTAAGAGTCGCAAGCAGCGCCTGCGCTGGGGTCTGGCCGATGCGCTCGATTTGATGGTTGTCTCCATTGAAGCCGGGCTTGGATTGAACGCCGCGATGCTGCGCGTGAGCGACGAACTGAGAGATGTGCATCATGACATCAGTGACGAATTCGAGTTGGCGAATCTGGAAATCAAAGTGGGGCGCGACCGCGATGAAGCCCTGCGGAATCTGGCAGAGCGCACGGGCGTTGACGATCTTCGCAGCCTCGTCGCGATGCTGATTCAGGCCGACCGCTTCGGTACAAGTATCGCCCGCGCCGTGCGCGTCTTCTCGGACAGCTTACGCACCAAGCGCCGCCAGCGCGCCGAGCAGGCCGCACAGAAAGCCGCCGTCAAGCTGCTCTTCCCGCTCGCGTGCTTTCTCTTCCCGGTGCTTTTCATCGCCATCTTAGGCCCCGCGATGCTCACGCTGATGGACACTTTCATCAACATGTAAAGGAGTTTCCAAGATTATGCGTAGACGCACAATTATCGCCATCGTTATCGCCGTCACACTGTGTATCGGTGTGACCTCTTTCTGGAGCGCGAGCACCGTCCGACGCGACGGCGAGACGGACGCCAATATCCTAAGCGATGCGGGCGCGAAGACGGGCGCGAACATGGAGGAGAAGAAGAAGGATGGCAACAGGGTCGTGAAGGTTCTGACCGCGCCCTTTCGCGCCTTTCGCCGTCTCTTCGGCGGGGGCAAAGACGAAAGCAAGCTCGCACGCCTCAGCGAAAAGGATGTCGAGAAATTTGAGAGCACGGGGATGACTCGCGTTGAAGATAGCCGCACGCCTAAGGCAACGACGCCGAGTGCGACAGGATCGGCGCGAGAGCATTTGGCTCTGGGGCGCATGTTCCTCTCATCGGGGCGCGTCAACGAGGCTATCGGCGAACTCTCGCTGGCCGCTTCGCTCGATCCGCGCTTGAATGAAGCGCACAGCCTGCTCGGCCTCGCCTATGACCGCAAAGGTATGCACGAGCGCGCGAAAGATTCATACGACCGCGCCGTCAAAGCCGACCCGGAAGATGCCCAGACGCTCAACAATCTTGGCTTCTCGCTTTACCAGAACGGCAACTATCGCGCCGCCGTTGATAAGCTGAAGCGCGCCGCCAAACTCGCGCCGACAGATGGGCGCATCCTCAATAATCTTGCGCTCGCGCAGATTCGTCTCGGCAAAACGGACGACGCTTACAAGAACTTCGCCCGCGCAGGCGGCGAGCTGACAGGCCGTCTTAACACCGCCGCCATGCTCGAACGTCTAGGCCGCAACGAAGAAGCCATCAAGCAATACGAAGCCGCCCGCCGCGCTCAACCAAGCTCAACCGTTGCCCTGCGCCGCCTCGCAGACCTCTATCGCCGAACCGGACACAGCAACGAAGCCCAGTCCCTCGCCACTGAATCTGCGGCGATTGGTGGCAATTAAAACGCGTAGGACAGACATTCCTGTCTGTCTATGAGCGCGTCAGCGCGAATACTAAGCGGCGAATATCAAGAGCGTGCTGGCGCACGCTATGACAGGCAGGAATGCCTGTCCTACGAAGAAGGGAAATTTCCATGTCACAGACGAGCATCCTGACGCGAACTGAAATAGAGAGCATGGGGCCGCCCGCGCCTGAAGAGATTGCCGACACCGGCGTCTCTGAAGGTTTTTTGTGCGACCTGGCGCTCAAGCACGTGGCGATGCTGGCGGAGCCAACGACCGGCGCAGTCGCGGAAAGAATTCATCTTCCGCGCACGCTCACCGAAGAGTTGTTGCAGTCGCTCTATCGCGAGAAGCTAATCGAGATTCGCATGCAGGCCACACCCGGCTCGACGCGCTACGCGATGCTGGATCATGGCTGGGACCGCATGGCGCGCTTGCAAGCCACCTGCGGCTACACAGGCGCGGCGCCAGTCTCTTTGAAAGACTACGCGCACATGATGCGTCTTCAGGCGATTCCCTCGCGCCCTGCCTCTATGGAAACCGTGCGCGCGGCTTTTCGTGATCTGGTGCTGCCCGATTCTTTACTTCAAACATTGGGCTGCGTCATCAACTCTCGCCGCTCGCTTTTTCTGGCAGGCTTGCCCGGCACTGGTAAGACCGCCGTGGCGGAACGCATCAACGGGGCGCTGCACGGCTCAATCTGGATCCCTTACGCCATCGAGATTGACGGGCAGATCATTCGCGTCTTCGATTCTCACTCGCATCGCCCCGCGCCGGAAGATCAAACGCCGATGGAGTATGACCGGCGCTGGGTTCACATCGAGCGCCCGCTAATCGTCGTCGGCGGCGAGTTGACGCTGGAGAACACAGACCTCGTGTGGAGTGATGTCGCAAGATTTTATGAAGCGCCGTTTCAGATGAAGTCCAACGGCGGCACATTAGTCATTGACGACTTTGGACGGCAGCGCGTCGCGCCGCAGGATTTGCTCAATCGCTGGATTGTGCCGCTGGAGCGCCGCATGGATTATCTGGCGCTGCACACGGGCAAGAAGATCGAAGTTCCGTTTGAGCAGCTCGTGCTCTTTTCCACGAACCTTGAGGAGAAGGATCTGGCAGACGAAGCTTTCCTGCGCCGCATGGGTTATCGCGCAAAGGTTGAGCCTCCGACGCCCGCCGCCTACATCGAAATCTTCAAGCGTGTGGCTTACACGCGAGGGCTAAAATGCGATCAGGTCTGCCTCGACCATGTTTTGAACAACTACATGATTGAGCATCGCCAGATGAAAGCCTGCGAGCCGCGCGATTTGCTCGACCGCGTGACCGACCTCTGCCTGTTTGAAGGGCGCACGCTTGAGCTTAGCCCGAAGGTGATTGACGTAGCATGGCGCAACTACTTCGGCGCATCGCACGGCTTCTCAACGCAATCGCTCACTTCACGCGACACTGGTGAGCTTGTGCTGGATGAATCATTGCAGGTTTGAAGTCATTTAACGGAAGGAAGAGAGAGCCGATGACCCGAAAATATCCCTCCCGCCGGGCGGTTGTTTTATCCGGCGCCGCAGTTTTCCTGTGCGCGAGTTTCATGAGCGTGGCCGCGCAGGAGTTGCCGTTGACGCCCGCCATGCGTTCGGGCGTGGCCGGTTCGACACAGATACCGGGCGCGCGTCAGGCGATGGTAAAACCGACGACGAAACGTTCGAGCAAGCGCAGCCTTATCAAAATCAGAACGCGTGCGGGCGATACCCTGAGCCTGCTCGGTGATCGCTTCGGCGTTTCGGTAGATGAGATCGCGGACTTAAACGGCATCGTCGTCAGCGCACAGCTTCAACCTGGCCAATCGCTTTTAATTCCGCTGCCGACGCCGGAGTCGTTAAAGGCGTCTGCCGAAAAGTTGGCTCAACACAGCGGCGGGAGCGTTCCGGGCGCGGATAACATCTCTTCGGTCGAAACCAAAGACTCTTGGGAGAATGTGCAGGGCGTGTGGTTCAGAAAGGGAAGTGCGGCGCGTTCGAGCGAGCGAGACGCAACGGAGATTGCCGGAGGCAGCAAAAGAGAAGGCACAGCGAAATCATCAGGTAATGCGTCGTCAGCAAAGATAATCGAGGTGAGCGATATTGAGCGCAGCAACGTAGCTCAGCCCGTCTGGATTTACCTCGTCGGCGGGGCGCGCGTCGAAGCAGACTCGGTGAACGAGACGACGGAAGGCGTCTGGTACACACGCGGGCGTCTCTCCATCTTCATCGAACGCTCGCGCATCGAGCGGATTGAGCGTGAACGCGAGACAAGCAAGTTGGATGACTCGCCTTCGTGGACAGAGCGAGGTTGGAGCACGGGCAATCCGCAGTTTGACGCGCTCATCAGGGAGAACGGCGCGCGTTACGGCGTTGACCCTTATCTCATCTTCTGCGTGATGGAGCAGGAGTCGCAATTCAAACCCCGTGTTGTCAGTCCGAAGGGGGCGCGCGGCTTGATGCAACTCATGCCGGGCACGGCTGCTCATTTCGGCGTGCGTCGTCCTTTCGACCCGGCAGAAAATATCATGGGCGGCACAAAGTATCTGAAACAGTTGCTCGAAAATTTCAATGGCCGTGTTGATTTGGTGCTGGCGGGATATAATGCGGGCGAAGGCGCGGTGATGAAGTATGGCGGCAACGTGCCGCCCTACAAAGAGACGCGCAACTACGTCAAGCGCATCAGCCAACGCTACGGGCAGAGCAAATCTCCAGCCGCGCCAGTAGCGGAGACTCCAATTGTCACGTCAGGCTTACGTTAAGCAATTCTCGAATGGTGAATGCCCTATGAAAAAGATATTGATTAACCTCTCACTCACTCTCGCGCTCCTTTCCTGCCTGAGTTTTCCCACTTCGCGCAGCAGAAAGCGGAAGCGCCATTAACAAATACCGCCGTCATCAAACTCGTTCGAGCGGGTTTTAAAGAAAAGACGGTCATCGCCATTATCAGAAGCCGCCCCGCGCAGTTTGACCTTTCGCCCGACCGCTTGATTGAACTCAAGCGCGGCGGCGTCAGCGAAAACATCATCCTCGCCATGCTCTCAAGCGACGACACGGCATTTGCGGCTGGCGATGAATGGAGCAGCGATCCTTTCTTCAATGGCTCGGCGAGTGCAAAGAAGGGAAATAAAACGAATGATGGCGGCACGGACATCTTCGGGATGAGTGGCGGCTCAAACAGCCGCACGCAGCGGAGCGGGCCTGATGGGACAAGCGGAGGCGACACGCAAACGACAGGCAGCGCCACCGTTCGTATCGTGCGCCCCCCTGTGGAACCCGGCGGCAAGCCTGAGCTTGAGAAGACCCCGACGATGACGAATGATTCAATCGTCGAATTGGTCGAAGCCGGATTCTCTGAAGGCACGATTATTCGTCGCATCGAAAACGCGCCAGCCGAGTTTGATCTCACCCCGCCAAAGCTCGCAGAGTTGCGCCGTCGCCGCGTCAGCGACCGCATCATCGCCGCGATGGCCATTGCCATGGGCGACGATTCAACGCAGGGCGTGAAGCCCGCGAGCGACAGACCGGAAAATTAAGCTGACTCAAAGCGCAATCAGCCGACAGGAAAAGATGAAAGGGAAGAGTTCCGCATGGACGAGCTAAAAGACAGGAAGCGAAAGATTCGTTCCGTTTCGTGCCTTGCTGCTTTTCTCTCTTCTCCTGCTATTTTCGTCGCTCGCGCACGCGCAGGGTGGCAAGCAAACAAAGCCTGCTCCGCAACCGACCCCGGATGGAGATGAGATTGACGAAGGCGACGTGATCTCCGTCAGCACTTCGGAAGTGATGTTGCCTGTGACAGTGCGCGACGCAGGCGGCCAGCTTGTGACCACCCTGACGCGCGAGAATTTCCGCGTCTTCGAGGATGGAAGCCTTCAGCCTTTAAGTGATCTGGCGCTCAGGCGCGTGCCCGTCGATGTTGTCCTGATGGTGGACGCTTCTTCGAGCGCCGCCGCTAATCTCGATGACTTTCGCCGCGCCGTCGAAGGCTTCGCTTCAAAACTCAGCCCCGATGACCGCATCAGCCTCATTAAATTTGACGACCGCGTGGAACTCTTGCAGGACTGGACGCAAAGCCGCGTGCAGTTGCGCCGGAGTTTGCGCCGCATCGTGCCCGGCGTCTTTACGCGCTTTAACGACGCTCTGCTGCTGGCCTCCCGCGAGCAACTTGCTCATGCGCGTGGGCGACATGCCGTTATCGTCCTGACCGACGGCATTGACAGCGGGCGCGGCTACACCACGCTCGAAGCTGCGTTCCGAGCTTTACTCGAAGCGCAGGCCACCATCTACGTCGTCAGCAATACGGAGATTGAGCGCCAGAAGAAGCGCGAGGAACTTGATTCCTTGCTCGCCTCGACTCCTTCGGTCGTTCGCTTCAACGAACTCCGCATCAGTGATTTGCGCGAGGGCTTGCGCGTGCTGGATGTGAGCGAGCGGAATCTGGCACAATTGACGGCGGCAACCGGCGGCAGGCTTTACAAGCCTTTGAGCTTTGCCGAGCTTGATGCGACTTACGCGGAGGTCGCAGAGGAACTGCGCCATCAATACGCGCTCTATTACATGCCTCTGAACAAGACGCGAGACGGGCGTTTTCGCCGTGTGCGTGTCGAGACGACAACTCCTTCACATAAAGTCGCCGCCCGCATCGGATACTTCGCGCCCGGCAGGTGAGGCTCTTGTCGCTTATCCCTTAATCTTAGTTTTCCTAAGCAAATCAGCATGATTCTCTACGATGGGTGTCAGAAAGGCCAGCCCTCCCTGACAAGAGAGCCTCGATGGTGTCATAAAGCCACGACCCCTTCGGGATGTCGTCTTCTGGGCTGATGTGATACGCCAGCCCCTCTCGCCCTCTCTCGCCAGCAAATTACCCTTTTCCAGTTAAGTCCTACTATTTCCTCACTTGACTAAAAAATCGTCATGCGGCATAGTCATTGCTCTTGGGAGATTGCCGTTTTGCGAATCGCTCTGCTGCGTCGGCTTCTGGCTAACCAATCGTTAGTTTCGCAATAATCTTCGGGCACGTACTCGTTTCGGCGATTTTTATAATCTGGAGAAGGAAAAATTCATGCGACCAATCAAACATGCCGAGAAAGGCTTGACCCTCATCGCGCGAGGTTTGTTCAGCACTATTCAGTCAGTCAATAGATTCAAGCCCAATCCGTCATTCACGCCTAAGTGGTCTGACAAGCCGCTCCTGAAATCCTGGCAGAAGTCAAAGCCGACGCTCGGCTGGCCGCGCACGACCGATAGCCTCTGCCCAAACTGCGTCATCGAAGCGCGCGAAGAGATTTTGAGCGGCAAAAAGGATGTCTCGGTTTTAATCAACGAGAAGGTCGGCGAGATCAAAGCGCAGATCATCGAGCGCAATAACGAAATCTGGATGATTAAGGATTGCCCCGTGCATGGCCACTTTGAGGACATGATGGCCATTGACGCGAAGTTCCTTAACCATATCGAAGATATGTTTCCGGGGCGCGACATTCAGGCGCACAATGACGAAAAGCTCCATAATCATGGCTCAAGCACGGTCAAGTACGGTCGCGGCGCGGTGCTCACGGTTGACTTGACCAACCGCTGCAACATGATGTGCGACCCGTGCTTCATGGATGCCAACCAGGTCGGCTTCGTGCATGAGTTGAGCTTTGACGACATCAAAGAGATTCTCGACAACGCGATTACGATCAAGCCGCGTCGCCAGATGTCAGTGCAGTTTTCGGGCGGCGAGCCGACGATTTCTCCGCACTTCCTCGAATCCATCAGATATTCGCGTAAAGTCGGCTATAACTCGGTTCAGTGCGCGACCAACGGCATTGAGTTCGCCAAGAGCAAAGAGTTTGCGAAAGAGGCTGCCGAAGCCGGGTTGCGCTACGCCTACCTGCAATTTGACGGTGTCGGTAACGACGCCAACTCGCATCGTCAGGTCGGCAACCTGTTCGACGTGAAGCTACGTGCGATTAACAACCTGCACGAAGCAGGCGTCGAGATTGTGTTGGTGACGACGCTCGTCAACGGCATCAACAACGATCAGGTCGGCTCAATCATTCGCTTTGCGCTCGACAATCCCAAGAAGATTGCGTTCCTCTCCTTCCAGCCCGTCTCGTTCACAGGGCGCGATGAAGAGATCACAGAGCAGCGCCGCCTGCAACAGCGTTACACCTTGTCGCATCTGGCGCATGACGTGAAGGATCAGGTCGGCATCACCGAGCCGACGCGCGATTGGTTCCCGCTCTCTCTGATGGGCGCGTTCGCGGACTTCGCGGACCTCGTGCACGGACCCGACGCCGAATGGGGGCAGGTCTCCTGTGGCTGCCATCCGAACTGCGGCGTGGGCACGGCAGTGATGATTGATAAAGAGACCAAAGAGATGAACCCTGTGCCGGAGTTTCTGAACATTCCGGGGCTGGTCAAAGACATGCAGAAGATCACGGACGCGGCGCGCGGCAAGTGGACTTCAAACATCATGATGGGGTTGACGCTCCTCAAGCATTACAATCCGTACAAGTCGCCGACAAATTTCACCTTGTATGAACTCTTCAAGAAGTTCGACAAATCGTTCGGTCTGACCGGCAAGAACTACGGCAAGGTCGAAGGTGATCGCACGAAGGAAGACATTGAGATGAGGCGCTCCGACCGCTGGAACTTCCTCTTCATCGCGGGCATGTGGTTTCAGGATTTGTTCAACTACGATTTCCGCCGTACCGAAATGTGCATCATTCCTTACGGCACGCAGGAAGGCGAAATCTCATTCTGCGCTTACAACACAGGGATAGGCTGGCGCAACATCATCGAGAACATGCACCAGAACGCGACCGTGGCGAAGTGGTATCAGGAGCATGGCCGTCACGAGATTTTTGCGCGCGGCAAGGAAGTTAAGCTCGACGACGTGACTCATGGTCTGAAACTGAATGAGATTGATTTGCAACGCCCGAACAAGCCGGATATGGAAGGCCCGAAGACCGCTCATGAAGAGGCTGCGATGATGCGTAAGCTCTATAATGAGATGGTCTTGAAGCAGAACAACATCAAGGTTGACGCACCCGTTCAGATCAAGGGCCTGGGTCGCAAGAAAGAGAACGAGGCCGCGCCGGTCTCTTAACTTTAGCCTCTACCGCCGACGGCAAACTGATGTCCCCTGCGAATGGTTCTCTCAAGATTCGCAGGGGACATTTACATTGCGGGTGTAAAGCGCAACGGTGAAGCTCAACCCCTCAGCGTTCAGCTTCTGAACCTCACGCATAAGGGGCTGGGGGTTAACGCCCGAATCTAAGCCGCTGCAAGCGATAGGCATTCAATTTACAACGCCAGGAGGAAGCATGAAAGGGTAACTATCAAGGCGTCGGGTTGAATGCGTTATTGGGCGCGGCGCGGACTTCCATCAAGAATCACCTGTACCTAATGTGATATTTGGAGACGCTTTATTTACACTTTCCATTCTTTACTTCAGTAGCATCCTCCATTACGGAGTTGAGATGTTTTTCGAAGAAATCCGCTAAATATTTTATCTCTGGGTTGTCAGCATATTTCCTTAAAATTATTACCGCAGCACCTGCCGCTTTATCACCATGCGGATAGGAGTAAGTATAAAGGTCGTCATCAATTATATAAACCGAAATTGTAGGGTACTTGTCACTACATTTAAGAGTCATCCTTTTTTTATCGCTTGAACTAAGCTGTTCAGAAATTAGTTTATCGAGTTGCAATATTTTATTCTCAATATTCGCTCGAACCGCCTTATAATCTGACGATTTTTCGTCACTGATTCTTGCTTTCAACATCTCACTTTTAGGATTCATCACAACGAGTTTAACTTTAAATGTAGGATCACTCTTAATTTTTTCTATTAGCTTCTCCACTCGTGGTGGTGGAATTGGGCTAAGAAGAGTACCTATGGCTAAGACCTGTTTTTTTGCGCCACCTATTTTTTCCTCTAAATAAACTTCATTATATTTTTTAATTCCGTATGGGGCCTCTTGAGGGGGTGGCGGCTGTTGTCCGATGCTAACTTTAGCGTCTTCTTTTCGATATATGATAATGAGCACACAAACTATGATTATTATGACCGTGAGCCATACATCGGCGCGTTTATCTGTATAAGGCAAATACTTCCAAATCATGTTTGCCATGAGATTAACTGCTAGTGCCAGAATTATGACGTATATAATTAGTTCCATATTGATGCATCACAAATTAGCGCCCAACGCCCAAATTAACACGCGCCGAGCGAACGACATCCAACCTGAAGATACACCACGACGATGAAAGCCATGCTATCGAGGCGTCGGGTTGAATGAGTTTTTCGAGGATCGCTGCGAAAGAATCTTTGACAGCTTGCACGTCCGCTGCTGAAATTGTCGTGTTGATGTTCTGGTAAGGCATGAGTGAGTCTCCTTTGTGAGTAGGTTGGTTGTGAAGTGAGTTCCAGACCTTGAAAGACCCTGTTGACGCGCGTCACTTTAGTCGCAAGCGAAGCGCAGAGTCAAGAAAAAGTTCTGAATGAGGCCGCGCCGGTTGCGTAAAGGCACGCGTTTTCAGTAAACTGCTGACAGCATGAACCCTGCGAGTGCTCCCGTTGAGAGCCTTGCGGGGTTCATGTGCGCTTGACCGAAGCCGACCAGAGCATGTTAAATTGTAGTTTAAGGTTTTACCTCAAACTGAAAACTAATAACCGATAACTGAAACTTTGTTGATGGAGAGATAATGGCAATAGTTAATGTGAACCAAGGCGAATCAATCGAGAGCGCTTTGCGCCGCTTCAAGCGCAGGGTGATGACCGAAGAGATTATCAAGGATGCGAAGAAGCACGCTTTCTTTATGCCGCCCGGCCAGAAGGCGAAACTCAAATCGGCTCTCGCCCGCAAGCGCAACAAGAAGAAGGGGCGCGGACGCCCCATGCGCGATAGCAGATAGGAAGCGCTTTAGTACGCGCGACAGGTAAACCGTCCAAGTGTACGGTGGTAGTGAGTATTAGTTGATGCGGCGCTTGTACTAAGGGCGCGGCACACGCTCTACCCCCTTCAAGTTCGGACGGTTTATTTTTCTGATGATACGAATCCTCCTGACCAACGACGATGGGATACACTCGGACGGCCTCGTCAAACTCGAAGAGGCTTTGCGCGAAGTGGGCGACGTGTACACAATCGCACCCGCTACGGAAATGAGCGGGGCGTCTCATAGTCTGACGCTGGCGCGCCCGCTGCGTATCCGACAGATTGACGACCGGCACTGGACTATCGACGGCACTCCGACCGATTGCGTGACGCTTGCCCTGCACAAGATCCTCCCCGAAGAGGAACGTCCACACATCTGCGTGTCAGGCATCAATCACGGCGGGAATCTGGGCGACGATGCGACCTATTCGGGAACGGTCGCGGGCGCGCTCGAAGCGACTATCCTGGGTGTGCCCGGAATAGCTTTCAGTCTGGTCGCACGCGAGAGGTTCGATTTCACGGAATCCGCGCGCTTCGCCGTCACGGCTGTTCGCAAAGTTCTGGAAGAAGGCTTGCCCGAAGGAACGCTGCTCAACATCAACATTCCGAGCCGGGAGATAAAAGGCGTGCGCGTCACACGCCAGGGCTTGAAGAATGCGCGTCCTGTCATCAGCGAGCACATTGACCCGCGCGGCAAACCCTACTACTGGATCGGCGAGGAGTATTTTGCCTCGAACTCTGCCGACGGCACGGATTATCAGGCCATAGAGCAGGGGTGTATTTCCATCACTCCGCTCAAAAGCGACATGACGGATCACCGTGCGCTGACGGCAATCGAAACCTGGAATTACATCACCACGAGCGAAGTCCTGCAAAGCTCCTGATATGAGTTCTGCACCTCTGCAACCTGCAACGTCTCCAAACGAATATCGCATCCCGCGCGAGCGTATGATTGAGCGGCTGCGCGGGCATTACGGGATACGCGACGTGCGCGTCCTCGAAGCCATGCGCACAGTGCCGCGCCACCTCTTCGTGCCCGAAGCATTGCAGGGCCGCGCTTACGGCGATCACGCTCTCCCAATAGCCGCCAACCAGACAATCTCGCAGCCTTTCATCGTCGCCCGCATGTCTGAGTTGCTGGAGCTTAATGATAGGAGCCGTGTGCTGGAAATCGGGGCGGGCTCCGGCTATCAAACCGCCGTGCTCGCGCGTCTTGCTGCGCAGGTTTACGCCATCGAGCGCATCGGCGAGTTGGCGCGGGTCGCTCAGGCGCGCATTCGCCAGTTGGGAATTTACAACGCGACCGTTAAATGTTTTGACGGCACGCTCGGTTGGAGCGCGAACGCGCCTTACGACGGCATCCTCGTTGCAGCGGGCGGCCCCGACGTGCCTGAGCCTCTGCTCGCGCAATTGAAGATGGATGGAAAACTCGTGATTCCCATTGGTGGCACACGCGAATCGCAAAGACTAATCAGGTTCATCCGAACAGAAAAAGGTTACGCCGAAGAAGATCACGGCGCGTGCGCGTTCGTCCCGCTCATCGGGCATTACGGCTGGTCGGTGTAGTTTCGAGTTACGGGTTTCGAGTTCCGGGTCAAAAGCGCGCAACTCGCAACTTGAAACCCGTAACTCAAAACTTGAACTTTATGAACGAACTCTGGCAGAACATCAAGTATTATCTGAATCCCGAAACGATTGCGACCGCCGGTTACTTCGTTTTGATCTTCGTCGTCTTTGCCGAGACGGGACTCGCGGCAGGCTTTTTTCTGCCCGGAGATTCTTTATTGTTCGTCTCCGGGTTGTTTGCGGCTGACGGGAAATTCATCCTTTTCGATTCCCTGAGCAAGGAAATCAATCTTCTGATTTTGCTCTTTTCAGTTTTCCTGGCGGCAGTCATCGGTGATGCTGTTGGCTATCTCTCAGGAGCAAAGTTGGGGCCGCGTCTCTTCAAACGTCAGAAGTCTCTGCTCTTTAAGCCAAGCCACCTGGAGAAAGCGAACGCTTTTTACGAGAAGTATGGTGGGAAGACCATTATCATCGCGCGCTTTGTCCCGATTGTTCGCACATTCGCGCCAATTGTCGCCGGAGCTGCCCGGATGCCTTACCGGACGTTTGTTGTCTACAACATCGTCGGCGGATTTCTCTGGGTCTTCAGCATGATTCTGGCTGGTTACTTTCTCGGACAGGCGTTTCCGTTTTTGCGTGAGCATCTGGAGATCGTCGTCATCGTCATTGTTCTACTCTCGATCATTCCCGCGGTCATAGAAATTATCAAATCGCGGCGCGAGAAGAAGGCGCAGGATGAAAGCACCGGCGATGTGCAGGTTTGACTTAGAGCGTTTGGTCACTTAGACTCCATGAGCGTTGTAAATTAATTGACGGGGCGTAGCGCAGCCTGGTAGCGCGCACGGTTCGGGACCGTGAGGTCGGAGGTTCGAATCCTCTCGCCCCGATAAATTTCAGCAGCACGAGCAGCGGTCAACTTTGGCCGCTGTTTGTCGTTTGGGGCATTGGTGGGACGGGTAAAGGGCAGGTACAGATATGGCGCATGGCTTCGGCGGCCATGTTGAAGGCGAGGTTGATTGAGCCGCCCTTCTTCCCGGCGCTCAAATCGCCGATCAGGTAGAGACCTGGCAGACTTGTCTCGTAGCCTTGCGTCAGCACCGGCACTTCTCCCTCAAATTTGATGCCGACCGCTTTCAGGAAATTCAATGGTGTCGTTCCGCCAAGCGCGTAGATGATGCGGTCGAAGGTTTGCGCCGGGTGTTCTGTCTCCTGAAAATTTACGCGCGGACGTCCGCCATCGTCTTCCAGACTAATGATGTTGCTGCCGCGAATGATGCGGACTTGCCCGCGAGCTTCGAGCGCGTGCAGGCTCTCATGGTTGACAGGGTTGAGTCGCGCAAACTCCTGGCGGCGATAGGAGAGCGTGACGCGGTTGCCCTGTTGGACTAGAAACTGGCAATACTCTGAGGCCGTGTCGCCACCGCCGACGACCAGACAGTCTTCGTCTTTCAAAGCAACGGTCGTGATGTCGTAATGGATGCGCTTGGTGAGCGTGGCCGGAATCTTGTACTCCGGCTTGTTCGGCTTGTCCAAAATGCCGATGGCGATAATGCAGCGCCCGGTTTGATAACCGCCGCCGGATGTTTCGACCGCGAAGCCGCCGCTATGGAGCGGGCGAATGGCCGCCACAGTTTCCTTGTAATGCACCTGCAACTCACACTGCTCGATGATGCGATCAATGTAGGTCAGCGTCTCTTCCTTCGTCATGTCGGTCAGGCACATGACGCCGGTGCAGACGGCCTTGATGCCCTTGTAGTTGGCGAGAACGGGCTTTGACGCCGGATAAAACTTGCGGATCGCCCATGAGTGCGCGTCGCCCTTTTCCAGAATCAAAATCTTGTCCGCAGGGATGCCGACGCCGCGCGCTTCCGCCGCCATGCTGATGCCCGCTGGCCCGGCCCCGATGATAATCATCTCATACATGGCTCGTGTCCTGCCTTCGACAAATCGTCTGGCTCTGTCCTGTTCGGGACAATTGATAATAGCCCAGCGATTTATCGCTGGGAATAGAAACAGGGAATAAAACCTGAGTCCCGTAGGGACGACTGAACAGAAGCAAGCCTTTCCTTTCAGCCGTCCCTACGGGACTCAATCCTCTTTATCCTTCTGTTCCCCAGCAATAAAGCGCTGGGTTCTTGTCACGTTGTCCCTGACGGGACTTCTCAGACAACTTCTATCTGCGCCGGTTGCGCGCCCTGTTAGCTCCGCCTGCGCGGGGCTGCAACTGCCGGATTTGTGCTTTCAGTTGCTCAATCTCCTTCTGCTGCTCTTTAATCGCGTTGAGCATTGTCCAGATGATCGGGTCGTTGTTGACGAGCAGGTAGCCCTGCTCCGTTTCTGGTCACGGCTTCCGGGATAATCTTCTGAAGCGCTTGCGCGCCGAAACCAATGTGCTCTCCCGCCGAATTGAGGTCCAGCGCATTGTTTGGCTTGTACTCGTAGCGCAGCGGCTGCAACTGCATGACGGCCCGGAGTCCACTGGTGAATTGGCCTCTGATGTTCTTCAACCGCTCATCGGAAAAGACTGCCCACGAGCCGCCACCGGGCTTGCTGGCAGTTCCGTTGACCGAGAGAGTATCGGTGGGGGCAGTGGTTCCGATACCGACGTTGCCGGAAGAATTTATCGTGACGCGTGCGGCGTTACCGACCAGGTCGAAAATTTGGAAGTTTCTGGTTCCGTTGTTGGTGGTGATATCGGTCCCCATGGTAAAGAGGTCGCCGTTGGTTTTTCCAGTGAACCTGATTTGTGTATTGTCATTTGCGCCAGCGGAATTACCCTTTAACCTGATTACCGTACCGCTTGCGTTGTTGGAAGTGTTCTGTTCAACATCGAGCGCGAAGTCCGGCGATCCAGTCCCGACGCCGACGCTGCCGTCCGCGCCGATGTCGAGACTGCTGGTCGGCGCACCGGGACGAATGCGGAACGACAGGCGTGAGCCGCTCGTCACATCGCGGACGAAGAAGTTCGCCTCGTTGGCGCCTACGTCCCACGTCTGCGCCGTAAACCCGCCGCCGCCATTTTGCTCAAGCCTGATGGCAGGCGTGTTGCTGGTATTGGCGTGGATGTCCAAGACCGGCGTGGCCGTCCTGATGCCGACCTTTCCCAGATTATCCACCTTAATCGAGTTGGCCGGAGCGCCCGCGGTCACTGAAAACACAAGCGTCCCGGTCTCCGAATTACCGCTCGCGCCCTGATCTACGAATCCCAGAAAACTGGCTCCGCCATTGTCTGAGCTGTTTGCCCTGATTTGCCAGTTATTAGTCGGGAAGCTGCCGACGCTTGTGTCGTCAAACTGAATACGCGTGTTGTTCTCTTTGAGCCTGATAGTGTCGAAGCCGAAGTTCTCGTTGTTCACACAGTCAAACCCGGCGCAGATGCTTCCCTGCACAATCAAGTCGTCGGGAATCACCTGATCGGGGAAGGCCGGGTGTGCAAACGGCTGCCCCGCCGCTTTCCCATAGCGTCGGGTCGCGGCAGCTTCGACTGCGCGAGCGAGGATGAATGCCGCCTGTTGATCTGAGAAATCTGCCGACTGAACAAAGGAACGTGCTGGCGAGACTCCACGTTGGTTCATCGCTGCTTTAGCGGCGGGTCGCCCCGTCTCAGATTCGACAGCGCCGGGAACGACAACAGACCCATTCTGAATCGAGAATGTTCCAGATTGGACGAGAGGCGCTGGCAGCCGTCCGCGCTTGCGCATCTCGCGCTCAACCGCTGCGTCATCATCGCCTTTGCCGCGCGATGCCGCCAGTTCCTTTCTTATTTCGTCGGAGAGCACGGGGGTCAGACGCAACTCGTAAGTGTACTCGCCGTCCGACAGTCTGTTGCCCTGCTTATCGGCAAGCGGAAACTCGGGCGAGGAGCCAGCCCGAAACTCTTTGCGAAACGCCTGACCGTCGGGCGCTGAGACGGTCAGGGTCAGCCCGGCGTTCTGGACTGACACCTCCCACCTGACGCCCGACCCGCTGGCGCTCATTGTCGCAAATCTATTTTTATCGTCCGCCGACTGCGCGGACACGGAAACGTAGCAGCAGGCGAGGGCGAGGGCTAAGCTAAGAACTGTGGGTAGTGATTTTAGATTTTTCATCGGACCTCCACTAATCGGTTTGCTACCGAGTGTCTATTTGAGGGTGGAAGGGGCAGACTTGAAAGTCTGAGGGCAAAAATTAAAGCGAGGACCAGCGAGTGTAGTGAATACAGAGGAGTGGTATAACAACCGTCAGACGACGTGTCAAGGAAACTTTGTGTTCACACGATAGGCCCGCTTCTGAGATACTCGCCCCGAAAGTGTCGTGATGGATTACATACCTGCGGTCTTGAAGCTATTTCTCCGGGCGGTTGTTGTCGCCGCGCTGTGTCTTGTCCCAACTGTGGCAAATAGCCAGTCAATTGGAAAGACGCAAGCGGCGAGCATCTCTTCCCCCATCTTCGATGAACTTGCGGAGACGGCGGGGCTGAAGTTCCGTCATTACAATGGCGCGACTGGTAAGCTTTTTCTGCCGGAGGTGATGGGCGCAGGCGCAGCCCTCTTTGATTTCGATTTAGACGGCGACATGGATGTCTTCCTCGTTCAAGGCTCTGTGCTGGAAGCGAGCGACCAGCCCTCGCGCACGCTCTTCCCCTGGCGCGAGCAGGGCATGCCGCGCGGGAAGCTTTTCCGTAACGATCTGGTTATCAACAAAGACGGCAGCCGGACGCTGAAGTTTACAGACGTGACCGAGCGAAGCGGCCTCCGGGCTGGCGGCTACGGGATGGGTGCAATCTCCGGCGACGTTAATAACGACGGCTGGCCCGACCTCTATCTTTGCAATCTCGGCCCGAACCATTTGTACCTCAATAACGGCAACGGCACATTCACAGATGTGACTGAGAAGGCAGGCGCAGACGACCGGCGTTGGAGCACGAGCGCGGCCTTCATTGATTACGACCGGGACGGATGGCTCGACCTGATGGTGGTCAACTACGCCGACTTCAACGCCGCCAACAGCCCCACCTGTTATAGTGAAACGACCGCCAAAGATTATTGCGGGCCGCGCTCTTTCCGCGCCGTCGGCAATCGCCTGCTGCACAACAAAGGCGACGGCAGCTTTGAGGACGTGACCGTTCAGGCAGGAGTCGCACGCGAATTCGGCCACGCGCTCGGTATCGTCACCGCCGACTTCGACTCGGACGCGTGGACGGACATCTACGTCGCCAACGACGGAGACCCGAACCAACTCTGGATCAATCAGAAAAACGGCACCTTCAAAAATGAAGCGTTGCTGGCAGGAGCCGCCGTCAACCGCGACGGTCAGGCAGAGGCGGGCATGGGCGTAGACGCGGGCGATTTCAACAATGATGGCACTGAAGACATTTTCGTCACGCACTTGATGGAAGAGACCAACACGCTTTACCTGAATCTGGGCGGCGGCGCTTTTGAAGATCGGACACGCGAGGCCGGGTTGGGGTTGCCCGGCAGCCGCTTGACGGGTTTCGGCACGCTCTTTTTCGACTACGACAACGACGGGCGGTTAGACCTGCTCGTGGTCAACGGTGCTGTCCGACACTTACAGGAACTCGCGCGCAAAGGCGACCCATATCCTCTGGGGCAACCCAACCAGCTCTTTCATAACGAAGGCGCAGGCCGATTCATAGAAGTCTCCGAACAGGCGGGCCCGCTCTTTCGTTTGCCGGAGGTTTCGCGGGGCGCGGCCTTCGGCGATGTGGACAACGACGGCGACACGGACGTACTGGTCACAAACAACAACGGCCCTGCGAGGCTCTTTGTGAATCGTATCGGAAATCGAAGTCACTGGCTGGGGCTGCGGCTTCTAGGCAAAAAGGCGGGCCGTGACATGCTCGGCGCAAGCGTGGAGGTCGTCGTCACGCCGAAGCAGGTTTTGCTGCGGCGCGCTCGCACGGATGGCAGCTACCTCTCGTCTCAAGACCCCCGAGTGCTTGTCGGACTAGGCAGCGCCGAGCGCGTCGAGGCCGTGCGCGTCCGCTGGCCGGAAGGCAATGTAGAGGAGTGGAAGAATCCGCCAATCAATCGTTACCTGACGCTCAAGGAAGGAACGCCCTCGGGAAAGAAGTGAGCGGTCAATCTAATTACATCCGGTCGGATAAACGGGCACGCAGTCTCCGTCTCAAATTCGCGGTCTGTCTTGTCCTCGTCGTGGCGTGCGCGCCAGGCGCAGAGATTGTGTCGCAGACGATGCAAGGAAACGTCCTGCTGCCGCCGCCCGTGCCGGGGTTAGTGCCCATTCATCTACCGGACACGCAGAGCTTGGAGCCGGAGGTGCGGGAGCATTTAACCTCATCGGAGAGAGCGCTCGCCGCCGCAGCGAAAGACGCGGCCACGCCCGCAGACAAACTCGGCGAGGCTTACGGCGTGATGGGTGGGATCTATCAGGCGTATTCCCTGAACTCGCCAGCCAGAGAATGTTATCTGAACGCCTCGCGCCTCGCGCCAAAGGATTTTCGCTGGGTCTATCTGCTCGGGAAACTGCACGAGCGGGAAGGGAACGCGCAAGATGCCATCAGCTATTACGACGCCGCACGCAGTTTGCGCCCCGACTACCTGCCGGTGTTCGTGAGCCTGGGAAACATCTACCTGCAACTGAACCGTCTGGATGAGGCCGAAGGCTTCTTCAAACGCGCGCTCGAAGTGAACGAAGGAAGCGCCGCATCACATTACGGGCTGGGACAGGCGGCACTCTCGAAACGAAGCTATACGGATGCCGTCAGATATTTAGAGAAGGCGCTCTCGTTAGCGCCGGAGGCCACTCGCCTCCACTACGCTCTGGCAATGGCTTATCGCGGACTGGGTGATAAGGAGCGGGCGCAGTCTCATCTCGCGCTCAGCGGAACTGTTGGTGTGCGTGCGTCCGACCCGCTCGTAGACGGGTTGCAAGCCCTCGTCAGGGGAGCGCGTCTACACTTGATTCGCGGCAGGGCGGCGCTCGAAGCGCGCAGGTTTTCGGAAGCCGTCGCTGAGTTTCGCAAAGCCATCGTCGAGCAGCCCCGTAGCATTCCGGCACACTTCAATCTGGGCGCGGCTCTTACCCAGACGGGAGATTTGCGCGGAGCCATAGGGCAGTTTGAAGAAACTCTTCGCCTGGACCCGAATCACGCCAACGCACATTACAACCTCGGTCTGTTGCTCGCGCAGGCTAACCGACCTGAGCAGGCGATCACGCACCTCCGGTTCACCGTCAACGCGCAGCCCAGCGATAACAACGCCCGGTTTTTGCTCGCGCAGGAACTTGTTAAGGTCAGCCGCATCGAAGAGGCCGAAACGGAGTTGTCACGAATCGTTCAGACGGACATGGACAATGAAGACGCGCTGCTCGCGCTTGTCAGAATTCTTCTGGTCAGAAGGCAGTACGGGCAGGCACTCTCGATGTTAGAGAAGGGGCACGCACAGTTTCCGCAGAAGGGACGAACCCTTGAGATGCTCGCTTACCTGCTTGCCGCCTCACCGCAGCTTGAGTTGCGTGATGGCTCACGCGCGCTGGCGCTCGCCCAATCTGCCTACGAAGCGACCGCCTCGACCAATCACGGTGCGCTCGTGGCTATGGCGCTGGCGGAACTGGGGCGCTGCGACGAGGCCGCCGCCTGGATTAGAAGGATGTCAGCCAAAGCCGCCGGGGAGGGGAAGCCTGACCTCATGGAGAAACTAAAAGCAGAGTTAAATAGATACGAGAACGTGCGCCCGTGTCGCCCGGCGGGTGACATGACCTTGAATCATAGCCCCGGAGGGGCAGAATAACAGTAGCCCAGAGCGTTAGCTCTGGGTTAAGGCGCAAGAATAATGTTTTAAGCCCCGGAGGGGCGGCATAATATGTCGCCCCTCCGGGGCTTAACCATTTATTCGGTGACTGTTCCCATGACTTACGTCATGGGCTACTGTTATTCCGCCCCTCCGGGGCTGGAAGCGTGGGCACTTTTTGCTTAGGTCATAATCATGGCGTCTTACCCTCTTGCTTGCTGCTGCCGTCGTCGTTTGAGCTTCCTCTGCCTCCAAACAATCTGGTGGGAGATAAACGCTTGGCGAAAGATTTGAGGCGCGATTCTTTCGGGCGCACCGGGTCAGCCTGCGCGGGCGCGTCGCTCTTATGCGAGAGATTGCAGTAGGCGTGTGGCTCTGCGCCGCTGGGGTAAGTCATTCTGCTTTTCACCGGGCAATTGGGCGTCGCAATCATGCCCGACATCGGATCAATCGTCAGCGTCACGGTGGGGAGCGGGCGCACCTGTCTCGTCTCCGGTTCGATGACGGGCGCATCGCCCGGCTTAGCTTCTCTCGATGGTGGTTGGTCTACCCGTTTGCCTCGCGGCGACTCGCTCGCAGGTGATTTCACAGAGCTATCAGAGGACGGCTGCACTTCTTCGTTTGGAAGAGCCTGCGCCTGTTCACTCGTCGTCGTTGAGGACTGTCTGCGCTGCTGTTCCGTAGGAATTAAAGCGCGGAATGCGGCGAAGAATATCAAAGCGAAAGCTAAGGCCGGGAGCAGGATGAATTTCCAACTGGATCGTCGGGCGCGCACGTTTGATGCTGGGGACGATTGATTCGTCGGAGAATTTGTCTGAGAAGAGGCTGGCGTCTGCCGCCGACCCGTCTTTCCTGCTTTCAACTGGTCGTAGGCTTCGTTAATCTCCTTTAGCTTCTCCTGCGCTTTTTGTTGAAGGCGCGGGTCGTGCGAGAACCTGTCAGGATGCCAGACCTTTGCCAGATCGCGGTGCGCCGCTTTCAATTCCTGAATTGAAGCGCCCGGAGCAACGCCAAGCAATTCGTAGTATTTAATCACCTCATCATTCACGTCCGTTTTCCTCTAAGATAGAATCTCTGCCAGTCTCGATACATTCTTAAATTTATCCAGCAACTCTGTCGGGTCTGGAACGGGCAAACCCAGATAGCGAGACATCACCGTCAGACAGACCATGAAGATCAAACACGTGATAACGACTCGCAAAGCCGTCCGCCCTAGCTGGCGCAGAGTTGTGAAAATAAAGCGTTTCATCTTCAAGCATAGTCAAAGTAGTCAGAATTCAGAAATCAGTTAAGGCGAAAGCACCAATGCTGCTTATGCTCGTTCTTAACAGACCACTGACTACTGAGTACTGATGACTTGCTCTTAATTTGCTTTGAGGATAATTGGGGCGTTTTTACAGGGTCGCGCGTCAAGAGACCGTTCAAATGCGCCTGACCAGCGGGGCTTGCTGGCGGCTTCGTTAGTATTATTGCAGTCTCAGCGGTTGGCTGACAACTATTTTGTTAAAGGGTTAAGACCTGAACGTCATTTGTTCGGCCAGAAACGAGGCTGTTGCGTCTAAAAATCGGCGTTGTCTGCTGTCTTTGGCTCAGAGTGCGTTTCGGCCACCGACGGAGCTACCCGGAAAGCTCGATTCTTTCGTCCTGAAAAAAATTGTTTGCAGCCTCAGGAAAATTTAGCTTTCCGGCTCTGAAATTCGTGTTATATTAGGAGGAACCTGAGCTTGACGGACAGGCTGCCCCTCCAAAGTTATCCAGTTGAATCCAGCCTCATCGAATTTCTTTCGTAGTGACTTTCTAAAAGAGAGCGGTAGTTTATGAGAAAGAGCTTTCCCCTGCGCTCATTCATGCGCCTGCCGAGGCTGTTGAGTGTCTGCGCGATTCTTATCTTTTGCGGTGCGCTCAATCTGGCTAAAGCCGCCAGTGGCCCCGTCATCTTAACCGAATCGAATTCAACCCGTGCAGTTGCGCTCGAAGCGGTGACGCTCCGAAAAGAGCCTTTTCCGCTGCTGATGCCCGTCGCGTTCAGCGCAGACACGCGCAACCGCATCATCTTCTTCGTCATGAATCTGGAATTGCTGGCGGGTGAAGGCGCGAATGCTTTAACGGTTGACGCCGAAGACGCGCAGAAACGCCATTACGCTTTCAGAGTCGAGAACGTTACACCTATGCCCGGCTACGAGTGGATGAGCCAGGTGACGGTGCGCCTCAGCGACGACATAGGAGATGTGGGCGACGTGCTGGTTCGCATTAATTTGCATGGCATGTCGAGCAATAGCGTTCGCGTCGCCATCGGTCACGTAGGTGGAGGATTGCCTAACGATGTCGGCATGGTTGCCATGCCTGCGCCTTACCCTGCGCCCGCTGCGACGCCCGTGCCGACTCCCAATCCGTTCACTGCTGCCGCCTCGACTCAAGATCACCGTCCGCTTTCTGGAACAGGCCAGCTTCGGCCCGACTCCGGCTGAGATCACGCGCGTGCAGGACATGGGCTTTCGCGCATACCTGAACGAGCAGTTCGATGTGCCGATGTCCAGCTATCCGATGCTGACGTTGATGCCGACTGATACGTCGCAAGGATGTCCGACGGGAAGTCCTTCCACTTGCGGGCGCGATAACTATCCGATGTACCCGCTCCAGCTGAAATTCTTCCAGAATGCGATCGGGAGCCAACGACCAGTTGCGCCAGCGCGTGGCGTTCGCGCTGCATCAGATTTTCGTCGTTTCGGGCAACGAAGTGTCGCTGCCAAGCTGGATGTCGCCTTACCTGCAAACGCTCGACCGCAACGCCTTCGGAAATTATCGCCAACTTCTACAGGAGATCACGCTCAATCCGGGCATGGGGCTTTATCTGGACATGCTCGGCAACAGTCGTGGAAATCCGAACGAAAACTACGCGCGCGAAATCCTGCAACTCTTCTCCGTCGGTCTGGATAAGCTCAATATTGATGGCACGCCGCAGTTGGACGCTCAGGGCAACCGCATCCCGAGCTACGACCAAACGACGATTACCAACTTCGCGCGAGTCTTCACCGGCTGGCGATTGGCTGCAGCGAAAGTGACGGTCATCAGCGGCGTTTCCTACAACGTCTTCAACTATCAAGACCCGATGATCGTGACGAATGAGAATAATCACGATGTCCAGCAAAAGATTCTCTTGAACGGCGCGGTTCTGCCTGCCGGGCAAAACTCCACGCAGGATTTGGCGGCTGCGCTCGACAACATCTTCAATCACCCGAACGTGGGCCCCTTCATTGGTCGCCAGCTCATTCAGCATTTAGTGACGAGCAATCCAAGCCCCGCTTACGTCGAGCGCGTCGCCCGTGTCTTCAATAACAACTGCGCGGGGCTTTATCCTGCAAGCCCCTGCTCCGGTGTGCGTGGCGATTTAAAGGCGGTCGTGACGGCCATCCTGCTTGACCCCGAAGCGCGCGGCGATGTCAAAACCGATCCGAGCTATGGCCGCCTGCGCGAGCCTGCGCAGTTCATCACGAACATCCTGCGCGCGACGAGTTCGCCGAGCGACGGTTATCTGAATCCGAACTCGGCCAATCTTGACCAGGACGTGTTTCGTCCCCCGACGGTCTTCAACTATTACCCGGCGGACTACGCCATTCCTGGTACGACTCTGGCTGGCCCCGCGTTTGGCATCCTCTCGACTACCACGTCGCTGCGGCGCGCCAATTTCGTCAACACGATTCTCAACAACGGAATTGCGCCGGGCACGAATGCGCCGACGGGTACGCAGGTTCCCCTGACGGCTTTAGTGGCGCTCGCCGCCAACCCGACAGCTCTCGTAGACGAGCTTGACCGCTTGATGATGCACAACACCATGTCGCCGGGCATGAAGACCAGCATCATCACTGCTGTGACGAGCGTGTCGAGCACAAATACTTTATCGCGCGCACGTATGGCTGTTTACCTTGTGGCGAGTTCTTCCCAGTACCAGATAGCGAGATAACCATCATGGCACCATCACGCAGAGATTTTTTACGACATTCGGGCTGCGCGCTCATCAGCGCGACCGCTATGGCCGCTGGCCTCAAACGCTTCGGCATGATTAACGCGCTGGCTCAAAGCGGCGTTGCGGATTACAAGGCGCTCGTCTGTGTCTTTCTGAGCGGCGGCAACGACGGCAACAACACCGTCATTCCCTACGACGACTACAACAATCCGGGCGGCTACAGTGCTGTGCGCGGCGCATCGCAACTCGCGATCGCGCAGGCGAGCCTCAATCAAATCTCCCCCATCAGCACGGGCGGGCGGAAATTCGGTCTGCATCCCGGCATGGTGGACATGAAGACGCTGTTCGACCAGCAGAAACTGGCCGTACTGTGCAACGTCGGTACGCTCATCGAGCCGTTGACGAAATCGCAGTATCAATCAAGCCCGTCAAAGCGGCCTTATCAACTCTTTTCGCATTCCGATCAGGTGACGCAGCAGCAAACTTCCGTGTCAAATGTTCCGGGCGATTCGGGATGGGGCGGGCGAACGTCCGACATCATGTTCGGCATCAACGGCGACGCGCCGCTGCCGATGGTCGTTTCGCTCGCTGGCACGAGCCTCTTTACGACGGGGCAGACGACGCGCCCGCTGGCTATCTCGCCCGCGCCGACACTGCTCAACCAGGTGCTGGTGCTCAATAGTTATTCTTTCCCGCCGTCAACGGATGCCCGCAGCCGCGCGTTCGATCAGATACGCGCGCTCGATAGTGAGCACAATCTGATAAAGACTTCGAGCGACGTGATGGGGCAGGCGCTGACGACCAGTCAGGCGCTCAGCAATTCCGCATCATTTGAAGTGACGACCATCTTCCCGAACAATACACTTGGGAATCAATTGAAGCAGGTCGCGCGGCTCATCAAAGCCAATCAGGCGCAGCCCGCTCTCGGTCTTAAGCGGCAAATCTTCTTCTGCTCACTCGGCGGCTTCGATCATCACAGTGGGCAGATTAACGGGCAGAACGGATTGTTGACACAGGTCAGTCAGGCATTGAAAGCCTTCTATGACGAAACGGTCGCGCAGGGGCTGTCTCAGCAAGTGACGGCGTTTACGCTCTCGGATTTCGGGCGCACCTTCCAGCCCGCAGGCTCTGGTGCAGGCGCGGTTGGCTCGGATCACGCGTGGGGCAATCACGCTTTCATCCTGGGCGGCGCGGTACGCGGCGGCGATTTCTATGGCACGTACCCGACGCTTGCTCTGGGTGGCCCTAACGATACGGACTCAGGCTCCAACCCGCGCGGGCGCTGGATACCGACGACCTCCATTGAACAGTACGGCGCAACGCTCGCTTCGTGGTTCGGGCTGACAAGCGCACAGGTCTCCTCCGTGTTTCCGTTCATCGATCGCTTTGCGACATCGAACCTGGGATTCCTGACATAAGCCTCTTCGATTGAGTGTGATGAAACTCAATCTGCCTGACGCTCAAGTGAAGGGAATGAAGAAAGCCTCGCCGTCGTTTGTGATGCAGAAGAAAGACAAAATAAAACTCCTCGCCCTGCTCCTCTTTCTTGCCGGGTTCGGCGCTTATTTAATCACAGACAATTTCGCAAACCGCACTGTCCACGCTTATTCCTCCGGCCCGCCCGCCGGGTTCACGCATGCGCCCGGTGAGTTCGACTGCGCCGAGTGTCACCTGCCGCAACCGGACGCGGGCACAGGCAACATCCAGATCAATGCGCCGCCGTCTTATGTACCGGGGCAGACCTACTCGATCACCGTCACGCACGCCAACGCCGACCCGACCCGACTGCGCTGGGGCTTTCAGTTAACCGCGCTCGACGACGCAAACTCGAAAGCCGGAAACCTGCAACCACAAGACGTACGGACTCAGGTTCTGGACAATCAGGGGCCGGGTGCCAGCCGCCAGTACATCGAGCATACTTCGAGCGGCACGTTCATCAACCAGCAGGGCGGCGCAAGCTGGACCTTCGACTGGACTGCGCCCGCGACCAACGTCGGGCCGGTCACGTTTTATGTCGCGGGCAATCAAGCTAACAACGACGGCAACACCTCCGGCGACTACGTCTATTTCACCTTCGCCCAGACGCAGGCGGCTGCGACTATGGCTGATTTCCAACTCGCGGCCACACCACTTTCACGCACGGTCGCGCCCGGAAGTAACGCCGATTACAACCTGACGTTGACACCTTCCAACGGATTCACCGGACAGGTCGCCCTGAGCATCACGGGGCTGCCCACCGGGGCAACTGCCATCTTCAATCCCTCGTCCGTCAATATCACAGATGCGACAGCGAAGTCATCGACGTTGACAGTGATGACAGGCGCAGCGACACCCGTCGGCACATACCCGTTGACCATCACGGCAATCAGCGGCAGCCTTCAGCACACGGCTATTGTGTCGCTGAAAGTCGTTAGCTCATCAAGCGCCGATCTCTCGCTCGTCAAGACAGGCTCGCCCAATCCGGCAATGATCGGCACTGTCCTCGCGTACAGAATCACTGTCACGAACAACGGCCCGGCTGCCGCCACAAACGTCAACGTCATAGACACGCTGCCTGCCAACGTCACTTTCGGTTCTTCCTCGACCACGCAAGGCACTTGCAACGGGACGGGGCCAATCAACTGCAATCTCGGCACGCTCTCAAACGGCGCGAGCGCGGTTGTGACCATCAATGTCACGCCGACCGTCGCCGGGCAGATTACGAATACGGCGAGCGTGACGGGCGCGGAGGCAGATTCGGACGCAAGCAACAATTCGGCGACCGCTAACACAATCGTTGACCCGCAAGTCGCCGCGCCTCTCGTGCTGGATCAGAATCTTGCGGTCAAAACCATCGTGAGCGGCCTCAACCAGCCGACCAGTATGGCCTTCCTGAGCGCCAACGAGTTTCTGGTTCTTGAGAGAGCGACGGGTAAGGTGCAGCGCATCTTCAACGGGCAGTTGCAGACAACAGCCGCTGCCGACCTCGCGGTCAACAACGCTTCCGAGCGCGGCCTGCTCGGCATTGCGCTTCATCCGAACTTCCCGACAACGCCCTATGTCTATCTCTACTGGACTGAGAGCAGCACGGGCGTAGACACCAGCAACATTGACGAGATTCCCTTGCTCGGCAACCGCGTTGACCGCTTCATCTGGAACGGCGCGACGCTCACGCTCGACCGCAATCTCATTCGCCTGCGCGCACTCCAGGCTGATGCAGGCCAACCCTCGCGCGGCAATCACAACGGCGGCGTCCTGCGCTTCGGGCCGGACGGCAAGCTCTACATCATCATGGGCGACAACGGCAGAAGGGGCTTGCTGCAAAACATTACGAGCGGCGGGCCTGTGCCGGACGATCAATTCGGTGGGCCTGAGCCTGACGACGCGCACCTGACGGGAGTAATCCTGCGCCTCAACGACGACGGCACGACGCCGACCGATAATCCGTTCTTCAACGCGAGCACGGGACTGAGCGGCCAGGCTGCTGCGAACATCAAGAAGATTTACGCCTATGGAGTTCGCAACAGCTTCGGGATGGCGTTTGACCCGCTCTCCGGCCATCTCTGGACACAGGAGAACGGCGACGATGCCTTTGATGAAATCAATCGCGTCACGGCAGGTTTTAACGGCGGCTGGATTCAGGTGATGGGGCCTTCGAGCCGCATCAGTGAGTTCAAATCAATTGAAGTCAACCGTCCCGGCGGGCTGCAACAGAATCGCTGGTCGCCGACTTTGATTGCCGACACGCCCGCCGAAGCTTTGGCACGTCTCTACAGTTTGCCTGGCTCGCAGTACAGAGAGCCTGAGTTTAGTTGGAAGTACGCGGTTGCTCCTTCACCCATCGGCTTCGTCAGAGGAACGGCATTGGGCGCGCAGTTCGAGGGGGATTTGTTCGTCGGAGCATCCCGCACCACGCTCTACAACGGCTACCTGTTCCGGTTGAAGCTGTCCGGCGACCGCTTGCGGATAGCCATGAGTGACTCGCGCTTGCAGGACACGGTGGCAGACAATCTGGACAAGTTCGACATCACCGAAAGTGAAAGCCTGCTGATAGGGAAAAACTTCGGTGTCACGACCGACATCCAGACAGGCCCGGATGGTAATCTCTACATCGTCTCGCTCTCCAACGGAGCGGTCTACCAGATTGCAGCCGCCAACAGTCTTCAACTGACAGCTTCGAGCTACACGGTGGGAGAAGCCATTGGCAGTGCGGCGATCGTCGTCAGCCGCACCGGCAACACGTCGGGCGCGGTGACGATAGATTACAGAACGTCGGACGGCTCAGGACTCAACGCCTGTAACAGTGTGACGGGGATGGCCTCATCGCGCTGCGACTACGCGACGGTGGTTGGCACGCTGCGCTTCGCTGCCGGTGAAACCTCGAAGACCATCTTTATCCCGCTGGTGGACGACGCTTACAGTGAAGGCCCAGAGAGCCTGACGCTG
This sequence comes from uncultured Acidobacteriota bacterium, assembly GCA_963811065.1. Lineage (GTDB taxonomy): Bacteria > Acidobacteriota > Blastocatellia > Pyrinomonadales > Pyrinomonadaceae > QHXM01. Next base: position 61,359 of record CAWEPR010000007.1, read on the forward strand.
ACGTTGAGCAATCCTAATGGGGCGAGTCTGGGTGCAAATGCGACGGCCACGATCACAATCACGGACAATGATGCTGTCACAGGAGCGAACCCGATAGATTCTGTGGCGTTCTTCGTCCGTCAACATTACATAGATTTTCTCGGCCGTGAACCAGACCCGGTAGGTTATGCAGGCTGGCAGGCCATCCTCAATGGCTGCCCAGCCTCAGGCAAAGACGCCAACGGCAACTACTGCGACCGGATTGAAGTCTCGGCAGGCTTCTTCCGCTCACCAGAGTTTCAGGACAGAGGCTACTTCATCTACCGCTTCTACTCAGCCGTCGGACGGATTCCGCTCTATGAAGACTTTATGCCTGACTTTGCCAAAGTCAGCGGTTTTCTATCAGCGCAGCAGTTGGAAGAGAACAAGGTTGCCTTCGTCAACGAGTTTATGACCAGACCTGATTTTCAAACGAAGTACGGAGCATTGACTGACCCGACTGCCTATGTTGACGCGCTGTTGCAAACGGTGGGACTACTGAGTCATCCGAGCAAGAGTGCCTGGATAGCGGCGTTGACGAATGGTTCGATGACGAGGGGGCAGGTCTTGCGAGCATTGGTGGAGAGTACGGAGGTCTATCAGAAGTACTACAACGAGGCGTTCGTCATCATGCAGTACTTCGGATATCTCCGCCGCTCGGCTGATATTTCTTACTTGAACTGGATTCAGACAATGAGCCAGACGGGTGGAGATTATCGCATCATGATTAATGGTTTCCTGAACTCCGCTGAATATCGCCAACGCTTCGGGCCATAGCCCCGGAGGGGCGGGATAACAGTAGCCCAGGGCGTCAGCCCTGGGTCAAGGTTGAGATAAAATCATTGAGCCCCGGAGGGGCGGCATATTATGTCGCCCCTCCGGGGCTTGGAATTTAATTTGATGCTTGATTCCCATGACTCACGTCATGGGCTACTGTTATTCCGACCCTAACGGGGCTGGCAACGTCAATGACCCTTATCTCCGAGCTCACGTTGATTAAGGCTCATGCCGCACGACCAACTCTTTCAAGATCGTTTCATTCGGGTCTATCCGCACGTCTATGGGTCTTCTCGAAAGCGGAACGGATAGATTTGCCGCCCTATCATTGGGTGTGAACGTCACGCGTTGAATCTTATTTTCAGTGATGATCTCGACCGGCAGCGGGGTCAGAAAGGGGGCGTCTTCCTGCGTCTGTCGAAGATGAATGTTGAGAGTTCCTTCGCGCCCGCCTCTACCTTCGCGCCATGACCACGATGCTTCATAACGTGGATGCCCGCTCCCATAAACCCAGCGCGCGAAAAACTCTTTCAAATTCCTGCCTGACGCCCGCTCAAGCGCCGCGCGTAAATCTTCAGTCGAAGCGGTCTTCTGTGCGTGCTTGAGATAAAAGGCGCGGATGCCTTTGAAGAATGTCTCATCGCCCATCAATCCGCGCAGCATGTGAAGCACCCACGCGCCCTTCTGGTAGTTATTCGCGTTGAGCAGCTTCATCAGGACTTCGGTTTCGGTGTCATAAATCGGTGTGCGTCGCCCCTGCTCATAAGCAAAATAACTCGCGGCGGCTTGCCGCATATGTTCGCGGAAAGCTTCCTGACCATCGAAGCGTTCAACGAAGAGCGCCGCGAAGTAGGTGGCGAAGCCTTCGCTCAGCCAGAGGTCTGACCATGTCTTGATGGCGACGGAATCGCCGAACCACTGGTGCGCTATCTCATGTGCTATAACATTGACAAGCCCACGCCGGACATTGAACCTGCGGCTCAGCGGTGGCGCGTCCACAGGTGCATTGAAAAGAGTGCCGGAGAAAACAATCGCGCTCGAATTCTCCATTCCGCCAAAGCGCGTCGCGCCGACAATCAGCGCCAGCTTCTCGTAAGGGAACGGCGCGACCATTTCGCTTAAAAACTGAAGCGTGAGTGGGGCGGAGTTGAAGCCTCGACCAGCAACCTCTCGGTCAGTCAGCGGAACGTAATAAGTGAGCGGCGTGTGTGTGTTCGTCGGCAGTTGCGATTGCGCGTATTCGCCGACGGCGATAATCATGCAGTAAGGCGAGATGGGGCGGGATTCCGTGTAGACCCAGGTGCGCGTCGAATCAGGATTGTTGCGCGTCACGACAAACTGCCCGTTGGCAACTACGGTGTCGCGTGCCGGAGCCGTGACGTTGAAGTTGACTGTGGCCTTCGCCGAAGGATGATCCAGACAAGGTATCCAGTGATGAACGCGGTCGGGCCAATTGTCGCCCGTCGCCGAGGGCTTTCCCGCTTTGTCCCGCATGAGAATCAGGCCGTCGGCTGGCCGCCCGTGATAGCTGACCTCAAGGGTAAACACGTCGTTCCTGTTCATCGGTCGAGGGAGATGAACATTGAGCTTGCCGCCCGCTTGCTCAAAACGAACAGGCGCGTTCATGTATTTCACGGAATCAATGGTCATCTGGCCGAAGTCCAGATCAATCACACTGAGCGGCGCTTTTAAGACCTCAATGCGGATGTCTGTCTTCGCGTAGGTTAGCTCTGTCAATTGGTCGCTGAGCCTGAGAGAAACGTCGTAATGCGTGGGACGCCAGGTGTCCACGAGGCGCTCGCGCCGCTCGGCCAGCGCCAGCGTGAAGACTGAAAGAAGGAGCAGCGCGAGAAAGAACGAGCGCCGCATGATGTTCACCACAGATTTTTTCATGTTGGGAGACAAAAGATTCGGGTGCAAAGGAGGAGGGAAGACGTAAGGCTGTTAATGAACTGCGCTCAGTGTTCAATTAACGCAGGCCTAGCATCAACAGCGCGGAGCGATCCGACACCGCTCCTCCGCGCTCCTGCCAATCTCTATAAGCTGCCAACTCATCATCTGTCACCGGGCGATTCCCCAGGCGCGCCGCAGGCGTGCGCTCAAACGCTCGGTCTGTCAGCGCCATGTGGGCTTGTCGCACGTGAAGCGCGCCGGGTTCGGCGAGCATTGCTTCCGCCGTCTCGACATCAGGAAACAACTCTTCATAGGCGAGCAGATGCCAGATTGTCCCTTCCGGCTCGCGCTCTTCGACCGCCAGCACGCGCAGCAGCCCGAAGCCGCTTTCGAGTTGAAAGATGAGATCGTCGCCCGGAGCGAATGATTGCGCCATGAATCTCTGCCCTGCCTTTGTTGAGCGAGAAGAGTAACACAGGCGCAGTCTCTTTCCGATTTGAATTGCAAATCTAAAATCGCAAATCTACAATCTCACACCTGAGTGAAACAGTTCGATTCAAACAAAGATTACTACTCTATCCTGGGCGCAGACGAAGAGGCGTCGCTCGGCGAGATCGAACGTCTCTATAAACGGCTGGCCGTGCAGCGTCACCCGGACAGGGGCGGCGACGAAGAAGAGATGAAGTCGCTCAACGAGGCTTACAGCGTCCTGAAAGATAAAGAAACGCGTCGTGTCTACGATGCGGAGCGAGAGCAGTCGGTCAGCGAGGCGCCCGACGCAATTTACACTTCGCCGCCGCTGGAAGTAGATGTTGCTGCCGGGCAGGGCCTCGGCGCGCTGCTCTTCATCGGCGCAGGATTGGTTCTGGCGCTGCTGGTGAGGTTTCAGTGGATCTGGTTTCTCTGGCCGCTGGCTGTGCTGGCGCTGTGTCTGGTGGTCGTTGGCCTCGTCATGGCTCACGGCGCACTTCGCAGGATTGAGGATCAGCAAAAACCCGCGCGCCGATGGCTCGGCGTGACGCTGGAAGTGATGTTCTGGGCTGTGCTGGTCAGCGGTGGTTATGGGATTTATCTGGTTCTCAGTTAGCCGCCAAACTTGGGGTCAATGGAAATGGACAATAATGAGCTTCACCGGACTCGATCTGCTTTTTCTGGAAATCAACAGCCTTGAGGAATCCGTCGCGTTCTATCATGAGCAACTCGGCTTTGATGTGGAATCGCACACTCCCGAATCCGAGCCGCCGATGGCGACGCTGCGTGCCGGGCGTTTGAAGTTGACGCTCGTGCAGCAATTGGAAACCATGCTCAGGCGCGGGCGCGGGGTGAATTTCTTTGTCGGCGTCACGGACGTTGACGCTTACTACGAACAACTGAAAGAGCGCGAAGTATTTGTCGCGCCGCCTGCGGACGAAGGCTGGGGCGGGCGATTTGTGACGCTGGAAGACCCTGACAAGTACAGATTCTTTTTCGTCGCGTGGGCGGACGAAAAACTGTTGAAGGAGACTAGCTGAGATGGCGATGCAGCACATCGAAAATATGCTGAGACGCTACAAAGGGCAGGGCATTAGCATCAAGACCATGTCCGGCGGCCTCTACGAAGGAACGATCACGGAAATCACCAACGATTACGTGGCGCTCACTGTTAAAGGTGAAGAGGGCGTGCAGGAGCAAGTCTTCGTCCTGCTTCAAAGCATCGAGTCTGTCTTGCCGCGCGGCGCAACATAAGGAGTTAGGCAACTGGCTGAGGTATTTTACATTGCTGTGCATGATTAGACCGCAGCCGCCCTAAAAGAGAAAGACCACAAGCGGCTTAATCAGCGTTCGGCTAATAGCCTGCATTGCAGAGCAAGTTCATACGATAGGAGCTAACTGAGTGAGTCTTTCAATTGAATTGCCAGCATCTTTGACGCAAGGACTTCTTACGGGCGGTCCGGCATTTTGTGCCTTACTGCTTGGCTACAGTTACTTTGTCATGGGATGGGCTACCACCCGCATGCATGATTGGGAGTCAACAAATCTCACACAAAAAGGACAAGGCAGTCCGGCATTGGTTGTGTGGACATCGGGCGTTGCAACACTAATGGCTGCGGTTCTCGGTGTAAATGTCTTCTTATTCCTCTATGCTGGTCTCGTGCGTGAAATAGGATATCTCCGTTGGTCGTGTTTAATCGCAATGGGCCTTATTAGCTTGTGTCTATGGTTTCTACTAATAAGATGGCTCTGGTGGGGGTGGCGTAACAGGTCAACTCTTGATCGGCTTTCGGATAAACATTTAAAGAAGCTTGTCTCTTGGGAGAGACCCGCATTCTACACAATGCCGTTTTTTTTAGTTGTCGCAATTATCTCTTTTTGGGAATGCTTCGTTGGGAAGTTTGAGGCTGGTTTAATGGGGCTGTTATTCCTGCTTACGGGATCATTTGGGATCGGAGGATACTGCCCGCTACGAGGTGACCTCATGGTTAGGGCAGTGATTCAGCAAGAGTCTGTTGATAAGGAACCCTCCGATAACTAAATCAGACCAGAGAATATTAGGAAAGCCAATTACTCTCAACGCAATAAAAGAAAGACTTGTGCCAACCGTATCTCCAATCTCTTGCAGATTGATTTATTAAGCAGAAGAAAGAACAACTCATTCAACCCGACGCCACGTGATGGCTCATACACATGCGTTACATCGAAAACCCGCCCAATCCCTGGCTCACGCATACGGTTGAATGGCTCGGCGAGCCGCCCGAAGCGCGCGTCGAAGTCTTTGAAGAGACGGAAACGCGCTCGATTATCACGCACAACAACAGCCCTGATGTCGGCTTCGATTATTCCGTCAATTGCTATCGCGGCTGCGCGCACGCCTGCACTTATTGTTTCAGCCGCCCGACGCACGAATACTTAGGCTATGGCGCGGGCACGGACTTTGAGCGCAAGCTCGTGGCGAAGATTAGAGCGCCGGAATTGTTGCGCGCGGAGTTTATGCGCCGCAGTTGGCGGGGCGCACCACTGGTCTTCTCCTTCACCTCAGACCCTTACGTCCCGCTCGAAGCGCATTACAAGTTGACGCGCCGCTGCCTCGAAGTCTGTCTTGAGTTTCGCAATCCCATCAGCATCATTACGAAGTCCGCGCTCATTCGTAGAGACGTTGACCTGATTGCTGAGCTTGCGCGTGAGGCGTCGGCTAGCGTCTTCTTCACCATCCCGTTTGCGGATTACGACACGGCTCGCGCGGTCGAACCGTTTGCGCCTTCGCCCGACGCGCGTTTCAAAGCGATGAAGGAACTGGCGGAAGCAGGGATAGATGTCGGCATCGGGATTGCGCCCGTCATACCGGGCTTGAGCGTTGACACACCCGAACTGCTCAAGCGTGCGAAAGAAGCAGGCGCGCGTCAGGCTTTTATGTCAATGCTACGCTTGCCCGGCAGCGTCGCGGAATATTTCGAGCAACGCCTGCGTGAGAAGTTGCCGACAAAAGCGCAGCGCGTTCTCAATCGCATCCGCGAAGCGCGCGATGGAAAATTAAATTCAAGCGAATTTGGTGAGCGGATGCGTGGCAAGGGCGAATACTGGCAGGCTCAAGTGCGCCTGTTTCGTCTCTACTGCCAGAGATTGGGATTTAACCAGCAGGAGAGCGGGACGTATGAAACCCGTCAGGCCAGGACTTTCCGTAGACCTTCGGCGCAGGGCCTGCTCTTTGAGTGAAGACAAGAAAAGTCCGCTTGATTTATAATAATCATACGCTCTTTCAGAATATTTCGGGGGGACAGGCCATGATTACGATCAGGGATGTGATACGCGACCGTGAGCCATATTCGGTGCGAGAGAATGTGACCGTACTGGAAGCGGCAGAGTATATGGCGAAGCGTAAGGTCGGCGGCGTCTGCGTGCTGGACGAAGATGGGCGTTTGATTGGACTCTTAACCGAGCGCGATCTGCTGAACAGCATCATCCTCCCGCGCCTTGACCCGGCTAATGTGCCGGTCAATGACGCAATGAGCAAGGTGCAGGCGGTCATCGAGATGACAGACACGCCGGAGGAAGCGCTTGAAAGGATGGAAATGATTGGCCGCCGCCATCTGCCGGTCGTCGAGGGCGAGCGCTGGGTCGGGATGCTCTCGATGCGCGACATCCTGCGCGTAGAGGTCAACGAGCAGGGCGACGAATTAAAGCTTCTGCATGAATACATTTCCCATTGAGCTGCGTCTAATAGATTAGGGAAGTCAAGGTTCAGTTTCGAAGGCGGCGAGGTCTCCCATGCGCCGCCTTCTGTTATTAAGGTGCGAAAAACAATCAGAGGGGGGAGCGAGATGAAGCGCATCTTTTATTCAATTTTCGTTTTCAGTCTTGCGTTGGCCTGCAGTCAGGCGCCTTCGGGAAAAGGCGCGGGCGAAACTGCTGGCACATCTGACGGCGCAGTGCAGTTTCGCGTCGAGACGGTCGTGAGCGGTCTGCAGGTTCCCTGGTCAATCATCTTTGCGCCGGATGGCCGCATCATCTTTACGGAGCGCCCCGGGCGTGTGCGCGTGATTGAGCAGGGGCGTCTGCGTCCTGAGCCGCTGGCTATCATCTCGATGTCGAGCCGAGGAGCGAGAGCGGCTTGATGGGACTCACGCTGCACCCACAGTTCGCTTCCAATCGCTTGCTCTATCTTGCCTATGCTTACAATAGCGGCAATGAGGGTCAGCGCGTGCGCGTCGTGCGCTTTCGCGAGACGGGCACGAGTCTGGTAGAGCGGAAATTGATTATCGAGGACATTCCGGCTGCGCAGAATCATGCCGGATGTCGCCTGCGCTTCGGGCCTGACGGCAAGCTCTACATCACGACGGGCGACGCGACCGAATCCCAAACCGCGTCAAAGACTCGATTCGCTTGGCGGGAAAACCCTGCGCCTGAACGACGACGGCACAGTGCCCTCGGACAATCCTTTCGTCGGTCAACAGGACTCGCGTCCAGAAATCTGGACTTTCGGGCATCGCAATGCGCAGGGGCTGGACTGGCAGCCCGACAGCAATCTGATGTTCCAGACTGAGCACGGGCCTTCGGGCTTTGACGGGCCGGGCGGTGGCGATGAGGTCAACATCGTCGAAAAGGGAAAAAATTACGGCTGGCCGATGATTCATCACAAAGATTCGCGCGCCGGGCTGGAATCGCCGCTGCTGGAATACACGCCTGCGGTTGCGCCCGCGAGCGGCACGTTCTATCGCGGCGCAGCGTTTCCGCAGTTTCGCGGCAACTTCTTTTTCGGGAATCTGCGCGGGCAGACGCTCATCCGCGTCGTGCTTGACGGAAGGCGCGTCGTCAGCCAGGAACGCCTGCTTGAGAAACAGTACGGGCGCATCCGCGACGTAGCTGAAGGGCCGGACGGCGCGATCTATTTCTCCACGTCAAACCGCGACGGGCGCGGCTCGCCGGCAGCGATGATGACAGGATTTTAAGACTCGTTCCCATTAAATATAAAAAAGCGAGAACCCGCGCGCCTCATTTTTTCTGAGCCAGCACCGCCGTCTTTGACCAGCCAATGGGATGAAGCGGCGGGAAGCGGTAATGTTTGACGACGCGAAAAAAGCGGCGTGTGTTTTCGGCGACTTCGCGCGGGTGATGAGCCTTGAAGCGGAACATGACTTCGAGCATCTTGCTGACGGGTGACGGCCTGACGGGAAGATGCAGGATGTAGCCGCCGCGTTTGAGGACGCGTGATAGTTCGCCGAAACCTTCACGCAGCGGGACGTATTCCAGCACGCCGCTCGTCACCACGAAATCAAATGAATTGTCTGCGAAGGGCAGCGCCAGGACGTTCGCCTGTGTGAACCAGACTTTGTCGGCGCGTCCGGCCGTTTCTTCGACGGTTTTTTTCGCCGTCACGATTGAAGAGCCGGAAAGATCAATGGCCGTAATCCTGACAGGCAGGTCGAGCGCCTTGAGCAGCGCAATTGTCAGCAGCCCCGTGCCGCATCCGGCGTCTAGAATCTTGGCGTCAGAGGCGAGTGGAATCGGATGAGTGCGTAAGTATTGATGAAGAGAACGCCCGTAGCCGTTGAATTTGAAGGTCAGGTTATAGAGGCTGGCGATTCTGTCATAAAACGATCCTGGTCGCGCCTCAGTCGCCCCTCTTGTCGCTAAGTTCTGTGCCATCAGTTAGTCTTCACCCTCCAACCATAAAAATAGCTTTTCTTTTCAGCTAAAAGAGCTATCAGCCCCTTTTGCTCAAGGAGGGACACCGAGAAATTTGATCGAACTTGCAGGTAGAGCGAGCCTGATTGAATTACTGGCTCGCCTAATCTATACCACAAGATGGGTCTCTAAAACAGCCACGCGATGAGGGTAAAGGCGGGAAATAGCGTGTTTGCAGTGTAAATCGCCTGCAAGAAAAAGCCCTCTCAGGCGTTCAGCCGACAGCCGCCCTTTGATTTTCGCAAAATGTGGAGGAAGAAATGAAAAAAGCAGCCATAACGTTTATCTCCGCCGCCGCCGCCGGTCTGATTCTGGCCGGAGCTTTAATCTTTGCGCCCGTTGAAACGCTGGCGGGTGCGAGCGTCACGGTCAAAGCTCCTGAGCCTGAGCCTGTGGTGGAGACCCGCGGAGGATTTGAGGTCGAGGTGCTGGTGAATGGCCAGTCGCTCGAAGAGTATGCCGCGCGTGGGCGTCATTACGTGGAGGCGCTGGAAGGGGCAGAGTATGAACTACGTATCAGAAACCCTTTGGGCGTGCGCGTCGCGGTGGCGCTCTCGGTGGACGGGATGAACACGATTGACGCGCGCCGCACGAGCGGCTGGGAGGCGAGCAAGTGGGTCATCAATCCGTACCAGACAATTACCATCAACGGCTGGCAAATGAGTTCGTCGCGCGCCCGCCGCTTCTATTTCACAACGGAGCGAGATTCCTACGGCGCGAAACTGGGGCAGACTGCGAACCTCGGCGTCATCTCAGCCGTCTTCTTCCGCGAGCGACAAGCGGTCGTCATCGTGCCGCCGCCGCGCCGCCCGCGACCCTATGAAGAAGATGGAATTGGTCGCGACGAGAACAAGCGCAGAGAGAACGCACCTTCCTCTCAGGAACGAGCCGGCTCAGGAGCGAAGAGCGCGGAAAGTTATCCGAGGCCGGACGATGAATCGGCAGCGACAGGGATTGGCCGCAACGTCCGTAACGACGTGCGCTGGGTGAATCTGGACTTACAGCCGCGTGCGGTCGGTGAGGTGACAGTTCGCTACGAATACCGCGACGCGCTCGTTCGTCTGGGCATCTTCCCGCGCCGTTATCCACAACGGCAGGATGCGCTCAGGCGTCGTGAGCGGGCGACCGGGTTCGAGGATAGAGGTTTTAGTCCTGAGCCATAAGCTGCTTTCGGACTTCTGCTTAATGGAACAATCCTGGTCGTCCCGCGTCTAATCATTAGCCGGGATTGGATTAGCACATTTTGCTGACAGACTCAGTTTGGAGGTGGCTGATGAGGAAATGCGATAGCCCGCTTGACCATGTCACGGTCGCTGCTCCGTGCAACATGGGCTGGGATAACATGGTCGGAAACGAACGCGTACGCTTTTGCGGTCAGTGCAATTTGAACGTCTACAATCTCTCGGCAATGTCGAAGAGCGAAGCCGAGCGGCTCGTCTCTCAGGCGGAAGGTCGGCTCTGCGTTCGCTACTACCGAAGGGCGGACGGAACTATCCTGACCAAAAATTGTCCCGTCGGCTTGCGCGCCCTCAAGCGTCGTCTGTCAAGAATTGCCAGCGCCTCAATCTCGGCAGCCTTGAGTTTCTTCGCCGGACTCCTCGCGGCCACAGGACTGCGGCAGCAACCTCCGATTCCGGTAGCAACGCAAGGTGCGATGATTAAAGTTAGCGAGAAGTTACCGGAGAGGAATATCGTTCTACCGGATAGAGATTTCGTTATGGGAACGCCTGTCGCGCCCGAATACTTAATGGGCAATGCAGTAGTTGGGCAAACTCCTGACACTGAGCAGTGGGAAGATGGACAGATGGTATTAACAGAACCGCGAGCGAAACCGAGGATAAAGAGAAAATAAAAGTGCCGCTTCCGGTGATTAAATTTTCTTCCTCGCTTACCTGTTAGGTCGAAGATCGTTTGTGTAAAGCTGCTGGTAGGCGCGGTAATTCGCCATCACCTTGTAAACATAGTTCTTGGTTTCGTCAAAGCCGACTTCCGCTGTGAAGACTCCGGGGTCGCGCTGTCCTCCGGCGCGTTTGAGCCAGCGTGCGGCGTTGTCTTCACCACCGTTGTAAGACGCCGCGACCGCTTCCGGCAAATCCGGGAACTGCCGCGACAGGTCTGCCAGATATTCACTACCGAGAAGGATGGACGTTTCCGGGCGATAGAGGTCTTCGTCTCTGAGGTTGTTCAAGCCGATGTGCGCCGCATATCTTGTTGCGGTGTCAATCGTCAGTTGCAGCAGCCCGCGCGCGGCGGCGGGGGATTTGGCGCGCGGTCGAAAGCCGCTTTCCTGACGCATGATTGCCAGCACAAGGCGCGGGTCAACCCTGCGACGGCTTGCTTCACGCAGGATCGTCTCCCGGTAAAGAGCCGGATAGAGATTGGCCGCCAAATTGATTTGGGTTTTGACGCGCTCGGCGCGATCATTTACCTGAGCGCGCCTTGCCGGACTATTGAGCGCGAGCAGTCTTTTAGTTGCCAGCCAGCCGTAATAGGAATCCGCTCTGTCCGGGATGGCAAGGTAAGCGTTAGTTGCTTCCTCAATCCGCCCTCCACGCTCCAGACTGTAAGCCCTGAGATACGCAACCTCGTCCGGGGTGGTCATCACCTTGCGCGAGAACGCATTTCGGCGTAGCTCATCAGCCGTTTGAATCGCACGCTGCCAATCTGCGCCCGCCACGTCCAGCCGCAAGCGCGCAAAGAGAGCGTTCGTTGCCGTCGGCGTTCCCGCATATCTCTGACGCGTGCGAGTTACCCAGTCAATTGCTTCAACGGGGCGTCCGGCTTCGCGCAGGCTGTCTATCACGTTCAGATAAGCGAACTCGATGCGCTCGCCAGCGGGGAAGCGTTCGGTGTATTCGCGGTAGCGTGCCGCTGCTTCTGACGCGCGTCCCAACCGCAGAAACGCGGAAGCCAGAGAATAGAGACCTTCGCGACCTTCCTTCGTCTGCCCGTGATCTCGCGCCAGCCGCTCAAAGAAGGGAAGCGACTCTGCGTAGCCGCGTGTCTGGAAATATGAGCGACCGATACCGTAAAGCGCCGCCGGGACGTTCACATCTTCAGGGTAGCGTTCGATCAGCGTTTGAAAATGCTCACGGGCTTCAGTGAAAGCGCGATTGGAAAGGTAAACACCAGCGCGCCGGACGTGCTCAGGCGGCGTCAACTGCGCCAGCCTCCTGTCAGCGCCGCGCCCCTCGCGGTCGAGTCTGCGCACATTCGCCAGTTCATTGTCTTGCGGTTGAAGGGGAGATGGAAAAGAAACTGCTCTGAGGTTTGCTTGCTCGAATGGGACGGGCACGAAGGCAGAAGCGGTCAAAGATGAGCTGACCAGAATGAGCGAGATGATATAAACCATGATAAGCGCTTAACCTTTCAATAATGACCCTATGCTCGGGATGGTTGCTCCGCGACGAGCCGACCTGTCTGGAGTTTAGCAAACAAGGTCACGACATGGGCAAGACATCGTGACCTTGTTTTGAGTTTTTCGTTTTGTCTTGTCCCGGCACGCGGGACGAATTCTCCAGCCTTATCAAGCTTCTATGACAGCCATCATGCTGACGGCTTCGCGCTCGTAGGCCAGGATAGCCGCGTAGTTCTTACGCTCGGCTTTGTTCAGCGACTTCTCGTTGAACTTCGGGTCGGGCTTGTACCAGTCGAAGCTGGCGAAGTAGTTCTGCATGGTCTTATCTTTAAAAACCTTGCCATGACGCGCGTAGATTTCGTTGCGGAGCTTGCGCGCGTCTTCGATGAACAAGCCTTCAAGGATTCTTATTGAGACCGGCTTCGTGCTCAACTCTTCGCGGAGTCTTTTTTCAATCAGGACGATGGTTTCGACGTTCTGCTTCTCAACGGGTGAAAGCTCCGCAGGCTGCTGGCCTTCCTCGATTGCTTTGTACCAGGGCTGAAAATCGAAATACTGCTGAAGCCACATCGCGCTGAAGGTGCGACCCTTGCGGGCGTAGAATTCATTACGCATCAGGCGCAGCTCGTGCAGGCTCAGTCCTGCCAGCATCTCTTCCGTCAACGCCGTGTCCTGGAAAATCTCCATATCGCCGGGCGAGACGGCGACATTACGCTGCTTCTTTTGCGCCGTGATGATCGTCTGCAAATTCTTCTGCTCGATGGTCGAGAGTTTTTTCGGGTCATACTGCGGGTTTGCCTCGTACCAGTAGCGTTCCTCGAAATACTGTTGCAGCCAGAGTTCATCGTCAAATCGCTTGCCGTGAATCGCCTCGATCTCCGCGCGCAGGACGCGCCACTCTGCGCCCGTGTGCTCGCCAAGCTGCTCAATTGTGAAGAGACGGTGTTGATAGAAGCGCAAATCGCCGGGTTGTACGTTGTCGTGCTGCGCGGCTTCGGCCTCGCGGATCACGTCCAGATTCCGTCGCTCCACCTCGTTGAGCAAAGAGTTTTGAAAGGCCGGGTTGGGTTTGTACCATGAGCGCTCTTTCAAATAGGTCTGGATGTAGGCGTCTTTGAAGATGCGGCCATGACGACCGAAGACCAGCCCGCGCATGAATTTCAGATCGTCCAGATTCAAATCCTTGAGTTGCTCAAGCGTGACGCTGCCGGTTGTAAAATCAAACTTTTCCCATCGGCTTAAATTGTCCTGCGCCGAAACTGCCGACAATGAAGAGCCGATGATGAGCAGGATTGCTGAAAGAAGGGAGCTGCGAAGAAACGAGCGAGACAAATACCGCATGGAAACTATCCTTAAGCTGACTGAGTGACGGGAGTTGGGGAGATGTTTAAAAGACTTGCTTCCGTCCGCTCGATTGACGGCTGGCAGATTTGATTTTGCAGTGTGTTTCATCGCCGCGCGAGCGGCGGGCTACATTCAATCCGCCGCTCTGTGGCGGATTGATACACAGGCTTCAGTTAACTACCAGCCCCATCCTCTTCGCTAATCTCATAGCTTGAGATGATCTCGACGGTTGGTCGCAATGTGGCGGCGACGCTGCAATATTTCGTCTCGGAAAGCTCGATGGCCTGCGAGAGCGCCCTTTCCGAGACGTTGCGCCCACGAACGATGTGGCGGACTTCCATGCGTGTGAAATGGCGCGGGTGCTCACTTCGACGCTCGCCGCGCACCTCGACGCGATAGGCCGTCACCTGCTCGCGCTTCTTTTTGAGGATGTTGATGACATCTACCGCCGTGCAGCTACCCAGGGCAATCAGCAGCAACTCGACAGGTGAGGCCGCGCTCGCGCGCTCGTGATTCGTGTCGAGTGCCTGCGCGTGCCCGCTCGGGCTGACGCCGACAAAGAGGTCGTCCCCGGCGAAATGGATGGTGGCTTTCGCGTCTTCAGTGCCCATAAAGCATCTTTCCTCCCGTTTAATCCGAAAGCATAGCATAACGGGCTGGCCGGGATGGGTCGGAGGAAAGGGCCGGGAGAGCCATTCCAGACAAAAATTTGATTGCCCGACGACAAATTGGATATTGTCTCCGAGCCTTCTTTGTGGCTAAAATAAGGTCTCTTGTCATTTTCAAGAGGAGTGATTGGTTCAAGAAGGAGGAATCTATCATGTCCCCCACCTCCCGACGGTTTGTCCTGTTCCCTTTCGTTTTCGCTTTCATGTTCTTTGCGGCAGCGAATCTGGGAGGGTCGCTCGTCGTCCACGCGCAGAATGCCGTTGGCGATAAGAAAGAGGACAAGCCGTTATATAGCGAATACAAGGGCGTGCGTCTCGGCATGGAAGCCAGCGAGGTGCGTAAGAAACTCGGCGACCCGGCGGATAAGGGCGACGTTCAAGACTTCTTTGTTTTTTCTGATAATGAATCGGCACAGGTCTTTTATACTAAAGGGAAGGTGATGGCCCTCTCCGTCAACTACGTTGGCGATAAGAGCGGCGCGCCGCTGCCGAAAATCGTGCTCGGAACAGACATCGAAGCCAAGCCTGATGGGGCGATGCATAAGATGGTGCGTTACCCGGGTGCGGGCTACTGGGTCTCTTACAACCGGACGGGCGGCGGTGATCCCATGACCACCGTGACGATGCAAAAAATTCAATAAACGCGTGAAAGTTTTGCGCGGCAACCCGCCGGTCTTCATCTGACATCAGATTGGGCGAGTTGGTCTCCCATGCGAAGGCGTGGTATCATGCCGGCGTTCCCTCTTTGTGCGCTTAAAATTTAGCTTCCGTCCTAGTTTGACGGAAGAGCAGGCACGCATCTCAATTCTCGCGGAAGAAAGCAGTTTCCGCCTCTCCTCATTTACTCTTCTCGGTAGTTCGTAGAATTTCCCCCTTTCCCCTTTGAGACAAGCAACCGGAAGCGAGGTCGTACAAAAAAACCCGCGCCGGGGGCGATGTTTGTAGAAACTTGGTAGTAAACAATTGAAAGTGGAGGAATGGGTGATGAATCGAATTAGAAGAATCTTTAGCGTGGCGCTGGTGCTTGCCCTTGCCGGTCTAGGCATGACGGCTCAGGCACAGATAAACACGACGCGCGTAAATAATCAGCAGGTGCGGCAGTTGATTCGCCGCATAGAGAATCGTACGGACGTTTTCCGCGCCAGTCTGGATGCTTCGCTTGACCGTAGCCGCATCAACAGCACGAATGCCGAAGACGACATCAACCGGTTTGTGGCAGACTTTGAAAGCGCGACGAATCAGTTGCGTGACCGTTTCAACAGCCGTCAGGATGTTTCCGCAGACGTGCAGAACGTGCTTAATCAGTCAGCATTGATTGACCGCTTCATGCGGCGCAATCGTCTGGGCGCGCGCCCCGAAAGCGACTGGGCGAGTTTGCGTGTGGACTTGAGTGAGCTGGCTCGCATCTATGGCGTTGCCTGGAACTGGAACAATAGGAACTATCCGACCAGTAATAATCCAAACAATAACTATCCGTCCAATAACTATCCGTCAGTCAATAATGCCGCGAGTCGTTTGACGGGCACTTATCGTCTGGACGCGACACGCAGCGACGACGCGCGTGCTATCGCCAACAACGCGGTACGCATAATGTTCCAACAGAAATCGTCAGCGGACGCTTGATTCGTTGACGGCTCGTCTGGAATCGCCCACTGCTCTCGCCATAGATCGTCGCGGGCGCAATGTGACCATCGCCTCTTCGCGCTCCGGGCAGTTTACTTTTGAGGCCGACGGCACAGAGCGTGTCGAGACGGGCGCTAACGGGCAGACGGTTCGTGTCCGCACGAACTCGTCGGCGATCAATTGGTGGTCACTTCCGCCGGAGATAGGAACAGCGACTTCAGCGTCACTTTCGACCCGATTGAAAATGGCCGGCGGCTTCGCGTCACACGTCGCATCTCGGACATTAACCTGGGCGCACCGATCACGGTCGTCAGCCTTTACGATAAGACTTCAGAGATCGCCCAGTTTGACATTTATAACAGCGGCCCCGGTTATTCCGGCACGGGAACGGGAACGGGAACAATCTCCACGAGCGGAGATTTCATCGTCCCTGACGGGACACAGACTTATTGCCGTGCTCAATAACAATCTGACAACGCGGGACACGCGAGAGAACGACCGCTTCACGATGACTGTGCGCTCGCCGTCGCAGTATGACGGCGCAACCATCAATGGTTACGTTACGGGCGTTAATCGTTCGGGACGCATCTCGGGGCGCTCAGAGATGATTCTCAATTTCGAGAGCATCACTTTGCGCGATGGCCGTAGCTACAGGTTCGCCGGAATCACCGAGACGGTACGGACGGCCAACGGCGACACCATTCGCGTTGATAACGAAGGCTCTGTCAGGGACAATAATCGCACCACCACGACAGCCCAGCGCGCAGGGATTGGCGGAGCTGTCGGTGCGATCATCGGCGCGATTGCGGGTGGCGGCAAAGGCGCAGCCATCGGCGCGATCATCGGCGCGGGCGCGGGCGCAGGCTCGGTCTATATTCAGGGCAAAGACGACCTTGAATTGTTGAGCGGCACGGAGGTGACGCTGCGCGCTTCAGGGCCTAGATAACATCGTGAGCAAATAACATTGCTCAGGGAGTCCCGTCAGGGACGGTTGAAAATAGCCCAGCCTTTAATGGTTGGGCTATTTTCGTTTGCTCCTAACGGGGCTTGAAATCTTTTGACTGCCCGTTCACTGATATGCTTTGAGGGTGCTAGGATTTCCGATAGCAACACCGACGCTATGGAAGGAGAAGATGGTTGGTCAGCACAACCGCGATTCTCAGTAACTTGCCCGATGACCTGCGGCTTCAGCGACTGGAGGCGCTGGTCGTGGCGAGCGAGACGCTCAACCGCGCTTGCGGGCTGGACGACATCTTGCAGGCCATCCTCACGCTCATCAAGACCCAACTCAATTGCGAGCGGGCGACCGCTTTTTTGAATGACCGACGCTCAGGCAAACTGCACGCGCGGCAGATGAGCGGCTCTCAGCATGTAGAGATTGTTTTGGAAAAAGGCGTCGGCGTGGCGGGCTATGTCGCGGAGACGGGCGAGAGCGTGCTGATTAACGATGTCGGCTCTGACCCGCGCTTTGATCCCTCGACCGACAAACGAACCGGATTCATCACCAGCAACATGCTCTGCGTTCCGCTCAGAAATCCTGAAGGCACGCTGATGGGTTCGCTTCAGGCCATCAACAGACCTGAAGCAGGATTCTCCGGCGCAGACCTTTCCTACCTTGAATCGTTTGCGGCGCTGGCGGCGGTCGCCGTCGAGCGCGAGCAACTGGCTCAGGAAGCTTTTCGTTCACAGTTAATTTCAACACGAGCTTGGGCTGGCGCGAAAAATTCAGGCGCGTCTGCTTCCGCCGCCCGGAAAGATCAACTTGCCTCAGCCTTTCTCCGCCTGGGGCGTCAGTCAGTCCTGTTACGATGTCGGCGGCGACGCCTACGACGCGTTAATGCTTTCATCCGGCGAATGCGCGTTCTGGGTTGCGGACGTGAGCGGGAAGGGAATCGGGGCGGCGCTCTTGATGACGACGCTGCAAACAGAGCTGCGCTCGCTGGTCAGAGCGGAAAGCGATCTGGCTCGTCTCGCTACAGAGCTGGACGCTCGCATCGAGGCGGTTGCGCCGCTTGGAACTTTTGCGACACTCTTCCTCGGCGTGCTCTCGCCCGAAGAGGAACGGCTGCGCTACATCAACGCGGGGCACGTGCCGCCCGTCTGGCTGAATTCTCAAAGCGAGTCGGAAAGAACGTTCGAGGTCAGCGGAAAGCTCCTCGGCCTGCCTCTGCCGGATAACAGCTACAATGCTGGAGAAGTTGCCTTCAGAAAGGGAGAGCGCCTCGCCATTTTCAGCGACGGCGTGACGGAGGCGGAAAATACGGCGGGCGAAACTTTCGAGGAAACAGGGACTGGCAGCGAGCCATGCGCGCATCAGAGCGCGTGGAGGTTGAGCGCATCGGCCAGTCCTTCTTTGCAGCCCTGGATCGTTTCCGCATCGGCGCTCCGGCAAAAGACGATACGACTTATCTGGTCATCGGTCTGGATTGACCCTGTAGGACAGACATTCCTGTCTGTCTGTGAGCGCCGAGAGCGCGAATAATATTCAGCTAAAAGTATTGTTAACAGTATAACGACGCTTGCAGCGCTAAGACAGGCAGGAATGCCTGTCCTACTTAAAACCACAAAGGCACGGAGACGGTCGAAGAGTGCCTGATTCTCTTCATAGTCTCGCGTGCCTTTGTGATTATTTCTGCGTTGACGGGAGAAGTCTCAAGCAGAAAGTTGTTGTAAAAAGATCGTGTCGTACTGGGCGCGCAGCTTAAAGCCCGCTTTCGGTAAAAGGTCTGTTGCCGCCTTCGATTCATCTCATTGACCAGCAGCGAGACGGTCTTTGTCCGAGCCAGCAGATTCCGGGTCAGTTGCGAAAGACAGCGACCGCCCGATGCCGTTGCCGCGTTCTTCCGGGTCAACGTAGATGCCTTCCAGGTAAACTACATCGGGCGTATCGGAGATGATGTCCGCTTTGAAGATCAGGCGACCATTTTCAATCAGTACCCACACACGGCCTTGCTCAATACGGCGTGCGCAGCGCAAGGCGAAAGCCGTTCGGATCTTTCTCCAGAGGATTGACGCCGCTCTCTTCAAGTGCCATCGGGCATGAACGGGCATCAGCATCTCAAGGTCGCGCAGCGTCGCCCGGCGCAAACCGAAGACAGGCTTTTTCACTTCGACGGGAAATCTCTGCTCAAATAACAACTCGCGGCAGATCAGTCTGGGCGCTTGTCCGCCTTCGCCGTAAAGATTCCAGAAGTGCTCGACCTTCTCCATCTCGCCCATCAGCAGGTGCGTCCGCGGAGAGCTTTGAGCGAGGCTGGCAAAGGCTGCCAGCGCTTCATCCGAGCGAATCTCAAACAAGGTGGCGTGGCCAATGAGGGCGACGCCTTCGAGTTTGCCTGCTGCATTGCGGTAGCCGTAGAACGAGCCGCGATTCAAAGGGCTGACGATGCCGTTGTCGAGAATATAGCCTGCAAGGTAAACAGTATGCAGTGGGCGCTCTGCCAGGAAGGCCAGAACTTCCGCCTTGTGCTCTTCGTCAGCGATTCGACCCGTGAATAAAGGGACGCTGCTGTTGTGGTCTTGGTAGTAATAATGGTAGCCATCTCCCCCTCGGATGTTTTCAGTTTCGTGCTCGCAGGAATTGGCATGGCGTGAGGTCTCAAAAGTCTACTAACGCCAAATCCTTCGATGCACGCTTAAGAATCGGACGAGAGAGATGTTGGGTTGATTATTAGCGGCCTGAGTCTACAACTACAGGCATGGATGAGGTCTTGTCGCCTTTGATTCGTGTCACGGAATCGCCAATCAGCACGCCGTCGCCAATCAGGACACCGTCGCCGATCAGGACACCATCACCGAGCAGGACGCCGTCGCCCAGCAACACGCCATCGCCGAGCAGAACTCCGTTCGCGCAGAAGAATGTGCCGTCGCCGATCAGGATGCCATCGC
Organism: uncultured Acidobacteriota bacterium; assembly: GCA_963811065.1. Taxonomy (GTDB): domain Bacteria; phylum Acidobacteriota; class Blastocatellia; order Pyrinomonadales; family Pyrinomonadaceae; genus QHXM01. The sequence goes on from CAWEPR010000007.1 coordinate 81,087, forward strand.
TGGTCAGGATGTTATCGCCGAGCAGAACACCACCTGACATCTTCGTTAGATCGCCAATCAACACACCGTTGCTCAGCTTGGTCGCATCGCCCAGCAGGACGCCTGTGCCATAGACCTTCTGATATTTGGTGATGAGATTGACGCCCGAAGCATAAGCGTGATCAAGCACGATTCCCTGCGACCATGTGAATTGATGAGAAGGGATCATGGTCGTCGGTGTGGGGGCAGCAGCGGTTAAGAGCGGCGAATTTATCGCGGTCGAATTGGTCAAGTCCGTGCGGATAAGCTTCGCCAGCCGCATAGCGCCTTCTAGATTGATCTGGCCTGCGCCCTGCTCGAAGGTGTTAAAGCCGCGAGCGGCTGCGCCGTGTACATCAGAATTGTTTTAACCATATTCGGCGTCAGCTTCGGGTTGGCCTGAAGAGCAGGGCTACCGCGCCAGCGGCGACGGGCGTCGCCATCGAAGTGCCGCTCAGGGTCATCGTCTTGCGGTTAGCAATTGAACTCACGTTGGCGTCAAGAGAGGAGTGTTTTTGACGAGGTGGTTGCTCGGGGATTCGGCAGCGATGATGTTATTGCCGGGAGCGAAACGTCGGGTTTGATCAGATTGTCATAATGCTGGACACCCTGCTCGTCCGTCCATGAACTGCGCGTCGGCCCGCGCGAGCTGTAGGTGGTGATGGTATCGTCAGCGCGGCTGTCCGTTCCAAAGGTGTTGGAAGCGCCGACCGTAATCACCGAAGGCTCGTTGCCGGGCGAATGAATCTGACCGTAGATTTTTTGTCCCGATGCGTTTTTGCCATCGTTGCCGGCTGCTGCGACGAACAACGACACCGGCATCAACCAGGCGGCGCACAGCATGCAGAGCGGGTCTTCAGTGTAGGAATCAACGGCTGTCAGTGCCGATGCTCATGTTAAGGACGCGAATGTTCTTGGCGGCGGTTGGCGAATACCCAGTCGAGTGCGGCGAGCAGGCCGGAAACCGAGCCTTTGCCCTGCGAGTTCAGCACGCGAAGATTGATAATCTGTGCGTTGGGGGCGACGCCAATGTATGCGTTCTGCGCGATATTCCCATTGCCGGCGGCGATTTCGGCCACGTGAGTCCCGTGTCCATAAGGATCGTCCGTGCGGTTCTCGCCCGTGAAATCCAGATTTACGGCGATGCGTGATATGATTGCCGCATCTTTGAAGCTTGATGATTGGGATAAATGCCGGAATCCATCACGGCGATGCCGATGCCCGTCCCGTCGAGAGACGTGCTGCCGGCCATGATGGTGCGCGCACTGTCCGTCGCCGGTAGTCAGCGAGACGTGGCCGAGCGTTGAATTCTCTATCAAATGAAATGTAGTCGATTTCGGTGCGTGCGCTAAGGCTTCGACGGCGGCGGGAGGCTGTACGAGGGCGGGATTTAAATTCTTGTATTTGCGCTGGACATTTCCGCCGTTGCTGTTAATACGGTGTCGAGCGAATCGTCCAGTCGTTGACCGGCTCGATAATGACGTTGACGCGCTCGCCTTTTTGCGCGCCTTTTGACTTTCTCGCGCAAATCTCAGAGACCTTACACCGTGCAGTCGGAATTGCTCATCACAGCCGAATGCGCGTAAGCTTTGTCGCCGACCATGATTCCGCCTGCCAGCGTAAAGAGCAGCGAGAAGAGCGTAAACCATGTGACGATGGGGGAGTGTTGAATGCGTTTCATTAACCTGACTTATCCTAGATAAGGTTTTTAATTTTCCCGGCTTGCTTGACGTGGTCAGAACGCCCTTCCGCGGTTCCTCATAGCAGGCACTGTGCCACGCAGGCATTTAGGCTGATTTTGCAGCTTTTGCTGGGGTTTTCGGGAATTTCGCGGCGTTGAGGTTGAAAAGAAGGGGTGGTATCAGTCAGATTGAAAGCATCGGTCAATCAGGCTGAAAGGAATCGGTCAAGAATTCAGCAGGCCTATGAGCAGGATACTTCCTTACCCGAAGAGATTGAAAACCATCGTGATCGCATGTGGCGGCGCGAGGCGGAGTTGCGCGTAGAGGATGCGAGCGGGGCGGAAAAGCTGGTCGAGGCGGTCGGCTTCTGTGCGACCATGACGGACGCGCGCCGCCCAGGGCCATCGCTCTATATAGCCGTTTGCGGCAGGCGCGACGCGCACATGCCTCGCAACGTGCAGAAAGACCCTGAGAGCAGTCTGACCTGGACGATTAAGGATGAGTTGATGCGGCGCGGGCGCGTCTATTACGCCAAGCTCGCGAAGGGGCGCGCTACCTTTATCGCGCCGCGCCTCGTTCCACACTTTAATGCCTTGTGGGGAGTGCCGCGCAGGAAAGAGAGTTGTTTCGGTGGACGCCCGCGCCGTCTTGAAAGTTCTGCGCCGCGAATGGGAGATGGCGACCTGCGATTTACGAAGGCTTCAGGCATCAGGCGAGCGTGCGCGCTTTACACGCGTCATGGACGAGTTGCAGCGCACGATGAAGGTCGTGCCGGGAGAGGTGGTCTATGAGCCGTGGTTCACGTACATCTGGACGCTCAGTGAAGGCCGCTTTAGCAGTGAGCTGGCAAAGAAGGTGAAACGCGAAGATGCCCTGCGGGAAATAGCCCGCGCCTTTCTGGACGGTGCGGGCATGACCGTGCGCGGCGAGCTGGCAAAGGTCACAGGGCTGTCACGCGTGGACGCGGGACTCGGCAACCGCGCTCTCGTCGCAGAAGGATATGCAGAGCGTTTGGAAGAAGGAGTTTATAGAAAGCACGAAGACAGGAAGTCAGGAGTGCAGAATAAAAACAAAAACGGTTCTCCACTCTTCATTCAGCTTTTGTCGCCTGACTCCGCGTCCTCAGACTCCTGGTTTAGCACTTTTTTCGTCTCTTCGCGCGCCTCTTGTTCGAGACGGGCCGCTTCGAGCCCCAGCGGAATCTGCTCGCGCGAAGCATTCAAACGATGCAGGGCGATGTTGGTTTCGTCCCAGCCTGCGCCGCGACTGGCTGCGGCTTCGATCATTTGCAAACGCGTTTCAGCTTCGGCGCGGCGTTCAGAGCCTTCAAGCTTGACCTGCTCCAATCGCTCACGGTCAGCGCGCAGCTCTTCCTGTAAATGGGTCGTGTCTGCGCCCTGAATGTAGGCCGTCCGGTTCAGCCGGCGCTCGACGAGCAGCAGTTCGCGCTTGGTGTTGGCGACGACGCGCGTGGCAGTGATGCGCGAGGCCAGCGTTTCGCGATAGGCGTCGGCCAGCAGCGGATTCTGCGTTTCAATCTCCTTGAGCGCCTGCTTTTCACTAGTCGTCAATTCCGACATGAACCAGGGCAGCTCGTCTGCCGTCACGCCGCCGGCCGCCACGCGGTCGCGCACTTTCTGCGCCCAGTGGCGACGGTAGTAAAGCAGGAAAAGAGTGACGGCGAAGCCGACGACAGAGCTGACGGCAAGCGAAGTCATCGCCAGCAGGATATTGACAGCGGCATCCTGCGACGATGAAAAATATTTCATCAGGAAATAGAGCGGCACGGGCAGCGCGACCAGAAAGAAGGCCAGCCAGGGTGCCCACTGAAAGACGCGCGCCATCAGCTTCTCGCTCGCCGTAATCTTGCTGCTTGTTACTGTCTCGTCCATGCTCACTGCAAATTTTCTCAGCTTCCTTATGCGAGTCGCAAGATGCGGCAGGCAAACGCGGTCGTCCACCTCACATCTACTAATCAACTCACACGCTCTTGATGCGCAGAATCATAACAAGAGCGCAGGCGTGTTAGCCAGCCCCAAAAGAAGCGTTAAATTTAACAGCTTGGAGCAAACTCGCGCACTGTAATATCATGGCAGCCATCAAGCCAGAGAAATAGCCCGAGGAGGAGCAATGCCTAACCCGAATGGACGAATTAGAAGTGTGTTGATAGCGCTCGCGCTCATTGTGGCGTAGGTTGCTCGGGATAGAAGCCAACGGGCAACCGCGCGGCGGGGTGCGCTCTGTGACGATTCCGATTACGATTCGCCATCGCGGCAGGAGCCGCGCAGCGGGAAATGCAGCAAATCGGCGAGTTGACGGTTCGTGAAGATGGCGACGAGCAAAAAATCCTCTCAATCCGCGCTTATGGCACCGAAACACCAATCTCCGTCGCCATCCTGATTCAAGACGACGTGGTCGCGTCCATCAATAACGAGATTAAGCCGCTCGGCGAGTTCATTCGTCGTTTGCCGAGAGGCTCGCGCGTGATGATCGGCTATATCAGGAGCGGCTCGCTCCAGGTACGCCAGCGTTTCACAGCCGATCTGGAACGCGCTGCCGAAGCCTTGCGTTTTCCTATCGGCTCTGCGACCGCTGCCCCTTACAATCCTTACGTCGAGATTATCGAAGGGCTCAAGCGATTCGAGGCCATGCCGAAAGGAAGGCGCGCGATGCTGGTCGTTTCGGATGGGGTGGACATCTCGCGTGGCTTCGATAGCTCTTCGCCTTCGCAGAGCATAGACCTGCAACGCGCCGTCAAAGAAGCGCAGCGTCAGGCCGTCGCCGTCTATTCTTTCTACGCGCCGAGCGTTACTTCAGTCAATAACCAAAGACTGGTTTCCAACGGGCAGGGCTCGCTCGAATTGCTGGCGGAGGAAACAGGTGGTCGCGCCTTTTTTCAGGGAACGGGCGCGCCTGTCAGCTTCGATCCTTACCTGAAGGAACTTGCCGGAACATTCACACGACAAATCGCGCTGACTTATCTCTCGACACACCCGGAAAAAGGATTTCACCGGATTGAGGTCAAATCGGGAAGCAAAGATGTAGAGATAGAGCATCCGACGGGATACACGCGCTAAGAATGCAAAATTAAAAATGTAAAATGCAAAAGGAAGGCGGAAAACCACATTTAATTAAACGTGGCTCTCCGCCTTCTTTTTGCATTTTACATTTTTAATTTTGCATTGCTTTATGCGACTTGCTGCCGGTCTGCCGCGCGTCGCCGCTTCATCTCCTTGATTTGTGTCTCAAGGATTTTAAGGTGAAGTTCAAGGAAGATGCGTCCCTCGTTGTTGAGCGTCAGGCTTTTTTCAAAATCCTTGCGGGCTTCATCTTCTTTGCCTTGCAGCAGGTGTGTGAATCCGAGTCCGGCATAAGCCAGCGAAGTAGTATTGCTGCGCGGGCTCAGCGCAATTCCTTTATCAAAATCCACGACGGCGTCTTGCAAATCGCCTTTGATGAGCCGTGCTTCGGCGCGCTTGATGTAGGAATCCGCATCGCTCGGCGAAACCTGATGGCTTTGTCAAAGTCAGAGATAGCTCCTTCGAGGTCGAACTGGTTGGCGCGGATGAAACCGCGATTGGTGTAAGCCTGTGTGATGTCGCGGTTGTTTAAGGTCATGCGCGCGTCAAGCTCGATGGCTTTTTCATAATCGGCGATGGCTCCGTCCAGATTGCCTTTGGCGCGCCGCGCTTTGCCGCGATTGAGATGAGCTTCGGTCATGCGCGGATCATCTCTATGGCTTTATTGAAGTCTGCGATTGCGCCATCCGTATCGCCCTTGCTGAAGCGTGAGATGCCGCGTTTGACGCAGTCCTTGGCCGAATCCGGATTCTGAGCTTGAGTTGCAGCGGACGCAAGGAGAACGAGCAGGGAAATCAAGGAGAAGGAAAATCGCCTCATATAAAAGCCTCCCGAAGTTAAAAGGAGCCATGAAAGAGTATCTTTTCAAAACGAGGGACTTATTGTCTGCCTCTCTTCATTTCGGCGTCAAGGGTTAAAACACCCGAATGGCAGACGCGATTTTCCAGCCGAGTCTACTGAACCGTCGCGGGCAGCAACGAGCCTCTGTGGTCGGAAGCGACGGCGTAGCCTTCTCCCATCTGGCCAATCATGCCGTGAAAATGTATTTCCGAGCCGGAGAGGACGAGCAGCACATCTCCGGCATGATAGCGCGGGTCTTCGAGCTTGAAGCGCACCACGGTCGCCTGCCCGTTCTCCTGTTCAATCGTCTCAAACTCGAAATCATCAGCACTGACCACGTAGGTCTGTGAATTATTAGCAGTCTTTTGTTCTTCAGGCATCAGGCCATTACCTCAAAGGGCTTTCAGAAAGCCCGAATCAAAGGATTATTAAGACGATTTCGGTGCAGTTTAGCAGCATCAAGAGCAAGGCGAAAGGCACTAGCAGGGACAGCAGGATGAAGGACAGGAAAAGAGAAGCACTGTTTCTCGTCTATTTCTTTATCTGTTCTTAATCTTGTCTATCCTGTCCATCCCTATTAAACTACTTATCGCCGAAGCGCAATCTGAAGCCAAAGCGCACCAGCCGCGGCGGGCCTATTGTTCTCACCGGCGTCAGCCCGACGCTGTACCGTTGATTGAAAATATTCTCGACTGCGAAGAAGGCTTCCAATTGCGCGTGAGGCGGCGAGAGGAGAGCGCGTCGAGCGTGAAATATTTTTCGAGCCGGAGACGGTTTTGATCGTCGTCAAACTGTGCGCTCGATGCGCGGCCCTGCAAGCCGAGGGTGATAATCAGAAGGATTCAAGTAGCGCGCCTGAAACGTCAGCTGGTGACGCGGCACTTGCGGAATGAGCAATCCTTCAAGCGCGGTGTTCACGGGAAAGCTCAACACGGTCGCATCTGCAAAAAGGTAACCCCCCGAAATAGTCCAATTGATTCGTCAGGCGCGCGTCCCATTCAAGTTCAAGTCCGCGCGAGCGTGTGCGCCCCAGATTCTGCCTCTGTCTCGTGATGAGATTTGGAGCGACGGTCAGAGTCACGTTGGCGACCGGAAGCGACAATCTCTGTCCAGAAAACGGCGGCGCGCATGTTCAGCTTTTGATTAAAAGAACTAAAATTCGCTCCCGCCTCGCCGCTCGTCAGTCGTTCGGCGCGGAGGTTTTCGTTGGAGAGCGTGAGGACATCACCGACGCGGAAACTTCTATAAAACTCGTTGAGCGTCGGCTGGCGAAAAGCGCGAGTTGCATAGGCATAAAGGGAAAGATTGTCCGTCAGTTTGTAGAGCAGAGAGAGGTGCGGGCTAAACGCCGTTTCGCTGCGATCCGGGAAAGCCTTATTGGTCGCCGGGGCGGATGAGAACGGGCGCGTCACGGAAAGTGCGTCGAAGTTGCGCCAGCGGTCAAAGCGCGCTCCAATTGTGACGAACAAATCGGGAGTCAGGCGAACGATGTCTTCAAAGAATAGTCCGACGGTTCGTTCACGCCCGCCCGCGCCGACAATCGAGGTCGGTCGCCCGGCAACATAAACAATCTCGTCGCTCGCTCCGCGCACCTCGCGCGCTTCAAATCCGGCGATAAACGTTTGTCTCTTCAGGATGGCGCGCGACCACAGAAATGAGAGACCCGTTGATTGCGCTGGCACACGTTGCACACGCGTCAGCGTCTCAAGGCTGCGGTCGGAATTGACGGCGGTGAAATTTTGATCGAAGACCTGTGTGCCGCCGTAAGCGCGCAGGGTGAGAGCGCCCGCATGCTGAGTTTGCCAGTCGCCCCCGGCGGCAAACTGGCGAATGTGCGTGCGATTGGTTTGTAGCGGCGTGCCGTTTGAACGTGCTTCGCCAAAGAAGGAAGCGCTGGCGAAGACGTTTGAGATGCTTGAGAGCTTTCGCTCAAGCTTCAAACTCGCAACGGCGTTTCGTGAGTTAGCTGCAACGTCCACGCGTCCCACGTTCGCGCTCGTCAACGATGATGTATCCGTCTGTACGAAACGTTTCCGCGCTGATGCTCGCAGCCCATCGGCCCTTGCGTCCGGCGGCGAAGAGAGAGGCGTCTGCCGTTTGTTGATTCCCGTAGGAAGTTTCAAGCAGAAAAACGGGCGAGCGCGGCTTCCGTGTGAAGATGTTGACCACACCTCCGAGCGCCGCGCTGCCATAGAGATGAGACGCTCCGCCGCGCAGCACTTCGATGTTGTTGATGGAGGTGCGCGGAACACGACTCCAGTAAACCCAGCCGCCGAAAGGATCGTTGAGCGGGATGCCGTCGGCCATAACGATTGCCCGGCTCGCGCCGCTTGCGCCCGTGCCGCGCAATGAGACACCCTGCGATGTCGGGTTGGCCGTGCGGCTGCCCGACCTGCGAAACAGACTGAAGCCGGGCACCTGGCGAAGCGCATCGTCGAGCGCTAGGGCTGCCGTCGTCGAAAGCTCTGTTGAAGAGATGGAGATGATGCTCGCGGCGGTATCTCCGAGTCGCGTCTCGGTGCGGGTCGCGGTAACAGTCACCTGTTCTGAGAGCGGAGTGGGGAGTGAGGACGATTTCCATTCCAAGCAAGTTTGTTTGAATCGTGCTGAGCTTGCCCTCGAATTGCGCGAAGCCCTGCGCGTGAACAGATAATGTTGCGTCCGGCATGGTTGCCGCATCAATTTTGAAACGTCCGGCGGAGTCTGTTGTTTCTTTCGCAATGACACCAGACTCATTTCTCAGCCTGACTTCGGCACGCGCGATGGGCGCACCTGTTTGATCTTGAACGATGCCTTCAAGACGAGTGGTTGAAGATTGCGCGGTTGAGATGTTTAAGCAAAGAAGAACCCAGAGCGCGCAGGAGATGATGCGGGCAGCAGGAAAGGGAAGCAACGCTCGAACTGAAATTCTCTCTAAATCTCATCGGGAAGACCGGGCTTTCCTGCGAACATAGTAAACCACGCCCGCGTGGTCGTCCGTAAAGAGAAAAGCGTCCGTCCCCATCTGCATAATATCTGCGGGACGGCCATGCACCGTGCCGTTTTGCAGGAAGCCGCTGATGAACGGTTCGGCGCGCGCGCCCCTTTTCACGCGCACGATGCTGTGGCCGTTAGTCAGTTTGTGATCCGACGAGCCGTGCAGCGCGACCAGAAAATAGTTCTTGAGATTCGGCGAAGTATTGCTCATATCGAAATACTCCAGACCGAGCGGCGAGCTATGCGCGTCGAAAGCGGCATACGCCGAAGGGACGTTCTTGCAGTTAAGCTTCTTCGCTGAAGATTGGAATTGCGTGTCGGCGTAGATTCTTGCTTGCTGCTGGTAGCAGTAAGGCCAGCCGTAGTTCAAGCCTTGCCGGACAATGTACATCGTGTCTGAAGGCTTGTTATCGCCGAGATGGTCTGCGCCCATATTGGTGGCGAACAGTTGCGCGCCGACCCATTTGATGCCGACGGCGTTTCGCAATCCTTTGGCATATATTTTTCGATTCGAGCCGTCCGCGTTCATCTCAATCACGGTCGCCCTGATCTCTTCCTTCTCTTCACACGCGTTGCAACTGCTGCCGACCGAGACATACAACTTCCCCGTGGTGCGATTGAACGCGATGGTGCGCGTCAGATGCCAGCCGCCATACTTGTAACTCAGCCCGTAGTCTGGAAACTCTGCCAGCACCTGCGCCCTGCCTGCCGGGGCGTTATCGCCATTTCGATACCTGTAACGAACCAGCCGATCTGTGAGCGCAAGATAAAACCAACTGTTGCCCGCATCGTCCGTGTGAAAGCAGATGCTGTTGGGATTGCGAAGATTCGTCATGTAGGGCGTGACTTTATTGAAGCGCCCACGCCGCTCGTCGAAATCTTCGAGGATATAAACTGCGCCTCTTTTGTTATCCGCAAGGTTATACATATCCGTGACGAAGACGCGGTTGTCAGGACTCTTCGACATGAAGCGGAGGCGCTTCAACCCTTCGGCAGCGACCATGATCTCAAACTCTTCCGGAAGATTGAGATTGAAAGTGCTGCCTTTTGCTAACGAGATTTTATGCGGCGTGAGTCGCAGAGTCTGTTTCTGGAAAGGGACGAAGCCGATGTTCAGGAGACTGAGCGAAAGTATCAGGATGCATCTTTTCATCATCTGTGGAATATAGTTCAGATTTGCCGCTCCTCGAAAGGGAAGATGAGTTGTGCCGATTTGAAAATCTTAATCCGGACCATCCTGTTAATCCTGTCTAACCCTTCGCTTCAATTGACTCGCCGCCGGATTTGGCGTAGATAAAGTTCTGCTGGACTAATAATTTCTCTCTCCTGAAACGGGCGATGGTCATGAAACCAATCTTTACTTTTCTTGCAATCGTGTGCCTCGCGCTCAGCCTGATGAGTTGTGGGGGAAAGAACGAGCAGCCTGCGGCCAATCCAAATTCTTCAAATCTATCTGCGACAGCCGACGGTACAACTGAGGAATCCATCCCGCGTGAGCTGACCGCAGAGCAGATAGAGGCGCGGAAGGTTTTCGAGCAGGCGAACGAGCTGGCGCGCAAAGATGAAGATCAAGCGGCGGCGGACATTTATCAGAGAGCCATTAGTCTCGACCCGGATTTCCCTGACGCGCACTTGCGACTGGCGATGAGCTTTGAAGTTCTGGGTAAAAAGGATGAAGCGGAAGAGGAGTATAAAAAGGCCGCCGAAGCTTATCAGAAATATGTGCGCCACAATCAGAAGGATGCCAAGGCGCACTTCAACATGGGGCTGGCTTATAACCGTCTGGGCAAACCTGAGGAAGCGGTCAAGGCGTTTCGGCAGGCGGTCAAGCTCGAACCGGAAAACAGCGATAGCCAGTATGAGCTTGGCATAGCTTACGGCAAGACGAGGCTCTATCAGGAGTCGGTCAACGCGCTTCAGAAGTCGTTGGAGATTGACCCGGACAACTATCGCGCGCAGGAAGCTCTTGAGGTCGCCAAAATCAATTTGCAGCGCTGGCAGGCGATGGTGAAGCAGCAGGAAGCCATCGCGAAGCGACAGGGAGCGAAGAATGCCAACGGCGCGAACGCGAACATGGGCGCGAATCTAAGCCCGACGCCCGCAACTCCTTAGACGCTTGAAACGTCAGGCCGAGTTGATTATGGTGAATTCGTAGAGAATAAAGACTGGCAGAGCTTTTCAAAAAGCCTCGCCGGTCTTTATTCATTTTCTGCGTCACTTCGTTTCATGCCCGCAGGTGGTGTTCGAGCAAAACGCTGGGTGTGCCCACGTCTGGCAGCGAGACGAAGCCCGTGCGCTCGCCCGGAATTGAATCGAGATTGAGATGACGACAGGCCATTCCTGTTAGATTGAGGTGAACGGATGCGAAACCTGATTCTGCGAATCACACTCCCCGTGCTGCTCGTGCTCGTGTGTGCGCCACTGGCTTACGCTCAGGACGATGAAAGGCCGGAATTCAAGATGCCCTGCCAGCAGGTGTTGAGGCTCGGGCTTGATAAGTTTACTAATGTTTACGGAGAGAAGACGCAGGATTATTCAACGGTCGGGCAGAAGCAGGCGTTTGAATACTGGGTGAACTGCAAGCGCCCCGCTAACGACGCGCTCGCTGCTCGGCTTCTTTCAGCGACATACAAGCTCGGGGCTTACGAGGCGAAGCGCCTACAGTTGGATGAAGTCCGCGAAGAGTTCAACAAATTCGGCTCAACGCTCTGGAATCTACGCTACTACGAGTCGGGCGGCGGAACGATGTGGGGGCTAATCAGCGTCGGCGCTTACGCCGAGCGCGAAAATTTTATGGAAACGCTCATCAGGACGCTTGCCATGCCTGAGCGAAAATCGGCGCGCGCGCGGCAGAAGAGCAGTCTGAGCTTAGCAAAGATTGAGAGATTATTGTCGGACAGCCGCGCCCGTCAGCCATTTTCAGAAAATGTTGAGCCGAGTGATCTGGCGGAGAGCAAAAAGCACTATCAGGAATCGATGAAGGAGACGCAGGACGCTCTGGCGAAACTACGTGACCTCCTTCGTGACCTGCCCGATGCTGCCGCTGAACGTCTCGCGGCGAAAATGGCGGGCGAGGCGAAAAACGCTCTTGAGGATTCACCCTGAGATGGAATTGCCTGACCTGTTTGTGCTGCTCGTTTGTGGGAGTAAAGCAGAGTTGTCGGTGTCGCGCTCTTGCTCCCCGCGCTTGACAGATAAAGCCTTTACCCGTATAGTCTCTCGTTTCGGACTAACAGTCTGAGCCTAACAGTGCAACGCTTAGTTGGTTTTGGTCGGTGTGGAGGCGTTGCCCGGCTGTCGCGTCGGTATTGAAACAGCCGCTTGACAAATATTGTGGCGTAAAAATGTTCTTGAGCCATGAACTGAGGGTTGAACCCTTCAGTTCGTGCCAGTTCGGGAACGCGCGATTGGTTGAAAAACCCGCTCATCTTTAAGATGCGACGCCACAGAAAAGTTTCGGCTTCGGGGGAAGCCATTATCCACACCCTTTTGTAACCAGAACGTCCCTCAAAACACATTTTTGTAACAGGACAGCCCATCTGCGCTGACTGCCGAACAGGTTTCGGAAAGAGGCAGGTTGAGCACCTTTTTGCGCTTTTTATAAGCGCGGTCTTCCGTAAAGAGGATAAAAGAGCAGTGCCGACAATTAATCAGCTTGTTCGCAAAGGCCGCCAGGCGGTGAAGTACAAGACGGCCAGCCCGGCGCTTCAGGAATCGCCGCAGCGTCGCGGCGTCTGCACGCGCGTCTACACGCAAACACCGAAGAAACCTAATTCGGCTCTGCGTAAAGTCGCACGCGTGCGCCTGACCAATGGAATCGAGGTCACAACCTACATTCCGGGCGTTGGACACAATTTGCAGGAGCACTCGATTGTGCTCATTCGCGGCGGTCGCGTGAAGGATTTACCGGGCGTGCGCTATCACGTCATTCGCGGCACGCTCGACTCAGTCGGCGTCGCCGACCGCAAACAGGGACGCTCCAAGTACGGCGCGAAACGTCCGAAGGCGGGCGCTGCCGGTGCCGCTAAGGGCAAGAAGTAGTTTTCAGCTTTGAGTTTTCAGTTAAAACACGCGCCAACTGAAAACCCAAGCACTGAAAACTCAAAACTGAAAACTGAGTACTGATTATGCCAAGACGAAGAGTTGCCGAAAGACGCGAGGTGCTGCCCGATCCGGTCTACAACAATCCGTTGGTCACTAAGTTTATCAACGGCGTGATGTTGGGCGGGAAGAAATCGACGGCAGAGAGAATTTTCTACAGTGCCTTGACCCAGGTCGGGGAAAAGGCCGGAGACGAGCCGCTCAAGGTTTTCAAGAAAGCGATTGAAAACGTGCGGCCTACGGTCGAAGTTAAATCGCGGCGCGTTGGCGGTTCGACCTATCAAGTGCCGATAGAGGTTCATCAGGAGCGCAGGGGCGCGCTGGCAATCCGTTGGATTGTTCAGTACGCGCGCAGTCGTGGCGAAAAGACCATGATTGACCGCCTCGCCGGAGAGCTTTTAGACGCGGCGAACAATCGCGGCAATGCGGTCAAGAAGAAAGAAGACACGCACCGCATGGCGGAGGCCAACAAGGCTTTCGCTCATTATAAGTGGTAAGAGCGGTTCTCAGTTTTCAGTTTTCAGTCTTCAGTAGGAGCGAGGGGGCTTCACTGGTGAACTGGAAACTGAAAACCGAAAACTGAAAACTGGGTTATTGCAATGGCGAAGCACGATCTCAACAAGTTCCGCAATATCGGCATCATGGCGCACATTGATGCCGGTAAGACCACCACGACCGAGCGCGTCCTTTATTACACGGGCGTCTCGCACAAGATCGGTGAAGTGCATGAAGGCACTGCGACGATGGACTGGATGGAGCAGGAGCAGGAACGCGGCATCACGATTACGTCTGCCGCCACCACCTGTTTCTGGAAGCGCGAAGGCACGGAATATCGCATCAACATCATAGACACGCCCGGCCACGTGGATTTCACGATGGAAGTCGAGCGCAGTCTGCGCGTGTTGGACGGCGCGGTCGCCGTTTTCGACGGCGTCGCAGGTGTTGAGCCGCAATCAGAGACCGTCTGGCGTCAGGCCGATAAATACGGCGTGCCGCGCATTTGTTTCATCAATAAGCTCGACCGTGCGGGCGCATCCTTCCAGCGTTCCTTCGATTCCATCATCACACGCCTCGGCGCAAACCCGGTTGCGATTCAGATTCCGATTGGCCTTGAGGCAGACCTCAAGGGCGTCGTTGACTTGATTCAGATGAAGGGCTTGATCTGGAACGACGAGACGAAGGGCGCGGAATATCAGGTGACAGACGTTCCGGCTGACCTCCTTGAAGAGGCCAAAGCAGCTCGCGAAAAGTTAGTCGAAGCCGTCTCCAGTGTTGACGACGACTTGATGCACAAGTACATCGAGGGCGAGGAAATTTCCGAGGCAGAGATTCGCGCTGCGCTGCGTAAGGGCACGCTTGAGTTGAAGCTCGTCCCCGTCGTTACGGGTTCGGCGTTCAAGAACAAAGGTGTGCAGACGCTGCTCGACGCCGTAGTTGATTTTCTTCCCAGCCCGCTCGATGTTCCGCCGATTGAAGGTGTCAACCCGAAATCTGGCGAGACCGAAGCGCGTCCGGCAGAAGCCAGCGCGCCGTTTAGCGGTCTTGTCTTCAAGATCATGGCCGACAAGCATCTCGGACAGCTTTCGTTCGTTCGTATCTATTCTGGAACAATCAGGGCTGGGTCATACGCTTACAATCCCACCAAGGATTCCAGAGAGCGTGTGGGTCGCCTGCTGCGTATGCACGCCAACAAGCGCGAAGATGTTGACGAGGCAAGTGCGGGCGAGATTGTCGCCATCGGCGGCATGAAACAGGTCACGACCGGCGACACCGTTTGCGACGAGAACAAGCCCATCGTGCTTGAGGCAATGGATTTCCCGGCTCCTGTTATCCGCGTTGCGGTCGAACCGAAGACGCGCGCTGACCAGGACAAACTGGGCATTGCGCTCAACCGTCTCGCGCAGGAAGACCCCAGCTTCAACGTCTCGACCGACCATGAGACGGGACAGACGATTATTGCAGGCATGGGCGAACTGCACCTTGAGATTATTGTTGACCGCATGAAGCGCGAGTTTGGCGTTGAAGCCAACGTCGGCAAACCGCAGGTCGCGTATCGCGAGACGATCACGCAGCCCGCACCCGGCAAAGAGGTCTTCAAGAAGCAGACGGGCGGTCGCGGTCAATACGGCCACGTCGAATTGGAAATCGAGCCTGCTCCGGGCGAAGGTTTTGTTTTCGAGAACGAGATTACGGGCGGCGCGATTCCGCGTGAGTTTATCAAGCCGACCGAGCAGGGCGTCAAAGATGCGCTGGAGCGCGGCTACCTCGCCGGTTACGAATTGGTAGACATCCGCGTCAAGCTCGTCTTCGGTTCTTATCACGAGGTTGACTCCGATGAGCGTTCGTTCCACATCGCAGGCTCACTCGCATTTCAGGATGCGGTGAAGAAGGCCAAACCCGTGCTGCTTGAGCCGATTATGCGCGTCGAGGTGGTGACGCCGGAAGATTACATGGGCGCAGTCAATGGCGATTTGAATCGTCGTCGCGGGCAGATCGAGAAGATGGAGCCGCGCACCGGCGGTGTGCAGGTGATTACAGCCTTCGTGCCGCTTTCGGAGATGTTCGGCTACACGACAGACCTGCGCTCTGCAACACAGGGACGCGCGACTTCGACCATGCACTTCGAGCGTTACGATCAAGCTCCGAAGAACATTGCCGAAGAGGTTATCGCCAAAGTGCAGGGAGTCGCAAAATAGTTATAGGTAACAGGTGATGTGTGATGAGAAAGCAACCTTCTTATCACTTATCACCCATCACTCATCACCTTTTACAGAGGAGCGAGAGATAAAGAAATGAGCAAGGAAAAGTTTGATAGATCAAAGCCGCACGTGAACATCGGAACGATCGGGCACGTGGATCACGGGAAGACGACCTTAACGGCGGCGATAACGAAGGTCCTGGCCAAGCATAACCCGAAGATTCAGGTCCGTGCCTTTGATTCCATTGATAACGCGCCTGAAGAGAAGGCTCGTGGGATCACGATTGCGACCGCGCACGTCGAATACGAGACGGCCAACCGCCACTACGCACACGTCGATTGTCCCGGACACGCCGATTATGTCAAGAACATGATCACGGGTGCCGCGCAGATGGACGGAGCCATTCTGGTGGTAGCAGCGACAGATGGCCCGATGCCGCAAACCCGAGAGCATATCCTGCTGGCCCGGCAAGTGGGTGTGCCCGCGATGGTCGTCTTCATGAATAAGGCGGATGCGGTGGACGACGCGGAGTTGCTGGAGTTGGTGGAACTGGAAGTCAGAGAGTTGCTCTCGGCTTATGAGTTTCCGGGCGACGACATTCCGGTCATTAAGGGAAGTGCCTTGAAGGCTCTGGAAGGCGATGCCGAGTGGGAGAAGACGGTCGAAGAGTTGATGAATGCGGTGGATTCCTACATTCCGACCCCAGCCCGTGATGTGGAGAAGCCGTTTTTGATGCCTGTGGAAGACATCTTCACCATTCAGGGCCGTGGCACGGTGGCTACGGGCAGGGTCGAGCGTGGCCGGGTGAAGGTCAATGAGCAGGTGGAGATCATCGGGATTCGTCCCACCCGCACGACTGTCTGCACGGGTGTGGAGATGTTCAAGAAGCTGTTGGACGAGGGCACGGCGGGCGATAACGTCGGACTACTGCTCCGTGGGGTGGAGCGGAAGGATATCGAACGTGGGCAGGTGATAGCCAAGCCGGGTTCGATTACGCCGCACACGAAGTTCAAGGCTGAGGCTTATGTGCTGACGAAAGAGGAAGGTGGCAGACACACGCCGTTCTTCACGGGTTATCGGCCGCAGTTTTATTTCAGGACGACGGATGTGACAGGAGTGGCGCATCTTCCAGAGGGAGTGGAGATGGTCATGCCGGGCGATAATGTGGCGATGGAGATTGAATTGATCGCTCCGATCGCTATGGAGAAGGGCTTAAGGTTCGCCATTCGTGAGGGTGGCAGGACTGTGGGTGCCGGGACTGTCTCCGATATCGTTGAATAACTCTCTCACTCTAGAAGTTGAGTTGAAGAAACTATGCTGAACGAAAAGATCAGAATCAGACTCAAGGCTTACGATCATCGCGTGCTCGACCAGAGCACCACCGAGATCGTCGAGACAGCGAAGCGCACGGGCGCTCGTGTGGCCGGGCCAATTCCGCTTCCCACTTTGAAAAACAAGTGGACGGTGCTGCGCTCGCCGCACGTTGATAAAAAATCGCGCGAGCAATTCGAGATCAGAACGCACAAGCGTCTGATGGACATTCTCGACCCGACGCCGCAGACCGTGGACGCGCTCATGAAGCTCGACCTTCCGGCAGGCGTTGACGTTGAGATTAAAGCGTTCGGCAGACAGTAAAGGCAAGTTTTCAGTTTTCAGTTCTTAGTTTTCAGCTTCTGGCTGATTACTGAGAACTGAAAACCGAGAACTGAAAACTGAGGATTTGTGATGATTAACGGAATCATCGGTAAAAAAGTCGGGATGACGCAGATTTTCGCTGCGGATGGGACGGTCACTCCGGTGACGGTCATCAAGGCAGGCCCCTGCATCGTCGTGCAGAAAAAGAGTTCGGCTGGACGCGACGGCTATGACGCGGTGCAGTTAGGGTTGGTCGAAGATAAGCCCGTCAAGCTCAAGAACGTGAACAAGCCGATGCGCGGCCACTTTGAGAAGACCGGCGGCGGCGTTCCTCCGACGCGTGTTTTGAAAGAGTTTCGCCTGGACGATTCGGCGGACGCGACGAACGTGGGCGATAAAGTGCTGGTTGACCAGTTCGCAGAGGGCGACGGGATTGAAGTTATCGGGCGCTCTAAGGGGCGCGGCTTCGCCGGGACGGTCAAGCGGCACAACTTTAGTCGCGGCCCGGAATCGCACGGTTCTATGAACGTTCGTGCGCCCGGTTCAATCGGCCAGTCGGCCTACCCGTCACGCGTCATTAAGGGCACGCGCTCTTCCGGCCACATGGGCGATGAGCGTGTCACCGTCAGAGGACTGACGGTAGCCCGCGTTGATATTGAAAATAATCTGCTGATGGTGCGCGGCGCAGTTCCCGGCGCACCCGGCAGCGTCGTGATTATTAAGAAAGCAAAAAGATAGTTACGAGTTACGAGTTTCGGGTTTCGAGTTAAAAGTTTTGAACCCGAAACTCCGAACCCGAAACTGCGAACGGAGTGAGCTATGCCTACCGTTAAGGTGCGCAATCTGAAGAACGAAGAGGTCGGCGATCTGGAATTGTCCGACGTGGTGTTCGGCGCGGAGTTGAACGAAGCGTTGATTCATGCCGCCGTGAGGAATTTCACGGCAGGCGGGCGTGCAGGCACTGTCGGCACGAAGACCCGCGGCGACGTCTCGGGTTCCGGCAAGAAGCTGTGGAAGCAAAAGGGAACGGGACGTGCTCGCATCGCGTCAATCCGAAGTCCTTTGTGGAAGGGCGGCGGTAACGTCCACGGCCCGCAGGCGCGCGATTGGTCTTACAACATGCCGAAGAAGATGCGGCGTGGCGCTCTGCGCTCCGCTTTGTCTGAGCGCGTGCGTGAGGGCAATCTGATTGTGCTCGACAGCTTCACGCTCGACGAGCCGAAGACGAAAGGTTTTCTTCAGTCGCTCGGCACGCTTGGTCTTGAAGGCAAGACGTTGATTGTTGATAGCCTCGACAATACCAACCTGCTTTTGTCGTCACGTAACGTCAAACGCGCGAAGGTCGTCAACAGCTACAGCCTGAATATCTACGATCTGCTCTATCACGAAAAGCTCGTGCTTTCACGCGCCGCCGCAGAAGAACTGGCGGAACTCCTCGACCCGCAATCGAAGAAGGCTGGAGCGCGAGGCGACGAAAGCGCAGAAGATGTTGCTATGGGGAGTGAAGGCATTAAGGGCGATGCCGGGCAGAGCGAATCAACAACAGAGGAGGCGGCATAAGCGATGAGAACAGTTTGGGACATCATCAAGTCGCCTGTGATTACGGAAAAGGCGCTGGTCGCGAAGGAAGAGACGCAGGACACGCGGCAACTTCTGACCTTCCGCGTTGACCGTCATGCGACCAAGCCTGAAATCAAATCCGCAGTCGAGACGATCTTTCAGGTTAAGGTTGATGCAGTCAGAACGCTCAACTACATGGGCAAGATCAAACGTCGCGGGCGCTACGAGGGACGCCGTCCCGCGTGGAAGAAAGCCTACGTCACGTTGAAACAGGGCGAGAATCCGCTCGATTACGGCGAAGCAATTTAACAGTTCACTGTTTTCAGTTTTCAGTTTTCAGCAGAAGCCGGAAACTCAGAACTGAAAACTAAAAACTGAAAACTGAAAACTGCTATGGGAATTAAGAAACTTACACCGACATCACCGGCGCGTCGCTATCAGACCTATTTGACGCGCGACGAGTTAACGGTTGGCGCAGAGCCTGAGAAGTCGCTGCTTGAGCCGAAGACGCGGATTTCGGGGCGCAACAACGACGGGCGCATCACCATGCGTCGTCGCGGCGGCGGCCATAAGCGTCATTACCGGATCATTGATTTCAAGCGCGATAAGGCGGGGATTCCCGGTCGCGTCACGCAGATCGAATATGACCCGAACCGCTCGGCGCACATCGCGCTCGTGACCTATTTGGATGGCGAGAAGCGTTACATCATCGCTCCGACCGGGATTGAAGTCGGCAAGACGGTGATGAGTGGGCCGGAGGCAGACATTCTGCCGGGCAACGCTCTGCCGATTCGTAACATTCCTTTGGGCACGCAGATTCACAACATCGAACTGCGTCCGGGCAAGGGCGGCCAGATGGCACGCTCAGCCGGAGCCTTCGCACAGTTGGTCGCCAAAGAAGGCGACTACGCGCAGCTTCGTATGCCATCGGGCGAGATTCGTCGCGTGCCTGTCGTCTGCATGGCGACTGTGGGCCAGGTCGGAAACTCGGAACACGAAAATGTTTCTTACGGCAAGGCCGGGCGCTCGCGCTGGAAAGGCATTCGCCCGCACGTTCGTGGCGTGGCGATGAATCCGGTGGATCACCCGCACGGCGGCGGTGAAGGTAAGACTTCCGGCGGACGCAATCCCGTCACCCCCTGGGGACAGCCAACGCGCGGCTACAAGACGCGCAAGAACAAGCGCACGTCGAAGATGATTGTGCGGGATAGAAGAGTTAAATAAGTTTTGAGTTACGAGTTTCGGGTTTCGAGTGAAAAGCCTTTAACCCGGAACTCCAAACTCGAAACCCGAAACTTGAGTTAAGCGGAGCGAAGCGAAACGTTATGGCACGTTCAGTTAAAAAAGGCGCGTTTGTTGATGCGAGTATCATGAAGGCTGTGGAGCGCATTCGTGCGGGTGCCGCGCGACCTCCGGCGATCAAGACGTGGTCGCGCCGTTCGACGATTACGCCTGACATGGTCGGGCTGACATTCGGCGTTCACAACGGCAAACGTCATTTACCAATCTACGTGACAGAGAACATGGTCGGCCACAAACTGGGCGAGTTTTCGCCGACGCGCACCTTCAAAGGCCATTCGGGAACGAAGGCCGAGAAGAGTTCAAAAGTAGCCAAGAAATAGTTTCGAGTTGTGAGTTGCGGGTTTCGAGTTAAAAGTTTTGAACCCGCAACTAGCAACCTGAAACTCGTAACTTGAGGGAACCGAGATGGAAGCAAGAGCGAGTGCAAGGTATCTACGCGGGTCGGCGCAGAAGGCGCGGCTCGTCATTGATATGATTCGCGGCAAGAACGTTAATCAGGCTTTGGCGATTTTGCAGTTCACGAACAAGCGTGCGGCTGACGGCATCGAGAAATGTGTGCGTTCGGCTATTGCCAACGCAAGCGAAGCTGCGGAGAAGGCCAACATCGCGATTGATCCTGACGAGTTGTGGGTCAAGGTGGCGTTTGTTGATCGCGGGCCGACGAAGAATCGCCGCCGCATGCGTCCTGCGCCGCAGGGTCGCGCTTATCGTGAACGTCGCCATTTCTGTAATGTGACGATTCTTCTCTCGAACGACGAGAAGGTGGTTGCGGCAGATAAAAAGAAGAATGGGAAGGCTGCGGCTGAGGCCAAGCCCGCGAAGCTCGAAGAGAGCAAGGGGCGTAAACGCGGTGGAGCTGTCGCCGCGCCGCGAGCCAAGCGCACCGCGTCGAAGACCAGCGACGAAGAGAAAACCAGTAGCGCCTCGAAGAATGATGAGAGCGCAGAAGAAACTGCGACGACTGAAGAATAGAATGATTTTAGATTTTTGATTTGCGATTTTTGATTGGAAGCGGACTAAGGATTATTAGAATCAAGTTCTTGCCCTTATCCAATCGCAAATCAAAAACTGGAGAAACAAAGTGGGTCAGAAAGTTCATCCATACGGCTTCCGCCTCGGCTACAACAAAGACTGGCACTCGCATTGGTTTGCCAAGCGTCAATATGGCGAGTTCCTTCTGGAAGATTTGAAGCTGAAGCGCGAGTTGAAGCAGAAGTTCACGGGCGCTGGCGTCAGCCACGTTGACGTTGAGCGCGCGGCCAATCGCCTGAAGATCATCATCTACACGTCGCGTCCCGGCATCATCATCGGACGCAAGGGCGCGGAGATCGATAAGCTCAAAGGCGACCTCTCCGCACGAACCGGACGTGAGGTCCTGGTTTCGATTCAGGAGATACACAAGCCGGAACTCAACGCCCAGCTTCAGGCCGAAAAGATTGCCGCGCAGCTTGAGAAGCGCATCGCTTTTCGCCGCGCCATGCGCAAAACGGTCGAGGAATCTATCCGCTTCGGCGCGCAGGGCATCAAGGTCAAGATTTCGGGTCGCTTAAACGGAGCCGAGATCGCGCGCAGCGAATGGCATCTTCAAGGACAATTGCCGCTCCACACTCTGCGCGCAGATGTTGATTACGGACTGGCCGAAGCACACACGACGTTTGGCGTCATCGGCGTCAAGGTCTGGATTTACAGGGGCGAGATTCTCGACCCGAAAGCGGCGATGGCACGCGGCACGGGCACTGACCCGATCAACGAGCCACGCGGCGATGGACGCGAGCGTCGTCCGCGCACGCGCCGCGAGCGCGAAGGCGGTGGCCGTGACGGTGAGCGCGGCGACAGGCCGGGTCGTGGACGCGGCGGAGATAGATCATAAGCAGTTAACAGTTTTCAGTTTTAAGTTTTCAGCGAAAGCCGGGAGCTACAAACTGAAAACTTAAAACTGAAAACTGTTATTGGGGTGCATTCATCATGTTGATGCCGAAAAAAGTTAAGCACCGGAAGCAGATGAAGGGGCGCATGGGTGGCGTGGCGAATCGCGGCGGCTCAATCAGCTTCGGTGAATACGGGTTGAAGTGTTTGGAGCCGGCGTGGATCACGGATCGTCAGATTGAAGCAGCGCGTATTGCGATGACGCGCCACATCAAGCGCGGCGGAAAAATCTGGATTCGGATGTTCCCGGATAAGCCCATTACCAAGAAGCCTGCGGAGACGCGTATGGGCAAAGGCAAGGGTGCTCCTGAATACTGGGTTGCGGTCGTCAAGCCGGGTCGTATTCTTTACGAGATCGAGGGCGTGGACGAAGTGACGGCGCGTGAAGCGATGCGCCTGGCCGCACAGAAACTTCCGATCAAGACGAAGTTTGTGAGGCGCGCGGATCAAGAAGGAGGCGCGATCTAGGCTTAAGTTTCGAGTTCAGCGTTTCGGGTTTCGAGTTAAGGCAAAACTAACTCGTAACTCGTAACCCGAAACTCGTAACCTGAGTTGAGCGAAGCGAAACGAGATTATGGCAAAGAGACGCGAAGAATTGGAACGTCTGCACGACACGTCGGACGAAGATTTGAAAGCAGAGGCGGCGCGCTTGAAAGAGTCGCTCTTTCGCTTGAACTTCAAACTGGCGCTCGGCGAAGTTGACGCGATCAAGAACGTTCGGCTGGAAAAGAAATCACTGGCGCGGATTCGCACCATCATGCGCGAGCGTGAGCGAGAGGCGCAGGCAGTAACGAAGTAAATAGTGAGTGGTAAATAGTAAATAGGAGAAGAGACGGTTCGTCTATTCACCATTTACGATTCACCATTGACCAGAGGTTGAGAGATGGCAGAAGAAAATCAGGAAGATGTGCAGCCGACCGACAGCGATGCCGCTGTTGCCGAAGAAACGAAGGCTGGCGAGACCTTGGCGCATGCAGTTGCGCCGAACGTTGATTCGCAGCCGGGCGATGCTACGGGCGCAGAGGCGGGCAAGCGCGGCAAGCGCTCGCAGAAGGTCGGGATCGTCGCTTCAGACAAGATGCAGAAGACGGTCGTCGTGCGCGTTGACCGCCTTATTAAGCATCCGAAGTATCGTCGTTACGTGCGTCGCACGTCGAAGTTCATGGCGCATGATGAAACGGGAGCCGCCATTGGCGACAAGGTGCGCATCGTCGAGACGCGCCCGCTCTCGGCCAGAAAACGCTGGCGCGTTGTCGAGATTGTGCAGAAGGCTGAGAAATAGTTTTCAGTTTCCGGTTTTCAGTTTTCAGAGGCAAGCGAAATGCTTTTCACGGAAAACTTAAAACTCAAAACTGAAGACTGCGAACGGAGTGAGCAACAATGATTCAGATGCAAACCTCTCTGGAGGTTGCTGACAATTCGGGGGCGCGGCGTGTTGAGATGATCATGCCGATTGGCGGGTCAACCGGTAAGATTGCTTCCTTAGGCGACCGCATCAAGGTCACCGTCAAGGAAGCGACGCCCGATGGAACAATTAAAAAGGGCACGGTGCAGAACGCCGTCATCGTTCGCACGCGCAAGGAAGTGCGGCGCAAGGATGGAACGTACATTCGTTTCGATCAGAACGCGGCGGTGCTGATTAAAGACGACGGGACGCCCATCGGCACGCGCGTCTTTGGCCCTGTGGCGCGCGAGCTTCGTGACAAGAACTATATGAAAATCGTTTCGCTCGCGCCGGAGGTGATATAGAAGTGGCTCAAGGAACTAAACGCGCGAAGATTAAAAAGAACGACCAGGTGGTCGTCATTGCCGGACGCGATAAAGGCAAGCGCGGTCGCGTGCTTGAAGTCTTGCCGAGCACAGGCAAGGTGAAGGTGGAAGGCGCAGGCATGATTAAGAAGCACCAGCGCGCCAACCCGAATAACAATCGCGGCGGCGGCATCATTGACAAGGAAGCCTATCTGGACATCTCGAACGTGCAGTTGATAGACCCGGAATCGGGTAAGCCGACGCGCGTTAAGTATGAAGTCGAGGGCACTGGGAAGAATCAAACGAAGATCCGCGTCGCTGCACGTAGCGGGCAGAGTTTGGAAAAGTAGCTTTTGAAGAGGCAAGAGAAGTTATCAAGGTCTGGAAACGCCTGAACCGAAATTTTATAAACGTTCGGCGGCGAGACCCAGACGAGAGGGAAGAGAAATGGCAGCGAGATTAAAAGAGCGATATACGAAAGAGATTGCGCCCGCTATCTCCAAGGAGTTCGGCGTCGAGAACCCTATGGCCGTGCCGCGCCTTGAGAAGATAGTCATCAATATGGGCATGGGCGAAGCCATCGCTAACGCGAAAATTCTAGACACTGCGGCTGACGAAATCCGCTCCATCACGGGACAAAAACCTGTCGTCACGAAAGCGAAGAAATCCATCGCCTCGTTCAAACTGCGTCAGGGCATGCCCATTGGCGTGATGGTGACTTTGCGTGGCGACCGGATGTACGAATTTCTTGACCGGCTGGTGTCTGTCGCCTTACCGCGCGTTCGTGACTTTCGCGGAGTCTCACCGAAAGCATTTGACGGGCGCGGCAACTACACGCTCGGTATCCGCGAGCAACTGATTTTCCCCGAAATTGATTTTAATAAAGTGGACAAGACACGCGGCTTAAACATCTCGATTGTCACGACCGCGCGCAACGATGAGCAGGCACGAGCGCTCTTGAAAGCTCTGGGCATGCCGTTTAGACAATAAAGAAGTAATCAGTAATCAGTAATCAGTGGTCAGCCAAAAGCTGTTACTGATTACTGATTACTGATTACTGATTACTGAGGTAACATGGCAAAGAAATCACTGATTGCGAAAGCGAACCGGAAACCGAAGTTCTCATCGCGCGCCTATTCGCGCTGCAAGCGTTGCGGACGCCCGCGCGCCTACCTGCGCAAGTTTAATTTATGCCGCATCTGTTTCCGCGAGTTGGCGCTGCAAGGGCAAATCCCCGGCGTCGTAAAATCAAGTTGGTAGTTTACAGTTTTCAGTTTTGAGTTTTCAGTAAAAGCTGAAGGCAAAGAACTGGAAACCGAAAACTGGAAACTGAAAACTGGAGTTTAGTAATGACTGATCCTATCGCCGATATGCTGACGCGCATTCGCAACGCAATAGCTGCGAAGCACTCGCGCGTTGATATTCCGGCCTCGAAATTGAAACTGGAGATTGCCCGCATCCTGAAGGAAGAGGGCTATATCAACAACTTCGTCGTCAAAGGCGAGGGCACCAAGCGCACGATTCGTATCTTCCTGCGCTATGATGCGCGCGGCACAAGCTCGATCACGCATCTCGAAAGAGTGTCGCGTCCCGGTCGCCGCGTATACATGGGCGCAACCGAGATTCCGAAAGTGCTCGGCGGCTACGGCGTCAACATCGTCTCGACTTCGCGTGGCCTGATGAGCGGCAAATCCGCCCGCCGCGAGAACATCGGCGGCGAAGTGCTGGCACAAATTTACTAGGGGCCGGGTGTCAGGGGCCGGGGGTCGGTTAAAGCGTTCTTACCGACCCCTGACTCCTGACCCCTGACCCCTTAACCGAAGGTTAAGAATATGTCTCGCATTGGAAAGAAAGCTATCACCGTTCCGAGTGGCGTCACGGTCAAGATTAGTGATCGTGAGCTGGAAGTGAAGGGCGCTAAGGGCACTTTAAGGACGCCTGTCCCTGAAGGCATCACCTTCAAGCAGGATGGCGACCAGTTGATGGCCGAGCGCGCTTCGGATGATCTGGCCGCGCAGCATGGTCTGGCGCGGGCGCTGGCGAATAACGCTGTGGTCGGTGTGACGGAAGGTTTTACGAAGCAGATGGACGTGGTTGGCGTCGGCTACAAGGCGGATGTGCAGGCCAAGAAGATCGTTTTCTCGCTTGGGTATTCGCATCAGATTGAGTTTCCGTTGCCCGATGGCATTGAAGCCAAAGCCGAACGCCTCCCGACCAAGCAGAGCATTCAGCAGTATCAAACGACGCTGACGCTCTCAGGGATTGATAAGCAGAAGCTCGGCCAGGTGGCCGCAGAGATGCACACGCTGCGCAAGCCCGACGCTTACAAGGGCAAAGGCGTGCGCTACAGTGATGTCCCGTTGAAACTGAAACCGGGCAAAACCGGGAAATAGTTTTTAGTTTTCAGTTTTCAGTTTTCAGCAGGCGCTGGGACGGAAACTGAAAACCGAAAACCCAAAACTGAAAACTGATAAAAGTTATGGCACAGAGAAATAGAGCGGCAGTTCGTAGCGCGGTTCATAAGCGCATTCGCCGCAAGGTGCGCGGCTCGACGGAGCGTCCGCGCCTGGCGGTCTATCGTAGTCTGAATCATATCTACGCTCAGGTGATAGACGATGAGCGCGGGCAGACTCTGGCTTCCGCTTCGACGACCGAGAAGGATTTGCGCGGCGGGACGGGCGGAAATATCGAGGCCGCGCAGCGAGTGGGGCGCACCATTGCGGAGCGCGCGCTGGCTGCGGGAATCGAGAGCGTCGTCTTTGATCGCGGCGGCTACCTTTATCACGGGCGCGTTAAAGCGCTGACGGATGCCGCGCGCGAAGCTGGCTTGAATAAAGATGAAGCAGCCCCTCCAGCGGAGGGCGGCGGTGACGAAGAAGAGAACAGGGAGCAGTAATGAGACAACCCAGACAGCGTATTTCGGCACAGGGGCTTGACCTCAAAGATCAGGTCATCTCCATCAACCGCGTGACCAAGGTGGTCAAGGGCGGTAAGAATATGAGTTTCGCTGCGCTCGTCGTCATCGGCGATGAAGCGGGGCACGTAGGCTTCGGGACGGGCAAAGCTCGTGAAGTGCCGCTGGCCATTAAAAAGGGCATCGAGTCGGCCAAGAAGAATTTGATTCGCGTGCCTCTCATCAATAACACGTTGCCGCACCAGTTAATCGGGAAGTACGGCGCGGGTCGCGTGATGATGAAACCGGCTTCTGAAGGAACGGGCGTGATCGCGGGCGGAGCAGTTCGCGCCGTCATGCAGGCGGTGGGCGTGCACGATGTGCGCACCAAGATTCTCGGCTCGGCCAACCCGCACAACGTCGTGCGAGCCACCTTTGATGGTCTGCTGAAGATGAAAGACCCGATGGAACTGGCACGCCTGCGCGGCAAGCAGGTCGAGGAACTATAAAGTTTCGAGTGACGAGTTGAGGGTTTCGAGTTAAAGAAAGAGAACCCACAACTCGAAACCCGAAACCCGCAACTTAAGGGGTTTTTATGGCAGACGAGAAAAAAGAGCAGGCAAATGGTGGCGGCATGATCCGCATCCAGTATTATCGGAGTTTTATCGCAGCGCCAAAGGCGCATAAGCAGATCGTGAAGAGTCTCGGCCTGACGAAACTGAACCAGATAGTAGAGCGACCGGACAATGCCGCGACGCGCGGCTTCGTCGAGAAAGTCCCGCACCTGCTGCGAATCATTGAATAACAGTTTCCAGTTTTGAGTTTTCAGTTTTCAGAAAAAGCAATACTGAAAACTGATTGCTGAAAACTGAAAACTGCGAACGGAGTGAGCTATGGCTATCGGTCTTGATAATTTACGCGCCCCTAAGGGAGCGACTCATAAGAAGAAGCGGGTTGGACGAGGCCCCGGCTCGGGCCTGGGCAAAACCGCGGGACGCGGTGAGAAGGGGCAGAAATCGCGCTCCGGCTACTCGGCTAAAATCGGTTTCGAGGGCGGCCAGATGCCACTGCATCGTCGGCTTCCAAAACGCGGCTTTACCAATATCTTCAAGAAGCAGTGGATCGAGATCAGTCTTTCATCTCTCGACCAGCATTTCGAGGCTAATGATGAAGTGACGCCCGAATTGCTGCACGAGCGCGGACTGATTAAGAAAGTCAAGCGCGATGTGGTCGTGCTCGGCACGGGCGAGATTTCAAAAGCGCTTCGCGTTTCCGCCCATCGCTTTACAAAGAGCGCCCGCGAGAAGATTGAGAAAGCCGGCGGCGCAGCAACAGAAATCAGTAAACCGAAGGCAGAAGACAAAAAGCAGTAGGCAGCAGGCAGTGGGCAGCGGGCAGTCAGAACGAAAAGCGTTTTTGCTTTTACTGCTCACTGCCCACTATCAATAGCCCACTGCTTTTTGCTTTCTTCCCTAACGAGAGCGATAATTGCAGACCGTATTTTAGCAGCACTTGAGATTAAGCCAGAGGCAATCTTATGGAAAAGTTTTTCGCCGCCGTCCGCAACATGTTTCAGGTTCCTGACCTGCGCAAGCGTATCTTTTTTACGCTCAGCATGCTGGCGATCTATCGCATCGGCGCGCACATCACCACGCCCGGCATCAACAAAGCGCGTCTCGAAGCAGTCTGGGCTGATGTCGGTAATACTCTGCTCGGCGTCTTAGACCTTTTCTCAGGCGGAAACTTTCGCACCATCTCAATCTTTGCGCTGGGCGTTACTCCCTACATCACCGCTTCCATCATCCTTCAACTAATGACGGTCGTCTCTCCGCAATTGAAGAAGTTGCAGGAAGAGGGCGAGATGGGGCGGCAGAAGCTCAATCAGTGGACACGCTATCTGACGGTTGGCCTTGGTTCTATTCAAACCTTCTTCGTCGCAAACTGGTTGCAGTATAACGAAGTCGGCCCCAAAGGCTGGGGATTCCTGCTGATGACGGCGCTGACGCTGACAACCGGAACAATCTTCGTGATGTGGCTCGGCGAGCAGATTACTGAGCGCGGCGTCGGCAACGGCATCTCGCTGCTCATCTTCGCCGGTATCGTCATCGGTCTGCCCAACGGCGTGACGCAGGTCATGAATCGTTTGAGCGGCGGCGACGCGCTTGAGACCATCGGCGTTATCGCCTTAGTCGCAGCCCTGATCGCGTTGATTGCTTTCATCGTCTTTGTCGAATCGGGACGGCGCAAGATTGCCATCAGTTATGCGAAGCGGCACGTCGGGCGTCAGATGGTCGGCGGGCAGCAGACCACCATGCCGCTCAAAGTCAACATGGCCGGGGTGATTCCTGTCATCTTCGCTTCCTCCGTGCTGTCTATGCCGCAGAGTTTGTTCTCCGCGTTTCCGCCGTCAGACCCGAATTCGACGTGGGGCAGCATCTACGGCTTCTTCCAGCAGTTTCACGGCGGCGACCCTTATTATGAACTGGTCTTCGTCACGCTCATTATCTTCTTCACCTTCTTTTACGTTTCCATCGTCTTTAACGTCGAAGAGGTGGCGGACAATCTGCGTAAACATGGTGGTTTTATGCCGGGCATTCGACCCGGTCGCGCGACGGCTGAGTATCTGCGTACCATCCTGACGAGATTGACGATTGTCGGTGCGGTCTATCTGGCGTTCGTCGCGCTTGTTCCGCAGATCATGCTCAGTGGCTTCCGCGTTCAGCGTCTGCCGTTCATTGGCGAGTCTATCTATAATTTTGTCAGTAGTACGCCGGGCTTGAGTTGGATTCCCGAAGGGATGCACTACCAATTCTATTTCGGCGGCACAAGCCTCTTGATTCTGGTGGGCGTGGCGATGGACACGGTCTCGCAAATCGAGGCGCAACTCGTGATGCGCAACTACGAGGGTTTCCTCGGCGGCGGAAGCCGGTTGCGTGGGCGGAGAGGGTAGAAATTTTAGATTTGCGATTTTTGATTTTTGATTGGATAAAGACGAGAACTTAATCTTTAACCTTTAGTCCTTATCCAATCGCAAATCAAAAATCTAAAATCGCAAATTCCTTATGTCGAAAATTATTGTCCTGATGGGTGCGCCGGGCGCAGGGAAGGGGACGCAGGCGCGGCTTCTTCAGGAGCGCTTGGGACTGCCGCAGATTTCGACGGGTGACATGTTTCGCGCTCTGAAAGAGGCGAAGACGCCGCTGGCTGAAGAAGTTCGCGCGATCATGGAGGCCGGGAATCTCGTTCCAGATGATGTGACGATTCGCGTCGTTCGTGAGCGCACCGGGCGGGAAGATTGTCAGCGCGGATATATTCTGGATGGCTTCCCACGTAATCCGGCGCAGGCCGCGATGCTGGAGAAACTATCAGTCGAGCAGGGAAACAGGATTCAGGCGATTCTGGTGGATGTTCCCACTGGTGAGCTTGAGAAGCGAATGGTCGGTCGGCGTAGTTGCCCTGTTTGCGGCGAAATCTATAACGTCTATTTTAAGCCGCCTAAAGTAGATAATGTTTGCGATCTGCACCCGGAAGCGCAACTCATACATCGCGCCGACGATAATCCCGAAACGGTGCAAACCCGGTTGGCCACTTTCGAGAACCAGACGCGCCCCCTGCTTGACTATTATCAGGCAGCAAATATCCTCAGCCGCGTTGACGGCACACGCGAGCCGGAGGCGATTTACGCAGACATTGAAAGGGAAGTGATGAGTGATGAGTAAAAGAAAAAGTTCTTAACTCAGCACTCATTACTCACCACTCAGCACTCGCTTATGATTATCGGGAAGTCCAGAAAAGAGCTAGAGAAGATGCGCGCCGCCGGGCAGTTGGTGGGGCGTGTGCTTCAGGAGTTGCGCCGGATGGTCGCGCCCGGTGTGACGACGCTCGAAGTTGATATGGCGGCGGAGAAGATGATCCGCGACGGGGGCGCGCTGCCAACGTTCAAGGGCTATCATGGCTTCCCGTTCTCTATCTGCGCCTCCGTCAACGAACAGGTCGTTCACGGTTTTCCGTCCGGCTATACGTTGAAAGAAGGCGACATCTTCTCAATCGATGTGGGCGCGACGCTCGCAGGCTTCGTCGGCGATACGGCCACGACGGTTCCGGTTGGGCGGGTCAGCCCGGAATTGCTGAAACTCATCAGCGTCACGGAAGAGTGTCTTGAGCGAGCCATCGAGCAGTGCCGCGAAGGACGGCATCTGGGCGATATTGGCTGGGCTGTGCAGAGTCATGCTGAAACTCACGGATATACTGTCGTGCGCGAATACGTCGGGCATGGCATCGGACGCCGGATGCACGAAGACCCGCAGATTCCCAACTACGGAACGCCGGGCAAGGGCGCAAAAATCAAAAACGGCTACGTTTTTGCGGTCGAGCCGATGATTAACATGGGCACGCAGGAGACGAAAGTTCTCAAGGACGGCTGGACTGTGGTGACGCTCGACGGGCGACCCAGCGCGCACTGCGAGCATACGATTGCCATCACGGAGAACGGCCCGGAAGTTTTTACACGGGTGGTTGGAGCTGAGCAGGAGCAAGCGGAAATGGTCGGTGTCTAAAGTTACGGCCTTCGGCGCGGCTTGGGTTTATTGTTAAGCTATGGTAATATTTGCAGTTTGCGAGTGGAGGCAAATTTAACCTATAGAGGTATATGGCGAAGGAAGAAGCGATAGAGGTGATGGCGAAGGTCCTTGAGACCCTGCCGAACGCGATGTTTCGCGTTGAGTTGGAGGACAACCAACACCAGGTGTTGGCGCACATTTCAGGCAAGATGCGCAAACACTTCATCCGGATTCTTCCCGGCGACCGCGTGCTGGTAGAGCTTTCGCCTTATGACCTCAATCGTGGCCGGATTACTTATCGTTACAAATAAGCAGCAGGGTTTGAGACAGGAAAGAGGCGAGGGGCAAGATGAAAGTACGGGCGTCAGTTAAAAAGATGTGCGACAACTGCAAGATCATTCACCGCAAAGGCGTGGTGCGTGTGATCTGCACCAACCCCAAGCATAAACAGCGGCAGGGATAAGAAATTTTAGATTTGCGATTTTTGATTTTTGATTGGAAGGGGATGGGAGAGAGTTTTTAAGTCCTTATCCAATCGCAAATCAAAAATCACAAATGCTTTTTGGAGAATAAAAATGGCTCGTGTAGCTGGTGTCGATCTTCCGCCGAACAAGCGGGCGCAGATAGGTCTCACATACATTTATGGTATCGGGCGTTCTCGCGCGACCTCTATTTTGACGGAGGCGCAGATCAATGTTGATACGCGCGTCAGGGATTTGAGCGAGGACGAACTCGGTAAGCATTCGCTCTATTCTTGAAGCACAAGGCGAAATCGAAGGCGATCTGCGCAAGCGCGTGCAGATGGACATCAAGCGCTTGATGGACATCGGCGCGTACAGAGGCTTGCGCCATCGTCGCGGCCTTCCCGTTCGCGGGCAGCGCACGCATACCAACGCACGCACACGCAAAGGCCCGCGCCGCGCAACCATCGCGAAGAAGAAAGCGCCGGGCAAGAAGTAACTACGGTTTACAGTTTTCAGTTTTGAGTTTTCAGTGAAAAGCTGAGACCTAAGTTCTGAAAACTGAAAACTGAAAACTCAAAACTGTAAACTGATTATGGCAAAAGCATCAGGCGGAAAAAAGAAGGTCTTTCGGAAGAAAGAGAAGAAGAATATCCCGAACGGGATTGCGTTCATCGCGGCGTCGTTTAATAACACGATGATCTCGATCACCGATCTTGAGGGGAATTTAGTCGCGCAGTCGTCTTCGGGCGCACGCGGATTTCGTGGCTCGCGCAAGGGCACTCCGTTCGCCGCTCAACAGGCGGCGTGGGAAGCAGCCAAAAAAGCGCAGGAAGCCGGAATGCATCAGTGTGAGGTTCGCGTCAAAGGCCCCGGCGGCGGGCGCGAGTCTGCGATTCGCGCGATCAACAACGCGGGCATTCGCGTCACAACTATTCGTGACATCACGCCGATTCCGCACAACGGCTGCCGTCCGCCGAAGCGTCGCAGAGTTTAGTACAGTTTTCAGTTTCAGGTGTTCAGTTTTCAGAGAAAGCAAGTAGCGCAGCATCTGAGTACTGATAACTTATAACTGAAAACTGTTTTTATCAACCTAAAGGATGAAGGGCGCTCGAAGCGTCTGTAAACTTTTCCGTCTATTAAATAGACTGGAGGCAAAAAGAGAGTGGCTAGGTATAGAGATGCGGTGTGCCGTTTGTGCCGCCGTGAAGGTGCAAAACTTTTCCTAAAGGGCGACCGTTGTTACAAGCCCTCGTGTCCGATTGAGAAGCGCGGCACGCAGCCGCCCGGACAGCACGGTAATTCGATGCGGCGCGGCAAAGCATTGGTCGGCTACGGCCAGCAGTTGCGCGAAAAGCAGAAGGTCAAGCGCATTTATTTCATCCTCGAAGGACAGTTTCGCAACTACTTCGAGAAGGCTGCTCGCCAAAAAGGTATCACGGGCGAGAATCTTCTGTTCTTGCTTGAGCGCCGTCTGGACAATGCGATCTATCGCGCTGGCTTTTCAACCTCGCGTCGTCAGGCACGCCAGCTCGTCAATCACGGGCACATTGAAGTCAACGGGCGCAAGGTAGACATTCCCTCTTTTCAGGTCAAAGCGAGCGACGTTATCAGCGTCAAGGAAGCGAGCCGAAAGAACCCGCACATTGAAGGTGCGTGGCAGACGGCTGCCGGACGCGGTCGTCCCTCGTGGATTGCTCCGGCGGAAGGCGCGGACATGAGCGCCCGCATCGAGAGCTTGCCGACGCGCGCAGACATTGATCGCTCGATTAACGAGCAACTGATCGTCGAGCTTTATAGCAAGTAACCGAGGATAAGCGAGCCGGAAGCTGAATGCGTTTCAAATACGCTTCTGCTTCTGGCCGCAATGGTATTTATAGTTTTACTTCCGGACCGAACAATTTATGGCTATGGAACAAAATAATCTCTGGACAGGTTTTCAGATGCCGCGTCGCCTGGCGGCGGACACCGATACGATGACGGAGCGCTACGGACGTTTTTCCGCACAGCCGTTTGAACGCGGCTTCGGAACGACCGTCGGCAATTCGTTTCGTCGCGCTCTGCTCTCTTCAATCGAAGGTGCGGCAGTCACCGCCGTCAAGATCGAAGGCGTGGAGCACGAATTCTCTTCAATCAACGGCGTGGTCGAAGATGCGACGGACGTCATCTTGAATTTGAAGCAAGTGCCATTCAAGTTGCACGGCAACGAAGCGAAGACGCTGACGATTAGCAAGGATGGCGCAGGCGAAGTCACCAGCGCAGACATCGAAGCGGATGCCGACGTTGAAGTGCTCGACCCGAACGTTCATATCGCGACCGTTGGCGACGGCGGAAGCCTTCGTATCGAGATGCGTTTGAAGCGCGGGCGCGGCTACGTTTCCGCCGACCGCAACTTCGATGAAGACTTGAGCCTCGGCTACATCCCGATTGACTCGGTTCACACACCCGTCAAGAAGGTCAACTACACTGTGGAAGCTGCGCGCCTCGGCCAGAACACGGAGTTTGATAAGCTCACCATTGATGTCTGGACGGACGGCTCGGTCAAGCCCGACGACGCGATTGGTCTGGCGGCCAAGTTAATTAAAGATCACATGTCCATCTTCATCAATTTCGAGGAAGACACGGACGACTTCGCTTACGCGAACATGGAGCGCCCGCCCTTGCCGCGCAACGATCAGCTTGATCGCTCGGTGGACGAGCTTGAGCTATCGGTGCGCTCCTACAATTGCCTGAAGAACGCAGACATTCGCACCATCCGCGACCTCGTGCAACGCACGGAGCGTGAGATGCTGGCGACGAAAAACTTCGGCAAGAAATCCCTGAACGAGATCAAAGACATTCTCAACGGAATGGGACTCGATTTCGGAATGGAATTCGACGCGCAGGGCAATCCAATTCCCGGCACAGGCGGACGCGACAGCGCCATTGACGATTACGAAGATAACGAAGAAGAGTAAGAGCCGTGATGAGTGATAGGTGATAAGTGAAACGCTCTTACCTATCACCTATCACCTATCACCTATCACAAAGTTATGCGACACCTAAAGGCACATCGGAAACTTGGCCGCACGAGCGCGCATCGCATGTCGTTGCTGCGCAACCTTGCGACCTCGCTCATTAACGCGCAGGACGAGCGCATCGTGACCACGCTGCCGAAAGCAAAAGAGTTGCGCCCGTTTGTCGAGCGCGCCATCACGCTTTCGCGTCATGCGACGAACCTGGAAGGCGATAACAAGGAAGTCAGGGCCGTGCATTTCCGTCGTCAGGCCGCAGGCTTCTTTCATGCTGGCAACAGCCAGCAGAAGGTTTCAACCGGCAAGCGCGGGCAGGAAAGAGCGCCGCGCACGGCTGGCGTGCTTGCGCTGAGGCGTCTTTTCGACGAACTGGGCGAGCGCTTCAAGGATCGTCCGGGCGGTTACACGCGCATCATCAAGCTTGGCAGGCGCGACGGCGACAACGCAGAGCTGGCTATCATCGAGTTGGTTGATAGCAGGCGCGAGCAAGAGTCGCGTGATGCCGCCAGCAAGCGCGCGAAGGCTGTAACTTCCGGTAAGAAGAAGACGGCCAAAGCAGGCAAAGAGGTCGAGGAAACGCATAGCCGTCGCGGGGGCAAGAAAGCCGATAAGACTTTCGAGAAGGAAGAAACGACGAAGGCACGCGGACGCGGGAAAGTCCCTGCGGATGAGACCCTTGAGGATCAGAAGCCAAAGGGCGGAAGCCGCGCGAAGAAAACCGAGTCAACGGCTGGTGAGAAAGATACGGAGAATTAAGCACGCAGAAGTATTAAGTACGAGCGCGTGAGCCTTAAAACGCGCGCTCCTTGCTGGCCGCGAGCCTCAATTGACCGTCGGCGGACACCCCACGGGACGGTTGAGGCTCTTCGCTTTGTTCAGCACCGAAGAGGATCGGAGCGCGAGTCAAATAACATCTGCTTGGAGTTGAAACGAGAATGAGCGACCAGGAAAGCGGAACACAGCCCGCACGCGAAGAAGGATCGCAACAAACGTCCAGACAGCCTGAGCGTACAGGAGGCGTGCCTCGCAATGAGCGTGATCGCGGGCGTCGGCGCCATCAGCCGAATCAGCCGCGCCGTTCAGAGCCGCAACTTCCGATGGACGAGCTGCGCGATCTCTTCGCGCTCTTTACCGAGCACAACCTGACGAAATTTGAAATCGAACGCGAGGGCTACCGGATTCATCTTGGCCGTGATATTGCCCCGCAGATCATCACATCAAGCGACGTTCAGGCGCAGATGGCGAACGTGCCAGCCCAGACCTCTCAGTCACCAGTCAGCACAGGCGAGCAGAGCGCGGCGGTTGCCGCTGCTCCTTCTGCGGCTTCAACGGGAGCGCCTGCCGAGCCTGCGGCGACGGAAGATGAAAGCCTGCATATCATCACTTCGCCGATTGTCGGGACTTTCTTCCGCTCTCCGTCGCCAACGGCAGAGCCTTTCGTCAGACTCGGAAGCCACGTTGACCCGGACACGGTCGTCTGCATCATCGAGGCCATGAAGTTGATGAACGAGATTCAGGCAGAGACCTCCGGCGAGATAGCCAAGATTTACGTCGAGAACGGCCAGCCCGTCGAATTCGGGCAGCCATTGTTTGGAGTAAAGAAGTAAGAAAGCGGTGATAGGTGATGGGTGATGGGTGATAAGAGTAAAGCTCTTTCCTATCACTTATCACCCATCACCTGTCACTTTTTATGAGCACGCGCCAGTTCCGTAAAATCCTGATTGCCAATCGTGGAGAGATTGCGTGTCGAATTATCTGGACATGCAAGGAGATGGGCATCAAGACGGTCGCCGTCCATTCAACGGCAGACCGGGATTCGCTCCATGTGCTCTTCGCAGACGAGCATATCTGCATCGGGCCACCGCCTTCTGCTCAGAGCTACCTGAACATTCCCGCCATCATCAGCGCCGCCGAACTCTACAACGTTGACGCGATTCATCCGGGCTATGGCTTTCTGGCTGAATCAGCCTACTTCGCAGAAATCTGCGAGGCGTGCAATATCAAATTTATAGGGCCGCGTGCCAGCGTCATTCAGATGATGGGCGACAAGGTGCATGCACGTCGCGCGATGAAGGAGGCGGGAGTCCCGATTTTGCCCGGCAGCCCTGAACCTCTCGAAACCGAAGAGGAAGCCTTGAAGCTAGCGCGCGAGATCGGCTTTCCCGTGATTGTTAAGGCGTCGGCTGGTGGCGGCGGTCGCGGAATGCGGATCGTGCGTTCGGAAGATGAGTTGGGGACGGCGCTGGAAGCTGCTTCAACGGAAGCGGCGGCGGCTTTCAAAAACGGCGACGTTTACATCGAGCGTTATATTGAGCGTCCGCGTCATATAGAGATTCAGGTGCTGGCGGACGAGCAGGGCGATTGCGTACATCTTGGGGAACGCGAATGCACGATTCAGCGTCGTCATCAAAAGCTGCTGGAAGAATCTCCGTCGCCCGTCCTCTCGCCCGCTCTGCGCGAGAAGATGGGAACGGCAGCCGTCGCAGCCTGCAAGAAGATAGGCTATTCGAGCGCGGGCACTTTTGAGTTCCTGCTGGACGAAGACGACCAGTTTTATTTCATGGAGATGAACACGCGCATACAGGTCGAGCATCCCGTCACAGAGATGGTGACGCTCGCCGACATCGTGCGTACCCAAATCCGAATCGCCGAGGGAGCGCCGCTCGGCTACACGCAGGACGAGGTGCAGATTAACGGGCACGCTATCGAATGCCGCATCAACGCCGAAGACCCCGAGACGTTTACGCCGTCGCCGGGACACATCACGGCGTTCAATCTACCGGGCGGCCCCGGCGTGCGCGTTGATACGGCTGCCTATCCGGGCTACACCGTCCCGCCCTTTTACGATTCGCTGATTGCCAAAGTGATTGTTCATGCGCGGACGCGGGAGCTGGCGATTGCGCGGATGCGGCGCGCGCTTGGAGCGATGGTCGTCGAAGGAATCAAGACGACGATTCCGCTTCATTTGAAGATTATGGACGATCCGGACTTCCAGGCAGGCAATTTCTCGACGAAATTCATGGAAGATTTCTTAAAAAAAAACGCGGAGAAGAAGCAGGTTGAAATCTCCGCTGCCTCGCGTTGACGTGTGGGATACTGGCCTTTATAATAAACGACTTTTCTATGGTGGGATTTGTTCACCTTTGGCAGGAGATCAAGAGAAATGGCTTACGCAATAATCAAAACCGGCGGCAAACAGTTTCGCGTCGAAGCAGGCAAGACCGTTCGCGTGCCTTCAATCAATAAGGAAGCGGGCGAAGCGGTCGAGCTGGATGCTTTGATGCTCGCGGGCGATGATGGAACGAAGGTCGGCTCAACGCTCGACGCCGGAGGCGCGCGGGTCGCAGCCACCGTCGTGGATCACGGGCGTGATGACAAGATCATCGTCTTCAAGAAGAAGCGCCGCAAGCACTACAAACGCAAACAGGGACACCGTCAGGGCTACACGACTTTGAAGATAGATTCAATCGGATGAAAAGAAGTGATAGGTAATAGGTGGTGGGTGATAAGAAACTAGCTTTTACTTATCACCTTTCACCCATCACTTATCACCGGGAGATTTGAAATGGCACATAAAAAAGGGGTCGGCTCGTCGCGTAATGGTCGGGATTCAAACGCGCAGCGATTGGGATTGAAGAAGTTCGGCGGCGAGCGCGTGCTGGGTGGAAACATCCTGGCACGCCAGCGCGGAACGAAGTGGAAGCCGGGCAAAAATGTCGGGCGTGGCAAAGACGATACGCTGTTCGCATTGATTAACGGCATTGTCAAATTTGAAGACAAAGGCCGTTCGGGCAAATTCATCAGCGTCTACCCGGAGGCTGCCGCGCCTGAACAAGCGCCGGCTGTTGCCGCTTGAGGGCGCTCTCAAATTAAGAAGACGCCCACGCAGAATGCGACGCCCGCGCCGAGTGCTTTTACTCCTGAGCGTAGGCGTCGCTTTCGATTTAGTGGTCAGTGGTCAGTTGAAAACTGATTCCTACTGACCACCGGCCACTGACTACTGACCACTAGATGTTTATAGATCGCACCAAGATTCGAATTCAGGGAGGCCACGGCGGAAACGGCGTGACGGCTTTTCGTCGTGAAAAGTTTGTGCCGCGCGGCGGGCCTTCGGGTGGAGATGGCGGGCGAGGCGGCGATGTCTGGCTCGAAGCCGACGAATCTTTGAATACGCTCTTGCACCTGCGCTACAACCCTGAACATATCGCTGAGCGCGGGCGGCACGGCGAAGGCTCAAATCGTTATGGCCACGCTGGCTCGGATATAACTGTGCGCGTCCCCGTCGGCACGCAGGTCTTTGACGCCGCGAGCGGTGAATTGCTGAAAGACTTCACGGAGAATCATGAGCGCTGGCTCGCTGCCAAAGGCGGACGCGGCGGCTTTGGCAATTCTCATTTCGCCACTTCGACCAACCGTGCGCCGCGTTATCATCAAGAGGGGAGCGAGGGTGAGGAGCGAGAGTTACAGCTTGAGTTGAAACTGCTCGCCGATGTCGGCCTCGTCGGTTTTCCGAACGCCGGAAAATCAACGCTCATCTCGACCATCTCAGCCGCCAAGCCGAAAATCGCGGACTATCCTTTCACGACGCTTGAGCCGCATCTGGGCGTCGTTGACATGGGCGAGTTTCGCACCTTCGTCGTGGCAGATATTCCGGGCTTGATCGAAGGCGCGCACAAGGGCGCAGGCTTGGGCGACAGATTCCTGCGCCACGTCGAGCGCACCCATTTGCTGCTTCATCTCGTTGATGTCTCTTCGCTTTCAGGACGCGATGCCGTTAGCGATTACGAAACGATCAATCGCGAGCTTCAGGCTTACGACGCGCGGCTTGCTACGCGCCCGCAAATTGTCGTCGCCACCAAGATTGACGCGCTGGATGAGCCGGAGCGATTGGAGAGTTTGAAACAACAGGCCGCCGCCGACAACAGACCTTTTTACGCCATCTCTTCGGCCACCCGGCAGGGCGTCAGGGAACTGGTCAACGCTATGGCGCGCACGCTCTCTGACCTCAACGATTCACCGCAGCACGAAACGGATGAGTTGCGCGCGGCTTCGTGATTTATAGTATTTCAGCAATCAAGACGAGCTGATGGCTGATAGTTTCTATGAAACGCATAGCTCTTTACGGTGGGACGTTTGACCCGGTTCATACAGGCCACATCGCGGTGGCGCATGGTCTTTCAAAAGTTTTCACGCTCGACAGTGTTCTTTTCATCCCGGCTTATGTCGCGCCGCACAAGCGAGTGATGAAGGTGACGCCCGCGCTGCATCGTTACGCAATGCTTACG
Source organism: uncultured Acidobacteriota bacterium (assembly GCA_963811065.1). Classification (GTDB taxonomy): domain Bacteria; phylum Acidobacteriota; class Blastocatellia; order Pyrinomonadales; family Pyrinomonadaceae; genus QHXM01. The sequence continues at coordinate 120,867 of CAWEPR010000007.1, forward strand.
CTGGCGACGCAAATGGAAGCTCTCTTTCGTCTCTCGACCATTGAGCTGGACGCGCCGGGGCGACCTTACACGGTGGAGACGCTCTCGCGTATGCAGGAGACTTTGGGAGATGAGGCGCAAGTCTTCTTCATCATGGGCGCGGATTCGTGGATAGAGATTGCGACCTGGCGCGAATGGGAGCGGGTGCTGACGTTGTCGAATCATATTGTCGTGACGCGTCCCGGTTATGAGTTAAGCGCAGAGCATGTGACGCCCGCCATCCGAGAAAGGATGGTTGACCTGCGCGGAAGAGAGCCGGAGCAGGCTGCGCTCGAAATTGACAAAAGCGACGGCATGAAGATTTACGTGACGGACGCTGTGAACATGGACGTTTCGGCGACAGCGATTCGCGAGGCCGTGAATGAGGGGCGCGACGCCGATTGGCTCAAGCTCGTGCAGCCCCCGGTCGCCGATTACATCAGAAAGTACGGACTCTACAAAGAGGCATGAAAGTGGATTCATCAATCAAGGAACAGGTTTTACATCCGGAGCAGAGCGCCAAGGCTGTGCCCGTGAAAGAGCGCAGCGGCGTGTCCGACAAGGAAAGTCCTGACAACTGCGCCGAGCAGCTTGACGAGCGAATCTGCGCGGCTCTGCGCGCGGCGAGCGACAAGAAGGCTGTGGATATAGTTGTGCTTGATTTGCGCGAGATAGCCAGCTTCACTGACTACTTCATCATCGCCAGCGGGACGAACGTGCGGCAGGTGCAGGCCATCGCCGACGAAGTGTCAGAGCAGTTGAAAAAGCAGGGCACGCGGGCGGCGCGCATCGAAGGCTACAAGACGGCGGAGTGGGTGCTGGTGGATTACGGCGATTTCATCGTCCATGTGTTTGAAGACAAGGCGCGCAAGTTTTATGACCTTGAAAGATTGTGGCGTGATGCCGCGCGCGTCACGCTCCCGGCAGATATAACGGGCGCAGAAGGCTCTTTGAGAAACTAAACATCGTGATTGAGATCGTGGCTCTGTCGGATGCGATGCGCGAGGTGATTCGCCTCGCCGAGCGCGTCGCCACTACAGACGCCAACGTCCTCATCACAGGCGAATCCGGCGCAGGCAAAGACGCGCTCGCCAGCTTAATCCATGCGCGCTCCCTACGCGCAAGCGGTGCGATGGTAAAGATTGATTGCGCCGCGTTGCCGAGCGAATTACTGGAGGCGGAGTTTTTCGGGTACGAGCGTGGAGCATTCACGGGAGCGACCGATGCTCGCCCCGGAAGGCTTGAAGCAGCGCACGGGGGCACGCTTGTCCTGGACGAGATCGCGCATCTGCCGGTTGACGCTCAGGCGAAACTGCTTCGCGTCATCGAAGAGCGTGAGTTTGAGAGGCTCGGCGGGCGGCGCACCATTAAGGTTGATACGCGGCTAATCGCGCTGACGAACGTTGATTTAGATGATGCGGTCAAGCGGCGTGCGTTCCGCGAAGACCTCTTTTATCGTTTGAACGTGATGCGGCTTCATGTGCCGCCGCTGCGCGAGCGAAAAGAGGACATCGAAAAGCTGGCGCGCGAGTTTGTCAAGAATTACGCCTCGAAGCATGGGCGCGGCGTGACGGGACTGACGCCGGAGACGCAGGCGATTCTCAAAGCCTACTCGTGGCCGGGCAACGTGCGCGAGTTGGCGAATATTATTGAGCGCGCCGTGATCGTAGCAACCGATGCGCGGATTCAGGTGGCGGACTTGCCTGAAGCCCTGCGCGCGGCGGTCTTGATGAAGGAGCGAACGAAAGAGCGGCAGACGCTCTCCGAACTCGAAGCCGATTACATCAGCGAGACGCTCGCGGCTACGGGAGGCAACAAAACGGAGGCTGCGCGCCTGCTCGGCATCAGCCGCAAGAATCTTTATGAGAAGCTCGCACGATACGGAAAACAGTAGTCAGTGGCCAGTGGTCGGTGGTCAGTTAAAAAACTGATTCAGACTGACCACCGACCACTGGCCACTGCTCTTATGTATTTGCGCTTCATCTGGGTCGGGAAGACGAAGAATGAGCATCTGCGGGCGCTCGTAGAGGATTATCTGGGGAGGCTCAGGCGGTTTGTCCGCTCAGAAGTCACGGAACTACGAGAAAGTGCGGCGCGTACAGAGCGTGAAGGCATCGAAGATGAAGGGAAACGCATCATAGGCGCGCTCCATCGGGATGCTTTCGTCGTGCTGCTGGATATTGAGGGGCGCGAGTGGAGTTCGATTGAGCTGGCGAGCGCAGTTGAAAAGTGGCAAACGGGCGGCAAAAAAGAGGTCGCCTTTGTCATCGGTGGTCATAACGGCGTCTCGAAAGAAGTTGCGGAGTGCGCCCATCACCGTTGGTCTTTATCGCGGCTAACGCTGACGCATGAAATGGCGCGCGTCGTACTGGCAGAGCAATTATACCGGGCGTACACGATCATTCATGGAATGCCATATCAGAAATAGACGATAGACCATAGACGATGGACGATAAAAGCGAGAGCGTTATTCTTAGCAATCGTTCATCATCTATCGCCCATCGTCTGAATTTGGAGGGAAAATTGAAAACGATGGATAAAAGGAAAGTCAAAGTTTACAGGGACAGGCTGATGGGCAGGCGCGAGGGTCTGGTCGGGCAGGTGATGGAAGCGGAGCTGTATAGCCGCGAGCGTGATTCTGAAGCCACGCAGGACCCTGCGGATATGGCGGCCAACGCGTATACCAAAGAGCTATTATTTTCCATGTCGAACAACGACCGTCGGTTTCTCGAATTGATTGACGAGGCGTTGGTGCGGATAGAGGCGGGCGAGTACGGCGAGTGCGTTCATTGCGGCGAGCCTGTGCAGGATAAGCGACTGGAAGCCGTGCCCTGGGCACGCCACTGTTTGCGCTGTCAGGATTTGCAGGAGCGCGGGCTGCTTAATCAGGACGACGAATAGAAGAAACCCGCACCGGCGTGACATAATCACAGCCTTCCGGCTTGCACTTGTTCAAGCTGGAAGGCTGTTTTCGTTTTTGATGCCAGGACCCCGGCGAGATTAAATTGAGCTTCGTCAGCAAAACCAGCGCGCTTTACGATGCCACGCTGGCGCTCGTCTTTCCGCAGGCGTGCGCTGTCTGCGGCGCGAGCGTCGAGGCGCGTGCCTGTGGCGTGGCTTGCGCGGCGTGCTGGGAAAAGACGCGCATCTTTTCAGAAGAGGATTTAATCTGCTGGAAATGCGGAGTGCTAGCGCCCGGCAGAGTGCCGGAAGAGAAGCGCAGGGAAGTTTGTTGCCGACGTTGCGATGCGGAACATTTCACGGCAGCGCGAGCCTGCGGCGCATACGAGGGCGCGCTGCGTGCGTCCGTCCTGGCCTTGAAGCGTGAGCCGCATGTGGCGACGCGGCTCGCTCAAATCTTGTTTGAAGCAGCGCGGCGCGAGCCGCTGCGGAGCGCCACGCGCATCGTGCCCGTGCCGCTTCACCCTGAGCGCCTGCGCGAGCGCGGGTTTAATCAGGCAGCAATGCTTGGCGGTGCGCTGGCTCGATTAACAGGACTGCCCTTTGATGAATGGAGTCTCACTCGCACTACGCACACCGCAAAGCATCGCGCCGGAATGGATGCGCTCGCGCGGCGCGAAAGTGTTGAAGATGCGTTTAAGGTTCGCCGCCCGCGCCTCGTTGAAAACGAACTCATCCTGCTCGTCGATGATGTCTACACCACCGGAGCAACCGTCTCCTCGTGCGCCGACGCACTTAAACAAGCAGGCGCGCGCGAAGTATTTGTTCTGACGGTCGCACGACCGGTAAGTAGAGGTCAGAGGCCAGTGAAAAGTAACCAGAGACTAACATCTGGCCTCTGACCTCTGACCTCTGTATGATGTGCTTATGAAAACCTTATACGATCCGATTGAACCCTACGACACGGGTCGGTTGCAGGTCTCGCCGATCCACAACCTTTACTATGAACAGTGCGGCAACCCGCAGGGGCAGCCCGTCGTCTTTTTGCACGGGGGGCCGGGCGGCGGAGTCGTCCCGGAGTACCGGCAGTTCTTCGACCCCAAGGCGTATCGCGTCGTCCTTTTCGACCAGCGTGGCTCAGGCAAGAGTACGCCGCACGCGAGCCTTGAGGATAATACGACGTGGCATCTCGTCTCGGACATCGAGCGCTTGCGTGAGCATCTGGGCATTGATAGCTGGCAGGTCTTCGGCGGCTCGTGGGGCAGCACGCTTTCCCTGGCTTACGCCCAAAAACACCCGGAGCGTGTGCGCCAACTCGTCCTGCGCGGAATCTTCCTGTGTCGTCCAAAAGAGATTCGCTGGTTCTATGAGGAAGGCACGGGCGCGAGCGCGCTCTTCGCGGACGTGTGGGAAGAGTATCTGAAAGTGATTCCCGAAGAAGAACGCGGTGATCTGGTGAGCGCCTACTATCGTCGGCTGACGAGCGACGATGAGCAGGTGAAACTCGAAGCCGCCCGCGCGTGGAGCATCTGGGAGGGAAGCACGTCAAAACTCTTTTTCGATTACAACATGATAGAGAAGATGGCCGACGCGGAGTTTGCCCTCGCGTTTGCGCGCATAGAGTGCCACTACTTCATGAACAATGCCTTCTTCGAGACGGACAACTACCTGATTGAAAACGTCGGCAAGATTCGCCACATTCCGGCTGTGATCGTGCAGGGGCGTTACGATGTCGTCTGCCCGATGATGAGCGCCTGGGAGTTGCACCGCGCATGGCCGGAGGCGGATTTGCAAATTATTCCGGACGCAGGCCATTCGGCGACGGAGCCGGGAACAATCAGCGCCCTCGTTGACGCTACTGACCGCTTCCGCGATGCAACGTGAGATAGCCAAAGCCCGCCGAAGTGCTCCAAAAAAAATGAAACGCTGCCCCGCATGCCAGTACAGGTACACGGACGATGCTCTAAACTTTTGCCGTGACGATGGCACGCCGCTCATCATCGAGAAGACGGACGAAGGCGAGCCGCCAACGCAATTGTTTGGCCGAGCGGCGCAGAGTGCGGAGGCGGCAACGCAGGTCTTTCGTTCCTCCGGTCAGTCGAGTGGCCGGATAGCTACCTCTTCATCTTTAACCGCGCCGTTGCAGCGCAGGCGCTCTTCATCACGCAAGACGATAGATTCTCTGGCCGTGCTGCCGCTCATCAACGCGAGCAATGATGCTGAGATGGAATATTTCAGCGACGGCATCACCGAAAGCATCATCAACAATCTTTCACAGCTTCCGAAATTGCGGGTTGTTCCGCGCAGTACGGTCTTTCGCTACAAGGGAAGGGAAGTTGATCCGCAAGCAATCGGATATGAGTTGAACGTGCGCGCGGTGTTCACAGGTCGCGTGCTTCAACATGGAGATTCGCTGGTCATCAAGACTGAGTTGATTGATGTCGAGCAGGAATCGCAGTTGTGGGGCGAACAGTATCGCCGGAAGATGACGGATATTTTCGAGTTGGAAGAGGAAATCTCGCGGGAAATTAGCGGGAAACTTCGTCTCCGTTTGAGCGGTGAAGAGAAGAAGCGGCTCGTCAAGCGCTATACAGAGAACACGGAGGCTTATCAGCTTTATCTCAAGGGTCGTTACTACACAAACAAGCGCACCGAAGGTTGGATCAAGAAGGGCATAGAATATTTTCAGCAGGCGAGTGACGCTGACCCTAACTATGCGCTGGCCTATGCGGGCTTGGCCGACGCTTACGCTTTCCTAGCATCTTCGACGGGCGGAATGCCGCCGCGCGACACTTATCCGAAAGCGAAGGCCGCCGCGCTGAAAGCTTTGGAGATTGACGATGCGCTCGCCGAAGCTCATACCTCGCTCGGGTTTTTCTACCTGATGTACGACTGGAACTTCTCGGAGGCAGAACGTGAGTTCAAGCGCGCCATCAAGCTCAATCCGGGTTACGCGAATGCTCACGACGGCTACGGCTTTCTGTTGAAAGCTACCGCGCGCAACGAAGAAGCCATCAGCGCCAGTCGGCAGGCCAAGAAACTCGACCCGCTTTCGCTTTTCACGAACGTCAGTCTCGGCTGGGCTTACTATTTCGCGCGGGATTACGAGCGCGCCATCGAGCAGGGACGCAAGGCGCTTGAGCTTGAGCCGCGCTTCGACTTCGCTTACTGGATCGTCGGGCTGGCTCTGGCTCAGCGGGGAATGATGAAGGAATCAATCAATGCTTTGAATCAGGCGGTTCTCCTGACGGGCGGCGGGCTGACGTTTGAAGCGCATCTGGGCTATGCTTATGCGCTCTCCGGCAAGCGCGAAGAAGCCCAACAGGTGCTGGCCGATCTGGAAGAGATAGCGAAAGAGAAATATGTTTCGGCCTATTATTTTGCGATTATCCATCTGGGTCTGGGCGAGCAGGAGCTAACTTTCAAATGGCTTGAGCGTGCCTTTGAAGAGCGGGCAGGCTTTCTGGCTTTCATCAAAGTCGAGCCGATGTTTGACCCTCTGCGCTCGGACGCACGTTTCTCAACTCTGCTGGAACGCATGGGTCTCGCCTGAAGTTTCACCAATCATAAGGGTAACTATTACTTTGGATGGAGCGTCTAAACCGGAGACGCACGGGGATTACTTTTTTGACACTTTAGCCCGCGCTTCGCTATTATCTGAGGGCACTATGAATGGACGAGTCCTAGTCCTGAATGCTTCTTTCGAGCCAATCAACGTGTGTACCGAACGGCGCGCGGTGGTGATGATTTTCAAAGGTGTGGCGCGGATGGAGGAACACAACGGCCACATGCTCCATTCGGCAAAGCTCGCGCTGCACGCGCCTTCAGTTATCCGGCTGACCGATTACATACACATTCCGTTTGAAAGACGCTCGCTCTCGCGCAAGAATATTCTGTTGCGTGACCATTCGACCTGCCAGTATTGCGGCAAGCAATACGCGCCTGCGGAACTCACGCTCGACCACGTTCATCCACGCTCGCGCGGCGGCGACTCGACGTGGGACAATCTGGTGGCGTGCTGCAAACGTTGCAATCATCGCAAGGGCAGCCGGACGCCGGAAGAGGCTGGAATGCATCTCCTGCGTCGCCCACGCGGGTTTTCCCTGCACGTCAATCGCCAGATTATGCGCTACATTGGACGAGCGGACGAGACGTGGCGCAAGTATCTTTTTTATGAATCTGACTCTGGAGAATAGTTTTTCTAAACTCTATTTTCGCGGCCTCAGGCTGAATGTTCAGAGTATGGTCGCAGAAGGATATTCGTGATGAACAAAATGGCGCTCGGTTATCAGGAGCTTCTCATTATTCTAGCCATCGTCGTGGTGCTTTTCGGGGCTAGCCGCCTGCCGCAACTGGCGAAAGCCCTGGGGCAGAGCAAGCGTGCTTTCAAAGAAGGGCAGGATGAAGCAGAGGAAGAAGCACGCGTTGAAGCGTCGAAACGCCGGGAGCGGCTGCGCGCTTCGGAATCCGATAGATTGGAAGAAGATGAATTGGCGAGTGAGAAATATTCGACGAGGAAATCTCGTTAAAGTCAGGGCAAGCCAGGGGAAGTTCTCCGCGTGATAGTTCCTGACTCAAGTGTGTAAAGCTAGATAACGTGAGTTCGACATAAGGAATTACTTTCAACAGCCCCGGAGGGGCGAAAGAATGTAGCCCCGGGCGTCAGCCCGGGGAATATCCAGCAATAAATGTTCGAGCCCCGGAGGGGCGACAGAAGCTCAAGACGTGTGACAATCAATCTTGAGCTTCTGTCGCCCCTCCGGGGCTTTCAATCTTCGGGTGGCGTTAACCCCGGGCTAGCGCCCGGGGCTACACTCTGCCGCCCCTCACGGGGCTGAAACGTTGTCCCTCTTACGTCGAGTTGCCGTTAGATAGGTTGACGAGAGGGACGGGCGTCATGCTCGTCCCTCTAATTTTACTTAGACAGTAAATACCGGGTCAGAAAATATCCGGCGATAGCTCCTATCAAAACCAGAATTAGACGGAGGATGCGATTGTTTGCCCAATTCCCGGGACGTTCATCGTTTGCCATCAAAGCCTCCTGCTGAATGAAAACCTCGGTGCTGACAATTCAGCTTGCCTTTCGTCCGACGACGAGCGTTATTTTAACCGAGAGCGTGAAATCCATGTCCTGTCGTTCCACGTCAATGATCCGCGCAACCTCTTTGGCGACTCTTCCTTGTGCCTCCGCCTCCGGCAGCGATTCGAGCCAGCGCGTGAGCAGAAAATCCGTAATCAGCGGCGCATTCAAAAACTCTTCCCCTGATTCGTAATTAAACTCCTCTACCTGCATCCACGACGCGACGTTATCCAAACCCTCGTTCGTCGCCATCGTTTCCATCGCCGCGACGGTCGGCAATTCCGTAATCAAAGACTCCACATCATGCTCGTGATCTTCGATGCCTAAATTACGCAGCGCCTCCCAGTAGACGGAGAAGAACTCGCCGAAGCTCGAAGCCGTCACGAGACTCAAAGCAACGGTCGCGCCGGGCGCGGCCACGCGCACCATCTCGGAAAGCATTTCGGGCAGACGCTCCGCCGCGACGAGCGAGGCATCGCCCACGACCAGATCGAATTGATCGTCTTCAAACGAAAGCACCTCCAATTGGTCTCGACGAAACTCCGGGTCAGCCCTGACCGCCATCGCCTTGACGCGCCCCAGCTCCAGACACTCTTCGCTCTCATCCAGACAGATGAGCGCCAGTTTGTCTCCGGCGCGCTCCTGCATCGCCAGCGCATGGCCGCCCGTGCCTGATGCGACATAAAGCATCCGCCCCTTTTTCGGAGGCTTCACATGTTTATCAATCAATTCGGCGAAACTCTCGCCCCAGTCAGTCGCTACATACAGGTCTTGAAGAAAAGCCAGTTCTTTTTCTGATTTGTTTCCTACCACTTTTGTTTCACCCTCTATGGACATTTATCGCCCTCGTTCAAGGGCGAGTTTTCTCCTGCGTCTTCATCATAATATACACGACCACGCAATGACTCCGGCAGACACTCCATCTCTTCTTTCGCGCGCCGGTCGCTGTGGACGTAGCGATAGCCGCTGCCGTAGCCGACGCGCTTCATCAGCGGCGTAATGGCGTTACGCAGATGCAAGAGGGACGGGTTCGCGCGCCGTCGCAGTCGCATCTTCGACCGCCGCCATGTACGCGCGCTTGACGGCGTTTGACTTCGGCGCGTGCGCCAGATAAATGGTCGCCTGCGAAAGCGGGTACAGGGCTTCCGGCAAACCGATCAGTCGTGTGATGTCGGCTGCCGCTGCCGCTTGAACCATCGCGTGCGGGTCTGCGAGGCCGATGTCTTCAGAAGCCAGAATGCAAAGACGCCTGGCGATGAAAACCGGGTCAGCCCCGCCCTCGATGAGACGTGCGAGCCAGTAGAGCGCAGCATTGACATCGGAGTTACGCAAGGATTTGATGAGCGCCGAGGCCAGATTATAATGCTCCTCGCCGCCTTTGTCATAAGCATAGTGCGCGCGTCCCAAAGCCTCGACGACAGTTTCGAGCGTGACACGGCGAACACCATCCTCTTCGGGTTCGGTTGACTCGATAGCCGCTTCGAGCGCGGCTAAGCCTACGCGCGCGTCACCATGCGCGGAATGAGCCAGACGACTGATCGCTTCGTCCGAGATATCCGGCTTGAGCGTAGCCATCCCACGCTCTTCATCTTCAACGGCACGACGCAGGATCGTCTCTATATCAGCATCCGTCAGGGGATTGAGAACCAGCACGCGGCTGCGCGAGAGCAGCGCGCCCGTTACCTCGAATGAAGGATTCTCGGTCGTCGCTCCGATGAGCGTGATGGTTCCATCTTCGACCGCAGGCAGGAGCGCATCTTGCTGCGCTTTGTTGAAGCGATGAATCTCATCTATGAAAAGCACGGTTCGTTGTCCATGTTTTCTGTCTTCGCGCGCGTCCGTAATCGCGGCGCGAGCTTCCTTGACGCCGGAGAAGACCGCCGAGAGCGCGACAAATTCAGCGCCGCTTTTTTCCGCTAAGAGCCTCCCAAGTGTCGTCTTGCCCGTGCCGGGTGCGCCCCACAGAATGAGAGACGGCAGAGCGCCTGCGCCTTCGATCAGGCGGCGCAGGATGCGCCCTTCGCCGACCAGATGATTTTGCCCGACAAACTCTGCGAGGGAACGCGGGCGCATTCTCTCGGCTAACGGCGCGGTTAAGCTATCCGGCTTAATCGCCGGTTCGATTTCAGTGAAAAGATTCTTAGCTGCGCGACGCGGCATAGATTTATTTCCAGACCCCCTTGCTCGAAAAATTCCTGACAGGCGGCTTATTCAGCCGACCCGTGCCGGGGGAATTTAAGCATGTTCCATTGGTGAAGCTTAGCACAAACTTTTGTGATGAGGGATATGGGAAGCGTGATAAAATGACGAAAAATCTTCGATGGAACGCCAGTCCCAACTTCGTCGTATAATCTGGCAAGCGCGCCACCGGACGATAAAAATCATCAAAAGCGCGCTCCTTAAGTTTGGGAACATTTAGAGGTATGAAAATGAAAAACGCAAAAAACACAATGAGAGTGGTCGGAATCGTTCTGCTCGGCCTTTTCGTGCTGGTTGTCGGTGTGCCGCTCGTTCTGGCCGCTGCCGGAATCACACTCAGCATCTTCGGCTTCATTACTGCTTTAGCTATCGGTCTCATCAAGGTGGCGGTCATGCTCGCCATCGGCTATCTGGTGCTCGTCGGCATCCGCACCCTGCTTCGTTAATAACAATTCAGACAAGACAGCTTCTAGGGGCGAACACTCACTCGCCCTTTGCCTTCCACCTCTAATAAAGCACAAACCAGGCGACAAAGCATTTCCGGCACTTCAACGCATCATTCTTTCAGCAAGGGATGCGTTGAAAAAGTTCCGTCGCGTATTAATGGACAAAGGGCTGGCGAGGGATAGATGAACACCCTCGCCAGCCTTTTAATTGCCTTCCCGAAAGATTAACCCTGTTCCCTTGCTTTCTCTCGTCCCGCAGTGTTGCCGCAATCTGCTTCGGCGGTAAGCGAGCGGGTTGTCAGCAACGGATGCTAGACAGCCCTTGAAACCTTAACCCTCAGCTACTCAGAGACCGGCTCGATTTTAAATTTGAAGTGGATGCGCGAGTCCTCGTGCGTGCAGATCAGTGTCACTTCCTTGCCGCTGCCGACCTCGCTCAGCAGATAGGACTTACCTTCGTCGGCGAAGTCGTCGTTATTGTCGAGGAATTCGCCGTCGAATTCCAGCACGTCGGCGCGAATGCCGATCTTAGCCTTCTTGTCGCCCGTCGGGACGGCAAACTTGACGCTGTGTGTGCTCATGTCGCGCACCTCGCCGGTATCGAGCATCAACGGGTGAGCTTTGCTCCCCTTTGTGAACGTCCAGGGAACCGGTAAGTCAGGAACCCCCTTCTTATTCTTCTTATTTATCTTTTCGACTTCCAGAATGGGGCCGTTCAGTTTGCCGACGTCGAGAATATCTTTACCCGCTCCGTTCCAGGCACGGATGCGGACAAATACTTTTGTTTCTTCAGCGTCGTTTGGGATGTTCTGGTCGTCGCTTCGCACGCACTTAACATTCTTCCAGGTCACCTTGTAAGTCTTAGACATGACTGAGACCTCCTTTGTGGACGGCAGAAGATGTGAGTGGCGACGGACCGTCGGGCTTTCCAGTTACCGTCGCCGTGATTCAATTGCCGCAGGTTGATTCTCATCGAGATGCGGCTCTCAATTAGCTTAAGAGGGCACCACCTTTATCAGTAGCTCAAGGAAAGAGGCTGCAATCAGTATTGCGAAAAAAGAACTGAAGGGCAACTTTATCATCTGCGCCGGTTTTGAACCTGCTACAGAATGTGTTCAGTCACCCTTATTCATTGCGGCGAACGCGGCGTGTCTGCCTGCGACGTGTTCGCTGCCGACTCTTCTTCGGCTTGATTGTCGGATTGTCGGGAGTTAATACCGAATTCGGAATGTATGGATCTGAAGGAAGCGCGCTCTGACGATAGGCTGCGGCTTCGGCGGTGGCAATGGCCGTTTCGAGTCGAGCGCGACTCTGAATTACATTATCCAGCTGAGCGCGGACATTTGTTTTTTCGCTTTCAAGCTGGCGGCGGCGCTGCTCGCGCAACTCTTCTGGCCGCGTTGAGCCGTTGAGGGCGAAAACCTTTTCGATGTTTTCAGGCTTCATGTCCTCTTCTATCCGCTTGATGCGCGCCTGAAGTTCTTCCTCTTTCTTTTGCGCGTCGCTTAGCTGAGAACGCAAAGTATCCACCGTCGTGCTTTGAGCGAGAACGATGGTGAAGGATGAGAGAATCAGCCCTATAAGCAAGCTGACCCGCATGCCGGTCCTCGCTCTCTTCACCATCGTTCTCATCGCGTTTCTCCTTACCGCTTATGTTCTCCTCCATGCCAGAGGTGACTCTACTATTGCTTGGCCTTCCAGTCAGATACGAGTTTTTCCATGTTGGCGATGGCCTGCGGGCTGGCCTTGGCTTCCTTGCCAAGCTGGATAGCCCTTTCGCCAGCGGCGACGGCCTCGGCTGTCTTGCCCTGTTCGGCCAGCATGCGCGCCTTCAGGCCGACGTTGTTGAAATTCTCTTTGATCTTAATGGACTGATCGAGCCATTGCATCGCCTCTTCGGTATTAAGCTTGTTCTGGAAGGCGAAGTTCGCGGCCTGAGCGCGCGACTGCCAGTCATCTGGTTTGGCCGCAGCGAGGGCGGCGCGTGCCTTCAGCATCGCCAACGCGTTGACTTCCTTCACTTCGACCGTGAAGGGGACTGTCAGCTTCTCCCAGCGAACGGTGACCTTGATAGAAGTTTCCCCGTCGGGTTCGATCCCAAATTTAAGCCACTCTTGATTGTCGGGCACCGTCTCGGGCTTCGCCTTGACGCGGAGCACATCCTTCTTCTCGTCGTAAGCGAAGCTGCCCCACTGACCGTCGTCCTTATTGAAGATGATTGTCCACTCATCTTTGTTGGGGATGGTGTGAAAGCTGTAGCGACCGGCGGCGAGCGGTTGCCCGTTAATCAGTACGTTGTCGCTGACTTCAAACAACGTCGCCTCGTTTGCGCCGGTGCGCCAAACGTGGCCGTAGGGCACGATGGGAGCATCATTGGCGCGCGTGCGTGAGTCGTCCAATGTCGCCGTGCCAGCCGCGCTGCCCGCCGGAGGATCGCCCCAGATTTTCCTCCCTTTAACGCCGGGGCGACTGTAGGTGATCGTGATGTCAGTGACACCGACGGTCTGCATGACGCTGGCCTTCTGGCTCGGGCGCGGTAGACGCACTGTCGGGTTGCTCTGCGCTATGGCGTGCGACGCCCCGCACAAAACAAAGAACAGCAGGGCGAAAGCGGAAGTGTAGAAACGTTTCAGGGAAATCATTCTCGGTCTCTCCTCGTAATTCTTCAGATTAGCTTCATTGCCGGGCGCACAGGGTAGGGTTTTGTTCTCAAAGCGCACTAACTGCCATCAGGCTAATACCTAAATCTTCGCATGCGCTTCGATTTCCAGACTGCCACTGTACACCATTGATTACGATATAACTCACCTCTTGTTGCTTCTTTTCTTTGTCGAACTCTTCTTCGTGGTTTTAGCTGAACGAGTGCTGGCTTTCGCTGCCGACTTTGCTGCTTTGCTCGCCTTGCCTGCCACTTTACTGGCGGCTTGCGCGGTTCTGGTTGTGATCTTGTTGGCGGCTTCGGCCTCTTTCCTGACCAGCCGCTTATTCTCCCGCGCTCCTTTCCTGATGAGCTTCTGTGTTGACGGCGCGCTCGCTTTCTTGCCGCGCTTGCCGCCGGGCATGACAGCGTTAACAACGAGGCCACCCATATCGGACACTGCGTTGGTTGCGCTCCCGGCCACAGTAGACGCTTGATTCATCACCTCACCGGCGATTTCTGTAGTCTGGTCAAGCGCTTCCCGGCCTGCCTCCATCGCATCATTAAGTAGATTGCTTCCTCGTTTTCTTGCCATCTCGTTCCCTCCCTTTGTTGGTTTAGTTGCTGCTGGCTAAAAACCGCTGGCGACATTCATCGGCTTTTCCTTCGCCGCCTTTTTTACAACAGGCTTTTCGCCTTGGACATTCCGAAAACTATTAACCCCGCAATGATGGCAACAATCCCTGTGTACATAAATAGATTACCTGTTTGTGTGGAAGCGGCAGCATTACCGCTGAGCTTGATAAGGATGTAAATAACTCCACAAAGAACACCTACTGTCAGCAAAATAAGTCCTGCGTCTCTGCGTCGCATCTTCAAACCTCCTTGTTTGAAATAAATTTGGATGTTGGTAGCCCGAACCATAATAACTGAGGAATCTCTTATCAGCCAATGCTCCCGCCCCTCACATAGCGTGCGACAGTGTGTTAGAAAATCATTGACTACCGCACGAGTTGGGTGCATTATCGCGACCTGTTCGCTAAGTTTCCAGGCTGGCCCCAGAGCCTGCGCATCTCTCGCACTCCTCCTGTCCAGCCTGCCGGTAATTAACTGTGCTTCCACCGAGACGGAAGTGTGCTGCTCAAAGAGGAACTCTCCCATGTTTATCCTGCATAATTCCAGGCATCTCGCTCATCATCTGATAGGGCAAACGCTGGTGAAGTTGACGACGCTTGCGGTCATGCTGCTGTTTACGGCTACGCTTTCTGTCATGGCGCAGCAGCCGGGTCGCAATGAGCCTGTGCGCGGGATGGGATTATCGTCCGCCAGCACGGAAAAGCGCGTGGCATTGGTCATAGGCAACAGCCGGTATGAAAGCGCCCCGCTGCGTAATCCGGTCAACGACGCCAATCTGGTAGCCTCCACGCTCCGCGAGATAGGCTTCGATGTCATTGCGCGCACCGATGCCAATTTGCGTGAGATGCAGTTGGCCATCCGCGAGTTCAGCCGCAAGATTCAGAACGGCTCGGTCGGTCTCTTTTACTACGCCGGGCACGGCATGCAGTCCGCTGGCCGCAACTTCCTGATTCCCATCGGCGCGTCAATTGAAGTCGAAGGCGACGTGGTCCTGGAGGGGCTGGATTTGAACTCTGTCCTGGAACAGATGGGCATGGCGCAGAATCGGCTCAACATAGTGATTCTCGATGCCTGCCGCAATAACCCCTTCACGCGCAGTTTCCGCAGCGGCTCGCAAGGGCTGGCTCAAGTCAACGCGCCTGCCGGGACGTTCATTGCTTACGCCACCGCGCCCGGCCAAACGGCCAGCGACGGGAAAGGCCAAAACGGACTCTATACCCAAGAGTTGATGGCGAACCTGCGCTCGCCCGGCCTGCCGATTGAAGAAGTTTTCAAGCGCGTTCGCGTGCAGGTCAAACAAAAGAGCAACGGCGTACAGATTCCCTGGGACGCCTCTTCGCTCGAAGGAGCGTTTTATTTTGTTGACGGCACGCCTACGGCTACGGCTGCTGCGCCGCCACCCGTCACGACCCAGCCGCCCGTCTCCTATCAACCCACGACCACCACGCCGCCCGCTTCGACCCTCACACGTTCCAGCGGCCCTAGCCTTGAGTTGATTGAAAGCAACTTCCAAAGCAACTTGATGAATGAAGTCATCAAAGACGGCGAAAGTTTTCTGTCTAACCAGCCCGATCACGCGCGCGTCAATTTACGCGTCGGCCAGGCATACTTTCTCAAGAGCCAATATCAGGAAGCGATGAGATATATGGAAAAAGCTTTTCTGGCCGGGGAAACTATCAGTCTTCCCCTCAAGCGACACCGCAAGGCGATGGGACTCTTCGACGCTCTGGAAAACGGCGTCATCCATGTGACGACCGCCGGACTTCAAATGCAGTTCGGTGGTGACACCTATCAACTTCCGTTCGCCCAGATTGAAAGATTGGAAGCGCAAGCCGACCCGGTGCGAGGAGTGTTAATCTACTTGAAAGGCGGGGTCGTCAACAAAAAGGGCAAGACCGAAAATAAAGACTACAAACTCTTCGCTCCGAGCGCCGGAATCGTCCAAACGCGGGACGCCGCCGGAAACCAAATCCCGGTGGCCGTTTGTCAGGGGTGCGAATTGTGGACGACGGAGGTCGTCAAGTTCATCAATCGCAGCAAGACTGCTGGCCGCTAAAATAAACTGACTTGATTGGGTGGTCAGCAGCCAAACGGGTTTGGGGATGAAGAAAAGGGAAGAGGCCCGACTGAAAAGGCGCGTTTTCAGAGGACGTTAACAAGAGTCTGGTCTAAGTTCCCCCATGCATAATCATTATGGTCTGGTGGTCTTGAGTGCTTTATGCTTGATTATCATTTATACTTTGCGAGATGAGCACCGAACACCCTTCAATGAGTATGCACACAGCACGGATGGCTCTCAACCGTGACGAGGACCTCCGGCAGTGGGCCGAGCAGTGGTTAAAGAATAAAGAAAGGGCTTCCCAGCCGGTCATGGCTGACGAAGAGTTTGAGAAGCACTGGCTTTATGTCCGCCCCGAGAGAATGCACGAGGGAGCTATCGAAGCGGTGACCGCCTACAGGCAGCGCAATGAAGAGCATTAAAGGCCCGGAAGGAAATTCTCAAATCGGCCAATAAATCCTCACTTCGGACATAGATTCTAATTGGCTGTTACCCTGAACAAAATAAAATACTTGGCAATCAGGGCGCTGCTCATGCGGGGTCAGGACATCTGGGCCAGAGAGTGGATGCCTTCGCCCCTGATTTGGCTCTTTAACTGGAAATAAACAGTGCTGGTAATTAGCCCCAGATTTCTTTAGAATAACCTCATCCACCCCCGAAGCTCTCAGCCCCATGAAGAGTGACAATATTTTAGTACTGCCCGTGTCGCACAATTTGTGCAGGCAGCAGTCGAAACTTATCCGCATGGGTTGAAAGTTATGAAATTATTTGTAGATGCTTTAGCGCAGATGGGCCGCGTGAGAGTCAGCCGGAAACAGAGCAACGTTATTCAATCTCTCTCGTTCGTCCTGCTGCTTGTTCTCCTGTCTTCGCATTCTTTGAAAGCCGCGACGCTTCCTGCCGGGTTTGCCGAAACGCTGGTCACCAGCGGACTCAGCAACCCGACTGCGATGGCTTTTGCGCCCGACGGCAGATTGTTTGTCTGCCAACAGGGAGGCCAACTGCGGGTCATCAAGAACGGGGCGCTCCTGGCAACGCCGTTCGTGACCTTGCCCGTTGACTCTGCGGGCGAACGCGGTCTGCTGGGAATAGCCTTCGACCCAAACTTTACGACCAATCAATTCGTCTACCTTTACTACACAGCTACGACTCCGGCCACACATAATCGCGTCAGCCGCTTCACAGCCAACGGCGATACGGTCGTTCCCGGAAGCGAAGTCATCATCCTCGATTTGAATAACTTGAGCGGCGCGACCAACCACAATGGCGGGGCGATGCACTTCGGCGCGGACGGCAAGCTCTACATAGCGGTTGGCGAGAACGCCTCTCCGTTGAATTCGCAGACGCTCAATAATCTGCTGGGCAAAATATTGCGTATCAACGCTGATGGCTCAATCCCGACCGATAATCCTTTCTTCAACACTGCGGCGGGCGTCAACCGTTCGATCTGGGTGCTGGGGCTGCGAAATCCTTATACCTTCGCTTTCCAGAACGGTACGGGCAGAATGTTTATCAACGATGTCGGTCAGAACGCCTGGGAAGAGATTAACGACGGTATCGCCGGCTCGAATTACGGCTGGCCGAACGCGGAAGGCCCCTCTAATAATCCCAACTATCGCACCCCTCTCTTCTCTTACGCGCACGGAGGGCCTGCGGCGACGACGGGCTGTGCGATTACGGGCGGAGCTTTTTATAACCCGGCTATCAATCAGTATCCGAGCGATTACGTCGGCAAGTATTTCTTCGCAGATTTTTGCAACGGTTGGATCAGGCGTCTTGATCCATCTAACAATACCGCCTCTGACTTTGCCTCCGGCATTCCTTCGCCGGTTGATTTGCAGATCGGCCCCGACGGCTATCTCTACTATCTGGCCAGAGGAAGCGGCTCGGTCTTCAAGATAGTTTTCACGGCCAATCAAGCACCGACAATTAGCACACATCCAGCCAGCCAGACAGTTCCCGTCGGGCAGCCTGCTACTTTTAATGTTGTAGCTTCCGGCTCTGCGCCGCTCAGCTATCAATGGCAGCGAAACGGCAACAATATTACTGGCGCGAATTCGTCGAGCTACACGCTAGCCTCAGCAACGGTAGCGGATAACGGCGCAAAGTTCCGGGTCGTCGTCTCAAATGCTTTCGGAAGCGTGACGAGCAACGAAGCGACTTTGACCGTGCAACAGCAAACGGTTTCATTCAGTTCCGGGAGCTACAGTGCAGGCGAGGGAGCCGGGAGTCTCTCCATCACGGTGAACCGGTCATTCGGCACCTCAGGCGAAGTCAGCGTAGATTACGCCGCCAACGGTGGAACAGCCTCAGAACGCTCTGATTACACCACCTTCGTCGGCACCCTTCGCTTTTTGAACGGTGAAACCACCAGGACCCTCACCCTGCTTTTGACCGAAGACGCCTTCGTCGACGGCACTAAGACCATCAATCTCTCACTGAGCAATCCACAGGGAGCGATTCTTGGCTCGCCCAGCATCTCGACTGTCACCATCACCGACAACGACACGACCCCATCGTCAGCCAATCCGATTGACCAGACGCCCATCTTCGTCCGGCAGCATTACCACGATTTCCTCAACCGTGCGCCTGAGCTGGCGGGTTTTCAAGCCTGGCAGGACATTCTCAACAATTGTCCGCAGGGCAGCATCCAGTGCGACCGCATTGAGGTTTCTTCGGCCTTCTTCCGCAGTCCGGAGTTTCAGCAGCGAGGGTTTTTCGTCTATCGCTTCTATTCGGCCAGTTATGGCAGGATTCCACGTTATGTGGAGTTTGTGCCGGATATGGCAAGGGTCAGCGGTTTTCAGAGCGCTCAGGAGGAGGAAGCCAGCAAAGTGGCATTCATTAATGCGTTTATGGCTCGTCAGGAGTTCAGGAATCGGTATGATAGTGTGACTGATCCGAGGAGTTATGTGGGGGCCTTGGAGACGGCAGGAGGAGTGGTGTTAGCGAACAGAGAAAGTCTGATAGCTGATTTGATAGCGGGGAGGAAGACGAGAGCGGAGGTGTTGAGGGCGGTGGCGGAGAGTGTGGAGGTGGTGCAGAAGTATTTCAATCAGGCGTTCGTGGTGATGCAGTACTTCGGGTATCTGCGGCGTGACCCGGATGTGCTGTACTTGAACTGGATCGATACGTTGAATCAGACGGGTGATTACCGAGTGATGGTCAACGGGTTTCTCAACTCCGCTGAGTACAGATCTAGATTTGCTCCGTAGGAAAATATTGATCGCGCATAAGGAGTAAAAACTGTATGCAAAAAATCACCCCATTTTTGTGGTTCGACAGTCAGGCTGAAGAGGCTGCGAATTTTTATGTTTCTATTTTTAGAAATTCTAAGATAGGAACCATCACCCACTATGAAGAAGAGGGGGCAAAGGTCTCCGGTAAACCGAAGGGCACGGTCATGACTGTTGAGTTCCAGCTCGACGGGCAAGATTTGATAGCCCTCAACGGTGGGCCGCAATTCAAGTTCACTGAAGCCATCTCGTTCTCTGTTAGCTGTGAGACCCAGGAAGAAATAGATGAGATGTGGGGCCAGCTTTCCGAAGGGGGAGAAGAAGGACCATGCGGCTGGCTGAAAGACAAATATGGCCTATCCTGGCAAATCGTGCCGCCGGTTTTAGACGAGATGCTGCGAGACAAGGATGCTGAAAAATCAGGAAGGGTGATGAAGGCAATGCTTCAAATGAAGAAGATCGACATTCAAACTTTGAAGCAAGCATACGAACAAGAGTAAGCGATTCCCCACTCTCAACGTCAACTATTTCCAACCCAAAGCGTTTTTAGAGAAAAAAGAGGGGGTTAAGCCTGAAGACTTAAACCCCCTCTAGCATCTCTTACTTTACGATGTTATGGCTTCTGTCCTGTCGAGGCTGGAGTCCCGGCAGTCTTATCGAGGCCGATGATTGCGAACTTCCCGCCCATATTGACGCTCGATAGCATCACATTGCCTGCGCCATCGCTCATAGTCTTGTACTTTGTCGAGTATTTAGACGTGCTTTTCTGTTCTTCAAGGCGCGCCTCGGTTTTGGCGATGACCTTTTTACCGTCGAGGATCGTCAACTCGTTGGTGCTGTCATCGAATTTAACTTTGTAATCGCCCTTTTTGACGAGGGTCTCTCCCACCTTCACATCTACCTCAAAGGTCACGTCCTTGGTTTTGACCTCGGCTAAGGCCACCGGGCTAAGCAGTCCGCACACTATGAGCGCCAGAGCAATGGTCTGTAATCTCTTTTTCATCTTATCCACTTCCTTCCAAATTGGGGTAAAGTCTATCCAACCTCGTCGCAGTCGGGGAGAACTAATGTTCCAGGCTCATATACGCTCGGACCAGAGAATGGTTCCCAGAAAAATATCTTGATGAAATTTAAGCTGTTGTGAGGTGTGCAGTCTGAGGAATGTCAGGGAAGAGAATCCAAAAATATAGACTTTAGACGTTGAATCGGAAATTTACTATATCGCCTTCCTGCATCACATACTCTTTGCCTTCCAACCGAAGTAATCCCTGTTCGCGTGCCGCAGCATAGGAGCCTGCACGTGTCAGTTGGTCGTAGCTGACGGTTTCGGCGCGAATGAAGCCGCGCTCGATGTCCGAGTGGATGACACCGGCGGCCTGCGGCGCACGTGTGCCCTGAGGAATCGTCCACGCGCGTACCTCTTTTTCTCCCGCCGTCAGAAACGACATCAGGCCAAGCAGGCGATAGGCGCTTTTGATAAGACGGTCAACGCCGCTGCCCTCGACGCCGAGAGCTTCCATGTAGTCTTTGCGCTCATCCGGTGGAAGTTCGACTAACTCCGCTTCAAGCTGCGCGCAGATGATGACAAATTCGGCAGACTCGCTCTGCGCAATTTCTCGCACAGCACGGACATGCGGATTTTCTTCTGCGTTCTCGGCCAGCGTCGCTTCGTCAACATTGGCAGCATAAATAGTCGGCTTCATCGTCAGCAGAAAGAAGCCGCGTGCTACTGCTTGCTCATCGTCTGTCAGCACAGCGGTTCGAGCAGGCTTGCCATCTTCGAGGAGGGGCTGGATTTTGTCTAAGACATCGAGTTCGGCGCGAGCCGTCTTGTCTCCGCTCTTAACGGACTTCTGCGCTTTTTCACGACGACGCTCGACCGCTGCCAGATCAGAGAGCGCCAGCTCAATCTGAATCGTCTCGATGTCGCGCTGCGGGTTGACTGTACCTTCCACGTGGACGATGCCTTCGTCTTCAAAGCAGCGCACAACCTGCACGACCGTGTCCGTCTCCCGGATGTTGGCGAGGAATTGATTCCCCAACCCCTCGCCCTTCGATGCGCCGCGCACCAGCCCGGCGATATCCAGAAACTCGACGGTTGCCGGAATGATGACGCTGGTCTTGACCAGCTTCGCCAGCGGTTCGAGCCGCTCATCGGGGACGGCGACGACGCCGATGTTTGGCTCAATGGTAGCGAAAGGATAGTTGGCCGCGAGCGCCGCCGTCTGCGACGTGAGCGCGTTAAAGAGTGTGGACTTGCCGACGTTGGGCAGCCCGACGATACCTGCGCGAAGCATGAAGATAACCTCTCAGAATGAAACAGCGCGTTGAAATGAAACTAATTTTTTACACTGTGGAGAAGGCGATGTCCAGCCGGGGTTATTAAACTCTCTGCGCCCTGCGTATAACTGAACTCTACTCTAACGCGGGTTTAATAAAGTGGGAAACAGCATTGAAGCCTAGCCCCGGCAGGGGCGGAATATTAGTAGCCCAGAGCGTCAGCTCTGGGTTAAGAGGCAGAAATTATTGTTTAAGCCCCGGAGGGGCGACATCATCTGTCGCCCCTCCGAGGCTTAATAATTGAGGGTGGCTGTGAACCCAGCACTGACGTGCTGGGCTACTGATATAGCGCCCCTCCGGGGCTGGCAACGTCAATGCCTTTTATCTCGAACTCACGTTAATTTAGGAACTTTGCGGAAACATCATCCTGAATATTTCGTTGTTGGGTTTCCCCAGAGGGCCGACATCCCCCGTTGTGGTGTTCCAGTGGGAAAGGTTCGCCAGCATGTTGACTTGCGTCGGATCAAGATCGCCGAAGAGTTTCCACGTCAGCGGATTCCAGATAACCACGTCGTCGAAGGCCGTGCTGTAGTTGGGAAAACTTTTGAGCGGGCCATGCGGAATCTCGCCCTGACCTTCCGCCAGATATTCCTGAATCGTCGAATCAGGTATCTGAGTCTGCCATGCGTCCACACGGTTGTTGTAGACCCAGAGGATGTTCACCTTCTCGCCGCCGTAATCTATGCCGAAGAAGTTGGGAGTCTCAATTTCGTATTCCTGCCGGTACATGACGGTCTTGCCTTGCTCGTAGGCAGCGTAGAGATTGTTGACGAGCGTGGAGAAGTCTTCCGACTTGAAGACCTTGAGATTCTTCATAGGGCTATTTGATTGCGCCGGGTAGAGCCGATAGGGATGAAAATCGCTGAACGGCTCATAGCCGAAAAGCGGCGGCAGCATATCGTCAACGCGAATGTGGTTGAAATGCCACTCCTTCCAGATGGGCGTTTCGCAGTTAACAAAGACGATGATGTTTTGGACGCGACGCGCGAGCAGCGCGAGAATGCCCGTGTTGTCCAGCACGCCGCCATCGCCGAAGGTGTAATTATCGGTCGTCACATCTTCCTGACTCACGCCCGCGACCGGCCAGTAGTCAAACTGCGGAATCCACTCCTGCTCGTCCACATCATCAGCCGCCGCCGCGAAGAAGGCGGAGCTTGTCCCGGAGATGTCCGAAAGATTGAATGGCTGTTGGGGAGCATCAACCACGACCCGACCCGCCTGGCCGGAAGGTTGATTCGTCAGCGTCGAGCCGAAAGCGAAGCTCTCGACGTAGCCGCCGCCAATCGTGCGCGTCTCTTTGCGGGTGGAGATTTCGTAGGTGTTGGGGATGCCGCTGTAGAGCGGCGTGAATTCAACGGGGATCATGTTCTCATGTCCCATAAAGCTCGGCGGCCAAATCCATGTCCCGTTGACTATCAGAAAAGGGCGATGATCCGCACGGTCTTTGTTCTCGACCGTGTAGAAGTTTGATTCCAGTCCCGGATTGTTACTGAGAATCTCCTGTCGCGTCTCGTCGTCCCACGTAAAGAACCAGTTGATATTGTTCAGCCCGTTCGGATTGGCGTCCGTCTTGCCGAAGGGTTTGAGAAACAGGTAGCCGACCGTGCGTAGCCAGCGCTCATCTTTCGGCACAGCGATTTTCTTCATGTACTCAAGCGCATCCCAGAGGCTGTGCGTGGCGGAATTGCCCAGACAAACTGGTGGGAAGTAGCCCAGTTCGCTCCAGTTGATTTGAGCTGGCTCGATGTTCTTTCCCAAAAAATCATCGTCAGAGATGAAGCCGGGAAGATACGTGTATGCGGTCGAAGCCCACGAGCCGCCGGAGACGCTGGAGATGTAGCGCGCCTTGCTCAAGAGGCCAAGCGCGCGAAGTCCCCGCATCTGTCCCATCGCGGCTGAGAGCGCGCGACTGCCGCCACCGGAAAAGCAGATGCCGGTGTCGGTCGAGTTGTATGGCCAGCCGGGAAGCTCTTCTTCAGGAAATTTCGCTTGGGCGGGCTGGCTTATCGGCCAGACACGCGCGTTGTAGGATGACGGCTTAACAGTAAGGTTGATTTCGTCCTTCATCATTTCATCCTTTTGGGGAAATTGGAGTAGCTGACAAAACTACTGAGACGCTGCGTTCGACGGTAAAGGAATAGACAAGATCAACAAGATGGACAGGATAAGAGAAACAGATTCAAGCCTCCCTGACCTGCCTTGTCTTCTTCATCTTGCTAATCCTGTTAATCCTGTCTATTTCTGCTCTCGCTCCAGAGACGAGCGGTCCCACTTCGCCAGATTTGCACCCGCTTCGTAGGTGCTTTGCAGAAAGTCCATCAACATCTCGTCGGGCGAGGCTGCCTGTCGGACATCATCATAGGGCAGAACGAATCCTCCAGTTTCAGGGTTGTAGAATGCGCTCGTCGGAAGAATCTTTTCCTGCGGCAAGCCCGGCGGTTCAGGCGCAGTGTATGAATAGAAGGCTGCCTGTTGGATGTTACCGCTGCCGGGCCAGAAGCCATGACTGATTACTTCGTGCGAATATGCCTCGCGGGTGATAGAGTCCGCGCCCTCGCGTTCGGGCGCGCGGCGACCGGAAAAGCGCGTCACCGCCAGATCGAAGCTTCCCCAGAAGAAATGTACGGGACTGCATTTCCCTATAAAACGCGAGCGAAACTCTTCAAAAACTCTGTCTGTCTGAACCAGAATGCGCCAGAAGCGATTGGCGTATTCCGGGTCGTAAGCGGCATGAACGTGGTCTTCGGCAAAGGGAATCGGGTCTGGAACTTCGTCCGGTCTGGCTCTGATCTCAACTTCGATTTCAAGCGAGCGCAACGTCGCCATCAGCTCCTGATAAAAATCCGCGACGGAGCGTGGCGCTAGAGCCATTGTTTTTTTACTTCCGTCACTCGTCCTGATAAGCAACTGGTGGTCAATGAAGTCGAAATCAATCTCGAAGGTTCGCTCTTTGTATGGAATCGTTGAAGTCGTCAGACCGCGCGCAGAAACATAGAGCGGAACTTGCCACCAGTGATTGACCAGGGGACTTTGCACGAGTCGAATCTTCCCGACAATCTGCGTCCACATGTGCAGCGTCGCATAGGTCTCTTTCCATTCTTCCAGAGGCAAACTCGGCCAGGCTTCCATTTGATTGCTCTCGACATGGGGACTTGTCATTTTGTTGTCTCCGTCTAATGCTTGAGGTTTAGTGTTCGGCTGTATCGTGCGACAGGTTCATGGTGAGAATCAAGCTCACTGCGGCGGTTTCAGTGCGTTGTGAGGTTAGTTAGTGAGCGCGACCACTACTCCTTACTATCGGTCGAGGATGAAAGTCGTGCTATGGGGCAGTTGGCTCGAAAGATTTGTTTGTTGCCGGATTTATCTGCATGGAAGCTATGTTTGAGGGATGCCTTCGTAAATCCCACACAACTCCCAGCCACGAGAGCACGCGAAGGGTATAGTGAGAGACATCAATCTCCCACCAGTAGATGCCCTGACGTTCCGAAGAAGGATAGTGGTGGTGATTGTTATGCCATCCTTCGCCAAGCGTAATCAGCGCCACAAACCAATTATTCCGGCTGTTATCTTCGGTCGCGAAGCGGCGTTTTCCAAAGATATGAGCGAGGGAATTCACCGTGAAAGTGCCGTGATAGAGCAGTACTGTGCTGATGAAGAATCCCCAGGCCAGCATTTGCCAGCCCGAAGTGCCCAAGCCGGGAGCGTAGTGTTGCAGCATCGTCCCAAGCAGAAAGGTGGCCGCTGCCAGCAGAACCGGCGGCACAGAGTAGTAACGATCCAGCCAGCGCAAATCGCGGTACTTGACTAGATTGGAAACAAGTGTCCTATCGGCCTCCCCGCTGGAACGGGACAGAAACCACCCGACGTGCGAACGCCACAGGGTATGGGCGAGCGGCGAGTGTAAATCCGTCGCGGTGTCGGCGTGTAGGTGATGCCAGCGGTGATGGGCTGCCCACCAGAGCGGCCCTTTCTGGTAAGAAGCTGTGCCGACGAATGCCATCAGGAACTGGAAGACTCTGCCGGTCCTGTATGAGCGGTGCGCGAAGAGGCGATGAAACCCGGCGGTAATCGCGAACATGCGCACGACGTACAATGCCAGACAGACCGCGATGGCTACCGCGCTGACCCCCGTCCAGATAACGAGCAGACAGGCCACGTGCATGAAGAGAAACTGAACGCAAACAGAATAATCCAGGCTCTCTTGATTATTCCCGCGAGAATTCCTGCGGAAAGATTCGAACATTAACCCCACCTTACTCATCCAAAGTTGTTATCTACTATAAAGCGTATTCCCCTTAATGCAACTTCAGATGGACGCCCGCCTGCTCGTCGCTTCTATCTTCCTCTCGGCGTTTCATTAGCCAGCGGTGCGTAGCTGAAGGTGTGAAGCCTCAGTAGCCCCAAAGCTATGGACAAGTATTATCGAGGTTTTCCTTTCTTGCTCGTCTACAAACGGGGTTTGAGCCGCCTAGCGCCCTTGCGGCTGAACGGGCGTATTGTGGAACGCGGCGATGCTCCATTTGCCGCTATCCTTCGTCATAATCATCGTGTTGATGGCTTGAGCTTTTCTCTTCTCGCCGCCCATGCTGAATTCCAGATTCCATTCGACATGAACTACCGCCACGTCAGGGCGCAGGAAGCGGACGCTCTTGACCGTCCCGACGTTGTGACTATCTTTATAAATGGTTGTGAAGATCTGCGTATGACCCTTTTCGATCTCCTCTCTGCCCTTGATCTTCATGCCGTTGACTATCACGTAGTCTGCGTCAGTGGCGAACGGGGCGGCGAATGCCTTACCGTCGTGGGCGTTCCATCCGTCCTGCACCTGCTGGACGATCTGTCTTAATGCGGCTTCGTCCGTGCTTGAGCTTTGCGGCGTTTGCGCGTTGCTTGCGAGAGCACCGAATGACAGGAAAGCAAAGACGATCAGGGCAAGTGATTTAAGGCGTTGAGACATTGGATGATTCTCCTTCTTCTCTCGTGTGGGAATGGTGAGACTCTAAAGCAAGGCGGAGTTTAGCAAGCTTGCGCCAGGAAAAGCCAGATTTGATTTGCAACAATCTGCCATAGTTCGCGTATAATCCTGAGCGTCCCGGTTCTATCTCGTTACTATTCCAAACGTAAAAGCTATCCAACTTCGGAGACCAGAAGATGAAAGATTTGGCCGATGTCGCCTTGAATGTCGCCAGACAGCGAGGCGCGTCATATGCTGATATACGCTTTGTTCGCACGCTCAATAATTTCGTCACCACGCGCGAGAAGCGCGTCGAGAATGTGACGAATACGGAATCCTATGGTTTTGGCGTGCGCGTGCTGGTTGACGGCACATGGGGATTCGCCGCGTCGAGCGATGTGAAGAAGGAAGAGATTGCGCGCGTGGCGGAGCGTGCCGTCTCAATCGCCAAAGCGAACAAGAGCATCCAGCGCAACCGCGTCACACTCGTGCCGGTCGAAAAATACCCTGACGCGAAATACACCACCCCCGTTCAGCGCGACCCCTTCACCGTTCCACTGTCGGAAAAGGCTGACTATTTGCTCAAGGTCAATGCCGAAGCGATGAAGCTCAAAGGGCCGGGGCCGATCTTCGTCAATTCGATTATGTTCTTCACGAAGGAAGAGAAGTATTTCGCCTCGACCGACGGCTCATACATCGAGCAGACTTTGATTCGTTCGTGGCCTAGTTTCACCGTCACCTCCGTTGATACCAAGACCGGGCGCTTTGAGCAGCGAAACAGTCTGGGCACGCCCGCCGGGAAAGGCTATGAAGTCGTCGCCGAATATGACTTGCTGGGCGAAGTTCCGCGTGCGGCGGAGCAGGCCATTCAGAAGCACACGGCCAAGCCGGTCGAGCCGGGACGCAAAGACCTCGTGCTTCATCCGACGCATCTCTGGCTGACGATTCACGAATCAATCGGACACCCGACGGAGCTTGACCGCGTCCTCGGCTACGAAGCGAACTTCGCCGGGACATCTTTCGCCACGCGCGAGAAGCTCGGAAATTTCCAGTACGGCTCAAAGTTCGTCAACATCAAGGGCGATAAAGTTCAAGCAGGGGGGCTGGCATCCTGCGGCTGGGACGATGATGGAGTGAAGACCACCGAGTGGGACATCATCAAGGACGGCGTGCTCGTCAGTTATCAAACCGTGCGCGACAATGCGGCCATTATCGGCCTGAAGCATTCGCACGGCGCGGCCTATGCTGACTCCTGGGGATCGGTCGCATTTCAGAGAATGCCGAACGTCAGCCTTCAGCCTTCGACGGGCGCGACCAGCATCAGCGCCGACGATCTGATCGCAGACGTGAAAGATGGAATTTACATTGAAGGCGACGGGTCGTTCTCGATTGACCAGCAGCGTTACAACTTCCAGTTTGGCGGGCAGGTCTTCTGGGAGATTAAGAACGGAAAGAAAGTGGGCTTGCTGCGCGATGTCGCCTATCAATCGCGCACGCCCGATTTCTGGAACAGTTGCGACGGCGTCGGGTCACGCGAGCATTATCGTCTCGGCGGCTCATACTTCGATGGCAAGGGCGAACCCGGACAGGTCAACGCCGTCTCGCACGGCTGTCCCCCGGCGCGCTTCCGCCGCATCAACGTCATCAATACTGGAAGAAAGATTTAGAGTCACGAACAAAACCGGTAAGAATATAGACAGGATTAACAAGATGGACAGGGTAAAGGCAAGAAGTATCGAGCTGCCTCACCTTATCTGATTTTCTTAATCTTGATAATCCTGTAAATCCTGTCTATTTCTTCTATGTCTTACTAACGAGCGCGAAAGGAATAAGCTGATGAGAAAAGTCATACTTTTAGTCGTGACCGGACTGCTTCTTATCCCTGCCGGTTTTGCCTTTGGCTCACGGAGTTCCCCGCCGAAGTTTACGAGCGTTTATACTGACCTCAGCAAGCAATGCAAGGCGGCGTTCAAAGAGGTGGGCGAGGGACAGGATATGCCGCTCAATTGTAAGGGCTACGGCGGCTACAAAATTTCCATCGGCTACAGTGCCATGTACGCGCACGTTGTGGCTGAGACGCTCGACGGCAAGAACAACATCCCGCTGACGACGACACAGATCAATTACGATATGCAGAAGGGCAGAAAAATCGAATGGCGGCTGGCGAACGGAAGACCATTTGCCGTGATTCTGAGGGTTGAAGACAAATTGCTCGTCAAAGGATTGCGTGGCTACGAAAAAATTGATTACGACGTAGACGCGAAGACGCCGAACGCTAACCAGCAGGCGAGAGATCTGGCCGACAAGGGTTACACCCAGTAACATCCGGCAGGCGACGGCGGCGCGTCGTTAAAATAATTTCCCGAAGAGGAGACTTATGGCGATTCTTTCCAGCAGCGAGGCTGAAGCTATCCTCAAAAAAGTTCTGAGCTTCTCGAAGGCAGACGAGTTGGAAGCGACTTTGCAGGGCGATCGCACCGCTTACACGCGTTTTGGCGTCAACACAGTCTCGATGAGCGGCGACACGGACAATATCTCGCTCGTCGTCAACGCGCACTTCGGCCAGAAGAGCGGTATCGCGACGACCAATACGCTCGACGATCAATCTTTGGAGCGGGTCGTGCGCGCGGCGGAAGAGATTGCGCGCCTCAGACCTGAAGACCCGGAGCAACAGCCTTTTCTTGAGAAGCAGACATACGCCCCGTTTGATGCTGCCTTTGATGATGCGACGTATAACGCCGACGCGCAAATTCGGGCGCGCGCCGTCGCCACGTCAATTGACCCGGCGAAAGCCAAAAACCTCGTCGCCGCAGGCATCATTGACCACACGGGCAACTTCTCGTCGCGCGCGAATACGAAGGGAAACTTCGGCTACTTCAAAAGAACGAACGCTTCCTACACGACGACCGTGCGCTCTCTGGACGAACTGGGCAAGACAGGCTCAGGCTGGGCGACGGCAATCTCGCATCGCATCGGCGACATCAATGCGAAGGCCGTCAGCACACGCGCCATCGAAAAGGCTGAACTCTCACGCAACCCTGTCCTGCTTGAGCCGGGCAACTACACGGTCATCCTTGAGCCAAACGCCGTCGGCGATCTGGTCACGTTTATGATGGGTTTCTTCGGCGCGAGGCAAGCGGATGAGGGGCGTTCCTTTCTTTCAAAGAAGGGCGGCGGCAACCGTCTCGGCGAAAAGCTCTACGGTGACGGCGTCAACATCTACAGCGACCCCACACTGAGCATCGCGCCGGGCGCGCCCTACGATGGTCAGGGATTGCCGACGAAGCGGCTGGATTATGTGCGCGCTGGTGTCGTGAGCAATCTGAACTATGGCCGCTACTGGGCCAAGAAGATGAACAAAGAGCCAACGCCCGGTGCTTCCAACATGGTTATGGACGGAGGCAAAACGTCCATCGAAGAGATGATTAAGGGAACGGAGCGGGGCATTCTCGTGACGCGCTTCTGGTACATACGGCTTGTTGACCCGCAGACTGTGTTGCTGACGGGCTTGACGCGCGACGGCACATTTCTCATCGAGCAGGGACGGCTCAAGAGTGCGATTAAGAACTTCCGCTTTAACGAGACGCCAGTCAAGATGCTCAACAACATCGAAGCGATGTCGCCATCAGAGCGCATCACAGGCTCTGAGCGTTTCGGCGCGGGCAGCCCCGTGCTTGCGCCCGCGCTCAAGGTGCGCGATTTCTCATTCACCAGTCTGTCCGACGCAGTATAAAATAGTGATGAGTGATGAGTGATGAGTGATGAGTAGGAACTATCTTTTACTCATCACTCATCACTCATCACTCATTACTTTTTCACTATGTTATTCGCTCTCGCGTTGGCGTTAGTTGCGGTTGCGGGCGGTGCGGCTCTCACTTATCTGTTTGATGAGGACGCGCCGCTCGTTGCGCGCTTGTGCATGGGTGTGTGCCTTGGCTTTGCCGCGCTTGGGTTGTTCGGGTTCGTTCTCGCCTCTTTCTTCGGCTTCACCTCTTTCGCTTTAATCTTAACTGCCGCTCTGGTTGCTTCGCCGCTGGTGCTGGTGGCTAACGAGAAGCGCCGTGCTTCGTTGAGCGCGGATTTCCATGAAGCGGCGCGTGGGTTTCACCGTGCGACGCTGCACCCGACGCGGCGAACGACCTCTTACGCGGTCTTCTATGCGTTCGTCGCGCTCGTGCTGTGGCTGGTCTTCGACCGCGCGATGGTTGAACTGCCCAATGGGATTTACACGGGCGTGCAGAACAACTACGGCGACCTGCCTTTTCACCTGAGCATCATCACGAGCTTTACGGATGGCGCAAACTTTCCACCCGAAGACCCGACATTTGCGGGCGCACGCTTCACCTATCCTTTCGTCGCGGATTTCGTTGCCGCCTGTTTCGTTCACGCCGGAGCGAGCTTGAGACAGGCGATGCTGCTGGAAAATCTCCTGCTCGCCCTTTCGTTCGTCGGGCTACTTCATCGCTTCACTTTGAAACTGACGCGCGATTGGCTCGCCGGATTGATTGCGCCCGTGCTGGTGCTCTTTAGCGGGGGCCTCGGCTGGTGGCATCTGTGGAGTCACGCGCGTGTTAGTGGGCAGGGAATCTTCGGCATCCTCATGCATCTGCAACAGCAGTACACCATCACGCCGGACACCGGCTATCGCTGGGGCAATTCTTTAACGACACTCCTTATCCCGCAGCGCGGCATCCTGCTCGGTTTTCCTCTGGCCGTGATTGTCTTCACCGTTTGGTGGCGGGTGATGGGAGAACCGGACGCGGGAACGCCGGGGAGCGGGGACGCGACACGAGACGATGATGAGAAGAAGAATCGCAAGCGTGGTAAAAAGAAGATGCGACAGAGCGCCGCACATCTCCGCGTCCCCGCGGCGGCTGCGCGTCTCCCCATCAAGGCCATGCAGCGCATGGCACTGGCTGGCGCAATCGCGGGGCTGTTGCCTCTCGTCCACGCTCATAGCTTCGTGGTGGTGATGGTCGTCGGCGCGGGCGTGGCGCTTTTGACCGGGTTGAAGGAGTGGCGAGCCTGGGCGGCGTTCTTTATCGTTGCCGTCATCATCGCCGCGCCGCAGATGTGGTGGGCGACGCACAATAGTTCCGTCCGGGCGGGCGATTTCTTCGGGTGGAATTTCGGCTGGGACAAGGGTGAGGAAAACTTCTTCTTCTTCTGGTTCAAGAATACAGGGCTGCTGATTCCGCTCATCTTCGCGGCGCTCTTTTGGCGTGAGCGTCGTCAGTCTGGCGAAGAAAAACAGCTTGTGTCACGTCGTCTGCTCCTCTTTTACCTGCCGTTCACGCTTTGTTTCATCATCCCGAATGTGATTAAACTTGCGCCGTGGGTGTGGGACAATATCAAGGTTATCTTTTACTGGTTCATCACGTCCGTGCCGCTCGTCGCGCTTTTCCTCGCGCGCCTCATGCGCGGGAGATGGCCTTTGCGCGCGGTAGGGGTCGTGTTGCTTTTGACGCTGACTTTGAGTGGTGCGCTGGATGTCTGGAGCGTGATGTCGAAGGCGGCGGAGTTTAGAATCTTTGACGCCGACGGAGTGAGATTCGCGCAAGTGGTCAAAGAGCAAACGCAGCCGCGCAGCACTATCCTGCATGAGCCGACGTTCGATACACCGATTTTCCTGACGGGCAGGCGCTCCGTCATGGGTTATCCGGGGCACATCGGCTCGCACGGAATTAATTATGATGAGCGCCTGCGCGAGATCAGGCGAATTTACGCGGGCGGCGCGGACGCCCAACGCCTGCTGGCTAAGTACGGCGTCGAGTACGTGGTGATGGGGCCGCACGAGCAGCGCGAGAGGCCGGTCAACGAAGCCTTTTTTGCGCGCTATCAATTGGTGGGAGAAACGGGTGAGTACAGGCTCTACAAAATCACGCGACCGTAAAGCAGCTGGCGACGACGCGCGAAATACCGCGCAGTCTTCCACGCCTACGCCGCCGGGTCAATGGGACGCGCCGGAAATCTCACCACGAATCTGGTGGATTGCGAGCCTCAGCATCCTGGCTGTGGCCGCGTTTGTTCGCCTCTACGCGCTCGACTTGAAGCCGCTGCATCACGACGAAGGCGTCAACGGCTTCTTTCTGACGACCCTTTATCGAGACGGCGTATACCATTACGACCCGACGAACTATCATGGCCCGACGCTCTACTACTTCGCCCTGGTAACCACGAAGCTGAAAGCGCTTCTTTTCGGCGAACCGGGCTTAAGCACCGTTGCCGTGCGACTCGTGCCGGCCTTCTTCGGCATTGCGACCGTCTGGCTGGCGCTCCAGTTGCGCCGCCACATCGGAGTAATCGGCGCGTTAGCCGCAGCTGCCTTCATCGCTCTTTCGCCGGGAAACGTTTACATCTCGCGCTATTTCATACACGAAGCGCAGTTCGTCTTTTTCACGCTAGGGCTGGTCGTCGCCGCTCTGCGCTACTGGGAAACAGCTGACGCTGTCTACCTGATGCTCGCGTCAATTTCGGCGGCGCTGCTCTTCGCCACGAAAGAGACGGCGATTATCTCCGCCGCCGTGCTCGGCCTCGCCTGGATTGTCGCTGCCGTTTACATGTGGCTCTTCAAAGGAAGAACGACAGTAGCGTGGGAGAAGCAGAGCGCGCCGCAGCGTAAAGCCAAGAAGCGTCGTGCAGTATATGCTGCACAAACGAGCAGGTTTGAAAGGTTCGGTGGTCTCGCAAACGTCGCTGTGTTGGCGTACGCAGCGATTGCCATCTTCATCTTCGTCAACAGCCTGTTCTATTCCTCTTTCTATACGTATTGGGAAGGAGAGCGAGGCGCGATTGACTCTATCAAGGTCTGGGCGAAGACGGGCACGAAAGAGCATGGGCATGATTGGCACACGTATCTCTGGTGGCTCTTGCAGGAAGAAGCGCCGCTCCTCGTTTTGGGTGCGGGTGGCGCCATCATCGCTTTAATCCGCCGCGTGAATCGCTTCGCCATTTTTGCAGGGGCGTGGGCTTTCGGCATCCTCGCGGCCTACTCACTCATCCCTTACAAAACTCCCTGGCTGATGCTCAATTTCACAGTTCCGCTGGCGATTGTCGGTGGCTACTGTGTCAACGAAATTTACCTTTGGAGCAAAGGCTTGTCTTCACGCGCGCTGGCTCTGGCCATCACTCTCGCCGCTCTTGTGGTCTGCGGCACACAGACCATCAAGCTCAACTTTTTCCATTACGATAACGACAGGTATCCTTACGTCTACGCGCACACCTATCGTGAGTTACTTCCGCTGATGAATAGGATTGACGAACTGGCGGAGCGCGCCAGGACGGGCAAGCAGACGGGCATCACAATCACCGCGCGCGAATACTGGCCGCTGCCCTGGTATCTGCGCGAATACCCCCGCGCAGGATTTTTCGGGCGCATGGCCATGACGAATGAGCCACTCATCATCAGCTCAGTTGAGCAGGAGCAGGAGCTTAAACCCATGCTCGGCGACCGCTACCAGCGTCTGGACTCTTACCCGCTTCGTCCCGGCGTCACGCTCGTGCTTTACGCGCGGCGAGATTTAGTGCAGAAGTAAAGAGCGGCGTAAATCTGCCTGTTGCAACATTAAAACCTCTTGGCCTGAAGCATTAGTTGACATTCCGGCAAAGTCCAACATATAGTGTGCCTCTCGCTTGTCGCGCTCTAGGTACTGCGCTTATGCTATAAAACCTTTTGGAGCAGACAATCAATAATAAGAGCGCATGTTTAAACTTCAACGCCTAGAAATCACCGGCTTCAAATCCTTCGCGGATCACACAGAAATTGTCTTTACCGGCGACGGCATCACCGCTGTCGTTGGCCCGAACGGCTGTGGAAAGTCCAACGTGGCGGACGCCATCGCCTGGGTCTTGGGCGAGCAGCGCATCAAGCACCTGCGCGGCGCGGAGATGAAAGATGTCATCTTTCAAGGCTCGCGCAACCGCGCTCCGAGCGGGATGGCCGAAGTCGTCCTCCATCTGGTGCGCGATGAATCAGTCGAGCATGAGCCGGACATAGAAGACATAGATTCCACGCTCGAAGAAATAGACGATCAGGCCGTCAACATCGAAGACCTGACCGTCCAACCTGCCGTCGAAGAAACAACCGGTATCACGCTCGCTCTGCCTCCCGGCACAATTGACGAATCCGGCGAGACTCTCCAGCCTGCCACGCAGGTTGCCGAAGTAACCGAGAACGTCGAAGGAGTGGAAGGTGTCGTCGCCGACGGAACTGAAACGGCCGTCAACACTTCCCTGGCTCCGCCGGCGGAGACGAGCGCGCCGAAAGTTCATCACAAACGACACTGGCGACCAAGCCGTCAGGCGTTGGAGTTTGCGCCGGGTGAATCCGTCTCCGTCACGCGTCGTCTTTATCGTTCGGGCGAGAGCGAGTATCTGCTGAACAATCGCACCTGCCGCCTGCGCGACATACAGGATTTGTTCTCCGGCACGGGATTGTCCGGCGCACACTACGCCATCATCGAGCAGGGGCGCATCGGGCAGATTCTTTCGGCCAAGCCGATGGATCGCCGCACGTTGATTGAAGAGGCCGCCGGGATCACGAAGTTTCGCGTCCGGCAGCGCGCGGCTGAAGCACGTCTTGATTCGGCACGCGGCAATCTTTCGCGCATCTCAGACATCATTTCCGAGATAGACCGCCAGGTGAACAGCCTGCGTCGTCAGGCTGCCAAGGCGCGCCGCTACCGCATCCTGCGTGAAGAATTACGAGAGCTGCTGCGCTCGACCTATGTTGCTGAAGACCGTTCGCTCACCGCCCTGCTTGAAGAGACGCGAATCCGGCTCGAAGAGGCTGCAATAGAAGAGCGTCAGTTAGTCGAAGAATTGGACGTGCGCGAAGAGGACGCACGACGTGCGACGCAGGAAGCGCGCACCGTTGAAGAAGAGTTGGCGGAAGCTCGCGCGGCGGCAGCCGAAGCCGAGTTGCAGCGCGACCGGCAACTGCGTGAACAGAGTTACCAGCAAGAGCAGGTCTTAGCGCTTGAGAAGCGTCGCGGCGAAGTCGAGCATGAGATCGAGACGGTGCGTGCGCGTCTGACGAGTGTGGAAGAAGAGTGTGAGCGTTTGCGCGTTCAGGATGCAGAGCAGCGCGCAGCGAGTGAAGAACATACGCTTGTGCTTCAATCGGCAGAGACTGCTTACGGGCAGCGCGTCGTCGAAGTTTCCGAAGCCGAAGCGTTGATTGAGAATGCACGCGCTGAGCTTTTGACGCATACGGCTGTCGCTGAGCGGTTGATGGAGATTGGTCGCCAGCTTGAAGCTGCGCTCGAACGCCTCGCCCTTCAAGCCGAAGGATTGATGCGTGAAGGCGAGCGCGCTCAAAGCCTTCACACAGAGCGTGTGGCAGAAGCCGAAAAGCTGAATCAGGAGATTGCTCAGGCGCGTGGCAACAGGGCGTTGCTTGTCGCCGAACGCGAAGCCGCCGTGCATACGGTCGTTCAGGGACATGAGCGAGTCTCCGAGACGGATGCGGAATTAACCCGCGCGCGTGAAGAGTATTCGCGTGTCCGCCATCGCCTCGACACGTTAATGGAACTGGATGCGAAGCGCGCCCATTATTCCCCGGCGGTTCAACGGCTCTTTGCGACGGGCGAGGCGCCGGAAGAGTTTCACTTCATGGGCACGCTCGCCGATATGTTCAACGTCGAGCCGCGCTGGGAACGTGCCGTTGAAGGCGTGTTCGGCTCATCGTTACAGGCCGTTATCGTTCCAACGCCGGAAGACGCGGCGCGCGCCGCCATGTGGCTCAGAGAAAACGGAGCTGGACGTGCGAGCTTCCTCGTCGCAGGGCTCCACGGAGCGAGCGATGAGACGGACACCGTCGCAGCCTATAGGATAGAAGCTGCCGCGAGCGGAGACTCATCAAGCGGCGTCGAGGTTTCGGGCGACGTTCGCATCCGCGATCTGCTGGGCGCGCCGCGCGAGTTGCTGGCGGTTCTCAGCCGCACGCTTCCGCAGCGCATGAATGCGCGCGTCACCACGAATCTTGAGCAGGCAATGACGACGAGCCTGGCGACAGGTGAGATGTGTGTGACGACCGAAGGCGATTGGGTGGCAGGCGGTCAACTCGTCAACGCCGGAGACAGTCGCGCGCTCGAAGAAGGCGCTGGTCTGCTCTCTTTCAAACGCGAATTGCGCGAGCTTGAAACGCGCGCCCCTGCGCTGCAAACGGAAGTTGCTTCCGCTGAGCAAGCCGTGAGCGAAGCGCGAGCGCGCATGGTCGAATTGGAAGATGCTGTGGTGTTGCTCAACGAAGCCATCGGGCGCGAGGAGCGCGATGCGATGGCGCGTGAGTTGAACGCGATACAGCTTACACAGGAGATAGAGCGAGCCGAGCGCCACTTACGCGTGATTGCGGATGACACGGCACGCCTCGCGCAGGAGCGCCTCGAACTCGAAGCACGGCGCGCCACCGCGCTCAGTGAAGCCGAGACAGCCGAGGCAGCGCGCCTTGCCGCTTTGGAGATGATTACGCAGGCGGCAACCGTGCTGGCCGTCGCACGACGCGCAGCCGAAACCGAGAGCGAAAGTCTGGGTGAAGAACGCGCCGCCGCCGCCGCCGCCGCCGAGCGACGCCGTGCTACCGCCGCCGAACTCCGGCGCATGGAAGCCGAGCGCAGCGATCTTGAAGCGAGGCTTGAGCGACACGAGCGCGAAGTGGCGGATGCGGGCGAGCGTCTTGAAGAACTGCGCCGCTCAATTAACGAACTAGAGCAGGGCACAGGCGCGGTCGGAGAAGAACGCACGCGCGAAGAGCAGTTGATTGCAACACACACGGCGCGTCTCACGGCTGCGCGAGAGCGAGCCGATGCGCTTTCGACCGAACTGGCTGAACTGAACCGGCGCGCGGCCTCTGCGCGTGACGCGCGCGCGGAGCTTGAAATTCAGCGGGCTGAAAGCACTGCGCGTCTGAGTTACGTGCGCGAAGCGTGTATGTCCGAGTTGAACCAGTCGCTCGAAGAATTGTCGCATGAGCGCCCGCTTGATGAAGAGTTTGACTTGGAAGCCGGAAAGGCACATGTTGAAGAGTTGCGCGTGAGAGTCGAAGGCTTCGGCGCGGTCAACATGATGGCGCTCGAAGAATTGAGCGAAGCTGAAGAGCGTCTACAGTTTCTGACAGGCCAGCGGCAGGACATCACGGAAGGCATCGCTTCGACGGAAGAGGCGCTACGTGAAATCAAGCGCCGCTCGCGCGAGCGTTTCCGACAAGCCTTTGAACAGATCAATCGCAACTTCGGGCAGTTCTTCCAGGAACTTTTTGGTGGCGGGCGCGGCGAGATGAGCTTGATAGACGCGGACGATGTGCTGGAATCCGGTATAGACATCATCGCGCAGCCGCCGGGGAAACGTCTTCAGAGCGTGCTGCTGTTGTCGGGTGGCGAAAAGGCTATGGCGGCGCTCGCGCTCGTGCTGGGCATCTTCCATTATCGCCCCAGCCCGTTCTGCCTGCTGGACGAAGTGGATGCGCCGCTCGATGAAGCCAACGTTGGGCGCTTCGTGGATAAGGTCAGCGAGATGTCTGCCGGAACGCAATTTATCGTCATCACGCACAACAAGCGGACGATGGAGATGGCGCGTGCGCTCTACGGCGTGACGATGGAAGATGCGGGCGTGTCGAAGCTCGTCTCTGTGAAGTTTGAGTGAGTAAACGAAGAGCAACCTTGCACGCAATGATTGCCGCGCTCCTGTTGATGGGCGCGGCGATTTGCGCTCTTGGGCAAACGGGTAGCGGCGCAGTGAAGCAAAACACGCGCGAGGTGGAAGTGCCAAAGCAAGCGGTGACGGCTATCAAGAGCACGCCCACCGAAGATGTCAGCTACTCTTACGAATTTGAGAAATCGGATTTTTTAATTCGCCGCATTGTTATCAAGCACAATGCGGAAGGGCACGGTGAAATCTCTTTCGAGCGGCAGGGCGATCTTGAGCCGATTGTCGAGCCTTTGGATTTGTCCGAAAGCTCGCGCACGCGCATCCTTGCTCTCTGGAATAATCTGCGCTTTCTGGATTCAACCGTCAGTTACCAGGCCGACCGTCAGTTTCCTCAGCTCGGGACAATGCGCCTGCGGATGACGCGCGGCTCGCGCGAGCGCGTCGTGGAGTTTAACTGGACGAACGACGCAGACGCTAAGGCTCTCGCGGATGAGTACAGGCGAGCCGCCAATCAGGCGATTTTCATCTTCGACATCGCGGTCGCGCGCCAGAATCAGCCGCTCGATTCACCGAAAATCCTTGATCGTCTCGACGGTCATCTCAAGCGAGGCGAGCTATCCGACCCAAAGCAACTCATCCCGCTTCTTCGTGAAATAAACACGGACGAGCGTTTCCCACTGATGGCGCGCAATCACGCCGCACGAATCTTAAAGAAGCTGGAAAAAGAATAGACAGGATTTACAGGATTAACAGGATAAGAGAAGCCGCCATTGCAGACATGCAAACACGCCTTTTCTTATTAATCCTGCTTAATCTTGTAAATCCCGTCTATTTTTTAATACGACAAGCAGCAATTCGGAAAAACCTTCTCTTTCTTGGGCAAAATCTATTGACACCTGCCGTCAACACAGGCGTGAGCGGTAGTCCACTGAAATACCTTCAAAACCGCTCGCTAGAACAGAAAATTCGCTCTCTTACACTCGAAGCGCAAGCTGCGCGCTATGCGCCGGGAGAGCTTTATTCTACTTGCAAGCGGCAGGATAAGGCCGCGCAGGGCTTTAATTGCGGCCAAAGTTCTTTGGAAATCGAAAGCAGGATGCGAAACCGTGACGTTTCCTCTATAATCGCCCGTTAAGTGATTGATACATTTCTAGCAAAACTTGAGGGCGTGATTACGGAATGCGCCGCCGATATAGATGCGCTCCACGCTGCTTGCGCGGGCGTCGCGCCCAATTACGGCGTCAGTCCCGAAACTTTCCGCGTGGCTGTCAGGGCAGCGATTGACAAGTA
The DNA here is from genome assembly GCA_963811065.1 of uncultured Acidobacteriota bacterium. Classification (GTDB taxonomy): domain Bacteria; phylum Acidobacteriota; class Blastocatellia; order Pyrinomonadales; family Pyrinomonadaceae; genus QHXM01. Next base: position 160,310 of record CAWEPR010000007.1, read on the forward strand.
TCTGGTGGATCAACAGAACGGCAACGCGCCGACGCCTCAGGAAGTGCGCCAGTTCATCTCGGAGCTTCAAATCAACGATCTCTATCTGGCCTTAGCCTGCGCGCAGGGGGGTGAGCACGCCTGGTGGGAATTTGACCAGGGCTATCGCCGTTACATTGAGCGCGTCGCGCGTCATCTGGCCAGCGCCGAGACGGACGCCGAAGAGGTGATTGATTCGGTTTACGTTGAGCTTTACGGCACGCGAGTCGTCAACGATGTACGGCAATCGAAGTTTGCCACCTACACTGGACGCGGGACGCTGAAGGGATGGTTGCGCACGGTCGTCTGGCACGCTGTGATTGATATGCACCGCGCGCGGCGCGACGAGGTTTCGATTGAAGATTGGTCCGAGGGCGGCGGCGAGATGCATGACCGTCCGGGCTGGCGCGCCGAAGCACGGGGCGGCGAGGGCGCAATGGTTGATCGCGTCATGCGTGAACGTTATCGCGCCGCGACTCTGGCAGCGCTCGATACGTCGCTTGGCATGCTCGACGATCATGAAAAGCTCCTGCTGCTTTATTACCACGTCGAAGGTTTGAAACTGCGCGAGATAGCGCGCCTTGTCGAAGAGCCTGCTTCGCCGCTGCGTCGCTGGTTTCAGCGCCAGTCGAAACGGCGCACAGACGTTCCTGAAAGCCGCGTCCACGAATCAACGGTGATGCGCTGGCTGGAAAAAGTTTACGGCAAAGTTCTCGAACGTTTTCGGTCAGAGTTAAGAGAGAAGAGCGGATTGAGCGAAACGGAGATTGAAACATGCGTTGAGATGGCGACCGAAGACCTTGCGCCGGAAGATGTCCGTCGCCACCTGTCGAACGCCCCCGCGGAGAACTAAAGCAAAGGGCGAAAGGAAAAATCGTCCAACTTTGTTAGAAGGAGATAACCGAAAGAAGATGCCACGACCGAAGAGCAACAAAGGGAGCGAACACGTTCGACGCATGGTGCATCAGCATCTGCGCCATCGCGCGTCGCTCTTTTCTACGTCTCCGGCTGGCGCGCATCTGGACGAAGACAAGCTTTCTGCTTTTGTCGAAGGTCGTTTGAGCGAGCTGGAATCCGCCCCGGTCACGAGGCATCTGGTCAGCTGCGACTCGTGTCGCAACATCACCGCGCAACTCGTTCGTCTTGATATGGAACTCTCCGGCCTCGAAACGGTCAGGCCCGCGCCTTCGGATCATTCGGAAGAGCCGGGGCGCATTCGGCGTCTTCTCGCAGATTTGGCCTCGCGCGTGCTTCCTTCATCCGAAGGCGACGTTGTCTTTGGCTATCACGCTCCGGCTGACGATTTCGAGAAAAAGGACGAAGCGAAAGAGCAAGGTGAAGATCAAGGCAAAGAGGGCGAGCGCGGACGGGAAGAGAAGTGACAGGGTAGATACTAAAGCTGAGCACTCACCGCCGATCTCTCACCAATCGCTATACAATGTTCCTTCAGATGATTTTGCCGTAGATGCGCTGTGAACATCTGAGATGCCATTCTTCCCTTTGTTGCCGGGGTCTATGCCTGTGGTGATCTTCCAATCCTTACGCTCAGTCATCGGGTCGTCAGGAATCTCACGGAAATATCCAGCCTTAACTAAATCATCAAGCGATTGCGGCAGAGCCTCATGGTCAGACGTATAAATGTCTATGCCCTTGCGTAGGTGATACAAGTTGTCGCGTAAAATCGTCTCGCGCGCTCGGAGAAGGCTTGCATCGTATTCTGACTTGCCGGCACGACAAGCCGCGATGCTGACAGCAGCGGTGATCAGGAGAATCGCGACAATGCGGTTTCGAAACATTGCTTGCCGAACTTAATGAGCGTGAGAAATTTGATGCTCGTGGACGAGTTTGCAGAACTCAACGACGCGGTTCTCCATCCAGAAACGGTTTTCGCGGTTAGTGTCTGCGGCGATAAAGCCGACGTGTCCGCCGTGTTCCGGCGCGAGAAAAATCAGATAGGGATTCTCGGTGATGGAAGGATGACGGAAAGGATGGAAGGGGACGAACGGATCATCCTGCGCGTGAATCATCAACGCGGGTTTCCGGATGTGACGGATGAAGTGCATGGCACTGGCGCGCTCGTAGTAGTCGTCCACGCTGCTAAAACCGCCGCCGACTCTGGTGTAGCGCTCGTCGAACTCTCTCATCTTGCGGATACGGTTGAGACCTGTCGTGTCGTAAAGCTCCGGGAAGAGCTTTTGTTTGCGGCGCACGCGGTTCTTCATGCTGCGTAGGAAACTCCATTTATAAATCCTGTTTGCCCGCCACTCGATAGCCTCAACGCAGGAGCTTAAGTCAATTGTCGGCGAGACGGCGCAAACGCCTGCCAGTTCGCTCGGTAAATTTTCAGCCTCCTCGCCGGCGAGCATCAAAGACATATTGCCGCCCATCGAAAAGCCGACGATGAAGATGTTTGAAAGACTATCCTGCTCAATCAATTCTCGCAGGATTGCCCGCAGGTCGCTGACTAATCCGGCGTGATAGAGCGTGGGTGTCAGATGCTCGGTCTTTCCGCAGTTGCGCAGATTCAGCCGCACGACGTTAAAGCCTGCGCCATAGGCTTTCTCGGCAGTGCCCAGCATATAGACGGAAGTGTTCGCGCCTTCGAGCCCGTGCACGAGGAGCATGGTGGGATGCGCGAGCCGATCCTTTTGCCAGCGGCAGTGTGTGAGCACGCGCACGCCGGGCTCGACCTCAAAGATGCGCGGTTCGTCTGTGCGATGAGCGCGCTTCATAAAGCCGCGAGGCCAGTAATATGCCGCGAACGTCTGGGCGTGGCCGCTCGTGAACCTCGGATGCGGCGTGAAGGGCTTTGCCTGAAGCTCACGCGCGATGGTTTCCAGAAACGTCAGCCGCGCGTCGGGCTGTGCGTCGGGCTGTATGGGATGCCTGCGCCTTTCCTGCTGAGCTAAATACTCAGCTACGCCTTGCTCTGAAATCTTGGTCTCCGTGCTCATCGTCCAACTTATTCCAGTTAATTAATTGAAGAGTCTCGATTCATATTTTCGCGCACACCTGTTTGTCATTCATGTGCGTCGGCAGCGATTGACTGAGTTACTCCGGGCTATGAGACGCTCTCTCAGGGTAGCGATTGCGGAAGGTCTGAGCTTCGGGGCTACCCCTGATTCGGTCGGCTTGAGAGCTGATTGCTGATTGGAAAAGGTCGCGGGCGTCCGTATCCCTAATCCAATACCGGAGCGTGGCTATTGTAAATGCAAAAGGCAAAAGGTAAAAGACAAAAATGAAGGGGATGTTTTTCGTAAATCGTGAATAGGAAATGCGTATTTTCTCTATTCACGACTTACGAGTTTTTGCCGTAAGCGCGGGCGCTTCTTGGGGCTCAGCGCCGCGCGCTCAACTGGCGTGTGAGTAAAAGCGCCTTGAAAGTTTTGGGGACATTCCGGCGCGAAGACGGCTTTCAAAAGGAAGGTTTGCCGTCTATAACCACCTGCTTGACGGATGAACGCGCGGGCTTTGCGAAAGTTGCACGGGCCGCCTTACATCAATCGCGTCGGCTCGCCCGGCGGCGGGTCGCCCGCTGGCAGCGGATTATCAGGTTCGCGCACGGGCGCAGCCGGAGACGGTTCAGAATCGGGCGGCAGCGGCAGCGGCTCAGGCTGCGACGGGTCGGGCATAATCGGATCATCCGGGGTTGTCGGCGGCATCTCAGGCTCACCCGGCTGTGGCAAAGGGTCGGCGGGTTGCGGCGGATCTGTATTCGGATTATGACTCATGCGAGGTCTCCTTCAATCTAAGCTTTGGATAAGGCAAAACAGAACTTACCACGAAGGCACACGAAGAAGCACGAAACAAGTTTGCTTTTTCATGTTGTTTCGTGTGCCTTCGTGGTTTCGTGGCAATTCTTAATCTCTTAATGCTTATTGAGTACTCTGCTCGGCGCGCTGTACGTCGGCGACGACGAAGCGAATCATGCGGTAGTTGATGTGGGGTGGTGTTTCGTCACGCAATGGCCTGAGAAGCTGTGTGCCGAGTTTCTCGATGGCGCTTTCGATCAACGCGCGGTCGGCGTCCGAGACGTGGCGCGAGAGGTCGAAGGGGCGACCCTGCATGATGCATTCGGCGAGATGCTTTTCCACCGTTATCTCTGTCAGCCCGCGCCGCGAGCAGATCTCTTCGATTGCCAGACCTTCATTATAAAGCGCGTACGTTTCATCAACGGTGCTGACAGCTTTTGCTTTGGAGATTTTGGCGGAAGCCGTCGAGGAATTGAACGTCGTCGTCGAAAGTGCGCTCAAAAATGTTTCAGGCAGAGCAAGCTCGACACTGGCTCGCTCGCGCATCACCTCGCCACCGAGTGCAGCCAGAGAAACAGTCGGATACGCGCCGCCCGTGACCCGAAGGCATCCGGCGGCGACGAGCGCGTCAATGTAGGTCATCAACTCGTCCTGCGTCATGTCGTCAAGAATGCCGTAGGTGGTGAGTTGGTCAAGACCGGCTTGCAGCACATTGCGTGCGCGAGAGCCTCTAAGCGTCGAAGCGATCATCCCCTTGCCGAAGCGTCCCTGCATGCGTGCCACGCACGCTAAGATTTTACGGACCAGCAAGCTCTCTTCGTCGGTTAAGGCACGCGCCTGCGTGACGCTAATCCCGCGCGCTTCCGAAACCGCGGCGGCGTCCTCCGCGTCTTCGCTGGCCCGCCGCATGCGCGAGCGTTCGTCAAGCTCACGTTCCAGATCGAGCGCGACGGGCACATGCTCTCTGATGAAATCATCCGTCGCGTTTGGCTCGTCGAGCGGTGCTGTGATCTTTGAGCCATGAGCGGTTGCAGCCCCTTTGAGCGTCGTGCAGTTGCCGCATGTGCCGCAGTTGGGGGCATGGTGCGGGTCGCCGAAATAATCGAGGATAAAGGCGCGATAGCAGCTCTCCGTGTAGCAGAAGCTAATCATTTCGCGGAGCTTACGTTGTTCAAGTGCGGCGCGGCGCGCAACTTCGTGCGGGCGAATACGCAGGCTCGTGGCGGGACGTTCGTCCAGCATGAGCACGCCGCGTGTGCGCCGCGCAGGGTTGTAAGCAATGATGCCGGACGCGCTGAGTTGTGAAAGCGCGCGGCGCACCGTTGCTTGTTCAAGTCCGATGCTTTCCCCAAATTCCGTCACATCCAGTTCGATGTCGGCGCGCTCGTTGAGGTCATAGCCGCCGAGTAAGCCGAAAAGCACCTGTCTGGTTTTCGTGTCGCGCGCCCCGGCGTTCTCACGCGCCTCATGCGGCTTCAACAGCAAGCGCAGCGCGGCGCGGTTCTCGCTCGATGAGCCGCGCTCTATGTGCCCGGCTTTTTCGAGGATGATGAGCGCAGACTGGACAGACATCTCATTGCGGATTCCGGCGCGCGTGGCAATCTCGCTGACGGAAAGTTCTATCCGCTGCTGGTTGGTAGCGACGAGGGCTTGATAGACGCGCGCTACGGTTTCGGGCGGAGGATAAGAGCCTTCGATGAAGTAGTCCTGTGTGCGCTTGTCTGCGTAGTTGAAAAGCAGCACGCACGTCGATGGCAGCCCGTCGCGCCCCGCTCGCCCGATCTCCTGATAGTAAGCCTCAATCGAGCCGGGCAGGTGGTGATGAACGACAAAGCGTATGTCGGGCTTGTCAATGCCCATGCCGAAAGCGTTGGTGGCGACGATCATCTGCACACGGCCTGACATAAAGTTATCCTGCGCCTCAGAGCGCGCGGCTTCGTCCATCCCGGCGTGATAGCCGATGACGTTCAAGCCTGCGCCTTGCAGTCTCCCTGTCACCTGTTCGACGGCTTTGCGGGTCGAAGTGTAGATGATGCCGGAGCCTCCATTTGAGGCGAGCGCCTTGATGTGTGTGATCTTCTCGCGCTCCTTCTGCGTGTGGACGACCGCGATGGAAAGATTGGGACGGTCAAAGCCGCTGACGAAGGCGCGTGGCTCGTTTAATTTAAGCTGCTCGATGATGTCGGAGCGAACGTAGGGCGTGGCGGTGGCAGTGAGCGCGGCGATCTGTGGGCGTCCGATGTCTTCGATTGACTGGCGCAGACGCAGGTAGTCGGGTCGAAAATCGTGTCCCCATTGCGAGATGCAATGCGCTTCGTCCACCGCGAAGAGCGAGATATCAATCGAGCGCAGGGTCTCGACGAAGTGCGCGCTGCGAAAGCGTTCCGGCGCGACGTAGACGAGCTTATATAGCCCGCGCCTGACACCGTTGATGCGCGCTTTCTGTTCTTCAAAAGTGATGGAGCTATTGATGAAGGTTGCCGGGAGATTGCGTGCGGCGAGCGCATCCACCTGGTCTTTCATTAGCGCGATGAGCGGTGAGACGACGATAGTTGCGCCCGGCTTCATCAGGGCAGGCAGTTGATAGCAGAGCGATTTCCCGCCGCCCGTCGGCATTACGACGACCGTATCGCGGCCTTCCAGGATGGCAGTGATGACCTCGCGCTGGCCTTCACGAAAATCCTCAAAGCCGAAATGTTTGTGGAGCGCCGAGAGCGCCTCTTCGATATGCGTCATCTTAAATAAGTGATGAGTAACAATTCTGATGCAAGACAAAGATTTTAACTTGTCACCAGTCACTTGTCACTTGTCACTGCTTTTTTGGTAAGCTGACTGGTGAGATGGAAAAACGTGAATGGAAGTCGCGCACCAAACTCGATTTGATGATCGAGGTCTGGGAGCATCTGGATTGCGAGTCGGTGGGCGCGGCTGAACTGGAAACAATTGAATCGGTCGTGCGCGAGCGGTTCGGTGACGGTGCGGTGGAGAGTCCGGCGGTAGTTGCGCGTCTCTTGGCGGACGAAGGCGCAGAATTGCGCCACGCCGAAGTGTTGGAGCTAGACGCCCGATATCGCAGCACAGACCCTTACGAAGCCATGTTTCGCAACGTCCTGAAGTTTTCCACGTTTGCGCAAGCCGCAGCCTCAATTAAAAGTCTGGACAACTTGCGGCGACAGTTCAAGCGTAAAAAAGATCAGGAGGGATTGCGCCGCGTGCATGAGACGGTTTTAAAGGGCAAGCAGCGGGCGCAGATGATTGCGCGCAACCGCAACGTGGATGAAAAGAAGCGCGCCGAAAAGGCTGAGATTGCCGAATGGTTCGCGGTCTGGCTCAGACAACCGGAGATTTTTCAAGACTGGCTGGAACTGCGCCAACGCTCAAGAGATTTTCGAGAGCAATTTAAGAACAGTGACGAGTGACAAGTGACAAGTTAAAACAGGAACACACACCTGTTCTCCTGTCTTGTTCTTCTTGCTTGTCACTCGTCACTTGTCACTTGTCACTGTCTTCTCAGCTTCCCTCGTTCAGCCACTCCTGCCACGCTTTGAAGCTGAAGGGACGGTTGAGGAAGGTTTCGACCAGTTTGCCTGCGGGTTTTGAGCCGCCGGGCGCGAGCACTGCGTCGCGGTAACGCCGCGCCACGCCGGGTGCGAGCAGGTTGGCTTTGTCGAACTGGCTGAACATATCTTTGGCGATGACGAGCGACCACATATAGGTGTAGTAAACCGCCGAGTAGCCGTCCAGATGTCCGAAAGAGGTCTGCCAGTGTGTGTCTGCGACGAACGGGAAGGGTTGATACTGCTCCGTTACTCCTTTAATCATCGCGTCCGTGTTGACCTCTGAAGGCTTGCGGTCGTAGATGGAAAGCGAGAGTTTCGCGTAGACCATCTGGCGACGAACGACCAGCCCCTTGCCAAACTCGCTGGCGCGCTTCATCTGCTTGACCAACTCCGCCGGAATCGGTTCATTCGTCTGATGATGTTTGGCGAATGACTGTAGCGTCGGCACGTCCCAGGTCCACTCTTCGAGAAGCTGCGAAGGGGCTTCAACGAAGTCCTGCTCGGTGCGCGTTCCCGCAAGTCCTACCCATTTGTGGCGGCCAGCGAAAAGCTCGTGAAGCAGATGGCCGAACTCGTGGAAGAAAGTCTGCACGTCATCGTGTTCCATCAGGCCGGGGTCGTTTGCCTCGCCGCCGGGGAAGTTGCAGACCAGCACGGCTTCGGGAATCTGTCGCCCCGCAATCCCGGCGCGCACGGAAAACTCAGCCGCGTGATTGAACTTGCCCTTGCGCGGATGCATGTCCAGATAGAAACGCCCGACCAGCTTGCCGTTCTCCAGCATCTCGTAGGCTTCGACCGAAGAATCCCACAGAGGCGCATCTTTGATTGGACGATACGTCACGCCGAACAGCTTGCTCGTCACATCGAACACGCCCTGCTTCACACGGTCGTAGGAGAAATAGGGACGCACCGATTGCGAGTCGAAATCATAACTGGCTTTCCGCACGAGTTCCGAATAATAAGTGTTCTCCCAGGCGTTGATGCCTTTGGCTTCGGGTACGTCCTGCTGTTTGCGTTTGACGAGGGTTTGAAATTCGCTCGCGGCCTTAGTGCCCGACGCCGCGACGATGCGGTCAATGAACTCGGAGGCGTTCTTGCCGGAGCCGACCATTTTGTCTGCGGTGATGTAGTCGGCCCAGTTTGAGAAGCCGAGCAGTGTGGCAAGCTCGTAGCGTTTGGCGATCATCTTGTCCAGCACGGCCATGTTGTCTGGAAAGGCGCGATTGTTGTATGCGAGGAACATGCGCTTACGCAGTCCCTCGTTTTTGGCGTATGAGAAGACAGGAAGCGAGTCGGGATAATCAATCGTCAGCGTAATCTTACCGTCCGCGCCGGGTTTGTGGCGTGCGATGTAGTCCGCGGGCAAGCCTTCAAGCTCGGACACGTCGTTGGCGATAACTGTCCGCTTGTCATCGCGTATGTTGCGCGCAAAGTCCTGACCGATAAGGACAAGCTCATCGCGTAGCGCCTTGATGCGCTTGCGCGTCGCTTCATCCTTGTCCACGCCTGAGAGACGGAAATCGCGTAGGGTCTTCTCGACGTAGAAGCGTGTCTCGGCGTCCACTCCCTTCAAGTCCAGCGAAGCGAGCGCGTCATAGACGGCGCGATTCAAGGAAAGGTCTGTGTAGAACGCCTGAACCTTCTGCGATAGTTTCTCGGCTGCCTGACGCATGGCCTCTTCGGGGTGGACTTCCTGAATCAAGCCCGCCTGAGAGCCTGCCGCATCGAGGTAAATCAAGACCTCGTCATACAGCTTGAGCGTGTTGGCGACGGTGCGCTTGCCCTTGACGGCGAGCATCTGTTCGAGCATCTGTTGCGCTTTGGCAATCCGCTCGTCCTGAAGTTTGGTGAACGTGGCGGCGTCTGGTTTGCCCGTCCAGAAGGGGGCATCGTCGGATTTGCTGGCAGCGTTGCCAATCACCGCAGCAAGCACGGTGATTACGAGAATTTGGAAAACATACGAGATTCTACGCATTAATTTGATTGTCCTTTTGAGAATTGATGGCCGGTCGAGAGCGTCTTACGTTTTGACCACCGCGATGGTTCGATGATTTCAGTGGAGACACGGTTGGATTAGCAATCCCGCGCGACGGATTCGCACAACCGGGCTTAAGTAACGTAATACCAGGCTTCCGTACCGCGCAAACAGGCTTTAGTAACGCACAACTTTGCCTTAGTAACGCGCTACTTGGCTCTGGTAATGCACTACTTTGCTTTAGTAACGCGCCACCGGGCTTCGGTAACGCGCTACCAGACTTGAAAATTGCGTTACGGGCTGCGAAAATCGCGTTACGGAGCGCGAAAACACCGTCTGTGAGCTAGCGTTTAGCGATTTTCCTCAGCAAAAACGCGTTTTCCGGTCGTTTGCCATAATCGGCGCGGGCAGGCAGGCGATAAACGACAAATGCACCCGCGCCCTTTAACCTCAACAGCGTCTTCGTGCCTCACTAGCACGGCCAACCTGACCACTAACCGTGCGCCGCGCGCACAGAGAAAGGAATCCTTACCATGCCTACAAGCCCGAAAGACAACGAACTCAAGATGCAACGCATGCTCAACGCGTGGGAGACGCTTGCTCCCGCCAAATCCTTCGGCGGAATGACGCTCGCGCAGTTTCAGGCGGCGGCGCAACCCTCGCAGGCCGCGCGCCAGCAGATAGACGACCTCGAAGACCAACTCAGACAAGCCATCACCAACCGCGACAACGCCGACAGCGCCTTTCTCGCCAAAGCGCAGCTCGTCGTCAACGGCGTTCTGGCCGACCCGACCGAAGGCGCAGACAGCGCCCTCTACGAAGCGTTCGGCTACACCCGCAAGAGCGAGCGCAGAAGCGGCTTAACGCGCAAGAGTAAGAAGCAACTGCCTACGCCATAGCATCTCAAACAACGACACGTTTGCCCGTTAAGCTCACGCCTGACGGGCAAACGCTTCATCTTCGCTTTTGGTTGAATGATAGCCGGCTTCGGATGAGTGTTGAGTCTTGCTGTGATAGCGGTATAAGTCATCTCTCAGACTGATTAGGCGGCTGTCTGGCAGGAATAAAACAAATGCGCCCAAATGGGCGTCTTTACAGGCGGAAAATAGTACGCCTAATATGCGTTAGATTGCTATAGTTAGCCTTAGAAATCTCAGAGTTGAAAGGAATGTCATGGACAAAAACACCAAATACATTGTTGCCAGCAATCTTACGGCTGCTTATTTCGCAGGTATGGAGCCGTATTTGCGACATCCAAATGATAAACCCGAGGTTGTTGACCCAGACCAGAGACAGCGGCTAATGGAGCAACCTTTCAACGAAGTTATCGCAGTCTATCGAGGGTTCCTTTCAAGTCTGGATGAGCGTTATCCAGAGTCAGTAAGTACTGAAGACAGCTTCAATAAATCTTAATCTCTGGGCCGTGGTTGCGTCGAACGCAACCTGACATCAAGTTTGAAGCGCAACACTGACTAAGATTCATTGAAGCATTCCAAAGGAGTCCTGAAGCCCAGCCGCTTGCGTGGCCTCGTGTTGAGCTTCCGGGCGATGGCGTTGCACTGGTGCTGGCTCAGCCCCGCCATGCTATTGCCCTTGGGCAGGTATTGGCGAATGAGCCCGTTAGCATTCTCGTTGCTGCCTCGCTCCCACGAATGGTGCGGCGTGGCGAAGTAAAAGACGGCCTGCGTCTTCTCCTCAATACGCTTGTAGTCATGAAACTCCGTGCCGTTGTCTGCTGTGATGGTCTGGAATGGACCCCGGTGTCCATTGATGAGGGGGATGACCCTTCGGTTCAGAGAATAGGTCGTCCGATCTTCCAGTTTGCCGATGACGACCAGGCCGCTCTTGCGCTCCACCAGGCTGACGATACAATCGAGGCTGCCAGTGCCCATCACTGTATCTATCTCCCAGTGCCCGAGCAGGTGGCGCGCCTCGACCGCCGCGGGCCGCTCCGAGATCAGGCGCTTGCCAGCCAGTTTCCCTCGGCTATCGTAGGCGCCGTGGCGCTTTCTGCGTCGCTTGCGGGCTCCTCGCAGGTGTGTGTAGAGCAGTCCACCTTCGCGCTTGTCTCTCCAGACGTGGCGGTAGATGGTTTCGTGGCTGATATTGAGCTGCCCTGTGCGGGCGAGGTGTCCTGCTACCTGCTCGGGACTCCACTGCCGGCACAGCAGTTCCTCGACCAGCGAGAAGTCCTTGGTGGTAAAGCGCAGGTTGCGGCGAGAGCGGGAGCGTCGGCCGTTGGTGCGCTCCTGGGCCGTGAAGGCTCGATAGCGGCCGTCCGACCGGGAGCTGTTGCGCCTGATCTCGCGGCTGATGGTGGAGCGGTGGCGCGAGAGCGCCCGCGCGATCTCGGACTGGTTGAAGCCTTGCTTTCGGAGCGCAGCGAACATATACCTTTCTCCGGGGGTGAGTTGGTGATACGACATAGCGAAGGTCCTCTTCTTGGCGGTTGAGAATCTTCGTCAGTATTGCGGCTCACCTCTACTTCAGGGAAGCGTGTTGCACTTAGTTTATGAATTCGCGAAACCTAACAACGGCATGCACCCGACCGCCGACACGCCGGATTTCAAGTACCTCAATATTGCGGGGCGGCGGGTGATGCCGGGCGTTAGATTTCTGCTTCTAGGGTGAGATGAGGAAGAACTAGGAATCATAGCAAAGTTTTTCACCACATATAAATTGACGTGCTTCAGGCAATTCTATATAAGTCCTCTGCTATCTACGTAAAATCTAAAGGAGAAAAAATGATTAAGAGAAAAAGTTTATTGCTAATAAGTACAATGGTGTTAATGAGCATTCTACCTTACGCCCCGACCCGGGCGACAGATCTGAAGGCAAATAGACTGGGTGTTTCTAACAATGCACTTCTTCCCGATTTGATTGCGTATTGGTCTCTTGTGGGGGACCCCAAGAGTGGAAAATTTGAGATCAGGATTAAGAATATAGGGACTGCAAATGCCGGCGAGTCATACGTAGTACTCAAGGTCTATCACGTCTCATCACCCGGGACTCAGCAGGTGGAAAAGAGTTATCATGTAAAAGTTCCAGCCATTGGCGCGGGTCAGCAAGCAGATGTGGTAATTGAAACTAGACTAAACCTTTCACTGGATACGTCCTGCACAATTGCTGATGGCACTAAGACGATTACAGAGAGTAATGAAAATAACAACAGAATTTGTGGCAAGGTTGATAGCTAGACACAGCAGTAAAACTCATCTCCCGATCAGAGAAAGTAGTTGACGCTTCTTGAACAAAGAGGTGGTGGCCGAAGCGTCTCTCTGTAAGGATGGAATATTCTCATCGATCAACGTTTTGTTTGTAAGGATGATGGATGTTGTGTGAAGTTTCAGCCAGAGTATTCCGGCATCTTTTCTTTCTATCAGCTATACATCAATAGCGCATCTGCATTCCCCATCAAAATAGTGGATGATTTGAAGAGCAATCTAACAACTCATTCAACCGGAGCGGAATTAGCTCGCTTTTCATCCGCTAGATTGAAGGCTTGATGCAATTTCCCCGCCCGGTTAGATTCGGGCATTGAGCGGCTACCTTTTGACACAAAAACATTTATTTGAAAGAGATGGACTATGAGCACAAATAATCCTGAGATGGAATCATTGAAAACCCGACTCAAAGGGATGTGGATGTCCGGCGATTTCGGCCAGGTCGCAAAGCATATTGAAACGGGTGCGGAAGAGTTTATCGCCCGCCTTGCGCTCAAGGCGGGCACGCGCGTGCTTGACGTGGCTTGCGGCAGCGGTAATCTGGCGCTCCCGGCGGCTCGCCTCGGGGCAATCGTCACCGGTGTTGACATCGCCACGAATTTACTTGAACAGGCACGCGTCCGCGCCGAATCCGAAAGCCTGACAATTCAGTTTGACGAAGGGGACGCGGAGAATCTGCCATACGCGGACGCAGCCTTTGACGTGGTTGTGAGTATGTTCGGAGCGATGTTCGCGCCACGACCCGAACTGGTGGCGGCTGAACTCGTGCGCGTCTGCCGACCCGGCGGACGGATTGCGATGGCGAATTGGACGCCGGATGGATTCGTCGGTCAGATGTTCAGGATCACCGGCAAGCATGTGCCGCCGCCGCCCGGTATGCCTTCGCCCGTCAAGTGGGGCGACGAGGAAACCGTGCGCGAACGGCTGCGGGATGGCATTGCGGATTTACAATTGACGCGGCGGATGTGTCCGTTTGAATATCCATTTCCGCCTGCCGAGGTTGTCGAGTCCTTCCGCCTGTATTACGGTCCGACACGACGCGCGTTTGAGGCACTCGACACAGGCGGGCAGGCTCTCTTACGAAACGACCTGGAGCAATTGTGGGCGGAGCATAATCAAGCAACGGACAATACGACGTATGGTGAAGGCGAGTACCTCGAAGTTATCGCGACGAGAAACTAGAAGTCGCTAACGTTAATAGCTTGCCTTTCATTCGTCAACTTGAAGGCGTGATCGGATGCTTCCCGCCCGGTTAAATTCGTGTGAGGTCATAAAGGGAGCAGGAAAAACGAGAGCTTCGAGGGTTGTAGTTTATCCAAGGATGTCAGAGACGCCGACGTTTAAGTTCTCGATACTGTGCGCCGCAACTGTCTCGCCGCGCGTCAATCGCCTGACCGTTTGATAAACCTCGCCCTCCGGCTCTGCGTACAATTCAACGCATTCCTCCACCAAATTGACGAGCCACGCTTCCGGGATGCCCGCTTTCGCGTAGAGTGGCATCTTGTAGGAGCGGTCACTTTCAACTGTTGAGTCCGCTACTTCGATAACGAGTAGCACGTCGGATGGTGTCGGGTGAGCGTGGCGGTAAAAATCGTCGCGCCATCGCAGGAGGGCTATGTCGGGTTGCGGCTCTGAGAACGCATCAAGCCGGATTGGATTTTGCACCCTGACTATAAACTCGCCGCTGAAAAGACGATTAAGAAAGCTACTGAGGAAATCAACGCAAGCAGCGTGAGGGCTGCCGATTGGTGATATTTTATAGATTTCTCCTTCAAGAAGTTCGAGATGGGCATAGTCCCCGAAGATGCCCGCCTCGCCCATGCGCTCATATTCATCAGCCGTAATCCAGTGTTTGGCTAGCTGCCGTGACATGGTTTTTACTCTTCCTCTTCCGCTCTAATCCTGCCTTCAGCTCGCGCCTGCTCGACAATCTTCTGCGCGATCTGCCCCGGCACCTGGTCGTAGTGCGAGAACTGCATGTGGTAGGAGCCGCGCGCGGCGGTGATGGAATTCAGGGTTGATTGATAGTTGAGCATCTCGGCCATCGGGACTTGCGCTTTAATCATCTGCTGGTTGCCGCTGCTGGCCTCCATGCCCTGCACGCGTCCACGACGCGAATTGAGGTCGCCCATGATGTCGCCGCTGTACTCCTGCGGCGCGACGACTTCGACATCCATCACCGGCTCAAGCAGCGTCGGCTTGACCTTCTCGATGGCGGCGCGGAAAGCCTTGCGCCCCGCTGCACGGAAACTGTGCTCGTCGGAGTCAACCGGGTGATATGAGCCGTCAACCAGTACGGCCTTGAAATCCACGAGCGGGTAGCCTGCGACTGCGCCCGTCGAAGCCGCCTCCACGATGCCTTTCTCGATGGCCGGACGGAAATTCTGCGGGACAGAGCCGCCGAAAATCTTATCCTCGAAGATGAAGCCCTCGCCGCGCGGCAGCGGCTCGAAGATTACTTTGCAATCGCCGAACTGACCGCGCCCGCCCGTCTGTTTCTTATGACGACCCTGCACTTCGGCGCGCTGCGTGATCGTCTCCTTGTAGGGAACTTTCGGCGGATGCAGCGTGACCTCTACGCCGTAACGCTTCTTCAGTTTGTCTATCACCGTCTCGACGTGTATCTGACCGGAACCTGCCAACAGGAACTCTTTCGTTTGCGCGTCACGGTCGAAGTGTAGCGCCGGGTCTTCTTCCAGAATCTTGTGAAGCGCGACGCTGATCTTCTCTTCGTCCTGCCGCGACTTCGGCTCAATGGCGAAAGCGATGGCCGCTTCAGGATATTCCACGCCGTCGTAAACAATCGGCGCGGCCTTGTCCGCGAGCGTGTCGCCGGTCTGCGTGTCTTTCAGCTTGACGCAAGCGATGATGTCTCCGGCGTGCGCTTCGTCAATCTTGTCCAGTTGCTTGCCCTGCACGGAGTGAAGCGCACCCAGGCGTTCCTGTGTGCCGCGTTTGGAGTTGAAGACGTGGGCGTCCGTGGAGACTTTGCCGCTGATGATTCGCATGACGTTGATGCGCCCGGCGAACGGGTCTGCGATGGTGCGGAAGACGTAGGCTGAGAACGGCTCGCTGTCTTCGTACTTACGCGAAATCGGCTCGCTGCCGTCGCCGTCTACGGAAGCGCGTCCATGCTCTGCTTCGTGCGCCGCAGGGTTCGGAGCATATTCAACGATGGCGTCGAGCAGCGTGCTCATGCCGACGAGCGTGGCGCTGGAAACAGCGAAGACCGGACAGAGCTTGCTGCGCTCAATCGCTTTTTTGATTCCCGGAATCACATCTTCGTCGGGCAACGTGCCCTCTTCAAAATATTTCTCCATCAAGGCGTCATCGGATTCGGCGACAAGCTCGATCAATCTTTCGCGCGTCTTATCGAGCACGTCGCGCCCTTCGGTCGGCAGGTCAACTTCTTTGGCCTTGCCGGAGGCGTCAAACTCGTAGGCCTTCATGTGGACAACGTCAACGACGCCGCGAAAATCTTTCTCTTTGCCGATGGGAAGGGTAAAGGGAATGATGGCGCGGCTAAAGACGTTCTGCGCGCTTTGCAGGGCTGTGCCGAAATCCGAGCGTTCTTTGTCGAGCTTGGTGATGACCATGATGCGCGGCAGCATGAACTCGTTGGCGAAAGCCCAGGTCTTCTCCGTTTGCACTTCGACGCCGTTGACAGCGTCAACGACGACGAGCGCGCAATCGGCGACGCGCAGGGCGGGGCGCGCATGAGCGATGAAAGCAGCATAACCGGGCGTGTCTATAAAATTGATCTTGGTGTCGCGGTGTTCGAGGTGGGCAAGCGCAGTATTGAGTGTAATCTTTCGATTGATGGAATCTTCGTCGTAATCGGTGATGGTTGTGCCTTCGTCAACTTTGCCCCAGCGCGGGGTCGCTCCGGCGGCGTAAAGAAGGGAACTGACGAGTTGGGTTTTGCCTGCGTCGCCGTGCCCGATAACGGCAAGGTTGCGAATTAAGTCGGTCGAATAAGGTTTCATGGCTGTAAAAAGAGTTTCCTTTCAGAGATTCATCTTTGGAGAGGGATAGCCACCCCCGGTCAAGTTTTTGCGCCGAAAGATTCAGGCGGGATGCGCTCCTTGTGTGAGACGGTAATTTATCCGAGCAGGGAGGGGAAAGGCAAGCGAGCAAGCCGCAGGCGAACAAGCGACCGCTGCGCTCTTAGAGAATAGGCGCATTGCCTGCATAAATCCGGTGCTGTATTGTTCAACTGAAGTGGATTCATACCAGGCCAACGGACTTTGAGGAAACCAACGATGAGCGGAGCAGCGCAATTAGAAGTTTACACGGACGGGCAGTGTCCGCTGTGCCGTTGGATGCGCGATAAGGTCGAGCGGCGCGACAGCTTTCAACGGGTCAAGTGGCTCGATTACCGCGATCCGGAAGTTCAAGTTCGCACGCCCTATAGTTTTCAGGAACTGGACGCGGAGATGCACACTCGAAGAATTGCTGGGGGCGACTGGTCTGCCGGATACCTCGCCTGGCTCGAAGTGATGCGCGTCCTCCCGCGCTGGCGCTACCTCGCCCCACTGCTCTCCGTCTGGCCTTTCACCGCGCTCGGACGCCTCTTCTACCGCTGGCTCGCCACACGCCGCTACAAACTCTTTGGCGCTCCCCCACCCTGCGACGCAACCGGCGTCTGCGCGTTGCATAAAGGGATGAAGGATGAGGGATGAGGGATGAAAGGGGTTTGAGTGAACCGCGCACCGAATCATTAATTCAACGGCTTTCCCTTCATCCCTCCGCCCTATCCCTTATCCCTTCTTCTGAGGCCACCATTATTCTCCTCATCGCATCTTAGCTCACGAATAAGTTCCTGTTGGAACGGCTGTCGGAGATGGCGCGCGGGATGGTGAAAGTTGAGCGTTTTGGCGCGTTTTTCTGCGGTCGGATAGGCCGGGGCAGAGTTTCCGGGCTTGAGTTAGGAAAGGGAGTAATCAAAACAATGTTGGGAAGAAAAGTTTTTTCAGTTTTCGCGGCCCTCGTGCTTTTAACTGCTGTATCGTTGGGTGTGTCGGCCATGAGCGTCGCCGCAGGAGCGCCGGATAAAGGCGCTGAAAAAGTGCGCGTCGAAGCGCCTTTGAATCTGGCGATCCTCGTCCAGGACGATCTCGTCTCGCGTGTGGGCAGCGAGCTTGATGTCACGCGTGATTTCATCCGTTCGTTGCCCGCAGGCTCGCGCGTGATGGTCGCTTACGTCAGGGTCGGTTCTTTGCAGGTTCGACAGGCTTTCACTGATGATCTCGAAAAAGCTGCGAAGGCACTGCGTGCGCCTGTCGGCAGTGACTCGGTATCGCCTTACAATCCCTACGTGGAAGTCATAGAGGCTTTACGTAAGTTTGAAGAGGGAGGCCAGAATCGCAACGCGCTGCTCCTGATTTCGGATGGGCTGGACACGTCGCGCGGCTTCGATACAGATTCGGCGGCCAATACCATTGACCTGCTTCGCTCAATTAAAGAGGCGCAGAAGCGAAACGTCGCAGTCTATTCTTTCTATGCGCCGACCGTCGGATTGACGAGTTGGAATCATAAAGCGATTGGCTACGGCCAAAGCTCGCTCAATCGTCTCTCGAACGAGACGGGCGGACGAGCCTTCTTTCAGGGTTCGAGCTTCGTGACGTTCGATTCCTACTTCGACCGTTTGCGCCAGACGCTCAACGACCAGTATGCGAAAGCCTACTGAGAATTTCACAGTCAAGCTAATTCAAGGGCAGCCGGAGATAAAATTCTCCGGCTGCTTTTGTCTTTGGGAGTTTCCATTTTCCTGTTTGGTGGTAAAATCTGCCCGGCGAGTTCCCTCAAGCCCTGCGGCCAAGCTTCGAGTGGGTCAACGCAGGGTAGACAAATCGCCCCCGACGCACATTGAGGAGAGACTAAAACCGCAGCCGCACGGAACCATGCGCTCAAGAGCCAAGCCTCTCATCTTCCAGACCGACAATGCCTCTGGCGCTTCAAGGCCGACAATGTTAAATTACGCTTTCTCGGCTCCAACGAACTGGCTTGAATAATTCACGAAGACCGCAAGGCTTTCGCTGTACGCCATGAAGACGAATAAAGGACTCGAATATTGTCTCATCGTTGAGGGTGCATACCTGACGGAAACAGAAGCAGAACATGCCTTACGCGATCCATTCATCGAAGACTGGGTTGAGCAGACCGGGCGCTTTCGTATACACAACATGGGCGACATAGAGGTCGCGCCGGGCGTCGCGCTCGGCTCGCTCGGAGTCCTCATGCTTGACGACAGAGTCTTTGAGATAGCCAGCGCTGACCCGGAGCATCCGCTCACAGAACATAAAGCGAAAGGCGTCGCCGAAGCCCTCAGGCGAATGGATATGTTTGATGAAATCTCGGTCGAACTGAGAGAAGAAGAAGTGATGAGTGATGAGTAATGAGTGATGAGTTAAAACCTCTTTCTTTTACTCATTACTCATCACTCATTACTCATCACTGTTTTTATGGACAAGAGTTTTCTGGATGGGCGGGTTCGCGTGATGATGGGCGATATCACGCGCGAGAGTGTGGATGCGATAGTTAATGCTGCGAACTCGACGTTGATGGGCGGGGGCGGAGTTGATGGCGCGATTCATCGAGCGGGCGGCGCGCAGATTTTAGAAGAATGTCGTGAAATCCGGCGCACACGATTGCCCGATGGTTTGCCGACAGGCGAAGCCGTCATCACCAACGGAGGGCTGCTCGCGGCGCGCTACGTGATTCATACGGTCGGCCCCATTTACGGTCGTCATCATGGAAACGAGGGGGAATTGCTCGCGCGTTGCTACGGAAACTCGCTCAGGCTCGCAGCCCAAAACAATCTGGCTTCGATTGCCTTTCCTTCAATCTCGACGGGAGCTTTCGGCTATCCCAGAGCAGAGGCGGCGGCGGTTGCGTCTCGCGCGGTTGCGAATTTCCTGAAAGATGAAATTTCAGTTAAGGAAGTGCGCCTGATATTTTTTCTGCCGGGTGATTTGAAAACGTTTTTAAAGAATCATAAATTTGATGATGAAGAACAGGGGAAGGTGAATGCTTCAGGTGGATGAAGAGATGGAGCGCCGAATTGCTCCGAGAGAGCGCGCGTTGCCGGAGCCGTTACGCTCTCTGGGACAACTGGCCTGGAATTACTGGTGGAGTTGGGCGGCGGACGGCGCGGCTGTCTTTCGTGATTTAGACCCGGCGGTCTGGGAAGAGTGTGAGCATAACCCGCGCCGCTTGCTCGCAGAGGTCTCCGAGTTTCGCTTGATGCAGATGGCGACGGACCCTGTATACAACGAGCGCGTGCGCCGCCTTGCGATGCACTTCGATGAGTACATGGCCGACGGGCGGACGTGGGGCGGGCCCGCTGATAAGAAGATTAGCCGGGAACACCCCGTCGCTTACTTCTGCGCCGAATACGGCATACACAATTCCTTGCCACTCTATTCGGGCGGGTTGGGAATGCTCGCGGGCGATCATCTGAAATCAGCGAGCGATCTGAGCCTGCCGCTCGTTGCCGTCGGCCTGCTTTATCGTCATGGCTACTTTCGCCAACGCTTGAGACGCGACGGCTGGCAGGAAGAACATTACGGCGAAACTCATCCGTCGGTGCTGCCGATTCAGCAGGTAAAGGATGACGCGGGCGAGCCTGTGATAATCGAGGTCCTGATGCGCGGGCGCAACGTGCGTGCTCAGGCGTGGCGCGTGGATGTTGGCCGCATCCCGCTTTATCTGCTCGACACGAACATAGCGGAGAACGAAGAGACGGATCGCTGGGTGACAGGGCATCTCTACGGCGGCGACCGCGAGACGCGCATCGTGCAGGAGATGATGCTAGGGCTAGGCGGCGTTCGTCTCCTTCGTCGTTTAAAGATCGAGCCGCACGTCTTTCATCTCAACGAAGGCCACTCGGCTTTTCTCACATTGGAGTTGGCGCGCGAGGTCAGGGAAGCGGAAAGCGTCCCGTTCGAGGAAGCAGCGCGACGGATTCGTGAGCGCTGCGTCTTTACGACGCACACGCCGGTGGCTGCCGGTAATGATGAATTCATTGTCCCGCTTGTCGAAAAAGCCTTTGGGTCGGCTTACGAAGCGGCGCTCGGACTCTCTCACGAGGAGTTCATCAATTTGGGTCGCATCATGCCGAATAACGAGGAAGAGCTGTATGGGTTGACGCCGCTGGCCATCAAGATGTGTCGCTCGACCAACGGTGTCAGCCGCAAGCACGGCGAAGTCTCACGCGCTCTCTGGCAGAAGATGTGGCCGGAGCGAACTGTAAATGAAGTTCCGATCACGTCCGTCACCAATGGTGTTCACGCGCCGACGTGGGTTGCGCCGCTCATTCGCGCTCTTTACGAAAAACACGTCGGGCAAAACTGGGGTGTGATTGCGCTCGAACCCAATGAATGGAAGAAAGGCGTCGAAAAAATCTCCGACGAAGAGTTGTGGCGCGCTCACCTGTTGCTCAAACAAAGGCTCGTCGCTTTCGTCCGGCATCGTTCGTTTCATGCGCGCCTCAGCAACAACGAGAGTATGGACTACACGGAATCCGCGCGCACGATGTTCGACCCCGATGCTTTGACCATCGGCTTTGCGCGCCGCGTGGCCGCGTACAAGCGCTGGAGCTTGCTGCTGACAGACCCGCACCGCCTGCTGCGTCTAATCAACAATGAAGAGCGTCCCGTGCAGTTTGTCTTCGCGGGCAAGGCGCACCCGCAGGATCAGGGCGCAAAGTTTATCCTGCAACAACTGGCGCGCTGGAAATATGACCCGTTGGTTCGCCATCGCGCGGTCTTTCTACAGGACTACGATCAGGAGATTGCGCGCCAGCTCGTGCAATCCGTTGATGTCTGGATGAACGTCCCGCGCCGCCCGCTTGAAGCCTCCGGGACAAGCGGCGAGAAGGTGGCGATGAATGGCGGCCTGAATCTTTCGGTGCTGGACGGTTGGTGGATCGAAGGCTACGACGGCAAGAACGGTTTTGCCATCGGCGACGAGGTTGAAGGCAACGAGGCGGCGGAGGTTGACGAAGCGGACGCTCAATCGCTCTATCGCATGCTGGAAGAAAAGGTCGTGCCGACCTACTATGAGCGCGACGCCGAGGGGATTCCGCGCCGCTGGGTCGCCATGATGAAGCATTCCCTTGAGACGCTCGTGCCAGCTTTCAACAGCGACCGGATGGTCGAAGAGTATGCGCGCGAAATTTATCTGCGGTAGTTCAGAGCTTCGCTGTCACTCTCAAGATTAGTGTGTTCAATTTAGGCTTCTTTATTTCCCCAATCAGGAGGCTCGCTTGAAACGACTGGCATGGTTGTTGGTTCTCCTTGTAGTCCCTGTTGCCGCAGGGCAATCACCACAAACCACCTCTATCAAGGTTTACTTCGCTAACGAAAAACTTACTCCAAAGGGCAAGGAGTGTGTGGGAAGAGTTTATCCCGTAATGCGGAAGGTTCCGAAAACCACAGGGGTCGCCCGTGCCGCAGTCGAACAATTAGTCAGCGGCCCGACCGAAAGCGAAAAGTCGAAAGGCTACTGGTCGGTCTTCTCAGACGAGACGAAATCAATGCTGCTCGGCGTGAACATCAAGAACAAGACTGCTTATGTTAATTTCAGAGACATGAGGGAGAAGCTCGGCAATGCCACGACGAGTTGCAGCAGTACAGATTTTCTGGCACAGCTCGAAAAAACGGTACTGCAATTTCCCGGGATCAAACGTGTCTTTTTTGCGGTTGAAGGTGACCCAAGAGAGTTTTATGAGTGGTTGCAGTATGATGGTTGTCCACAAGGACTCAAAAACTGCGATAAAACCAATTTCAAGTAAGCGACACAGACCTTCGCTGGCTGCCCGGCGGCGTAAGTGAGGCACCTCAGTTACGCCGCTTTTTCACGAACTTCATCGCCACACCATTCATACAGTAGCGCAGGCCGGTTGGTTTCGGGCCATCGTCGAAGACGTGTCCCAGATGCGCGTCACAGCGGTTGCACAAAACCTCTGTCCGCGTGGTCCCCAAACTATTATCAACTTCCTCACGCACATTTTCTTTGGCGATGGGCGCCCAGAAACTCGGCCATCCCGTGTGCGAGTCAAACTTGGTGCTTGAGCTAAAAAGGGGCAGGGAACATGAGACACACGCGAAGACGCCCTTATCGTGAATCTTATTGAGCGGGCTGGTGTAGGGAGCCTCAGTTCCTTTCTGCCGCGTTATGTAATACTGCTCAGGAGTGAGAATGCTTTTCCATTCGGCATCTGTCTTAGTGATCTTTTCAAACGGCAGCGCCGCTGTCTTTCGCTTGATTAACTCGTTCTGAGTTAAATCCTGTGCAAGTGATATTCTGGAAAGACCGGCAACGGCTCCCAGCGTCATGGCGGATTTAATAAAGAAACGTCTATTCATCTTCAAAGCTCTCCAATTCTGAAATCATCAAACGAATATACGTGCTCTGCCATAGGCTCGGATTGCCCGGACGCCGCGTTCGCACCTCTTTGATTTAAGCAATGATAGCTCCCTTGAACTGAGACGAACAGCGGCAAGCGCAGGGCTTTCAACCCGACCAGTCAGAGGATTATCGCAAGTTCTCCTGCCCGATGATCTATTTTTCACCGCTTTTACGCGTTAACTAGAGAATGGGGAAAAATCACTTTCTCCCAAATGAAAGAGGTTGGAGACGATGATTTTAGTTTATGCCACAGGGGAACCGGGTTTTCTGGAATTTGCTACGGCGAGCAATCACCGCCAGCTTCCCTCCGGGGCAACGATTCTCGCCGTCGCAGATGGCGGGCGCGCAACAGAACTCCTCGATGAAACTACTTTTACACGGATGACAGACGAGGAGTATTACGAGTTGCAGGGAATGATTAACTATGTGCGACAGTCTGCACAACATGAGTAACTTGAGTTCGACATGAGAAGGGAACGGCATCGAGTCATAGCCCCGGAGGGGCGATATAACAATAGCCCAGGGCGTTAGCTCTGGGGATAGTCAGCCAACAAACTAACAAGCCCCGGCAGCGGCGGCAGATGATGTCGCCCCTCCGGGGCTTTAATGTTTATTCGATACTTGTTCCCATGACTTACGTCATGGGCTACTGGTATTTCGCCCCTGCCGGGGCTGGCATCGCAACTGCCTCCTATTATCAAGCTCACGTTATTTTAACTGTGGAATGCGTGCGAGAGCGGCATAGTCAATCGGTTTGAGCGAGAGCCTTTGCCTGAGCCAGTCGGCTCGATCGCGGCGAGCTACTGCGTCGAGCGCGTGGCCCGCGTCGTAGAAACTAATCCTCTTCGGTTCGGCGAACAGTTCGTGGTAGCGGCGAGCCATTTTTTCGGTGATCGGCTTGTCCTGCCGCCCGAATTGTAGGAAGACGGCGGCGGGCGCGCTGTGGCCGATGAAATTGATGGGGTCGTCCCACGCGTACTTTTGAAAGTAATCGCGGATGGCCTCATCCCCGACGCGCTGGCGCAGCTTCACCATCTCGGCGTTATCCGGGTCAAAGACATATTCCTCGTCAGCAAAACCCCCGGCCATCAGAACGAAGGAGTTGATACGTTTCTCCACCGCGGAGAGGATGCCGCCGACGTGCGCGTCGTAGCTGTGGCCGACGTAAGCAATCGCGTTCTTCCTGATACCGGGGTTGACGCTCAGGAGGTCTATGCCGCGACGGAAATCTATCACCTGCTGGCGCGAAGTTTCCGAAGACTGAGCGGCAGCTCGCATCTCGTCTTTCTCCAAGACGAAGCCGGGGCGGACGAGCGGGGCGTCAATCAGGAGCGAGGCCGCGCCGGAGCGTGCCAGAACGATGGCCTCTTCGAGAAACTCACGGCGGCTTTTGAGTGGCGACCCCGGCATCATCCAGTGGCCGAAGAGGATGGCAGGGAAGGGGCCGCGACCTTTGGGCAGGACCAGATAGGCCGGGACCCGCCCACCGAGCGGGCTGGCGTATGTGATGTCAATGATGGTCACGCCGCCGCGGCGCTCACGGCCAACCTCGCGCACCTCCAACGGCAATTTGCTGTCATAATCGAACTGGCGAGCGAGGTCTTCGATGCGCGGCCTCTGCGCCTGACCGGAAGCCGTGACTATAGCTACAGTCAATAAGAATGCAAACCACCAGATTGATCTCACTGCTCTCCTCCTAAAGAAATCTAAAGCCCTAATCAGACCTGCGCCGAGCGAATTGTATCCGAGCCAAAGGCATCACACGACGATGAAAAGATTACTATCGGTCGGGTGGGATGAATGACTTGTTCGGCTGCCGTCTAAGTAATCCTCTCAATGTCTTGATGCCCTCTTCAAGAATTACATCGTCCGTTCTTTTGTCCGAAAGTTTGACTGCTATGGGCGGCAGGAAATCTTCCCTCGGAGTCCCGTTCAAGTGGTATAACTTTTCGGCGGCATAGTTGAGCTTTATCTTGGTATTGGGTAACTCCAAGCCGAAAACCGCACCGTTCAGCCCTGCCATCCGCGTTCCCACAATCGTTGCTCGCTTCATCGCGTCCAAACCGATGGCCATCCCTTCGCCCATGCTCGCCGTCCAGCGCCCAACCAAAACCACAATTGGCGCTTTGTATGTCCAGCCGCCTCGCGGTGAGACTTCTCTCGTCCAGTTCTCTCCCTGCACGGGAGCGCCCTTCTGATAAAGCATTTGGCGTTCGATTAGTCGCCCCATAATCGGCTCTGCTACGGAAGTATTGCCGCCGCTTTGAGTCGCGCGAAGATCAATGATTAAACCATGAGTTGTTTTGACTTTTTCGAGAGCAGCCTCAAACTCTGCAACCGTGTCATCCGATCCGAGGTTGCTGATTTTTATGTAACCCAATCCGTTTTTTAGAATCTTCCACTCGACTTGTTTATCGCCCTCATAATTATCAACGGTTGTATGAGCAGGCAAATCGAGTTGGAACGTAGTCTTGATGCCGTTTCCGGATTTGGCTTCGATCACTCTCCTTGTATCGCGCGTCCCTGCAAGCAAGGCTCTCAGTGCCCAACTCCTGGCAGCTTCACTAATTTTTTTTAGCGACACTCCGAGCCTGTTGCTGACGGCTGTCTCTATGGGCAAGCCATTGATGTATATAATCTCCATCCCGACTTTCAATCCAGCTTGTTCGGCGCTAAATCCTTTTCGCAATTGCGTGATTATGGCTTTGCCGTTTTCCCATTCAGCCCAGATATCCAACCCCGTGGGAATCAAGCGGGTTGAACGATTCGTGTTGGTTCTGAGATGTGTGTGTGGATCGTAAAGTTCATCCAACACTCTTTCCAGTAAGGTAACGAACTCTGTCTTATTTCTGACTTTAGCGAATTTAGGGCGGTAAACTTCTTTGACCCGATTCCAGTCTGTTTCCTTCTTGTCGAAGTAAGCATAATTGTCTCTCAACTGCGACCACAGATAGTCGAAGTCTTGTGTCATCTGCTCCGGTGTTAGATTCTCCTGAGAGTACGCGACGGAATAAACAGGGCTGTTTAGCAGGACAGCTATTAGAAGGACGTGAGTTAAAGTATTAAATGTTTTCGACATCACAGGTTTATTCTGCCATACACCTTTAATTGGTAGAATACTGCGAAGCAGTCGAACTGAGATTGTACGTCAAAAATGGCGCGTAGGTGCCCAGGTGGCGTTACTAAAATGCAATATGGAGTTTCCTCCGCTTAATTCTCGCTCGTGTAAAGGTTTCGTCTCTGCGAATCGAATTTCGCTTGCCGTCTGTGATAGACTGTTTGCCCTGTCCGGTAGTTCCTCTTGAGATGGCTAATCGTCTCAAACTTCGGCGTCTGCTAGCGCGCGCGTTTTGTCGGCACTGACGGTAAAATAGAAATCCCCTATGAAGTATTGTCCTACTTGTAACACGAAATACGAAGACGGCATCAGCTTCTGCGCCAACGATGGCGAGGTGTTGGAAGATGACGCGACCGCCATCGTTAATTCCACCCTTGACGGCCAGTACCACATCGAATCTTTGCTGGGCAAAGGCGGGATGGGTGCGGTTTATCGCGCACGCCACATCCTTTTAGGCGACAAGGTGGCGATCAAGGTTCTGCCGCCGCAGATGCGTAACAACGCCGAGTGGCTGCGCCGCTTTCGCCGCGAAGGTCAGGCCGCGCGCCGCTTCCGTCATCCGAACGCCGTCACCGTCTACGATCTCCGCACGACGACCGAAGGTCTCATCTACATGGTGATGGAGTTTGTCGAAGGCCACACGCTCGACGTGGAGTTGAAACGGCACGGGCAGCTTACTCCGCTGCAAGCCTTCAATATTCTTGAGCCGATTATGAGCGTGCTCAATGCGGCGCATGCCATGGGCGTCGTCCACCGCGACCTCAAGCCGGAAAACATCATGCTCGGCAAGCCGGGCGAGGACGGGCAGCCCGTCACGAAACTGCTTGATCTGGGCATCGCCAAGATGCGCGAAGTGGCGGGCACGGAAGCCAGCGGCACAACCGCGCTGACGATTGCCGGGCAGGTGCTGGGCACGCCCTTCTACATGTCGCCCGAACAGTGGGGCGAAGTGCCTGACGACGGCAACGTGGAGATTGACGGGCGTGCGGATATTTACAGTCTGGGCGTGGTCTTCTACGAGTTGGTGGCAGGACGCAGGCCGTTCGTTGGCTTGACGTTGCAGGAACTCAGGCGCGAGCACGTCAACGTCAAGGCGCGGCCACTGCACGAGGTGAAGCAGGGTGTGCCGGACGCTTTCAGCCGCGCCATCGAGAGCGCGATGTCGAAAGATCGTAATGAGAGGCAGGCGACCGCCGGGGAACTCGCCGCCGGGATGCGCGCCGCTCTTGGCTTGCCCGCGCTCGCAGGCTCTAGCCCCAGCCTTAATATCGGCAGCGGCACGCATAGTTCCGCTCCATCATCGCAGACAAGTGTGGGAGACGCCGGAAGCACTACGAACGAGAATGTCGAGGGGCGCAGCACCCATGCCGAAGTAATTTCTCCGACCATCGTGACGGTTGATTCGCCGCCGCGACCGCCGCAATCTGATAGCCCGTCGCATCGTCTTGCCCCGACATCGCTCGCGCAATCGATGCCTCCTGATATTTCTTCCGGGCCCGCGCCCGCGCACAGTCTTTCTGCAAGCGACGCGAGCTATCAACAGACGCCGCAGTTTCCCACCATCGCTACCAGCCCTTCTGCTTCTGGCTACGGCACGCAATCGTCTGCCTATGCGCCCGCCGCCGAAGCGCCGAAGTCATCGTCCAAGACGCCGCTGATTATCGCGGTGGTGGCTGTAGTGCTCATCGGAGGCGGAGTCGGTGGCTGGTTCCTGCTGAGCAATCGCAATGGCGCAAGCACTGCGAACGCCAATAGCTCGAACACGGGAGCGGGCAAGAATTCAAACTCGACGAACACGGGTGGGACGACCGCCAGCACCGAGGAGAGCTTGAGTTACTGGCTGGAGGTTGCGGAAGCCGGGCCGAACGGCGATTCGGCGCGCGTCGCGCCCGTCGTCGCTTTCAAATCGGGACAATCGTTCAAGTTTCATTTCACACCGCGCCGTGACGGCTACATCTACATCATCGGGTCAGGTGAAGGCGGCAAACTCACAACCTTCCTGACAGCAAAGCCGGTTGAAGAGTCGGGCGTGGAGAGCAACGAAGTCGAAGACGGAGTTGACTTCGCTTTCCCGCAGGATGTAGAGGACGAGGAAGAGCTTCATGCCAACTGGGTGACGCTCGACAAAAAGGCAGGAACGGAAAGCTACACTGTCATCTATTCGCCGACGCCCTTGACCGCTCCGGCCTTTCTGACTGAGGAAGCGGGGCGCGAATTGACGGCGGCTGAACAGCGGGAGCTTGAGGATTTTCGGGCAAAATATAAGGCAAATGCGCCCACCACGGACGTCATCAATGGTGGTGGAACTGATCCGTTGGTCTCTGTCAAAGCGCCGCAGGCTGCACAGAGCGAGCCTGTCATCTTCGAGGTTCGCATCGAGCACAAATAAAGCGGAAGTCAGAAGAAAAGCTGTAAGCTGTTAGTGATCCTAAGTTGGACGGGTTTCCGCGTTAACATTTGAACGATGAAAACAGTTCTTCAATTGGCTGGAATCCTAAATCAACCATTCAAAGCCCTCTAGGAGTAATTATGCGTTTCAAGATTCTCGTTTCTTTTCTTGGCCTCGCGCTCGTCATCAGCGCCGCCAGCAGCGCCCGCGCGCAGGATGAAGAAGAGGCCGTGCGCGGCTCGTTCTTAACAACGCGTGTGACAGCCTCAGGCTCAAGCAGTTCTGCGAGCGCCGCGATTGCAGCCAGCGCGAGTCAGGCTGCTGGAAATCCCAGCACCGGTAAGACCAGCAAGAGCACAAAAAAACCGACTGGCAAAACGACCAAGCGCGTCACCACGAGCGGCAAAGCCACTAGCGGGAAAACGACCGCCACCGTTAAAGGTAATGCTTCTGTTGATACCAATGCTCCTCTGCTGACGGCGTATTCGCCGACCGCCATCGGATTGGGCTACACGCTCTACATGCGCGACGAAAACGGCAGCCCCATGCGAGTTGACCCTTCGCGCGAGTTTCGCGCAGGCGACCGCATCCGCCTTTCTATGGAGACAAACACGGACGGCTATCTCTACATCTTCCACACGGAGAACAACGGCGAGCCGCAGATGCTCTACCCGGACGTGCGTCTGGAACAAGGCGATAACCGAATCGAGGCGCACGTGCCTTACGAAATCCCCTGGAACGAGCCGGGCGTGGAAAACTGGTTCAAGTTTGACGCCAATCCCGCGAACGAACGTCTCTACATCATCGTGACCAGACAGCCTCTGCCGGGTATTCCGACGAGCGCGGCGCTGGTCAACTATTGCGGCCAGAATCGTTGTCCCTGGCAGCCTCCCGTCGGAGTCTGGGCGCAGGTGAAGGCGAACGTGCAGGCGAAGGTCGGCGTGGTGAAAGGCACAAGCTACGGTCAGAAGCAGACTCAAACCGAGCAGGTCGCGGTCACGCGCGGGCTGGGCCTGGATCAGAGCGCGCCTGAACCTTCCGTCATTCGCATGAACGTTTCCTCAAACGCGCCGATTCTCGTCACGGCAGTTGATCTGATTCACAGATAAAGCAGAAACGAAAAAGCAGAATACAAAAGACAGGAGTCAGATAATCAGAATGAAGAAGCCGAAGAACCGCTGTTACGGATGTTGCTTCTTCTGATTTCTGACTCCTGCTCTTCTGTTACCTGCATTTCCCGGAGCATCCTAATGAAGCACACATCAAAATCCCTTGTTTATCTTCTTTCCCTCGCTCTGAGCTTGACCATCATTCCCGGCAGTGCAGTTGCATCGCTTATTGAGAATGGCAGAGACACAAAGACGAACCATTCGGCTCCTGATCCGGCTCCGCAGGGAGGCGCGGCTCAGGCTCTCAAACAGGGCCGGATTCTTTTGAAGCGCGGCAAAGCCGACCTCGCGCTGGTGCAATTGCAGAATGCTCTCAGCCAGTTTAAGCAGAGCGGCAGCCCCAAGGGTGTGGCTGCCGCCAACGACGCGCTCGGCGATCTCTACGTGCGTCAGGGTCAGTACGCGGTCGCCGTCAAGTTTTATCAGGACGCGCATGATGCTTTTCGTCAGGCCGTGAGCAGCCAGGGCGCGGTGGAAACCACCATCGGCATGCCCGACAACGAATTTAATGCCAATTTGATGCTCGCAAAGATCGGCGACACCTATTACCGCATGGGCAATGTCTCGGAATCGTCTTCCGCGTATGGCCGGATGCAGGTGGTTAAGCCCGACCCGTCGAAGCTCACGGGCGGCGTGGTGAAGAAGCCCAGCCTCGGCGGTCTGATGAGCGGGGGTGGTCTTCGGGGCAGTTTGCCGAGCGGCGGTGCGGACACTGCGATGGCCGTCGCCGGAGCTGTCAAAGGAGCCGTTGAGCTTTACCGGCAGAACATCATCTACTCGACTCATGAAATCGGAGTCGGGCGCATAGATTATTTCAATAACAACATGGACGGTTCACGTAAGCATTTTGAGGAAGCGCTTTCGACCGCCGGAATGCCGATCATCGGCAAATTCGGGCAATCGCGCCGCGTTCGCGCCGTTGCCCGCACCAGCCTCGGAGACATCGCGCTGCGCCAGAACCGCGCCAAAGATGCCGTCAAACTCTACGCCGATGCTGTCAAGGGAGCGCGCGACGATAAGCGACTCGATTTGATGTGGCCTGCGCAGCGCGGGCTCGGAAAAGCACGCTGGATGCAGGCCGCGCTGGATAAAGACCCGAAGAAATCTTTGAAGGGCAGAGAAGAGGCAGTCGCTTCTTACCGCGAAGCGCTGGCCACCATCGAGACGATTCGTGCTGGCAGTCTCCGCGCGGACGAATCGCGCACGACCTTTCTCGCCACGACGAAAGATGTTTACGACGAGACTTCGAGCAACCTTGCAGAGATGGCGCTGATGGTTGCGACGACGCCGGGCGCTCCGCTCGACGGACAGGCGCTCACGTATGCCGCCGAAGCCTTCAAGATCGTGGAGCAGGGACGCGCTCGCTCACTGCTCGACATGCTCGGTGAAGCCGGAGCGGACATTACCGCAGGCGTGCCCGCAGACTTGCTCAAGCGCAAGCAGGACAATCTAGATCGCCAGCAGGAGATCGCGCAGGATTTGACGGGTGTGGCGGTCGCAGAAGGCGACGCGAAGCCGGATACGAATAAACTCGAAGCCGAGCTTGAGACGCTTTCCGTCGAATACGACAACATCGAAAATCAGATTCGTGCCGCGAGTCCCAAATATGCCGCGCTCACCGCGCCTCAGCCTTTGACTCTGGCCGAAGTTCAGCAAAAAGTTCTGGACGAGCAAACGGCGCTGCTCGAATACAGTCTCGGTGAACAGAGTTCGTACCTCTGGGCTGTCACGCCGACCAGCGTTGCTCTCTTCAAGCTGCCCGCGCGCTCCGAGGTTGACGGTCAGGCGCAGGCGTTGCGCGCGCAGCTTATTCCGCCCAAGCTTCAGCGCCGCATCGCCGGTATTGATGTGGCGGAAGCGACGCGCGGCCTGAGTCTGACGACAGACCCGACCAATGCAGGCCCAGCGGCTGCGTTTGCCACAGCTTCCAATGCGCTCTACAAAACAGTGGTTGAGCCTGCCGCAAAGATCGTTGGCGAGAAGCGCCTACTCATCGTCCCCGATGGCGCGCTCAACTACGTTCCCTTCGAATCGTTCGTGACCGCTACAGGCCCGACCGATTATCCGAGCCTTGCCTATCTAGTCAAGACCAACGAGGTCGTCTACGCGCCTTCGGCCTCGGTTGTCGCTGTCATCCGGCAGGCGGCAAAGCCCGCTGCCAGCAAGAATCTTCTGATCGTCGCCGATCCGGTCTTTAACGGAAGCGACCCGCGAGCGAAAGGCGCAGCAGGCGCATCGGCGCAGGCTTCAGCCGACACGCGCGGCCTCAGTCTTTCGAGTGCGGTGACGGACGTGGCAGCTCCTGCGGGCGCGGCTGCGCCTGCCAGTGGCCTGCAACTCGCGCGGCTTAACGGAACGCGCGTCGAAGCACAGCAGATTGCCCAGTTGACGCGCGCTGGCGGCGGACAGGCCGACGTGTGGCTCGATTTGGAAGCGAACGAAGCGAAGGTGACGACGACCGACATCAAGAAGTACAGGGTCGTGCATATTGCCACGCACGGGCTGCTTAACGCCGAGCGCCCGCAGTTCACAGGAATAGTTCTTTCGCTCGTGGGCAACAAGAGCGGCGACGGCTTCATGCGGACGGACGAGATATTCAATCTCAATCTAGGCTCACCGCTCGTCATGCTTTCCGCGTGCGAAACGGGCTTAGGCAAAGAGAAGCGCGGCGAAGGTGTCATCGGTCTGACGCGTGCTTTCATGTACGCGGGCGCGCCGACCGTCGGAGTGTCGCTCTGGTCTGTGGCCGATAACTCGACCGCCCAGTTGATGACAGACTTCTACAAGCGCCTGCTGGCTTCGCCGACCGCTTCGCCGACCGCTTCGATGCGTGCCGCGCAAATCGGTTTGATAACCGGCAAGAAATACGCCGCGCCGTTTTACTGGGCACCGTTTGTTCTCGTCGGCGAGTGGAAATAAGAAAGACGAAAGAACTAGACAGGATTAACAGGATTAGCAGGATTAAGAAAACAAGGCAAGGCTGCTTGACGTTGTCTTTCTTATCTTGTCCATCTTGTAAATCCTGTCTATTCTTTCTGCTTCCCGGCTTGTCAGTTTCGATTTCGGCGGACAGCTTAGAGGGTCAATTCGATGGATGATAAGGAGAAACGAAAATGCGTAATCGTAGATGGTCGCTCATCGCGGGCGCGGTGCTGGTTCTTGGCCTCGCTTCCGCCTGTAGCTTTACGACCGCCAACATCAGCAGTTTAAAGCTCAGTAAAGAAAAGGGCAGTACTT
This sequence comes from uncultured Acidobacteriota bacterium, assembly GCA_963811065.1. Taxonomy (GTDB): domain Bacteria; phylum Acidobacteriota; class Blastocatellia; order Pyrinomonadales; family Pyrinomonadaceae; genus QHXM01. Next base: position 193,165 of record CAWEPR010000007.1, read on the forward strand.
CTGAGTCCAGCACTTTCGCGCCCGGCGAGACGATCTACGCCAGGGCCACTGTTTCAAACGTCCCCAGTAAAGTCACTTTAAAACTCCGATTCATTACAGAGGATGTTGAAGGTCAACCGAAAAATGCCCCCGTCCCGTCGTTCGATAAGTCTTTTGAACTGCCGGGTGATGGCTATGTGGATTACTATGTGAGTCCTCCTCCGGAAGGCTGGCCCGCAGGGAAATACAGAATCGAAACCACCATGCATATCGAAAGCGGGGAGCAGAAAGATCAGGAGGCGGCCACTTTCACCGTCGTCCCGTAGCGAGCAACGATTCTCGCCGCCATAATTCGATCAAGCACGAAACAGCATTGACACACAGCCCCGGCAGGGGCGGAATATCAGTAGCCCAGAGCGTCAGCTCTGGGTTTAAGACGCAAGAATAATGGGTAAGCCCCGGAGGGGCGACATCACATGCCGCCCCTCCGGGGCTTACCCATTTATTCGATGCCTTGTCCCATGACTTACGTCATGGGCTACTGATATTTCGCCCCTCCGGGGCTGGTAACATCAACGCCTCTTACATCGAACTTACGTTAATCTTGCTAATCCTGTTAATCCTGTCTAACTCCTACTCCTTATATCCGCAAGATTCGGCTTTGCTGGCGACTCCAAAGGTTTGTCGTAAAGCTCTCCGGTAGGCTAATATCAATTCCGTCCCCTTCGGCTAAAATTCTGATTACTTTCACAGGTGATTTTCATGGGAGATCGGTTTACTAAAATCGTGGACGCGGAAGCGTTGGAGCAAGCTCTGGCGCGCTCAAACGATGCGCCCGTCGTTTTGTTCAAGCACAGCACGACGTGCCCGATTAGCAGTGCGGCCTACAAGCAGATGTCGCAGGTGAAAATGGATGTTTCGCTCGTCATCGTGCAAAGCGCCCGCGAAGTGTCCGGCGAGATAGCGTCGCGCACAGGCATCCGGCATGAATCGCCGCAGGCCATCGTGGTCAGAAACGGCGAGGCTGTCTGGTCGGCTTCTCACTTCGATATTACGGCGAAGGCGGTCGAGAAGGCCGTGCGCGAGCACGAATAGCGCAAAAGCCTTCTCTCGATTGATTGTTTGTCGAAGCGTTGATCGGTTAAAGCTCTCCGAATGAATAACGTGATGGAAAGACGCGGGCCAGGCATAGAGCCGCGCGAGATTATGCAGGAGGGAGATGCGGGGCTTCGCATCACCTGGGCTGACGGGCGCGAGTGCCATTTCAAAGCTCCCGATTTGCGCCGCAACTGCCCGTGCGCGCAGTGCGTCAATGAATGGACGGGGCAGAGAGTTTTACAGCCCGAAGCTATCTCGGATGAGCTTTCAATCAACAATATTGCAATCGTCGGTCGCTACGCGCTCAGTTTCCGTTGGAGCGACGGCCATGAAACCGGCATCTACAGCTTTCGCTACCTGCGAGAACTATGCGAGGGAGAGAACAGTGTTCAGTAGTCAGTGGTCAGTGGTCAGTTAAAACCTCTATGCGAAATCTTGAGTTTTAACTGTGGGAGGTCAAGGCCACGGACACTCAATCACTGACCAACTGACCACTGACTACTGAACACTGCCTTATGAAGACCATCTTAGTCATCGAGGACGACGAAGTCGCGCGCGAGTTGATGCGAATGGCGCTTGAGCGACGCGGCTATCAAGTCATGGTGGCTGAAGACGGCATCCAGGGTTATGACAGGGCGGTCAGTGTTCGCCCCGACCTGATAATTACGGACATCAAGATGCCTGCGGCTGACGGCATCCATCTGGTGAGGCGCGTGCGCGACACGCCTGAGTTGGCCGCGACGCCCATTCTCGTGACGACAGGCTTTGGCAGCGGCAGCGCCACTTTCGCGCTCGGACAGGGAGCGATCGCTTACGAGCCGAAACCGATTAACCCGGAAAGCTTTCTGACGACCGTCAAACGATTGATTGAAGAGGGATGAATAAAACGGAACTGGTTGGGTGGGTCAGCTCCTTCATTCTGGTGCTGACCATCAGTAAGCAGATCTACAAGCAGTGGCAGGAGGGAAGCAGCGAAAATGTCTCGAAGTGGCTTTTCATCGGGCAGATGGCCGCGTCCCTTGGGTTCACCATCTATAGCTGGCTCGTCGCCAACTGGGTCTTCGTCGTCACTAATTTATTGATGCTGATTAATGGGCTGATCGGCCTCGGCATCGTGCTTCACCACAGGAAACAAGAGCGGAGGACATGAAACAGGAGACAGCAGTCAGCATGAGGAAACAGAGAACCGCTGCCACAAATTTGCGCTTCTTCTGACTCCTGACTCCTGCCTTCTGAATTTTGCATTACAATTATGAACGAGAGAGATTATTTCAACGAAAAGCAGGAAACGAAGCGTGCGAGTTTTAGTTGCCCGCATTGCCGCGAGCGCGCCGATTACGAAGTCCGCTGGCTGACGCGGACGAAGAAAAATGCTTTGCCCAGGGGGGCGAATGAACAGGACCGCGCACGCTTTGCCAAATCACGCGACTACATGGTGAGGATTGACGATCAACTCGCCTGTCGAAATTGCCGCAAGCGTTTCGACATCCCCAACTCGCAATCAGTCGTCTTTATCTGAGGCGGACGGTGTGGCCTCGCGCCGTGCAGAGCGGGTTTTTGTTAACTGAAAGGAGATCGAGATTATGGAAGAATTAGTGAAAAGGGTTTCGGAGAGAACAGGATTATCAGAAGACAAGGCCAAGACGGCGATTGACACGGTCGTCGGATTCCTGAAAGAGCGGCTGCCGGGGCCGATTGCCGGTCAGGTGGACAATGCGCTCACGCACGCCGGAGGCACAATCGTAGATAAAGCCAGCGACCTGATTGGTGGGCTGGGCGGCATGTTCAATAAGTAAAGAGGAAGAGCAAGACAAGGCCAAAGCCCAAAGTCCAAAGCCCAAAGTCAGGAACGCTCGTTTGACTTTGGACGTTGGACTTTGGGCTTTGGCCTCTTTCCCTCTCCCTTTTACTTTTGACTTACTTACTCAAGCGCGCTATCTTGTTGTCCCGTGAATCACACGGCTTCAACACCTCCACAAACTGCTGTCGCCGTCATCCCCGCACGCTACGCTTCGACCCGATTGCCCGGAAAACCGCTGCTCGAAATCAATGGTCGCCCGATGATTCTGCACGTGCTGGAACGTGCTCTCGCGGCGCACAATGTTTCGCGTGCGATTTGTGCGACCGACGACCGCAGAATTCTGGAGACGGTGCTGTCTGCCGGTTTTGAAGCGGTGATGACGCGCTCCGATCACCAGAGCGGCAGCGACCGGCTGGCGGAAGTCGCCGCCACGCTCGACCGTGATGTAGAGGTGATCGTCAATTTGCAAGGCGATGAGCCGCTCATTTCGCCTCAGACGATTGAGCGGGCGGTTGCCGAGTTGTTGAGCGACAGCGCGGCGCAGATTGTGACGACTTCGGAAGAGATCAACGATGTGGCTGATGTCCTGAGCGCGGATGTCGTCAAGGTCGTGACCGATGGTGCGGGGCGTGCGCTCTATTTTTCGCGCTCGCCGATTCCATTTCCGCGCGATGCCGTGCGACGTTACGGAACGCTGCTGGCCGCGCTCGAAATCGAGCCGCTGCTGCTTGAAACATTTCGCAAGCACACGGGGCTTTATGTTTACCGTCGCAGCTTTTTGTTAGAATACACGCGCTGGCCGCAATCCACGCTTGAGAGCGCGGAATCGCTTGAGCAACTGCGTGCGCTTGAGCGCGGCGTGACGATAAAAGTCATCGAAGCCGAAGCGGTTTCGATTGGCGTTGACACAGAGCGCGACCTTGAGCGCGTGCGAAAGATTTTTAGAGATGTTAGATGCTAGATGCTGGATGCTGGCGACTAACATTTAACATCTGGCATCCGGAATCTAAAATATATGAAAGACTGGATTGGTTTAGGCTTCTTCCTTTTGCTCGTCGTCGGCGGGCTGTATCTGTTGACGCGGCCAACGAAGCCTTTGACGGTCGAAGAGTTTGAAAAGCGTGCGAATGAGAATCGTGGAATGATGGGCGCAGGGTTTATGGGGCTGCAAAAGGTGCTTGACCCCGGAGCAGCGAAGGCGATTGAAGCGCAGGAAGATTTTCGCCAGGGTTATCTGGACGGTGAACAGGAATCGGGCGACGGGGATGACGACAATGAAAAATTAAAAATGCAAAATGCAAAAGATCGGACGCAGATTTAATTTTTCACTTTTCATTTTGAATTTTTCATTACATGAGGTAAATGATGCCTAAGTACATCTTCGTGACGGGCGGCGTGGTTTCGAGTCTCGGTAAGGGGTTGGCCGCATCATCCATCGGCTGCCTGCTCGAAACTCGCGGGCTAAAGGTCGCTCTCATCAAGCTCGACCCATACATCAACGTTGACCCCGGCACGATGTCGCCCTTTCAGCACGGCGAAGTCTTCGTCACAGACGACGGCGCTGAGACCGACCTGGACCTCGGACATTACGAACGCTTCACGCACGCTCATCTCTCGCAGGCGAATAACTGGACGACCGGGCGCATCTATCTTTCCGTTATCGAAAAAGAGCGCAGGGGCGATTACCTGGGCAAGACCATTCAGGTCATCCCGCACATCACGAACGAGATCAAAGACGCGGTACGCGCCGTCGCCGAAAAAGATAAGCCGGACGTAATCATTGTCGAAATCGGCGGCACGGTCGGCGACATCGAGTCCTTGCCGTTTCTCGAAGCCATCCGGCAGATGGGCAATGAAGAGGGCCGTGGAAACGCCATCTTCATCCACGTCACGCTTGTCCCCTTCATCGCCGCCGCCGGGGAATTGAAAACCAAGCCGACGCAGCATTCCGTCCGCGACCTGATGCAGATCGGAATCGCGCCGGACATTCTCCTCTGCCGCTGTGACCGTCCACTCTCGCGCGACCTGCGCTCGAAAATTGCCCTGTTCTGCAATGTCAAAGAGAACGCTGTGATTACGGCGCTGGATGTGGGAACGATTTACGAAGTGCCGCTTGCTTTCCATGAGCAGGAGTTGGACGAGTTGATCGTGGCGACACTCAATCTCACGGAGCGCGCGGCGCACACGGACCTTTCCGAATGGCGCGAGCTGGTCAATACCATCAAAGAACCCCTGGCGGGCGAAACTTCCATCGCCATCGTCGGCAAGTACGTCGAACTGGAAGACTCCTACAAATCTCTGCGCGAGGCGCTGACGCACGGCGGCGTTGCCAACAACCTGCGCGTCGGTGTGCGCTGGATTGAATCCGAAGAATTGATGGACGACGATTACGAAGACCGCTTGCGCGACTTTGACGCCATACTCGTTCCGGGCGGCTTCGGTAAGCGCGGCGTCGCCGGGATGATTAAAGCCATCGCCTACGCGCGCAAGACGCAGACGCCATACTTCGGCATCTGTCTGGGCATGCAGACGGCCTGCATCGAATACGCGCGCAACGTCTGTGGCCTGAAAGATGCCGATTCGACCGAGTTTGACGCTAACACGCCTTATCCCGTCATCTTCAAGCTGCGTGACTTAGTTGACGTTGAAGAACTCGGTGGCACGATGCGTCTGGGCGCATGGCCCTGCCAGCTGGCCGAAGGCTCGCTGGCGCGTGAGGTCTACGGCGGCGCGGTGGAGATTGACGAGCGCCATCGTCATCGCTACGAGTTCAACCCGGAGTTTCGTGACACGCTCACGCGCGAGGGATTAATCATCAGCGGGGAATCGCCCGACGGAAAGTTTGTCGAGATTGCGGAGTTGCCGCGCGACGTTCATCCCTGGTTTCTCGGCTGCCAGTTTCATCCTGAATACAAATCAAAACCTCTTCAGGCTCATCCCCTCTTCGCCTCTTTCGTCCGCGCGGCCTACGAAAACCGTTTACGAAACGAGACTGCAATCGAAAAACTCGACGCGACGGAGCCGCTTCATCAGGAGCGCGCGGGCGTCGCCGGAGACGACTAACCGTTTGACAATGGACGATAGACGATAGACGATTGACGAGAACGGGGATTCGGATTGGCCATCGTCTATGGTCTATCAGCAATCGTCCAATTGCTTATGCTTCATTGTCCCACATGCGGTCAGGATTTCGCCGACGAAGTGAGAGTGTGCCCGGAAGATGGCGCGCTCTTGCAGGCCGACCCGACTGTGGCGATTGCCAGACCCGTTGTTGATTCGTTTATTGGGCGCACGCTCGATGAAAAGTACCGGCTGGATGAGCGGTTGGGAACGGGCGGCATGGGAACGGTCTACCGTGCGACGCATCTTTTGATTGATCGCCCCGTCGCCGTCAAGGTTCTCAATCCGCGCTACGTGGAAGACGAAGCGGCCCAAGTGAGATTTCGCCGTGAAGCGCGGGCTGCCGGACGCCTCCAGCATGCGAACGCCGTCACGGTCACGGATTTCGGCAGCACCTCCGATGGCCTGGTTTACATCGTGATGGAGCTGCTCGAAGGCCGCACCCTGCGCGATGTGCTGGCGCGCGAAGCCCCTCTGGATGTAGCGCGTGCCGTCTCCATCATGCTGCAAATCTCGTCGGCGGTCGCCGCAGCGCACAATGCCGGTGTCATCCATCGTGATTTGAAACCCGCAAACATTTTCGTCGTCCAGCGCAAAGATGCGCCGCCCTTCATCAAGGTCTTAGACTTCGGCATCGCCAAGCTCGCCGCCGAAGCGCTTGAAGATGACGATGACCCGCAAACGTTGACGCAGGTCGGCGCGATGATCGGAACACCCCGTTATATGTCGCCGGAGCAATGCGACGGAGCGCACTTGACGCCTGCGGCTGACGTTTACAGCCTTGGCATCATTCTGTACGAGATGCTGACCGGCACCACACCCTTTAACGGCACATCGCCGCTCGCCATCGCCATCAAGCATTCCTCTCAGCCGCCGCGCAGCCCGCGCGAGTTTGTCGCGACGATTCCGTATGCGCTTGAAGCAGTGGTGCTGCACGCGCTGGAAAAGAAGGCAGAGGATAGGCCGAAGGATGCGGAAGCGTTTCGGCTGGAGCTTTATGGGGTCGCGGAGCGTCTCGGGCTTGAACATGCCGATAGCCTCAGCGCGCCGACCCTTGAATCCCTGCGAAGCGCCGGGACTGAGACGCCTTCGGGTCGCCTCGTGATTGATATTGAGCGGCTCAGGCAGAGCCGTGCTGCCGCCAGCGCCGCTTCGATGGCTCAACCGGAAGTAATCGCGCATGGAAGCGTTGTTGATGTAGCTAACCCTGCGGATAATGGTTATTCAGTTCAACCGCCGATTGCTTACCCTGAGCCAATCGCCCCTCAGCCTTATGCTGTTCCGCCGATTATGCCTCGTCATGCGCCCGCCATCGCGCGGATGAGGATTTTCTTCAATAAGAAGCAATCGTGGTTCAAGTGGCTGACTCGCCCGATTCGAGTCCTGCTGATTTCAACGGGCATTTTGCTGCTGGTTGTCATCACCATTGCGGTCGTTGCGACACGGACACCGGCTAAGCTCACGACCGCCAGCGATGTCGGCGAAACTTTAGGCGGTCTGGCCGTGAAAGAAGAAGCAGGGACGCCCAGCGGGATGACTAACGCAAACGTGGGGAGACAGACGCGCAATTCAAGAGAGACGCGCCGGGCAAACAATCAACCGGTGCAGGCAAAGAAGCCTTCAGTATTTAGCAGGGCCAAGAAAAAGCTGAAGAAAATATTTAAGAATCCTTTTTAGTGGTTAGAGTGAAAAGAGGCGTTTAAGTGGAGAGGGAAACATTCAGCGTCGGCAATGCCACGTTCGGGGACGGTCGGTTGACCATTCTCGCCGGACCCTGCGTTATCGAATCAACCGAGCACGCTTTGATGATGGCGCGCGAGTGCTCGCGACGGGCGAAAGATGCGGGGCTTGATTTCGTTTACAAATCTTCGTTCGACAAAGCCAATCGCTCATCCGTCAACAGCTTTCGCGGGCATGGGCTACAGGCTGGCTTGGACGTGCTACGGCGCGTGAAGGAAGAAATCGGTGTGCCGGTGGTGACGGACATACACGACGTTTCCCAGGTTGAGGAAGTGGCCGAGGTCGCAGACATTCTGCAAATCCCTGCCTTCCTGTCGCGGCAGACCGATTTGATTACGGCGGCAGCGCAATCGGGCCGTGCGGTCAACGTTAAGAAGGGACAGTTTCTAGCTCCGCAGGATGCGCGTAACATCGTCGAGAAAGCGCGTGCCGCAGGTTGCCGCAAGCTCTTACTGACGGAGCGCGGCGTCAGTTTCGGCTATAACAATCTGGTGGTTGACATGCGCTCTTTCCCCATCATGCGCGAATTTGGCGTCCCCGTCGTTTTCGATGTGACACACTCTTTGCAACTTCCCGGCGGAATGGGTAATGCAACGGGCGGCCTTCCACAGTACATCGAACCGCTCGCTCGGGCCGGAGTTGCGTGCGGTGTTGATGCGGTGTTTATGGAAGTCCACGACCGCCCGGAAGTCGCGCCGTCAGATGGCCCAAACATGCTCCCGCTTGAGCGCATGGGTGCGCTGCTCAACATGCTGCGCGAGATACATGAACTAATCGGCCGCAGCCGTGTGCCGGACTCGCACTAAGACTTTATCTTAAAAACCGATTTCTCTGAGCCTATGAAAACATTTCGCACTTTTCTGCTTTTATCTTTCATCTCCCTGATTTATTCCACCTCGCTCATCTTCGCGCAAGATGAGCCGACCGCCGCGTGGCAGGTTACAAGGTTCGACCTCACGGCTAACATTCCGGCTGCGACTGAGCGCGCCTTGACGGCTCGCGCACATCTGACGGTGCGTAACATCGGGCGCGGCGCGGGCTCAACCCTCACTTTGCGGATTAATCCAAAGGCGGAGATCAAGGCGGCGAGTGTTGGCGACGCAACGGCGACCTTCCGTGCTGGCGAAACACGCAATGACCTACAGCTGGTCAGGATAACCTTGCCGACGCCCATTGCGCCGAATGGTTCCGTCAACGTCTCGCTGGATTATCGCTTGCCCGTCGCGGAAAACTCCGGCCTCGCGGCGCTCTCGCTGGGGGGCACTCAATTTCTCCCGCTCTCCTTCTGGTATCCGGTGCATAGCAGTGTCGTTTCTCCACGCGGAGTGGATGTCGCCCCGGTTCGTTTGACGGTTAACGGTGCGAGTGGCGAACAGGTCGTTGCGTCGGGGCGGGGCAATGGCCCGGCTTTCGATCAGATGCTGAGCGCACAGCCTTTCTTTCTGACCGGGAGTTGGGATGTCAGCAATGGTTCGGGTGAAGCAAGCGGTGTGAGCGCTTTCATGCCGAAGGGCGCGGGGGCTGAAGAGCGTAAGCAGGCCGACGAGTTGATGGCGCTCGCCGCCAGTGCGCGCTCCTTCTATGCGGGTCTGCTCGGAGCTGCGCCGGACGTTCCCATCAAGCTCGTCGCCGTCAGGCGCGGCGCAGGATTCAACGAAGGCGGCACGGTGCTGCTTGATGCTGCCGCTTTTCGTCGCTCGAAAGTTGATGCAGCGAGCGCCTTGACGATTGCCGAAGCGGTCGCGCGCATGTGGGTTGGCGGCGTTGCGCCTGTGCGTGGCGAAGGCTTTGGCGTACTGCGCGAAGGTCTGGCCAGATTTTTGGCGACCATCTTTCTTGAGAAGCAGTTCGGGAAAGAGGTAGCCGATGCCGAAAGAGCGCGCGAGCGGGTCATCTATTCGACAATCGCCAAACGTGATGCGCCGCTTTCTAGGACATTGCCGCTCGACCCGACTTATTACAATTCGACCGCCAACAAGGGCGCGATGGTCTGGCGGCTCATCGAGCGTGCCCTCGGACGCGACGTTCTGATGACTATGCTGCGCGCAGCCCTGCAAAAAGGTGCGAGCGAGCCGGAAGGCTTGACCCTGGCTGCTCTACGCGCCGCGATTGTCGAGCGTGGCGGAGAAGGCTTGAAGGGTCTGCTTGAACAGGAGCTAGACCAGCCGACCGACATGGATTTGATGATCGGCCTGCCGCAGCAGAGAGGCAATCAATGGGTGGCCGCGCTTCGTAACTCAGGGCCGGTTGATGCGAGCGTGGCGGTGATGGGCACGACTGCGACGGGCGAGCGCCTTAATGTGCAAGTCAACATCCCGGCGCGCAATTTCGGTGAAGCTATCTTCAATACCACCTCGCGCCCCGTTCGCGTCGAAGTTGACCCGGATAAGTTCTACCCGCAGATTGATTACTCAAACGACGTGATGCCGCGCGCCGCTCAGGTGGAAGACCCGCTGGCCGAAGCCAGCGCTAAATTCGTCAAACAGGATTACGCGGGAGCGGAATCGGGCGCGCGTGCGATGTTGGCCATCTCGCCGCGTATGCAGGAAGCGCGTATCCTGCTCGCTCGCTCCCTTCTGGCTCAGAGTAAGCTGGACGAGGCGGAGAAGGAGTTTCGCGCGGCTCTTGACGAGCGGCTGCCGACGCCGTTTGCTTTGGCCTGGGGAAACATCGGTCTGGGAGAATTAGCCTTAAGAAAAAATCAGGCTGCCGAGGCAGCGCGTCGTTTCAATGATGCAGCGCGCGCCGAAGCCGATTATGCGTCCACGCTCGCTGCTCGCAATGGAAGAATCAAAGCTGAAGCTGCGGCAAACGCCGCCACTGCTCCCGACGAATCGGCGCGCACCTTCATCGCGCAACTGGATCAAGCCATCAAGAGTGGAAGGAAAACCGAAATCGAAGCGTTAATTGTGCCGGGCGAGTTGACGAGCTTTGTTGGCGGAATCGTCGGCAGCCAGCCTGAAATCTGGACAACGCGGGTCGTCCGCACGGAACAGCTTGATGCAAATCGTCTGGCGGCAGATGTGCAGATTACCGCGAGGCAGCTTGGGCGCGATGCGGCGGGAACGGCACTCTTGATTCTCACGCGCACGGGCAATGGTTGGAAGCTCAGCGGGATTGAATTTTTTGAAGTGCGGTAGCGGAGCCTTTCATGTATGAATTGGCAGAGATCGAGCGGCGCGCGGCGCGCATCAAGCTGCTCTTGATGGATTGCGACGGTGTGCTGACGGACGGGCGCATCACGCTTCTTGAGAACGGCGACGAGGAGAAGAGCTTTCACACGCGCGACGGGCACGGCCTTGTGCTCTTGCATCGCGCCGGGCTTCACTCCGGTATTATTTCCGGGCGCACTTCGAGTCTGGTTGAGCGACGTACGCGCGAGCTCGGGATGCACTACGTCAGGCAGGGAACGTGGAACAAGATTAAGGACTTTGAAGAACTGCTGGCAGAGGCCGGAATTGACGGAAATGAAGTAGCCTTTATCGGCGACGACGTGACAGACATTCCTCTAATGCAGCGTTCGGAACTGGCGGTCGCCGTCGCAGACGCTGTGCCGGAAACACGCGGGGCCGCTCATTTCGTCACACAACTTCCCGGCGGCTTCGGCGCAGTTCGTGAAGTCACGGAACTGATCCTGAAGGCGCAAGGGCGTTGGTCGGAGTTAATGAAAAAGTATATGATGTGAACGCGGAATGATGAAGTATAGCTTTTTGAAAGATGGAGCGTATTCTCCCATTGGCTCAACTCGCTAAGGGAGACGGCTATGCTGAAGGAGAACCTCCCAAGCAAGCTAGTAAGAAGAAAGGCGGGACGAAATGACGGACGAAGATCGACAGCGGACAATGGATTTCATTCTTGAACAGCAATCGCAGTTCTCCGTCAACATAGAGTCATTGCGCGAGGCACAGTCGCGCACAGATGCGACCGTTGCTCAACTCGCCGGGCAGGTTCAGAATATTGCGCGCCAGCAAGAGCATATCAATGAAGTGGTGGCCGTCATCGCTGAATCACAGCAGCACACTGATGAACGGCTGAACGCATTGATTGATATTGTGCAGGCTGGCCGCAACGGGAATCCTTAAAACGTCTAAAAGTGTTGAGATTTGATTGGATGATAATATCAATTATTTTCAATCTATCGTTTCACGTTCATACTTCATTATTTCAAAAGGGGTGAAAGATGGTTGATAATTCGCGTCAGGTGCTTTTCGTCGAGGATACTGCCGACACGCGTGATCTGGTTGAGTTTGCCTTGCAGAGCGAAGGCTTCACTGTCATCACGGCGCAGACGGCTGACGAGGGGCTGGGGCTGGCGCGCACCAAACCATTCGCGTTGATTCTTCTGGACATTGGGCTACCCGATAAGGACGGCCTTGAACTGTGCCGCGAGATTCGTCGCTTCGACCAGCAGACACCGATTCTTTTCTACACGGCGTTTGCCGAGTTGCTCGACCAGGAAGAGGCCACGAAAGCGGGCGCACAGGGCACTCTGCGGAAGCCCGAAGACACCGCGCGCATCGGAGAAGCCGCGCGCAAGTTGATTGATAAAGTTGAATAGATGGAAAGGGAATCATCATCTGCGATGCAGTTGACACTCAGCCGCCCAGTTGATTATCTTTTCAAAACAGTTGAAGAAGATCATGCGCGAGTAGCTCAATGGTAGAGCATCGGCTTCCCAAGCCGGGGGTTGCGGGTTCAATCCCCGTCTCGCGCTTATCAATAATTCGTCCATT
>CAWEPR010000008.1:0-46529 GCA_963811065.1 uncultured Acidobacteriota bacterium
TTTTTCTGCCGCGCTGGCGTATGGCTGAGTTCAGCGAACAGGGTGCGCGTCTTAATTCCGACATTCTGGACCTGCGCCCGTTTGCCCGCCGCGAAAGCGAAGTCCTGCTGGCGCGCGACGTGTTGGATAAGCAGTTGATTGACGTGGACGGCAAACGCGTCGTGCGTGTCAACGATGTGCAATTGATTGAAGCTGGCGGCGAGTTTCGCGTGACGGGCGCGGACGTGAGCCTGCAAGGCTTGTGGCGGCGTTTGATGCCTGCGGGTTTCGTCGGCAGCCGTCGTCCCGTCGAGGTGATTGACTGGGCGGACGTGGGCTATCTGGCGACGAATGCCGCGGGCGTGCAGTTGAAATCTTCGAGCGACAAGCTGGCGCGTCTTCACCCGGTCGAGATTGCGCGCCTTGCTGAAGCGCTCTCCTATCATCACGGCTCGGAGATAGTCGAATCTCTGGACGACGAGACGGCAGCCGAAACGCTCGAAGAGATGTCTGCCGAAGACCAGGCTCGCATCATCAGCGACATGGACGAAGAGCGCGCGGCGGACATTCTCGAATGGATGTCACCGGACGAAGCGGCCGATGTGCTCGGCGATTTGCCGGACGAAAAGGCCGAAGACCTGCTCAACCGCATGGAAGGCGAAGAGCAGGCCGATGTCGCGGAATTGCTGCCTTACGAAGACGACACGGCGGGCGGGCTGATGACGACGGAGTTTGTCACGCTGCCGCGCAATCTGACCGTCGGCGAGGCGCTCGCGCGCCTGCGCGAGATGGCGCAAACGCCGAACATGATTTACTACCTTTACGTCGTCGAGCGTGAAGAGTCGTGGAAGCTCTGCGGCGTGATTGCTCTTCGCAGTCTGATTCTGGCAGACCCGGACGTGCCGCTCGAAGATGTGATGCGAGATGAGTTTCAAACGGCGCACGCGGACGATTCGGCGCGCGACGTGGCGGAGAAGATTGCGGAATATAATCTGCTCGCCCTCCCGGTCGTTGAAGAAACGGGCGACATCTTAGGGATAATCACGGTGGACGACGCGATGGAGATGCTGCTGCCTAAGGGCTGGCGGCAGCGCTTGCCCAGATTGTTCGGTTAATAATGATGGTGTTCTGTAAATGAATGCGATACTGTAGGGCAAGCTTGAAAGAGCATCTAATAAAATCTGCGGCGGTGATTATTGATGGTCGGGATTGATAAGGCTTAGCCCGTCTGTGTCGAGGATTTCTGAGAATGCGGACGCTTATCTTCTCATCGCTGGTCTTGATGGCCTTTTCAGTTCAGGCTGCGGCGCATGATTGTCTTTCTTACGATACCGACTCCGTGCGACTGACCGGCACAATCAGCAAAAAGACTTTTCCGGGGCCGCCCAACTACAAAAGCATCAGGAAGGGCGATCAGCCGGAGACTTACTGGGTGCTACATCTTCCCAGCCCTGTCTGTACGAAGGCCAGCGGAGATAACGAGGCTGAAGGCGGTGTGACGGATTTACAATTGATCCTGACTCGGAAACAATACGCGCTCTACAAAAAATTTGTCGGACGCCATGCGCGCGTGACGGTCAGGGGAAAGCTCTCGCACGCGATCACGGGGCATCATCACACGCCCGTCTTGATGGAAGTGGTAAATATCACTGTGCCCCAGTGGGAAGAACTCAAAGAGATCGAGATTCCGTAAATGAACTACGCCGCAGCAAGCTGCGAAGTATCAGAATAGCTTGAGTTGCTCCTTGTGCAGTTGAATGTATTCTGCACCTTGATTGCGAATGTACTGCTTAATGCTCGTTTCATTACCATGCTGCCCAACTGTGGAGATGAAATATCCAGCCGGCCAGAACTGTCCGCCCCACAGTTGCTTCTTGACCTCAGGACAGGCGCGGAAGATTTCCCTGGCCGTGATGCTCTTGATGATCTGGACGATTCTTTTCGGGCTGTAGAGTGGCACTGATTGCACAAGGAAATGCACATGGTCTTGATCTGTGCCAATCTCCAGAAACGTGAGTTCGTATCGTTTGCTGATTTCCAGACATGTTCGCTTGAGCTGTTCATCCACATCGGAAGAAAAGACCACTCTCCGGTACTTGGCCGGGCAGACTATATGGTACAGAAGAACTGAGACATTGTGCCTCTTATGAATAATCTTGCTCACTGCTCAAGTATAGCGCAGCAAGCTTGCGAGGAATGTACCCGCTGAGATTCAAGTTTCAGGCTTTTGAGTATCAATCGTCATTAAGAGTTTCATGAACGACGGAGAACCTCCAAATGGCAGAGTCGCGCACAGCCGTTGGTGCTGCCGGGCGTCGCTTGCTGCGGCGCGGCGCTCGCGGTGTGCGCCGGACGTTCTCTGCGCGCAAAGGCTTGTTTGCCTACCTCGCTATCTTAGGCCCCGGCATGATCGCCGCCAGCGCGGGCAATGACGCTGGCGGCATTGCGACTTACGCATCTGTGGGCGCAGATCACGGCTATCGCCTCCTCTGGGTTCTCATCCCAATCACCATCAGTCTCGGCATTGTTCAGGAGATGTGCGCGCGGATGGGCGCGGTCACGGGCAAGGGTCTGGCCGACCTTATACGCGAGCGCTTCGGCGTGCGCTGGATGGCGCTCGTCATGCTCGCACTCCTCATCGCCAACGGCGGCGTCACCATCTCTGAGTTTCTAGGCATCGCTGCGGCGAGCGAACTCTTCGACATCCCGCGCTACGTTTCCGTCCCAGTAGCCGCCTTCGCCGTCTGGTGGCTGGTGGTCAAGAGTTCATACAAGCGCGTCGAGCGCGTCTTCCTCGTGATGTCGCTGGTCTTTGTGGGCTACATCATCTCTGCGTTCCTCGCCAAGCCCGTCTGGGGAGATGTCGCGCGCGCGATTGTCAGACCCTACTTCGATTTTAGCCCGGCCTTTCTCTTCACGTTCGTTGCCATCATCGGGACGACCATCTCGCCTTACATGCAGGTCTTCGTGCAATCTACGGTCGTCGAGAAAGGCGTCACGCCGGAAGATTACAAGTGGACACGGGCGGACGTGTGGACGGGCACTATCTTCGCGATGGTGATCGTCTTTTTCATTATCATTTCGACCGCCGCCACGCTGCACACGCAAACGCCGCCGCAGCACATCGAGACCGCCTCGGACGCCGCTCGCGCGCTTGAGCCATTTGCCGGGCGCTACGCCGGTGCCCTCTTCGCCATCGGACTTTTCGGAGCTTCGATGCTCGCGGCGGGTGTCTTGCCGCTGGCGACGGCCTACTCCATCAGCGAAGCTCTGGGGTTTGAGAAAGGAGTCTCGCGGAGTTTTCGTGAAGCACCCATTTTTATAGGCATCTTCACCTCGCTCGTGGTTGTCGGCGCAATCGTGGCGATGATGCCGGGACTGCCGCTCATTGATGCGCTGCTCAACATGCAGGTCATCAACGGGTTGCTCCTGCCCGTATTGCTCATCGCCATCTTGCGACTCGTTAACGACAAGGAAGTGATGGGCGAACATACGAACGGCCCCATCTACAACATCGCCGCATGGCTGACAGCAATTGCCGTCTCAGCCCTCTCATTATTCTTCCTCGTGACGAAAATCTTCCCGAACATTTTTCAGAAATAGTAATCAGTAATCAGCAATCAGTAGTCAGTTAAAAGCAAAGACGCAGCGCGTCTCGTCGCCTGCTCTTGCTGATAACTGATTACTGACTACTGACTACTGTCTTTATCTTTCCGCCCGATAGTGGTAAAAAGATTCGTAAAGCACTCGGACTTACCTGATTGGTTTTCAGAGGAATCACCGTTGCCGTGACTCGTCCCCGTTCCAAAAATCGGTTCATCTTCTTTCTCTTCGTGACAGCCCTTGTCGTGCTGGCGCTCTATCTCCTGCACATGTTCGAGCCTTCGCTCAGAGGGAGTTTCGTGCATGGGCCATATGCCTCGAAAGAAGCCGAAGATCAGGCAAACGCATCCTTCCAGATGGTGATGAACATTGTCAGGCTCTTTCTCTGGATGAGTCTGGCAATCGTCGTCGTCCGGGCGCTGGCCGCCCTCATCTTCGGAACGATTTTTCGCCGTCGCAGAGGCTACGAAGCGCCATCCCTGATTCGCAACATCTTCTCGATAGTCGCCTACATCCTCAGCTTCGTCATTATCTTCAAGCAGTTTTACCCGGAAGTCGGACTCGGCGCGCTCTTTACGACCTCGGCTGTTCTGGGCGCGATCATCGGTCTG
Source organism: uncultured Acidobacteriota bacterium (assembly GCA_963811065.1). Taxonomy (GTDB): domain Bacteria; phylum Acidobacteriota; class Blastocatellia; order Pyrinomonadales; family Pyrinomonadaceae; genus QHXM01. The sequence continues at coordinate 4,194 of CAWEPR010000008.1, forward strand.
GCGCTACAGGATACGCTGGGCAATTTCTTCGCGGGCATCTCGCTTCACGCGGACAAGCCTTTTCAGGTGGGCGACGTAGTGACGGTCGCCCAGAAGACAGGTGTGGTCGAGAGCATTACGTGGCGCGCGGTTAAGATCAGAACCTTTACCAACCATATAGTTTTGGCGAGTCACAGCAGCGTTTCCAGAGAGGCCATAGAAGTCTGCCCGCGCGACAACCTGAACGCGCGCATAGTCTTCTTCAACTCGCTCTACACGGACTCGCCCGCCAAGACAATTCATATCGTCCGCGAAGCCGTCCGCGAGGCCGACAACGTTTCGCCCAAGATCACGCCCATCGTCCGCATACGCAACCTCGGCGACAGCAGCATTGATTGGGAAGTAAAATACTGGTTGGTAGATTACGCTAAATATAATGACACGGACGCGCTCGTGCGACAGCGTGTGTGGTACGCCTTCCGCCGGGCCGGACTTCATTTCGCCTTCCCGACGCGCACCCTGCACGTCGAGCGGAAAGTTAAAGCGGACAGCGCCGCGACGGACGGGAGCGGCTTTATTGAGCGGCTCTCAGCCGTTGACATCTTCGCGCCGCTTTCGGTAGAGGAGACGGCAAGGCTGGCCGGGGCTTCCGTCAGCCACATCTTCGCTCCCGGCGAAACCGTCATTCGCGCGGGCGACGAAGGCTCAAGCATGTTCGTCGTGCATGGCGGGCGCGTCAGCGTTCAGCTCAGCGATAACGGTAAACCGCGCACCGTCGCCGTCCTCAAAGAAGGCGACTTCTTCGGCGAGATGGCGCTGTTTACTGGCGAACCGCGAGCCGCCAATGTCGTCGCCTTAGAGGAGACGGAAGTCCTCGAAATCGGCTTTCAGGCGATGAAACACCTCTTTGACACCAACCCCGATCTGGTAGACTCGCTCAGCCATATTATTGCCGAGCGCCGGGTCGGCCTCAACGCCAAACCCGAGAACGCGGAAGCCAGCGCGGTAGAATCCCAAGGCATCATCTCCTCAATCAAACGCTTTTTCGGGTTCGATTAAAGCCTCCCTCCCATCTCTTCTCACAATCTAACTCCAACTATTTTCTAATTTAACTTCCCTGCCGGGGCTGCCTTCGAGGGCTTTGAGGCCAGACTAAAATTTTCTCGCCCAAGACTTGACAAGAAGGGACTCAAGATTTATTATTCGCGTGTGCTCATCAGCCTAAACCCTAGCGAGTTCCAACGGTTTTTGGCTGGAGTTTGTCTAAAATCAGGGATTTTTGAAAAAGAAGGAGAAGTTCATCATGAGCATTGTTCGATACGACCCATTCCGCGACTTACGCAGTCTTCAGGACGAAGTCAATCGCCTGTTTTCCACCAATTTGTCACGCGTCTTCGGCGATGAGGGCATCGCTCGCGGAGCCTGGAATCCGAACGTAGACATCTACGAAAGCAAGGATCAGATTGTGATTGAAGCGGAGTTGCCCGGCATGAACCGCGAGGATTTCGATCTCTCGTTCGAGAACAACATCATCACGCTGCGCGGCGAGCGTCGCTTTGAGAAGAAGGACGAGTCGGACAATTATCACCGCGTCGAGCGGTCTTACGGCTCTTTCACGCGTTCCTTTACGCTGCCGCCGACCGTCTCCAGCGAGGGCATTTCGGCTGAATATCGCAACGGCGTCCTGCGCGTCACCTTGCCTAAGCGCGAGGAAATCAAAGCGCGGCGCATAGAGATTCAGGGTGAAGGCAATGAAGCCAAAACTCCCCGCACCATCGAAACGACTAAGACCGAAAGCTCCGCGAGCGAGGCGACAGACAAGACGATGAAAGCCTCTGGCCGATAAACTATAGTGATGAGTGATGAGTAAAAGCTCTTAGCTCACTACTCATCACTCATTACTCATCACTTTTTTTATGCGTTTAGATAAATTCACGTTGCGCGGCCAGGAGGCTATTCAATCAGCCATCGAAGTGGCCGAGCGCAATCAGAATCAACAGGTCGAGCCGGAGCATGTGCTATTCGCTATGCTCGAACAGCCGGAAGGAATCGTGCGCCCTGTGCTTGGCAAGCTCGGCGCAAACATGCAGGTCGTGTTGAACGATGTGCAGACGACAATTGCGCGCTTCCCTCGTGTGCAGGGCGGCCAGCAATATTTCAGTCCGCGTCTCACCCAGGTGTTCGTCGCCGCCGAGAAGCGGGCGAAAGAGATGCAGGACGAATATATCTCGACCGAGCATCTCCTGCTTGCCATCGTTGATGAAAAAGACGGACAGGCGGGTAAACTCCTCCGACAGCATGGCGTCAACCCGGACGACCTGCTCAAAGTCATAGAGCAGATGCGCGGCGGTTCGCGGATCACCGATCAAAGCGCAGAAGATAATTACCAGGCGCTCTCGAAGTACGCTAAAGATCTGGTCGAACTCGCCCGCCAGGACAAGCTCGACCCCGTGATCGGGCGTGACGACGAGATTCGCCGCATCATTCAGGTGCTCTCGCGCCGTACCAAAAATAATCCGGTTTTGATTGGCGAACCGGGGGTCGGCAAGACGGCCATCGTTGAGGGGCTGGCGCAGAGAATCATGATCGGTGACGTGCCCAAGACTTTGCAGAACAAACGTCTGGTCGCCCTCGATCTCGGTGCGATGCTGGCAGGCGCGAAGTACAGGGGTGAGTTTGAAGACCGCCTGAAGGCAGTCTTGAAGGAGATAGAAAACTCCAAGGGTCAAATTGTTTTATTCATTGACGAATTGCACACGCTGGTGGGCGCGGGCGCGGGAGAGGGCGCGATTGATGCTTCAAATATGTTGAAGCCCGCGTTGGCTCGCGGTGAGTTGCGCTGTATCGGCGCGACGACGCTCAACGAGTATCAAAAATACATCGAAAAGGATACGGCGCTTGAGCGACGCTTCCAGCGGGTCTATGTCGGCGAGCCGACGGTCGAGGACACAATAGAGATGTTGCGTGGGTTGAAGGAGAACTACGAGGTTCCATCACGGCGTGCACATCAAGGAATCAGCGATCATCGCAGCCGCCACGCTCTCAAACCGCTACATCACCGACCGCTTCCTCCCGGATAAAGCGATTGACCTGATTGACGAAGCCGCCGCGCGCCTGCGCGTCGAGATTGATTCTCCGCCCGCTGACATCGAAAAGAAAGAGCGCGAGATCGTCATCCTTGAAATCGAGTATCAGGGATTGCAACGCGAGAAGGATGACCGCTACAAACAGCGCATTGAGCAGATTGAGAAGCGCATCGAGGACCTGAAAGAAGAGGCCGCCAGCATGCGCGCTCAGTGGCGAACCGAGACGGAGATTATCGAGGGCATTCGCAAAATCAAAAGGGAGATTGACCTCGTTCATAAAGAGGCCGACCAATCCGAACGCGCCAGCGATTACGGCAAGGTGGCTGAGCTGCGGTTGGGTAAGATTCCCGAATTGCAGAAGAAACTGGATGCAGAACAAGCCCGTCTGGTTGAAGTCCAACAGGGCAGTGGCTACCTCAAGGAAGAGGTTGATGAGGAGGACGTTGCCCACATCGTTGCCAAGTGGACGGGCGTGCCCGTCTCGAAGATGCTTCAGGGCGAGAAGGAGAAGCTCCTCTCGATGGAGGAGGGCTTACGTCATCGCGTGATTGGCCAGGACGAGGCTTTGACGGCGGTCGCCAGCGCAGTCAGGCGCTCGCGCGCAGGACTCCAAGACCCGAATCGTCCCGTCGGCACGTTCATCTTCCTCGGCCCGACGGGCGTCGGCAAGACCGAGACGGCACGCGCGCTCGCGGAATTTCTCTTCGATGACGAACGCGCCATGGTGCGCCTCGACATGTCCGAGTATATGGAGAAGCACGCCGTATCTCGCATGATCGGCGCTCCGCCGGGGTATATCGGCTATGAAGAGGGCGGTCAGCTGACGGAAGCCGTCAGGCGCAGACCCTACAGCGTGATTCTCTTCGACGAGATCGAGAAGGCGCACCCGGATGTCTTCAACGTGCTACTGCAAATTCTGGACGACGGGCGTTTGACCGACTCGAAGGGGCGCACAGTAGACTTTAAGAATACGGTCATGATTATGACTTCGAACATCGGCTCGCGCGAGATTCAGGAGGCGCAAGGCGACAAGCAACTGATTAACCAAACCGTCCTTGAGGAACTACGAGTCCATTTCAAGCCGGAGTTTCTCAACCGCATTGACGACATCGTGATCTTTAATCAACTGTCGCGCCATCAGATCGGCGAGATTATCGAAGTGCAGCTTGAGCGCCTGCGCGAACTGTTGGCACAACGCGAGCAACCTATCTTGCTTGAGCTTGACGATGCAGCCAGAGAGCTTCTCACAGAGAAGGGCTTCGATCCGATGTACGGCGCACGGCCTCTGAAACGGGCGATTCAAACGCTCATCCAGAATCCGCTTGCAGTCAAATTTCTGGCCGGCGAGATTTTCCCCGGACAAAAAATCACCGTCTCGGCTGATGGAGATCAGATGATCTTTACAGCGGAGTCCGCTGCGGCAGCAGCATGAAAAGAAAGGATGAAGTATGCACGCGAAACAATGCAGTAAGCGTTTTCACCCATCGTTTATCGTTCCGCGTTCATCATTTAGAAATATGGCTAGACGTTGGGACCCATTACGAGATTTGGTGACGCTGCAAGATCACATGAACCAGTTGTTTCAGGAAGCAACGGAGCGGCGGACGCGTGGCGAAGGTGAGCACGAGCAGGAGATTGAACGTGCCGACTGGATTCCGTCCGCTGACTTTTACGAAACGGAAACTGAGTTTACCGTCGCAATTGATTTGCCCGGCATTGATCGCGCCGCGCTGGAGATTAGCCTCGACAATGACAGGCTCATCATTCGTGGCGAGCGCGCGATTGAAACCGAAGGCCAGCAGCGCACGGAGCGCCCGCGCGGGCGTTTCCTGAGAAAGTTCGGCGTGCCTGCGACCGTAGATCAAAAAACGATTGCCGCCGAATACAAAGACGGCGTCCTGCGCGTCACGCTCCCCAAACACAAGGAGCAGAAAACGCGCAGGGTAGAAATTAAAGTACAGTAACAAGTGGCAAGTGACGAGTGACAAGTTAAAAACTTCTTGCTCGTAACTCGTAACTCGTAACTCGTAACTGTGGTTATGGTATCTTTCCGTAGGGAGAAAAGAAAACGTCGTATGCGAGAGAGCAAGGTGTCCGAAGAGGCACGGGCGGACGAGTCTGCGTCTGCCGCAAATGATGAAATACGTGTGACAGACCGTCGTCGCTTCAATCTCGATGGCGGGTCGAGCGACGAGGCGGCGAGCGAGGGTGCGTCCGCTGAAGTGCCGCGCTCGAAACCAACCTATGTCGAGCAATTGGAAGCGCGCACGCTGGAAGCGGAGCAAAAAGTTGCGGACGTGCAGTCGCGCTTCGAGCAGTTGCGCGACCAGTTGCAGCGCGAGACGGACGAGACAAGGGCCAGACTCAATCGCGCTGCCGATGAGCGCGCTCGTCGTGAGAAGGCTGAGCTTATCGGCGCGCTCCTGCCCTTCGCAGATAATCTGGGGCGTGCGATTGAAGCGGCGGAACAGGGCGGTGGATTAGAGGCTCTGCTAAATGGCGTGCGCGGGACATTGAGCAATTTCGAGAGCGCGCTCGCGGCTGCGGGTGTCGAGCCTGTCGCGTCAGTCGGCGCTCGGTTTGACCCGGAGTTGCACGAAGCGGTTGATACTGTCCCAGTCGAACCGGAGCGCGATGGAGAGGTGACGGCTGAGTACAGTCGTGGCTACAAAATGGGTGAACGCCTGCTGCGCCCGGCGCGTGTGCAGGTCGGTCGCGCGCAAGGTGAAGCGAAGAAGGCGGCGGAATAAACAGTCATCAGTAGTCAGCAATCAGTTATCAGCTTTTTGCTTTGACTGACTACTGACTACTGATGACTGATTACTTTTTGAGGGAGAACAAAAGTGGCAGCGAAAGATTTGAAGTTCAGGGAAGAGGCACGGGCGGCGATGCTTCAGGGCGTGAACACGCTGGCGAATGCCGTGCGAGTCACCTTAGGGCCGAAGGGTCGCAACGTCGTGCTGGCTAAAAAGTTCGGCTCGCCCGTGATTACCAAAGACGGCGTGACGGTGGCGAAAGAGATTGAACTGAAAGATAAGTACGAGAACATGGGCGCGCAGATGGTGCGCGAAGTGGCGACGAAGACCAACGACACGGCGGGCGATGGCACGACGACGGCGACTGTGCTGGCGCAGGCCATTTATCGTGAAGGCATCAAGAACGTGACGGCGGGCGCGAACCCGATGGCTTTGCAGCGCGGCATCCAAATAGCTACTAACGCTGTGGTCGCAGAGCTTGAGCGAATGTCGAAGAAGGTTAAAGGCAAAGAGGAGTTAGCCAACGTCGCATCCGTGTCGGCGAATAACGACCGCCAGATCGGGCAGTTGATTTCCGAAGCGATGGAGCAGGTGGGAAAAGACGGCGTGGTGACTGTCGAAGAATCAAGAACGCTCCAAACCGAATTGGACATCGTCGAGGGAATGCAGTTTGATCGCGGCTATCTTTCGCCTTACTTCGTCACCAATCCAGACCGCATGGAGGCTGTGCTTGACGAGCCTTTGATCCTGCTTCACGAAAAGAAGATTGCGGCGATGCGCGACCTCTTGCCCGTCCTCGAACAGACGGCAGGACAGGGACGCTCCCTGCTCATCATCGCCGAAGACATTGAAGGCGATGCGCTCGCCACACTCGTCGTCAATCGTCTGCGCGGGACGATTAAGGTGTGCGCTGTTAAAGCTCCGGCCTTCGGCGACCGTCGCAAGGCTATCCTGGATGATCTGGCTATCCTGACGGGCGGGCGCGTCATCACCGAAGAACTCGGCATCAAGCTGGAAAACGTGACGGTTGCCGATCTTGGTTCTGCGAAGCGCGTCATCGTTGATAAAGACACCACGACCGTTGTTGAAGGCGCGGGCGAGGCCAAGGCGATTCAGGGTCGCGTGGCGACTATCAGGGCGCAGATCGAAGAGACCACGTCGGATTACGACCGCGAGAAGTTGCAGGAGCGTCTGGCGAAGTTGGCCGGAGGCGTTGCGGTCGTGCGCGTCGGCGCGGCCACCGAAACCGCCATGAAAGAGATCAAGATGCGCGTCGAGGATGCTTTGAACGCGACAAAGGCTGCGGCTCAGGAAGGCATTGTTCCGGGCGGCGGCGTGGCTCTGATGCGTGCGGCCAAAGCTCTGGACAAGCTGACGGATGAGGACGGAGACGTTGAGACAGGCATCAAGATTGTTCGTCGCGCATTGGAAGAACCTTTGCGCCGCATCGCCGAGAACGCCGGTATCGAAGGCGCGGTGGTCGTAGGCCGCATCGAAGATTCTAAGGGAGCGAAGGGTTTCAATGCGGCGACAGGGGAATATGAAGACCTCGTGGCGGCGGGCATTATTGACCCGACGAAAGTGGTCCGGACAGCGCTTCAGAACGCTGCATCAATCGCCGGACTTCTGTTGACGACCGAGGCCGCCATCACCGATGCGCCTGAGCCGAAGCAAACGAAGTCTCCAATGGGCGGCGGCGGTGAAGATTACGACTACTGAAGAATGAAAAATTAAAAATGTAAAATGCAAAAGGGAGGATGAGCAGCACGTTCTTCATCTTCCTTTTTGCATTTTTAATTTTTAATTTTTCATTGGGTAAATGGCTTGCCAATTGCAGGTGCGAGGTATGATATAGTTGGTCTTGCATGGAAACGCAACGGCGTTCCTGCCCCTCGCATCTAAAAGAAGGCTTGTTGTAGAGCCGCCGACTCTCGAACCGGGACGCGGCTTGGGTTTGAAAATCAAGACGACACTTCGCCGCCAAACATTTGTCACATCCCTGGCATTGAATACGGTGAGCATCGCCTTCTAAATTAGTTGAGAAAACAAAGAAATGATTGACCTAGGGGCATACAAAGATAAATTCAGCGATAGCGGCCAGCGTATTCTCGAATACGCCTTGAGCGAGTCTCGCCGTCGCGATCAGAACTACGTTGCAGTCGAACATATCCTCAAAGCCTTGGCGGACGAGGAGTCGGAACTCTTCAACGCTACCATGCGCGACCTTTCCCTTGACCCGCATTCGGTCAGGGTGGTGATTGATAAACGTCTGGAAATGAGTCGGCAGCATGTGGGCAAAGGTTTCAGAATCGCTCCCGATACAACCGATCTTTTCAAGCGCGCAATGGAACGTGCGCGCGCTCAGGGTCGTAAGACCATTGAGGCAACAGATATTTTCACGGCTCTCTCGCAAGATGAAAGTGGTTTATTCGTCGAAGTCCTCCGTGGACTCGGCGCTTCACCGGAGGCTGTGGTGGAAAACGTGCGCGCCCGTGTTCATACACGCGAACAGGAAGAGGAGCAGTACAAGAAGAAGTACGAACTGCCTCCGTATCTCAAGCATTTCGGTGTCTCGCTGAACCGGCTGGCGCGGATTGACAAGATTCCGCCGACCATCGGGCGCGAGATGGAGATTCAACAGATGGTGGAGATTCTCTGCCATCGCGAGCGCGCCAATTCACCCATGCTGGTGGGCGAACCCGGCGTCGGCAAAACTGCTGTCGTTGAAGGTTTGGCTCGTCTGGTTGAATTAGAGCCGGAGAAAGTTCCGGCGCGACTCCGTGGCGCGCACATCGTGCAGCTTCAGATGGGCGGACTCGTCGCGGGCACGATGCTGCGCGGGATGTTCGAGGAGCGCATTAAGGGAATCATTGACGAAGTTAAAGAGCGCGACAATTTGATTCTCTTCATTGACGAAGCGCACACGATCATGGGCGCTGGCGCAGCGCTCGGCACATCATCTGATGCGGCCAATATGTTCAAGTCTGCGCTGGCTCGCGGCGAGATGCGAATCATCGGCGCGACGACCATCACAGAATATAAAGAATACATCGCTGACGACGAGGCGCTGGCGCGTCGTTTTCGCATGGTCAAAGTTGACGAGCCGACGCTGACCGAGACGCGCGAGATTCTGCTGGGCTTGCGCCCGCGTCTTGAGAAGAACTATTCGGTGACGATCTCGGACGACGCCATCAACACGGCGCTTGAGATGGCTCCGAAGTACATACGCAATCTTCACCTGCCGGACAAGGCCATCGGCTGGCTCGACACAGCGGCGGTGAAGGTTGAAATCAACGAGCCGCAAACGCTCATCGTTAAGCCTGAACACGTCATTGACGTGATCTCGCAGGAATCGCGCATCCCGCGCGACATGATCTTCCGCGACACCAACGACCGCTTCTCGACTATGGAAGCCGACATTGGCCGTCGCGTCATCGGGCAAAAGGAAGCGGTTGCAGCAGTAGCGCAACGCCTACGACTGAACAAAGGCCCACTCAAAGATGGCCACTACAAACCTGACGGCGTACTTCTCTTCCTCGGCCCGACGGGTGTTGGCAAAACCGAGTTGGCGAAGGCCGTTGCCGAGTTTATGTTCGGCGATGAAGAGAAGATGGTTCGCATTGATATGTCCGAGTATGGCGACGGGACTATCGGCATCGAGAAGCTGATCGGCATGCCGCGCGGCATCGTCGGCTCAGAACGCGGCGGCATCCTGACGGAGCAACTGCGCGAGAATCCGTACACGGTTCTCCTGCTCGACGAAGTCGAGAAGGCTTCGCCCTACTTGATGAACCTCTTCCTACAGGCTTTCGATGAAGGCTGGATGACGGATGGACGCGGCAAGAAAGTTTATCTTTCGGACGCCATCGTCATTATGACCTCGAATCTCGGCTCGGAGAGTTTTAAGAAGTACGAGAAACCGCTCGGCTTCGGTCAGAAGACTCTGGGCGACGTGCGCGCCATCAAGAACGAAGTGATGAAGGCCGCCGAAACCAGATTCTCGCCTGAGTTTCGCAATCGCATAGACGAGATAGTCATCTTCTCGCCATTGACGATGGACGAGGTTAGGCAGATTGCCATGATTTACCTCAACAAGCTCCGCAAGCAGATGGAGCAGCAGGGCAAGGAGGTCGAAGTAACTGAGCAAGCGGTTGACCGGCTGACCGAAAAAGGTTTCAGCCCGGCCTACGGCGCGCGGTTCCTCAAGCGTCACATTGACGAGAAAGTAAAGCTGCCAATCACGACCATGTGGAAAGGCGCGTCGCGCTTTCTGGTGGACGTGGAAGATGGCGAAGTCACGATCAAGGCGATTGACGACGTCAGCGCGGAACTGAATTAACCATAGACCGCGATGGCAGCATTTCCAGTGTGAAAGGGTTTCAGTGATATAATTTCATTGAAGCCCTTTTTCTTTGGTCTCAACTCTCCCGAAGTAAAGTGATGAGCAAACCCGACCTCAAAAAAATCTCTACGCCGTTTGTTCTGGTTTTGTGCCTGCACCTTGCGGCCGCGTGCCTTCATGCACAAGAGGCATATAAAGTTAATGAGCTAGAAAATCCTCGTTGCGATTTATCAGAAGTGCCGCCGCTTGATCCACCGCCGGGCGGCAAATTCGCAACCGCCATGCGAGATACACCTGAAGCCAGAGGCGCTATCGTGGTTTTCGGTATGCAAGGCAACGCCGCGAGCTACGCCCAAGATGTTAAAGAACGGTTGATTAATTTTGCTGGCATCTCTGCCGAACGACTTGTTGCGAGCTATGGTGGCAACAGCGACAACCTGCGGCTGGAGCTATGGATTATTCCTAAAGGGGCGGCAGAACCGAAGTCAAATTTTATCGAAGACGGGAAGAGCGCACGCCAGTTTGATCGGTACGTTTATTGGGACGGTGAGTATTGCGGCGGCGGTCGACTCCTTGCTTTAGCTGAGTTTGCGGGGAAATTGAAAGAGTTGACAGACTGGCAAGGGTATATCGTCATTCGTCCGCACAGAAATAAGCGCGGCGTCAGTTTGGGAGACGAGGGCTGGGACTCGGATGGATATCTCTCTCGCCGCCAAGCGCGGCGTCGGATAGCCAAAGATAAAAGTTATCTTGTGAGGAAATTCGGACTCTCGCCGACGCGTCTTAAAGCGGTGGTCGGAGATAATGATGATTGGACGCACGCTGAGTTATGGCTTGTCCCGCCGGGAGCGGAGTTACCAGCATCGAAAGCTAAAAGTTTGACTAAGAAAAGGTAAAGCTAAGACGACCATTATGCTAACGAATATCCATTTCATACTTAGAAAAAGCGTCAGCGTTTTATGCATAGTGCTGGCACTTGCTTTTATAAACGTTGCGCAGGAACAATCGGAAGCCGCTAAGCCAGCCAACGAAGACAAGGCTGAGCAGATTATTAAGAGCGCGATTGAAGCACTCGGCGGGAGCGCCTACCTGAACGTGCGCTCTCTCATCGGGCGCGGATTGTTCACGCAGTACAAGGACGGACAGTCTGGCATTCCAAGCACGTTCGTTGACTACATCGTCTATCCAGACCGCGAGCGCACGGAGTTCAAAGGTCAGGAAGGCAAGATTATTCAGACCAACACGGGCGACACGGGCTGGCTCTACGACGGCGCGGCCAAGTCTATCAAGGACATGACGAAAGCTCAGGTCGAGGATTTCAAGCGGTCAATCCGGTCGAGTGTTGATTACCTGCTGCGCGGCGAGTGGCGCAAGGATGGAGCGAAACTCTCTTACGCCGGGCGGCGTGAGGCCGGTCTCGCCAAGCGCAACGAGGTAGTACGATTGACTTACCCGGACGGCTACATGGTCGAGTTTGAGTTCGGCGCGAAAGACTATTTGCCTATGAAAATTCTCTACAAGCGGAAGAACGCCGACGGCGATGAGATAGGGGAAGAAGATCGCTTAGCGCAGCACGTGAAGTTGTCGGGCATCACCGTGCCCTTAGTCATAGACCACTACAGCACGGGCGTGCAAACGAGCCGCATCAACTACCAGACAGTCGAATTCAACTCGGCAATCCCCGACACACTCTTTGCGCGGCCTGCGAATGCCAAAGCAGTTAAATAGCAATAGACAGGATTATCAAGATTAAGAAGACAAGGGCGGTGACAGGAGCTTGATGTTTCTTCCCTTTATCATGTCCATCCTGTTAATCCTGTCTATTCCTTATCGATTTTGTTAGTCCCGCTTAATTTGGTACACGACGTTTTCGACGGTTTTTCCATGAAGCGTTGTTTCCCGCCGCCCTGCCATCACGCCACCGATTTTTTCCACGGCTTTTTGCGAACGGACATTCGTTGGCCCTATCAGGAAAACAACACTCTCTACAAACTTGAACGCATGCTCCAACATGAGGCGTTTCAATTCCCCGTTATACTTTCCGCCCCAATGGGAGCGGGCAAGAAATGTCCAGCCGATCTCAATCTCTCGTTTCTCGGCGTCAAAGCCGAAGTACCGCGACGAACCGATAATCTTTTGAGTCTTCCGGTCTACGACAACCAAAGCACCGCCCGATTCTAACGCCTCACGAAAAAATTCTCTGAACACCTCTTCTTTATAACGATCGTGCGCGGGATGTTGCTCCCAAATCAGCGGGTCCGAAGCCACGGCGAACAAGCTTTCCCAATCTTCCGGCCTCAGAGGCCGAACTTCAAGAAGCTCGCCGACAAGGTGCGGCTGAAGTTCAAACGTCTCATGCCGATTCGATTCCTGATTCATTTACGTTTCGTTCGCCGCTTCGCGGCAATCTCGCCTCCGGTTTCTCCTATGTGCCCGCCGCCTTCCTGCGCCGGAACTGAAGGCGTGTTCGTGCCTGGCGTGACGGCGTCGCTCGTCTGCTGCTGGCGGGATTCGTCCGTGAACATCTTGTTCGCGCCTTTGCGCCGCCCACGCAGCGCCGGAGTCTCTTTCATCGCCTCACGATTCTGATCTGGATTGCCTGCGAAGCCCGTCTGCTGGCCGCGCGGTTTGGCCGGAAGCCCTGCCTTGTGCTGATCTTTTTTGCTGCCCATTACTTGAAATCTCCCTCTTTTCGTTCTGGTTTGAAATCATTGCGAGGTGTACTTCATCGAGCGTCTTTCGCAACTTCACGTATTGCCTCTGTAGATTCATCTTGCTCCGGGCGCGCGTTGCGCGCAAGTGACCACTTGAGCGCGGGCGGCGTCACGAGCGTCGTCACGATTACCATCATCACAATCACGCCGAATGTGCCTGCATTGATGACAGGCTCACTCACGCCCTGTGCATTAGGTAACATGAGCGTTGCTCCTATCCCGGCGAAGATCAAGCCGACTTCGCCGCGCGGAATCATCCCCAGCCCGATGGCCGCGCGATTCAGACCGCGATCCACGACGACGAGCGAGCAGATTTGCTTGCCAATGATGGCGGCTATGGTGAGCGCAACGGCGAAGCCGAGCAACTCGACTCGCGCGAAGGCGCGCAGGTCAACACGCATTCCCATCAACACGAAAAAGATTGGCACAAGCACTGCGCTGACCGGTGTAATGAGCCGTTGCAAATCATGCTTGCCATGCTCCTCAAATGTCTCGAAGTGAATTTCGTCCAGCACGAGTCCTGCGGCGAAGGCTCCGACAATCGGAGCCAGCCCGACAGTGGCAGCCGCCCACGCCAGCAGAAAGCAGAAGCCGATGGAGAGAGCCACCAACACGCCTCGACTCTCGAAGCGCCCCGCGCGCCGGAAAATGTGCGGTGTCAGGTATCGCCCGATAAGGATTGCGCCGAAAAGAAAGGCGACGGCTTTCCCGGTAATGATAATGATGTCTAGTGTGGAAAGCGTCGCGCCCGCGCCCGACGCTTTGATTGCGCCCGCCACGACCGCCAGAATCACCAACCCCAGCACATCGTCAATCACAGCCGCGCCGAGGATGATTCTCGACTCGCGCGTCCGCAATCGCCCCATATCTTTCAGCACGCGCGCCGTTATCCCGACGCTCGTCGCGCACAGGGTTGCGCCGATGAAGAAGTGAACGAGACGCGAATCATTGGGGATGAAATAGGCAGCCACGCCCCAGCCCAGAAAGAACGGCACGATGACACCAGCCAGCGCCACAAAGAGCGAAGACCATCCGACCTCTAACATCTCGCTCAGGTTCGATTCCAGCCCGACTTCAAACAGCAGGATGATGACGCCGATCTCTGCCAGCGCAGAGATAATCTCGTTCGCCTTCAGCGGCTCGGCTGCCGTCAATCCCGTCAGCGCAAGATTGCCAATAATGATTCCGATGAAGAGCTCGCCGAGCACCGCAGGCTGTTTCAGTCTCTCAAATAACTCGCCGCCCAGCTTCGCCGCGATCAGCATGACGGCCACGCCGGCCAGCACGAACGGGTCAAGCCCATGTGCCGCACCGCCTTCAGCGCCCGCCGCCTTGCGCGGCTGCGCGGACAGATTGCGCTGCGGACAAGAGTGCCGCAGACAATTGCGCCGAGATTAACGTCGCTTCATCTCGCGCCTCAACAGACTCGAAAGCTTTGCCGGTCTTTCGCTCTCATTCTAACTCAAAACCAACGCTTTGCCCTCCCGTCTGTTGACAGGTCAGGGCTGTTCCCGTAAAACTAGCCTGATTTAATAAAGCATCAGTTTTGAGTGAATTGTGCTGTAAAGCGTTCCCTTTACGGTCTTGCTAAAGCTGAAGGGGACGTGAAAGAAGGTTTTTCGTCATGCCTTATTTTTCCCCCGGCAGTTCTGAATCTAACCTCCACTGCCTCCGCCCTGCCCCGGCAGTGGTAGATAAACTGGCGGAGCTTTCCGTTGACGAGCCGCTGCCGGAAACTTACAAGGCAAATCGCATTCGTCTGCTCGCGCAATCGCCGCGCAAGCTCTATCTCTACTGGGAGTTTGAGCGCGATCCTTTCGAGACGCTGCGCCGCGCTTTCCCTATCCAGGCAGACCGCTATACGCTCGTCGTCAAGCTCGTAGATTTAGAAACCGACAAAGAGACTCTGCATCTTGCTTCGCCGACTCGCTCTCAATGGCTCGATGCGCAACCCGGCCATGCTTATCGTATGGACATCGGCCTCTACGCACGCGGCAGCCGACTTCATCCGCCTGCTTTCGTCAAAGTCAGTGCCACGCCGCGCGCTTCCGTTTCCCGCCGCACAGATTCCACGCCGGACTTTCATATTGCGTCGGATGAGTTTGCGCGCGTTCTGGACGATGCGGGATATGTGAGCGACGCGCTTGAAGTCTCGCTGGAAGCGGCCGACTGGCGACAGAGAACGCTGCGACGCGCGCCGTCGCCTCAGGTTTGGAGGCGCGGAGGTGGAGACTCTGAGCGACGAGGATTTGGCGGAGATGCGGGGATTGCTCGCCGCTTTAGCTCTCGGCGTCAATGTGAACGAACTACAGGCGGCGCTTTCCGAAACTCTCTCGCAGTGGCTCGGCGCAGCCAGTCGCCAGCGTCGCGAAGAGATTGACTCCGCGCACCTCCTCGAAGTTTTGCGCGAGTTGCTAGGGATAGAGTTTGAGCGCACGGCGATTGACGCGCTCAACGAAGAGCTATGCGGCGCGCGGCGCGGGTCATCGTCGGGGCCAGCGAAGTCAATCTTCCGCTCAAGCCGTTTCATCTCTGGATGCCGAGCATGACAGCAGGGATAAAAGTAAGGATGAGGAATGAGGGATGAGGGATGAAAGGGATTGAGTGAATCGCTCATCGAATCATTGATTCAATGGCTTTTCTTCATCACCCATCGCTGCCGCCCCATCACTTAACGCTCTCATAGTGCCTACCGGATACTTCAGTCTCATTCTCCACGCGCACCTGCCTTTCGTGCGCCATCCTGAGCATCCCGAATTCCTTGAAGAAGACTGGCTCTACGAAGCCATCACGGAAGTTTACCTGCCGCTCATCTTCGTCTTCTCGAATCTCCATGAGGCTGCGCCATCCGCGACTGGCGATGAACGTCTCGCCGCCGCTCTGCGAGATGCTCTCCGATCCGCTTCTACAGGAACGCTACACGCGCCATCTCGAAAACCTGCTCGCGCTTTCGCGCAAAGAAGTCGAGCGCGCTCGCCGCGAAGCGCCGGAGTTTCTGCCGGTCGCGCGGATGTATGACGAGAACTTGAGCGCCGCGCTCATGCTCTGGAAGAATCGCTACGAACCGCAATCTGGTGCGCGCTTTTCGTGAGATTGCAGGACGAGGGCGTGCTGGAAATCATCACTTGCGGCGCAACGCACGGCTTTCTGCCTTTAATCTCCACGCCGGAAGCGAAGCGCGCGCAGGTAACAGTCGCGGTCGCAAATTACCGCAAGCACTTTGGCCGTCGGCCGCGCGGCATCTGGCTGCCCGAATGCGCCTACGAACCGGGGCTGGAAGAGCTGCTCGCAGGATGCGGGCATCGAATATTTCATTTCCGACACGCACGGCATTCTCTATGGCGAGCCGCGCCCGCGCTACGGCGTTTATGCGCCCGTGCGTTGCTCTAACGGCGTCGCAGTTTTCGCGCGCGATCTGGAAACGAGCCAGCAGGTCTGGAGTTCTGTCATAGGCTATCCCGGACACGCCGATTACCGCGAGTTTTATCGTGACTTCGGCTGGGATGCGCCGCTCGATTACCTGCTCCCGCATCTTCATGCGGGCGGCGACCGCCGCCATCTCGGCTTGAAATATCACCGCATCACGCGGGCGCGACGTGCCGCAGAACATGAAACTTCCATACGACCCCGCGGCCGCGCGTGAGCGCGCCGCAGCGCAACGCCAGCCACTTCGTTGGTGAGCGCATCAAGCAGGCACGCCACTGACAGGAACGTTTAATCGCCCGCCGCTCGTCACGTCGCCCTACGACGCGGAGTTGTTCGGCCACTGGTGGTACGAAGGCCCACAGTTCATTGATTTCGTTTTCCGCAAGCTCCACTGGGACCAGCATGAGATCGAAGCAATCTCGCCGGGCGATTTTCTGGACTCAGGCATCCCCATCCAGACGCAGCAGCCTTCGCAATCTTCCTGGGGCGAGGAAGGCTACTTCAAAGTCTGGCTCAACGAGCGTAACGCCTGGATGTATCCGCACCAGCAGGCAGCGGAAGAACGCATGACGGCGCTCGCCAATCGCGTTCACCATCCGCGGCCCGATCACAGAACGCGCGCTCAATCAGGCGGCGCGCGAACTCCTGCTCGCGGAATCCAGCGACTGGGCTTTCCAGATTTATCAGGGCACGACCGTTGAATACGCGACCCGCCGCTTCCGCTCGCACATCCGCCGCTTCAACGCCCTCGCAGACGATATCGAGCACGGCCAGATCAACGAAGACCGCCTCATCGAGATGGAATCCCGCGACAACATCTTCGGCGAACTCGACTATCGCCAGTACAGATCGGCATGAAGGAAAAGCAGTGGTCAGTGGGTCAGTGGTCAGCGGCAGAAAAAGCCTTTGCGCGAAACACTGACTCTTCATCTGCGAGAGTCAAGAGCGCAGACACTCAACCACTGACCACTGACCACCGACCACCGACCACTTTCTCATCATCGGCCATCGCGGAGCGGCGGCGGTCGCGCCTGAAAATACGCTCGTCGTCTTTCGAGCGCGCTCTGGCGGATGGCGCAGACGGGATAGAGTTTGATGTGCGGCTGGCAAGTGACGGCGTGCCGGTCGTGATCCACGACGCGACCTTAAGGCGCACGGCGCTCAAAGGGGAGGAGTGCCGAACTTCTCATCAATTGAACTGGGCGAGATGGATGCCGGGACGTGGTTCAATCTCCGTTACCCGTGAAAGGCGCGTCCTGAATATGCGCAGGCAAGGATTCCGACTCTCGCAGATGTTTTCAGTTACTTGAAGAAAACGCGAGGCGCTGCTTTACGTTGAGATGAAATGCGGGGCGAAGGATCGCGCAGCCCTCGCCACCGGGGTCGCCCGTCTCATTCGCGCTCACACAATCGCCTCGCGCGTCATTGTCGAGAGTTTCGACTTGATGGCGATTGCCGAAATCAAGCGGATTGACGCGTCCCCGCGACCGCAGCACTCTTTGACCGCAAGCTCTCACGCCCCGCGCCTTCGGCACGCAAGATGATTGAGCAGGCAATCCGCTGCGGAGCCGAAGAGATTGCCCTGCACCACAGTCTCGCCACGCGCCGCACCGTCGCGGAAGCCGCGCTGCGCGGACTTGAAACGATCATCTGGACAGCCGACAATCCCAGCCTGGGTCGAGCGTGCAATCAAACGCGGCGTCCGCGCCATCATTACCAATGACCCTGCGCGTCTTTGCGCGCAACGTGCCGAGACTGCCTGTTAGATGATAGCCGCTCCAAATCGCCAGTTGACCGCGTCTTCATGCGGCCTCAATACGCTCTTCATTATCGGCGCGCGGCGCGCATCGCATGGACGAGCGAAGCACGCGCGGATTACGTCGTGCTGTTTCTACTCGACGGGAAATTGCCGGTTCGCGTGGGAGAAGTTTCGTTTGAAATTAAAGCGCGCAATGCCCTGCTGCTCGATCCGGGCGCGACTGCGCCGCCGCCGCCGGGCGCGACGCGGAATACATGTCACTCACGCTCTCTCCATCTTTCATTCTCGAAGCGGCAGCGCGCACGGGGCTGGTCGGCGGAGGTGCACTGGTCAGCTTTCGCACAAGCGTCGTCAAAAGCGATGAGCGGCTGGCGCAATTGGCACGTGACCTGGTTCCGGAGAGCTACCGGAGAAGAGGCCGGGAAGGCGATGGTCATTGCAGCACTGATGGAGCAACTAGTCGTCCACTTGCTTCGTCATCACTCAAACGTGCGCCGCTCGGACGAACTTGAGTTATCGCGCGTCGGACTCGTTGACCGCCGCATCCGTCGCGCCATAGAGTTGATGCACTCGCACCTGAGTCGTGAATTGCCGCTCGAAGAGATTGCCGCCGCCGCCTTTCTTTCGCCTTTTCATTTCGCGCGCCTCTTCAAGAAACTGACCGGCGCATCTCCGCACGCCTTTCTCGCTACCTTGCGGGTCGCGCACGCGGAAAGCTTACTGGCCGAGACAGACCTCTCAATTTCTGAGGTGAGCGAGCGCGTCGGCTACAGCAGCCCCAGCCACTTTACAAAAGCCTTTCGCCAGGCGACAGGACTCGCGCCCCGCGCCTATCGCGCCGCGCTCGTCTCGCGTTGAAAGCCCCTGCGATTGCGGAATGCGGAGTTCGGGTTGCGGATTGGAAGACTGAAAACGAGTTGGTTTTTAATCCGCATTCCGCAATCGGCTCAATCGGCGGCTGTGTTATTATTTCTGGACGGAAAGCGAGGGAAGCATGTCAGTTCAAATCGCCAGGCATTGGTTCACCGTCTCAGAATACGACCGCATGGGCCAGACGGGTATCCTCACGGAAGACGACCGCGTGGAGTTGGTCGAAGGAGAGATCATCGAGATGTCACCGATTGGCAGGCGTCATGCCGCATGTGTCGGCAGACTGACAAATTTTTTTGGCAGACTATTAGAAGAGAAAGCAATTGTTTGGGTGCAGAATCCGATTGTGCTAAACGACTACTCGGAGCCGCAGCCGGATGTTGCCTTGCTCAGACGACGTGATGATTTCTACGAGCGCTCACTGCCGACGCCTGACGATGTGCTGCTCGTCGTCGAAGTCGCCGAGACGACTATTGAATACGACCGGCAGATCAAAGTCCCTCTTTATGCGCGAGCAGGAATCGCAGAGGTATGGATTGTCAATCTGGTGGACGAACAAATCGAAATCTACGCTCAGCCTGTGAACGACAAGTATCAGATTAAGCGAGAGGCCAAACGCGGCGAGACGATCAAATCGCCGAGCGCATTTGATGTGACGCTGGGTGTTGACGACATTCTGGGATGAGAGAAGCAAAAGTGAAGGCTGAACCTAAAGAAAGCAGTTCTTTAAATCTCGCTCCGGCAATCTCGCTCCGGCCAATCTTGCCGGAAGACGCAGAGTTCCTGTATGAAGTCTATGCCAGTACCCGCGCTGACGAACTGGCCCAGGTTCCCTGGAGCGAAGCGCAGCTAAAAATGTTTCTCAAGATGCAGCTCAACGCGCGGGATCAATCCTACAGGATGTACTACACGGAGATTGAGGATCAAATCATTCTGCTGAAGGATCAACCCATCGGCAGGCTCATCGTCGTCAGAACAGACGAAGAGATCAGACTGGCGGACGTTGCGCTGTTGCCTGAATACCGCCACAGTGGAACGGGAACGTCTCTCATCAAAACCCTGATGACGGAAGCAGGCCGGACACAGAAACCCATCCGGCTCCAGGTTGAAAAACCAAACGGGCAGGCCAGGCGTCTTTACGACCGATTGGGTTTTACAACTACGGGAGAGAACATCACGCATTTCCAGATGGAGTATCAACCGGGGACGTAAGACAAAAGAAATAGACAGGATTTACAGGATTAGCAAGATTAATAAGACAAGGCAAGAGAGCTTAAGGTTGTCTTTCCTGTCTATCTTGTTAATCCGGTCCAATATAGTTTTTGAAATTTCCCTTTCACCGGAGGTTAGACACAGTGTCCGAGATTTTGACCAAAGAGGCGTTTGCAGAAAATCTGAACACGAAGTTCAGAATTCCACTGGACTCTTCCAGAGCGGCGGAGCTTGAATTGATCGAAGTGGTGGAAGCCAGATCAACGTCCAGACAGCAACAGTTCTCAGTCTTCTTTCGCGGCCCGCTGGAATATAAGCTCCCGCAGGCTACTTACCACATGGAGCATGAGAAGATGGGAGCGATAGACCTCTTTATCGTTCCTGTGGCCCGTGAGCCGGAGGGTTTCCGCTACGAAGCCGTCTTCAATTACGTCCTTCAGGGATAGTGAGAGAATGCGCGATCCGTATGCTGAAAGAAGTGCCGCCGATCAAACCATGCCCGTCACACTGCGCCCGGTCATTGAGGGCGACGAGGCGTTTCTCTTAAAAGCCTACGCCAGCATCCGCGCAGAGGAACTGGCTCAAGTGCCCTGGAGCGAAGCGCAGCGAGAAGCGTTTCTTAAAATGCAATTCGACGCGCAGCAGCTTCACTACAAGACGCACAACCCGACGGCTACTCACGATCTTATTCTTCTCAACGCGCACGCCGTCGGTCGGCTCTACGTCGCGCGTCGTGACCACGAGATACGGATTCTGGACATCACGATTCTGCCCGAACATCGCAACCGGGGAATCGGAACGTTGCTCATTAAGGACCTGATGGCGGAAGCATCCCGCACGGCCAAACCGCTGACCATCTACGTCGAGAGCTATAACCCCTCATACAGGCTCTTCAAGCGTCTCGGCTTTAATAAGATTGAGGAAGATGATGGCGTCAATCACCTGCTGGAATGGCGCGCGGACGCGTAAAGCATCAAGGGATGCGCCGCGCACTCCTCATCTTCTGCCGAATTTAATTACAAAAATTTAGAAGCGAAAGATAAGACGGGATTTCGCTAGTCTATCTGATTAAGTCTTGGCATTAGCGAAGGGGCGGCGGGAGCAGATAGCCTGTAATCGGCGTTTTGGTTGCAACGATTAAAGGCCGCCTCGAAATACTGATTCTCCTCCTGAGCGCTTGCCAACGGGGACGAGAAAGAGCGAGAACTTTCCGAGCGCATCGTGCTCGACCTCGTAGGTATTTTGCGTGAAAGACCGGCTCGATGGCGCGGTAAAGAAGAGCGAGAAGCATTCTTCTCCCGCCGTTTCCTGACCGGAAGCGCCCGCGTAGTCTTTGACCTCGACCAGCGTGATCTTGCTCACTTTTAATCCATCCACGCGAACGCGAAACTCCGTGTTAACGTACGGAGCAAACGTTGACTTATTGTAGTAGCTAAGGAGGTCCGCCTGATGTGTGGGCGATTCTGTCATGGCCGGTGCGGTCTGCGGGCGACTGGCGGCCAAGCTCCTGCGCCTTAGTAAACTGCGCCTTCAGGGGGATCCCTGCGCAGACCGCCGCAAGGATTCCGGCTTTCATAAATTTCCGTCGTGAAATAGTCATTGACACTCTTCCCTCATCTTCTTTTTTCCTGGTAGAATTTTGCGAGAGTTTCCCTTGTTCATTCGTGAGATATTTAATGAGAGGAATATGAGAGGAAGTCCGGTCTGAACCGAAAAAGCACTTTAACAATTAATTCTTCGGGAGGCAATAAAATTTATCTTGTATTGTCAGGGACTACAGTTTACAATCCCCCCCGCCTCGTTAGTGAAAACAGCAATACACTTGACAGCCGATACTTTGCTGAGCCCTGAGAAATGCTCTGCATCTAAAGTAGCGGCTTCACCCAACAAGCTCTCGCGGTTAAGCTTTTCTTCTAGAGGGGCGCTCTTTACCCAAACAATCCGTCTGACCTTCTACCTGGCAATCAAGCTAAGAGGAGAAATCTATGGCCGAACCATTTCTGTCTGAAATCAGAATCATGAGCTTTGGTTACGCTCCGAGGGGCTGGGCTATGTGCAATGGCCAGCTCCTTCCCATTAACCAGAACCAGGCGCTCTTTAGCCTCCTCGGGACTACCTTCGGCGGCAACGGGCAAGTCAACTTCGCGCTGCCGGATTTGCGTGGACGCATCCCGATTCACGTCGGCAGCGGACACACGCTCGGCGAAAAAGGCGGCGAGCAGGCCCACACGCTTTCCATCGCCGAACTGCCCGAACACGTTCACGTGGAAAACGCTGTGAACATCCCGGCGACGACGAGCGATCCCAGCGCAACCGTCATGCTGGCGCAGTCGGTGCAAGCGCTTCTTTATGGTCCTGCGACTAACCTTCAGGCTATGTCCCCGGACATGATCACGAACGTCGGCGGCTCGCAGGCGCACTTGAACATGCAGCCGTTCCTGACGCTGACCTTCTGCATAGCCCTTCAGGGAATCTTCCCGTCGCCTAACTAAAGGAGATAATCATGGCACAACCCTATGTCGGTGAAATCAGAATGTTCGCGGGCAACTTTGCCCCGGCGGGGTGGATGTTCTGTGAAGGACAATTGCTCCCGATTTCCGAGAACGAGAGCTCTTTCAATTTGATCGGCACGACCTACGGCGGCGACGGACAATCACGTTTGCGCTCCCAGACCTGCGTGGACGCCTCCCCATGCATCAAGGCAACGGCTTCATCCTCGCCGAAACGGGCGGGGCAGAAGAGATCACGCTGACCGTTCCGCAAATCGCCGCGCACTCCCACGCCTCCCTGTGCTCGGTCAACGTGGCGGCGGTGGCCTCTGCGACGAATGGAGTACTTTCCTCCCCAGCCGATGTCAATACCTTGCCCTACGGCACTGACAATCCTAAGACAAATTTGCACCCGTCTTCGGTCGGCCCGGTTGGAGGCAGTCAGCCTCATACGAATTTCCAGCCGTATCTGTGCATTGATTTCATCATTTCGCTCTTCGGGATTTTCCCGCCACCAACTTAAGGAGATCATTATGGCAGACCCCTTTGTCGCTGAAATCAGAATCTTTCCCTTTAACTTCGCCCCGAAGGGCTGGGCGTGGTGCAATGGACAACTCTTGCCGTTGTCGCAAAACACGGCACTCTTCTCTCTGCTGGGTACGACTTACGGCGGCGACGGAAAGTCAACTTTCGCCCTGCCGGATTTAGAGGGGCGTTCCCCCATGCATCCCGGCCAGGGACCCGGACTCTCCTTGCACGACCTAGGAGAGACAGGCGGGAGCGAAACCGTGACGCTGCTTGAGTCGGAGATTCCGGCACACTCTCATGCCGTGAGAGCTTCTCAGTCGGATGGTATTTCAAGAGAAGCGGTAGGCCAAAATCCGGCGACGGGCATCGGCGGCATTGTCGCCTATGCCGCACCGGGCGCTCTGACGCAAATGAGTCCAAACTCCCTGACCCCCGCCGGGGGAGATCAGCCGCACAACAATATGCAACCGTACCTGACTTTTTACTTCTGCATCGCGCTGCAAGGCGTCTTCCCGCCCCGGGGCTAGAAAGAGTAAGAAGTAAGGAACGGTTGATAATAGACCGTTTCAAGTCAGCATAACCAAGAAGAAGGGCGAATTCCGGCTCAGGCCATTCGCCCTTTTTTTACTGTCAGCCCTCACGACGACGGTGAAAACCGCGCTCCCCAAAGAGTTTTAAATTGATTCAAAGGGCTTGTCGTAACTCTACAGGTTATGTTACCTTTTACAGTCCTTCGGGAAGCGATTGCATCGCTTTCACTCACTGTCATTCCTTTGGCAAAGTTCTTGAGAGAAACAACGTGCGTCTTGCCAGTCGAATGAGAGTCATAAGCAACTTGTCTCGCATCCAGTTTCGCAGATCGTCCGCGCTTTAAATTATGCAGTTGTGCTCTTCCCCGAGTGTCATCCTGAGTTCAAGCATGTCAACTGCAAGCGGCAATTTTAGTCACCTATCAACCTCGCGGCTCTCTTACGTCACAGGGCGCTGAAGCCACAATTTCCAGGAGTAAAGTCATGACACGATTGTTCCCCCGTTCCTCTCACAGCAACCTGAGAGTTTTTCTCGCCTGTTTACTTTCGTTCATGACGCTGATAGCCCCGATTGCTTCGGTCGCAGCAGCTACCCGCTACGACTCGCGCACATCGTCCGCTTCAAGCACTGACGCCAAGAGCAAGTCTTCGTCCGAAGAGAAGCTGGAGTCTTATCTCTTCACGAATCCACCGGCTGCCCCGGTCGCAACTCCTGACATCACGGCCACCAAAGCCGCGACGTTTACAGATTCAGATGGTGACCTCAAAGCCGAGCTTGGTGAGACGATCACGTACAACGTCAACGTCGCCAACGCCGGTCCCGGCGACGCGACAAACGTCGCCTTCACCGACACGGTGGACCCGAACACGACGTTCGTGCCCGGCTCATTGAAAGTCTCGCCGCTGGCTTTCCCCGATACTTACGTGACGCCTAAGAACACCCCGCTCAGCACCTCTGCGCCCGGCGTCTTAGCCAATGACACAGGCACGCCTGCGCCGACGGTCAGCCAACTCAACGGCTCCCCCACCCTGACCGGCTCAACCACAGGCGGTGGCACGGTCACGATCTTCGCCGATGGACACTTTAACTACACCCCGAACCCAACATTTGAAGGAGCAGACACTTTCACCTACACGGTGACGAACGGTCAGGCTCCCGACGACACAGCGACCGTGACGATCAACGTGGACGCCGCGCCAACCGTGACGGCAACGACGCCGGTCAACGGCGCGACAGGTGTGGCGACGAACGCCAGCATCACCGTCACCTTCAGCGAGAGTGTGAGCGCGACAGCCAGCGCCTTTTCAATCCAATGCCCGGTGGGTACGCCCATCACCTTCTCGCAGAGCGCTTCTCCTGCCACCACCTTCACCTTAACGCCGACCTCCCCGCTGCCTTCGGGAGTGACCTGCACGGTGACCGTGGATAAGGATGAGATTTCGGATACTGACTCGTTTGACCCGCCGGACAACATGGCGGCTGACTACACTTTCAGCTTCTCGACCGATGCCGCTCCGACTGTCACGACCACCTCGCCCGTCAACGGTGCGCCGAGCGTGCAGGCCAACGTCAACATCACAGTCAATTTCAGCGAGGCTGTCACCGCCAACACGAGCGCCTTCACCATCGAATGTCCGACCGGCACAGGAAAAACATTTACCGTGAGCGGTTCGGGAACCAGCAGCATTACGCTCGACCCGACGGCAGATTTGCCATTTGGAACGCTCTGCACGGTGACTGTCATCGGCGCGAATATTCACGACCTCGATGCGAATGATCCACCGGACACAATGGTGGGCAACTATGCTTTCAGCTTTACCATTGATTCCCCGCCATCGGTGACGACGACGACGCCAACCAACGGCGCGACCGATGTTGCGGGCAACGCCAACATCATCGTCAACTTCAGCGAGCCTGTGAACGTCACAGCCAGCGCCTTCACCATCCAGTGCCCCGTCGGTAGCCCCGTGACGTACACGCTCACGCCTGTGGCTCCGGGTGCATCCAACAGCTTCACGCTCGACCCGACTGTAACTCTTCCGGGCGGCGTCACCTGTACAGTAACGGTCGTCGCCAATCAGGTGACAGACACCGACCCCGCCGACCCGCCTGACCAGATGTTGGCTAACTATGTCTTCAGTTTCACCATTGACTCTGCTCCGAGTGTGACCACCACGTCGCCGGTCAACGGAGCAACGAACGTTGCGGCGAACGCTAACATCATCGTCAACTTCAGTGAGTCTGTGAACGTCACGGCTTCAGCTTTCACGCTCGAATGCCCGGCGGGGACGCCTATCGCGTTCACGCTTACCCCGGCGGTTCCCGGCCCGGCCAGCAGTTTCACGCTTAACCCGAACGCAGACCTGCCATTCGGAGTAACCTGTACGGTGACGGTCGTGGCCACACAGGTGACAGACAACGACGCCAATGATCCGCCCGACAACATGGTGGCTAATTTTGTCTTTACCTTCACCGTTGATTCTCCGCCATCGGTGACGGCGACGACGCCTGCCGACAATGCGACCGGCGTGGCGGTAACCACGAACATAGACATCACCTTCAGCGAGGCGGTTGACGCGACAACCAGTTCCTTCACCATTCAATGCCCGGTGGGCAGCGGCAATCAGGCATACGCGCTGAGCAACAATGTAGCCAAAACCATCTACACGCTCAATCCGACTGCCAACCTGCCAAACGGTGCGATCTGCACAGTGACGGTCATAGCGAACCAGATTTCGGATACGGACACCGGGGATCCGCCCGACAACATGCTGGCCGACTATGTCTTCACGTTTAAGATTCCGCCCGTTGCCAACGCCGACACCTATCCGCAGACGGTCATCGGCAACGTCAACATCAACTCGGCGAACATCCCCTATAGCGTCGTCACCAACGACCTGTATGCCGCCGCTGACCCTGTGACCATCACGAAGGTACAGGCAGAGACCACCGTCGTGAGCAACACCATCACGACCACCACCACGCAGGGCGGAACGGTCGTCATGATCGTCTCCGGCGCAAACATAGGTAAATTCACCTACAATCCGCCTGCGGGTTACGAAGGAAATGACACCTTCACCTACGAAATCACCAACGGCGGCGGCAGCGCCACTGCTACCGTCACCGTCCCGATTGCCGGGATGGTCTGGTTCATCAACAACACTTCGCCCTCATGTACAACGAGGGTGAATGGCTGCGGTCGCCTGTCCAATCCCTATAGCGATCTCGGTTCATTCAACACCGAAAACAACGGCGGCGTCGGAAGCCTTAACCCGGCGGTGAACGACAACATCTTCATCTACGAGAGCGCCACCGCTTACAACAATGCCGTCACGCTCTTGAACGGCCAGAGATTGATTGGTCAGGATTCGACTTCGAGCCTGTCAACCCTGACGGGTCTTAATCCGCCTTCGGGCAGCGCGCCGTTCCCGGCAATGAACTCCGGGAATGCGACGATCACAAAGATCACGACCAGTTCCGGCGCTGGCATCACTCTCAACAGCACAGGCGCAGCCGGCACCAATACCGTTAACGGTCTGACCGTCGGCAACACGGCGGGCGCTGGCATTCAAGGCTTAAACTTCGGCACGGTGAACATCGCCGACGTGAGTATTAATGAGCCATCCAGCACCCGAACCGGCCAGGCTCTCTTCCTTGATGGTCAGGCCAATACGATTGCTGTGAACGCGACCTTCATCAACGTTACGTCGAGCAGCAGCGCGACCAATAACGTCAGCTTGGTGAGAACCACCGGCACGATTAATCTCGGAACCGGTGCGCTCTCAGGCAGCACGGGCAATGCCTTCAACGTATCGGGCGCAGGCAACACCGCGACCATCAGCTACGCGGGCACAATCACCAACTCTACCTCCCGCGCCGTCAACATCCAGAATAAGACGGGCGGCACGGTGACCTTCTCCGGCCTGATTAACAGCACGGGTTCGGGCATCTTCCTCGACGTCAACACCGGCACGACGATGAACTTCACCGGCGGCGTGACCCTCAACGGAGCGAACGCTGGTTTCACAGCCACCGGCGGCGGCACGGTCAGCGTCACAGACCCGAACGCCAACGGCACTGCGCCAGACAACACCATCAACGCGACGAGCGTGACGGGCTTGAACGTCGCCAACACGACCATCGGCGCAAGCGGTCTGAACTTCAGGAGCATCTCTTCGGGCAACAACACCGCAGCAGCCGACCCCGCGAGCGGCATCATCCTGAACAACACAGGTGCGAGCGGCAGTCTCATCGTCTCCGGCGACAACAATGCGTCCGTTGGCGGTAATGACTCCGGCGGTACTATCCAGAACACGACGAGCTTCGGCATCTCGCTGACCAACACGCTCAGCCCGTCGTTCACGAACGTGAAGGTTGACACCACCGCCGGAAGCGGCGTCAAGGGTACGACCGTCACAAACTTCACCTTCAAGAACGGGAAAGTCCTCAATTCCAATAACGGCTCGGTAGAGGCGTCTGACGAGTCGAACATCGCCCTTAACATCAGTGCCGCCGTCCCGGCTGGAACTGAGAACAACGTCTCAGGCGTGGTGACGATCACCAACAACACCCTGACGAACGCGCTCTATCACGGCGTGGACATCAATAACTACAACGGCACGATCAGCGATGCGGTCATCTCCGGCAACTCGATTACCAGCACCACGTCAGCCGCGACCTCGCTGGGTTCCGGCATCCGGCTGATAGCCAACGGCAGCGCGACCACCGTCGCCAACGTCACCAAGGCGACGCTCAACGGCAACACGATTCTGAACTTCCCCGCAGGCGCGGGCATCCTCGCCTTTGGCGGCAACGGCAACCTCGCCGCAGGTGCGCCCGCCGGAATTTACGGCACGGCTGGCCACGCCACCAACATCATCAACATCACCAACAACACGATTCAGGGCGCAAGCTCGGCCAATAAGATGGGGACATTCGCTATTCAGGCGAACGTCAATGGCCGTGGTCAGGGCAACTACAACATCTCCGGCAACGGAACAGTGGCGAACCCGATCAGGGACATCCTCGGCAACGTCATTTCACATTCCGCCACAGGCGTGACGAATGTGACCTCTGTCATCTCCAACAACGTCATCGTCGCCAACCACCAGGCAGCCTTCGGCGGGCCGCTTGGCATCAGCGTCGGCGCAGGTCAGGTCACAGGCATCGGTAATACCGCGCAACTGACCGTTTCGATCACCGGCAATAATGTCAGTCAGACGGACGGCAACGGCATTCTGGCCGCAGTGCGCGAAGGGCTGGCGTCGCTGAACGTGACGATTAAGAACAACACGGTGGCAGCTCCCTTGAGCGGCACACGTCCGGGCATCCGCGTTGACGCGGGCGGCGGCGCAAGCGACATTGACAACCCTGTCTGCGCCGACATCCAGAACAACACGAGCGGCGCGAGCAACGGGACTTCCGGCATCGGCCTCCGCAAAGAAGGCAACGTCGCGACCACCCATGACTTCGGCATCGAAGGCATGGCGGCAACTTCTTCGCCCGGCGTCGAGCAGTACGTCGCCGGTCTGAATCCGGGCAGCGTCGCCAGCACGGACGGGCGGCCTTCGCCTGAGAACCGCGTCCTGCTCATCTCCGGCACCGCCGGATTCTCCAACTGCTCGACCGCTCCGGTGGGCATGTACAAACAGGAGAAGACCCGACGCTTCGAGACAGCGCGTGTGAACGAAGCTGCCAAGCCCGCCACCAAGCTGGGCGAGCAGGCCGCGCTTGCCGAAAAACTCTTCATCTCCAGGGATGAAGCCATCACGCATCATGACAACATCGCGGCTCAAGTGACGCAGCCCGCGACTCAAAAGGTCGCGCAACCCGTCGCTCTCCGCTCGAAGACATCTGAAATAGTGAAGAAGGCTGCGGCGCAGCCAATGGCACAGCCGATGGCTCAGACACCGAGCAGCCGTTCTGCTGCTCAGGTCTTTACCAGCCATGCGACGAGCAGCAAGAAGGCCAAGGCGCAGCCAGCGGCCAACTCATTCCTGAGTCCTGCTGCGCCAGCAGCCCCGTCCGGCGAGACAGTCAACGCCACCATCGGGACGCTGCCTGCGGGCAAGAGCGTGACGATCAGCTTCCAGGTGACGGTCAATACTGCCGCCACCTTCACGGGCACGTCGCCACAGGTCTCCAATCAGGGCACAATCACGGCGGACGACCCCAACGGCGGCACGATCACCGTCCTGACGGATGACACGACCGTCGGCGGCGCGAATAATCCGACCGTCACGCCGGTTGATTCGCAGCCCGACTTGCAGATCACCAAGACGGACGGCGCAGTTGTAGCAGTACCGGGCGGAACGATTTCCTACACGCTCGCTTACAACAACACCAACGGGAAACGTGATGCGAATAACACCGTCATCACCGAAACCATTCCTGCCAACACCGTCTTCAATGCGGGCGCAAGCAACCCAAGCTGGTCTTGCCCCGGAGGAACGAGTGCGGGCAACACCTGTACGCTGGCAGTCGGCAACATCCCGGCGGGAGGAGCCGGAGGCTCGGCGATCTTTGCCGTGACGGTAGTCAATCCTGTGCCTGCCGGTGTAACGGCTATCAGCAACACCGCGTCCATCGCCGACGACGGTTTGTTCGGCGTGGACGGCAACCCGGTCAACAATTCGAGCACGGTCATCACATCTCTGAACGCTGCTATCAACCTGTCCATCAGCAAGAGCGATGGCAATACAGGCAGCACGCCCGGACAGAACATTACCTATACGCTGACCTACGCGAACATCGGTAACAAGGGCGCGACCGGAGTAGTCCTTAACGAAACCGTTCCCGCCAACACGACCTTTAATGCGGGAGCAAGCACAGCCGGATGGAGCTGCGCGGCAATTACTGCGGGCAGCGCCTGCACCTTCCCCGTCGGAGCATTGGCTGGCGGCGGCGCAGGCGGCTCGGTGACGTTTACCGTGACGGTGGACAACCCCGTTCCGGGCGGCACCACTCAGATCAGCAACACGGCCACCATCACCGACGACGGCACGAACGGAGCGGACGCGGACACAGGCAATAACACCTCGACCGACACGACACCGTTTGACGCGCCGCCGACCATCGGCACTTACTCGGACACAGTGGTCGTCTTCGGCCAGAACACGACCGTTTCGCCGACCGCCCCGCCTGCGGACGACAAACCCGGCTTCACCGTCGGGGTCGCAGCGCCGGGCTTTACGGGCGGCCTCTCAGTCAACCAGACAACCGGTGTGGTCTCAATCACCAACGCCGGGCCAGCCGCTGCTGGCGCTTACACAGTCACCGTGACTGTGACCGATAGCATCGGCCAGACAACCGTCAGGACATTCCAACTGACTGTCAACAAGGCCAACACCACGACGACCGTCACGGCTTCACCGAACCCGTCAGTCATTGGTGAGCAGGTGACGTTTACGGCTACAGTAGCTGCCGTCGCGCCGGGAGCGGGAACGCCGACCGGCACGGTTGACTTCCTCGACGGAGCGACCATCATCTGCGACGACGCAGTGCTGAACGGCTCAGGCGTTGCGACCTGCCAGATTTCTTCGCTCACGGCAGGCGCGCACACCATCACGGCCAATTACAACGGAAGCACTAACTTCAACACGAGCACGGGCACGCTGCCGACTCAAACCGTCAACGAAGTCAATATCAGTGGACGCAAGTACACGGATAACAACGGCGACGGCGACGATGAGACGGGTGCTGATCCGGGCTTGAACGGCGTCACCATCGAACTCTACAACGACGTCAACAGCAACGGCACGTATGAGGCTGGCACGGATACGCTGGCAGCCACGACGACCACCGCTAACGTCCTTGGTCAGGATGGACGCTACTCGTTCGACAACAAGGTTCCGGGCAGGTACATCGTCCGCGAGGTCTTGCCAGCGGGCTACCAGCAAACAGCCCCGGCTCCGGTCAACCCGTCCACCGAAGGCATCTATGCCATCAATGGGTCGGGCAGCGGCGGCAACTTCACCGCTCGGGACTTCGGCAACTTCCAACTGTTTACGATATCGGGTCGTAAGTTCGACGACCTCAACGGCAACGGCAACGACGAGGGCGGTAGTGATCCGGGTCTTAATGGAGTCACCATCGAACTCTACAACGATATCAACAGCAACGGGACATACGAGGCTGGAACGGATACGTTGAAAGCCACGACGACTACGGCCAACGTCGCGGCTGTGGACGGGAAGTACTCGTTCACCAATGTCGGCCCCGGCAAGTTCATCGTCCGCGAAGTAGTTCCGGCGGGCTATGTACAAACCGCGCCCGCCGCGCCCGGCACTTATGCCATCACGGCAGCGAGCGGTGTGGACGTGACAGCTCGTGACTTCGGCAACTTCAGGATGACCACCACGACGACAGTCACGTCATCATTGAACCCGTCGTTCTTCACCGATCCGGTGACCTTTACGGCGACCGTCTCTGCCAACCCGCCGGGTTCAGGTACACCTACGGGGACGGTGGACTTCTTCGACGGCGCGACGCTGATCTGCGACAACGCACCGCTGAACGGCTCAGGCCAAGCAATCTGCCTGATCTCCACGCTGGCGGCTGGCAGCCATACGATCACGGCTGTCTATAGCGGCGACAGTTCGTTCGCTACCAGCACCGGGGCGCTACCAGTCCCGCAGGTGGTCAATCCGAAGGCTGACCTCTCGGTGACGAATGACGACAGTCCTGACCCGGTGAGCATCGGCCAGAACCTGACCTACACCATCACCGTGACCAACAACGGTCCATCTGACGCGCAGACTGTGCAGTTGACCGAGTCGGTCCCGACTAACACGACCTTCGTGTCATTCACGGCACCGGCAGGCTGGACACCTACAACACCGGCTTCAGGTGGAACTGGCGCAATAACCGCCACGAGACCGACACTGGCGGCCAGCGCGGTTGCTGTCTTTACGCTCGTAGTGAAGGTTGATCTAAGCACTCCGCACAATACGGTGCTCAGCAACACGGCGAGCATTTCAACCACCACGACCGATCTGGTTTCCGGCAATAACTCGGACACGGAAATGACGACGGTCAACAGTCTCATCATCAGTGGACGCAAGTACACGGATAACAATGGCGACGGCGACGATGAGACGGGTGCTGATCCGGGCTTGAACGGCGTCACCATCGAACTCTACAACGACGTTAACAGCAACGGCACGTATGAAGCTGGCACGGATACCTTGGCAGCCACGACGACCACTGCTAACATTTCCGCTCAGGATGGACGTTACTCCTTCAGCGGCATCACCCCGGGCAGGTACATCGTCCGCGAGGTCTTGCCAGCGGGCTACCAGCAGACTGCCCCGGCTGCACCCGGCATCTATGCCGTCAATGGAACCGGCGGCGGAGCCTTCGCCAATAGAGACTTCGGCAACTTCCAACTGATCACCATCAGTGGACGTAAGTTCGACGACCTCAACGGCAATGGCAACGATAACGGCGGTAGTGATCCGGGTCTTAATGGATTCACTATCGAACTCTACAACGATGTCAACGGCAACGGGACGCTGGAACTTTCCGGCGGCACACCCGATACGCTGAAAGCCACCACGACTACGGCCAACGTCGCAGGTGCGGACGGGAAGTACTCGTTCACCAATGTCGGCCCCGGCAAGTACATCGTCCGCGAGATAGTCCCTGCGGGCTATCTCCAGACCGCACCTGCCGCGCCTGGAACTTATGCGGTGACGGCGGCCAGCGGCGTCAATGTGACAGGTCGTGACTTCGGCAACTTCCGTAAGACGACCACGACGACAGTCACGTCTTCGCTCAACCCGTCGTTCTTCACCGACTCGGTGACGTTTACAGCAACTGGATGCGGCCAACGCGCCGGGGTCTGGCATACCGACAGGGACGGTGACCTTCTTCGACGGAGTGAACCCGATCTGCACGAATGTCGCGCTCAACGGCGCAGGTCAGGCAACTTGCACGACCACTGCGCTCGCGGCGGGTAGCCACACCATCACTGTTCAGTACAGCGGTGATGCCAACTTCGCTTCGAGCATTGGGGCGCTACCAGTTCCGCAGGTGGTCAACGCGAAGGCTGATCTGGCAGTGACGAAGGTAGACACGCCTGATCCTGTGGTGGTCGGCAACAACATCACCTACACGATCAGCTTTACCAACAACGGCCCAAGCGCCGCCAGCAGCGTCACCGTGACAGATGCCGTGCCCACAAACACGACCTTTGTCTCGGCGGTCATCACAATCGGCCCCGGCTGGAGCATTTCAAGCCAGCCCGCCGGTGGTGGAACGGGCAACGTCGTCTTCTCGAAGGCGAGCGTCGCAAGCGGCGAGACGGCCACCTTCGAGGTCGTGGTCAACGTCAATCCGGCAACGGCTGACCTGACCGTCATCACTAACAACGCGGTGGCAGCTTCAACGACCACCGATCTTACGAGCGGCAACAATACCGGAACGACGACGACGACCGTCCGCCGGCCCGGCATCTTGCAGTTCAGCGCGCCGACCTACACGGTCAACGAGAACGTCGGCACGGCCACGATAGATGTCACCCGCACGAGTGGCAGCGGCGGCACGGTGACCGTCCACTACACGATCACCAATGGAACGGCTAGCGCCGCCGACTACACCGGCCCGACATCTGGAACACTGACGTTCAATAACGGCGACACCGTGAAGAGCATCAGCATCCCAATCGTCAGCGATTCTTTGGACGAAGTGGACGAGACGCTGAACCTGGCGCTCGACACTCCGACGGGCGGCGCTGTTCTGGGCGCACAAACGACCGCCGTCCTGACCATCACGGACGACGACCCGACGCCGTCGCTTTCCATCAATGACGTCACAGTCACGGAAGGCAACAGCGGAACGGCTGATGCGGTCTTTACCGTCTCGCTCTCGGCAGCGAGCGGCCAGACTGTCACGGTCAATTACGCAACTGCCGACGGTACGGCCACGGTAGCCGACAGCGACTATCAGGCAATCGCGAGCACCACGCTCACCTTCCTGCCCGGAGAGACCACGAAGAATGTTACCGTTAAGGTCAACGGCGACCTCTTCTACGAGTTTGACGAGGACTTCTTCGTCAACCTGTCGGGTCAGACCAACAGCACGATTGCAGACGGTTCGGGTCGCGGCGTCATCAGCAATGACGACGCGCAGCCGACGCTCTCAATCAATGATGTCACGACGAATGAAGGCAATAGTGCAACGACGAGCTTTGTCTTCACCGTAACTCTGACGGGCCCGACGCACACCACGACGACGGTCAACTACCAGACCGCCAACGGGACGGCCACAGCACCGAGCGATTACACGGCGATACCGAGCACGGCGCTGACCTTCCTGCCTGGCGAGACGACGAAGACCATCACCGTGCTGGTCAATGGCGACACTAACGCCGAGGCTAACGAGACCTTCTTCGTTAATCTCTCAGGTGCTGTGAACGCCACCATCACCGATAATCAGGGACAAGGCACGATCAACAGCGACGACACGCCGCTGATAGGCTTGAGTGCTTCGACCTACTCGGTGGGTGAGGGCGACCTGCGAGCGACCATCACGGTCAACCGCCTTGGCGATCTCTCGCAACCGGCCAGGGTTGACTACCTGACCAGTGATACTTCGGGCTTGAACCTCTGCTCGCAATTCACTGGCAACGCCTCGGAGCGCTGCGATTACGCAACAGTGGCCGGAACGCTTCGCTTTGCCGCAGGAGAAACCTCCAAGGTCATCAATATTCCCATCGTTGACGATGTGTATCTGGATGGCCCTGAAGTCTTCACCCTGACGCTCTCCAATGCAGTGGGAGGGGACATCGCTGGAATCAACGCGGCGACTATCACGATCATTGATAACGATACGGCTCCGGCACCGAACCCCATCGACAACGATGCGTTCTTCATCCGGCAGCTTTACATCGACTTCCTCGGTCGTGAGCCTGAACCGGGCGCAGTCAACGCGTGGTTGGGCATTCTCAATCATTGTGCGATTCCGACAGATTGTGACCGCATCGCCGTCGCTCGCGGCTTCGTGAGAAGCCCAGAGTTCCAGGATCGCGGATTCTTCGTCTATCGCACCTTCAAGACGCTGGGGAGAATCGCGCACTACAACGAGTTCATCCCAGACATGGCCAAACTCAGCGGATTCCTGAGCCCAGCGGATTTGGAGGCTAACAAGGAAGCCTACATTCTGGAGTTCATGAACCGAACCGAGTTCAAGACGCTCTACGACCCGACCATCGGTAATCCGACCGCTTATGTAGACAAGCTGTTGCTGTCGGTACAATTGCCGGGTCATCCGGGTCGCGCAGGGTGGATTGCGGGGCTGACCAATGGCACGTTGACGCGAGCACAGGTGTTGCGTCAACTGATTGAGAGCGGCGAGTTGTACATCGCATATGTCAACGAAGCGTTCATCATCATGAACTACTTCGGGTTCTTGAGACGTAGTGCTGATGCGTCGTACCTGGTCTGGATTGACATCTTCAACCATACCAACGACGACCGCATCATCATCAACGGCTTCCTGAACTCGCTTGAGTACAGGCTCAGGTTCGGCCCGAGCTAACCTTTAACCCTATGTCCGACTCACCTTCGGAAAGCCGGGGGTGAGCGCTAACCAAAAGCCCCGGGTTGCTACTTGCAACCCGGGGCTTTTTTTTGACTCGTATTCAATAAAGCGCGCTGCCGAATCTTTTATCTTTCGATCTCGCGGACTCTCATCGCTTCTGGCTCTGATTGCCTCTGCGTTCCATCTACTAGCGGCGCAGGCGGTGGCGGCGGATTAGCGACGAGCTTTTCGAGCGCCGCATCGATGACCTCGTTGATGCGTGAGACGGGAATAATCTCAAGTTCGCGCCGCACGTCTTCGGGAATGTCTTCGAGGTCGCCCTCGTTGCGCGCCGGGAGAATGATGCGGCGGATGCCTGCGCGGTGCGCCGACATGACCTTCTCCTTGATGCCGCCGACAGGAAAGACCAGCCCGGACAAAGTAATCTCGCCGGTCATCGACGTATCCGGCCTGACGCGCCGCCCCGTATACAGCGAGGCCAGAGCCGAGGTGATGGTCACGCCTGCGCTCGGCCCGTCTTTCGGAATCGCCCCGGCGGGAACGTGCAGGTGAACTCCATAGCTCTTGAACATCTCCGGGTCAATGCCGAACTCTGCCGCGTGCGCCCAGAGAAAGGAGCGAGCCGCACGTGCGGATTCCTGCATCACTTCGCCCAGTTGTCCGGTGATGGTCAGGCCTGAGCCGCCCGGTAAAAGTGTCGCTTCGATGAAGAGAACCTCGCCGCCCATTTCCGTCCAGGCCATGCCCGTCGCCACACCTGCGGGCAATTCCTTGCGCGCCTCTTCCGGGTAAAATCGCGGCGCGCCCAGGTATTCTTTAATGTCCGCCGCATCTACCGTCAGCCTCTCGGCTTCGTCCTGCGCGATCTTCAGCGCCGCTTTGCGAACGATGCTGCCGATGGTTCGCTCCATCTGGCGCACGCCCGCTTCGCGCGTATAACGAGCGGCAATGAACTGAAGAGCCGCGTCTGTAATCGTCAGCGTGTCCTCGTTTAAACCGTTCTCCTGAATCTGTCGCGGAACTAGATATTGCCGTGCGATGTGCAGCTTCTCCTGATCCGAATAGCCCGCCAGCCGTATAACTTCCATGCGGTCGCGCAAAGGCGCAGGGATTGGCCCTAGCTGATTTGCGGTCGCGATAAAGAAGACCTTCGAGAGATCGAAAGGCAAGTCCAGATAGTGATCCCGGAAAGAGTAGTTCTGCTGCGGGTCTAAAATCTCCAACAAGGCAGACGAAGGATCGCCCCTGTAATCGTTGCCGAGCTTGTCTATCTCGTCTAGCATCATAACGGGATTATTGACGCCCGCACGCCGGATGGATTGAATGATGCGCCCCGGCATCGCGCCGATGTATGTGCGGCGATGCCCGCGCAATTCCGCTTCGTCGCGCACGCCGCCCAGAGAGAAGCGCTCGAACTCGCGCCCCAGGGCGCGGGCAATAGAGCGTCCCAGGCTGGTCTTGCCCACACCAGGGGGCCCGACAAAACAGAGAATGGGGCTTTTAGCTTCCGGCTTGAGCTTGATAACGGCCAAAAATTCCAGGATGCGCTCCTTGATGTCCTCCAGACCGTAATGGTCTTCGTCAAGAATGCGGCGCGCTTCCTTCAAGTCCAGCTTGTCTTCCGTTGATTTCTTCCAGGGAAGCTCTAAAACATATTCGAGATACGTGCGAATGACGTGATAATCGGGCGCGGCTGACGGCAATTTCTCCATGCGCTTTAATTCGCGCTCAGCTTCCTTGCGAACTTCGTCTGGAAGGTCTGCTGCTTCCAGTCGTTCACGCATCATGTCCGCTTCGGCGCGCTCGCCGCCCTCATCATCGCCCAGCTCTTTCTGAATCGCTTTCAACTGCTGGCGCAGGATGTAATCGCGCTGCGCTTTGTTCATCTCTGTCTGGGCTTCGTTGGCAATCTTGGAGCGTATCTCCATGATCTCGACTTCGCGCGCCAGGAGGGTATGCGCGAGGCGCAAAAGCTCGTCCACCGTGTCGGCTTCGAGCATCTTCTGCTCCTGCTCCACACCCAGATTAAGAACGGAGGCGAGAAAGTATGCCAGCCGGACGGGGTTTTCTGCCGCCGTCACGGCGATACGCACTTCGGGTGGAACCTGCGGCAACATGGCCAGCGCTTGCTGAATCATCGCCTGCATGTTGCGCTTGATGGCTTCAACTTGTTCCGGGTCTTCAACAACTAAATCCGGGAGAATCTCCACGCGTGCGCGTAAGTATGGCTGCTCCTGTTTCCATTCCAGCACGCGTATGCGCTCCGTGCCCTGCACGATGAGCTGCATCGTCTCTTCGTCGCGCATCATGCGCTTAATCATGACGAGCGTGCCCACGTTATAGAGGTCTGCGGGTGTGGCGTCGGCGCCCGTCACGTTCTCCTTGTTGAGACTGATGCAGGCCAGTAGTTTCTCAGGCGTCGAGAGAGCGCTTTCGACCGCCGCCATCGAGCGTGTGCGCCCGACCGACAGCGGGACAATCGTTTCCGGGAACAGCGTCGTCTGTTGCAAAGGCAGGACGCTAATCTCGAAGGGTTGGCCCTGTACCTGCACGCCCTGCTGCCCGCTCTCCTCAGGAGGAGCGTCCGCCATCTGTGGTGTTTGAATGTTCTCGCTCATAAGTAAAAGCAGAATTCAGAAAACAGTAGTCAGGAGTCAGAAGAATAAGGGCTTGCGACCAGCTTTGTTTTTATTCTGATTCCTGGCTGCTGTCTTCTGTCTCCAGTCCTTCGCAATTCTCTTCCCCGCGCAGGTGCAGGATCAGTAGACCGTCACGATAATCACGCAAGAGAGACGCGCCTTCGATGGAGCAAGGAAAAAGGAGCGTCTTTTCAAAGCGACTGTAGGTTATTTCAAGCTGGTGATAACTGACGCCCTGCCCGAAAAAGGTGTCATGGCGGCAGCCGGAGATAGTCAATGTCCTGCCCTGAATTTCGATTTCGAGGTCAGCGGCGGTGACGCCTGCCAGGTCAACTTTCACAATCCAGCCGTCCGGCGTGCGATAGACATCCGCGTTGGGAGACCACACGCGCCCGCCTGGACGCACACGCTTGGCAGGCAACATCCGAAAATATCGTTCAACCGATTCAGCCATAAAATCAGAAGTCAGGAGTCAGAACACAGAAGTCAGGAGAAAAGAGAATCAGCAGGAGAGCGGCCTCAGCTTTTTATTCTGATTCCTGACTTCTGGATTCTGACTTCTGCTTTACCCGAAGATTTTGCTCCAGAAGGATGCGCCGCTCGAAATCTCTTCGAGGGCGTCGGCCAGTTCGCGATCCTCTTCCGTCTCCAGGGCGACATCGGCCATCGAAATGATGCCGCGCAGGGTTCCGTCATTATCCACGACGGGAATGCGGCGCACCTGTTTGTCGCCCATCTTCCGAATCGCGTCAATCACACGGTCGTTAGGCTGCGCCGAATGAATGTCCGTCGTCATTATTTCCTCGACGCGAACGGAGCGCGTATCCTTTCCTTCGGCGACCGCGCGGATCGCTATGTCGCGGTCTGTAATAAGCCCGACGAGACGGCCATTGCCCTGTGTCCTCGTATTGCTGCCACCGTTTCCGCCGTCCGTTTCCGTCTCCTGCGCGTCCGCGCGCTCGACTACGGGAATAACGCCCGTGTCTTCGTCGCGCATCATGGCGGCGACTTCCTGCAGGCTCGTCTCACGCGTGGCAACCGTCACGTCGCGCGTCATGATGTCGCGGCAACGCACGTGCGAGCGCGAAGCCCCGCGTCCCGCTCCTCCGGCCTGCCCCGGACATAATCACGGGCTTCCTCAAACCATGCGCGTCCATCGTCTTCGCGGTCATCATCGCGGCGACTGCGGCGTCCCTCGCCAGTGTTCGGATAGCCGCCGGAGCGCCGCTCATCATAGCGATTATCCGGGCGCTCAGTGTAGCGGTCGCGTCCGTAATCGTCGCGCCCGTAATAACGTCCGCCTCCGCTGCCACTGCCCCCGCCACCGCGTCGCGCGCCGTAAGGATCATCCTGGCCGAAATCTCTGTTGAGCGGGCCGCTTTCACGACCATAATTTCCACGCTCCGGTCTGTACCCAGGCGGTCTTCACTTCCCCCGCCGCTTCTCTCGCGTGAGCCTCCGCCGTAATAATCCCTGTCGTCGTCTCTATCGTAACGATTTCTTGACATGAACTCCTGCCTCCCTGTTTGCTGATTAATCTAAAAGTCGCCTGCGCCTCAAGTCCCGGCAGACAAAGGCGACTTGAGCGAACGCCCCCATGACAGAATGAGAGTGCTTGCTTGCCCGGACAATAAAAATGCAAAGGGGAACGTGGGTCGGATTATACAAGGTTCGGCGGAGATTGCCAGTTAAAAGAAGATGGACGATAGACGATTGCACGATAGGATGGACGATGGACGATGGAACACGCGGCTTTGCGTCATGGTCTATCGTCCATCAGCAATCGTCAGCTTTCATTCAATCTCAGCGATGAGCTGAACCTGCGACCGGATGTCGAGCGTCCCGACTTCGATGGGAGTTGATTGAGCGGCGCGGATGTTTTCTTCGCCCGTGAATTTGTAAATGGGGCGGGGAGTTGTGCCGCCTTCCTGAACCTCTACGATGCGCGTGACACGGCCTCCGAGCGCCTGCGCGATCACCTGTGCTTTGGCGATGGCCGTGCGCGTGGCTTCCGTGAGGGCTTCATTGCGCGCCGGACGATCCTTTCTGAGCGTAAAGGAAACGCTGTCCACGTTATTTGCCCCGGCCTGAGAGGCCGCGTCAATAACTGCGCCGACGCGCGTCAGGTCGTTTAAAGTAACTGTCACGGTGTTGCGTGCCTCATAGCCCGTAATCGTCGGCGGCTGGCCCTCTTTATAAACACGCTGCGGCGTCAAACTATAGCCGCTGGTTTTAATCTCCGCGCCCGTGCCCGCCGCCGCTTTGAGAGCGCGAATCACCGCATCGCTTTGAGCAGCGTTCTCGGCCTGAGCAGTGAGAGCATTCCTGTTCTGCGTGACAACCGCTATGAAAAGAATTGCCGTATCGGGCTGCACCTGCACAACAGCATCTCCGGAGACGACCACGCGGCTGGGGCGTTTGCCGCTCACGGCCTCATTAGTCTGACTTCCGAGGAGGCTGCAGGGTGCGCGCCTCAAACGGAGTTCCCTCCTGATAGATGGTCATCGTATCCGGCTTAGGTTCGCCCGTTGCCTCAACTTGCGCGCCTGCACGGAACCAGCTTTCGCTCTGGAAAGACCGCGCATTAAGCAAAGAGATACTTATGGGTAGTCTCATCCGTCTCCGCGATAATCAACCAGCCGCCGGCTTCAACCGTCTGGCCTAAGTGGCCGCGGACAGTGATTTCTTTGGCCGCAGCTTGAACCGTAAAGAGTGCCGCGAGCACAAATGCGCCCGCCAGTATGGAAACTCGTTTCATCATTTCTCTGTTCTCCCTCTTGTTAGTGTTGATGCGCCCTTGCGCCGGGAGAGATGCACGCAATCCCTTGTGTGTCCAGCGAGTTAAAAGAACGTAGCCGTCCGGCTTAACTTGCGCGCATATGTCACTATCCATAACACTCATTTGCTAGGATTCATTTCATGCAATCTTTCAATCCGAAATTCGGCAATTCCAGAAAGCCGAAACGTGAAGGCCAGATTGCCATCGTCGGTCGGGTGGAAGATGTGCCGCCCGGGCGGGGCGCAACCGTAGAGCTTTTAAACGGGACAGAGCTGGCGCTCTACAACATCGAGGGAGAGTTTTACGCGATAGAGAATTTCTGCCCGCACAAGGGAGCGCCGCTCGCCGATGGCCGTCTTTGCAAACACACGGTCGAGTGCGAATGGCATGGCTGGCGCTTCGACATCCGAACGGGCGAGTGCCTGACCAACAGCGGTGGGGTTGAAACTTACGAAGTGATAATCGAAGACGGCTTGATAAAAATACGAATCTAAAGTCCTAATAATTTATGTTTTCACCCGTCGTTGCCAATAGCTTCGACGGGGCAAGCCGCGAGGGCTTCTTCACAGAGCTCACTCTCTTCTTCCGTTTCGGGTTGCTTGTAAACGAAAGAATCCGTTCTCGTCAGAGCGCGTGAAATTGTCCGGCGCGGTATCACGGCAAACGTCGCAGTCTATGCACTGCAT
>CAWEPR010000009.1:0-257275 GCA_963811065.1 uncultured Acidobacteriota bacterium
ATCGTCACAGGAGCGACCGAATCGGCCGCCAACATACCGGCGAAGTTACCGTTGCCGACTGTGGC
Source organism: uncultured Acidobacteriota bacterium (assembly GCA_963811065.1). Classification (GTDB taxonomy): domain Bacteria; phylum Acidobacteriota; class Blastocatellia; order Pyrinomonadales; family Pyrinomonadaceae; genus QHXM01. Next base: position 66 of record CAWEPR010000009.1, read on the forward strand.
CTGGAAGGTGGCTTCGGCGCTGTGGACGGTGCGGAGTGAAGATTGAGCCGAGCCTTCGTTAGCGGCACGACGTGAAGCGAGGAGGTTGGGGATGGCGATGGCGGCGATGATGCCGATGATCGCAACGACGATCAAGAGTTCGATGAGTGAGAAGCCGGTTTGGCCTTTGGTCTTTTGCATTTCTTTTCGAGTGCTCCTTAGAAAGGGGTTAAAGGTTTAGTTATTTAACACGCGCCATCGGCTTCCGTCTCAGGTTCGCAGGCCGCGCTGTGCGCGATGTGTCGTGAAGGTCATTAACAAGCCGTGTGCCATAGTCGCTTCATGAGTAGCAAGAAAATTTGCCACAATTTTTATGGCGGATATCGCTCGGGCCGGCTGGTTGACAGGCGTAAATCTGGCAAACTGACAAATCTTGGTAGTTGCCGGGTGACGGTTTTCGTCAAATGAGAGGTGGTAAATCAAGGGGCGGAGACAAGCCAGAGAGAGCCACTTAATTAACAGGGTCGCTGGTGACATCCGCCGGAGCGCCACCCTTGACGCGCAGGATTCCTGTCCCGTCTACAAAGTAGTTCTGTAAACTACTCGTCGGGTCATGGTCGGGTGCTGCTACCGCTGCGTAATTTTGGGAAGGCGTGACAGCGTCTGGTGTGGCCGCGAAGTTATATCCACTCTTGCGTCCGGTGCGAAGGTCGGGATCGTTAAGAAATTTCTCGTTGGAAAGGGCTGTCAAATCGCCGTACTCACCGCTCGATGAACGATAAGAGGCTTCACATGAATGTATCAGGCGCATCGAGTGAGCTGCGGAAGCGCCGCGTGCCGCCTGTTTAGCCTGCATCAGATACGTGACCGTGATAGCGGCGATGATGCCGAGAATCGCCACGACGATTAGTAGTTCGATGAGAGAGAATCCTCGTTGAGAGGATGTTTGAGCCTTCATGTGAAAGATTGTCCGCCTGATTAACCAAAGGTTTGCTGTTCTACGCTTAACAGCCCGCAGCTTGATTTAAGCAACGCGTATGCCAGTCAATCAATATGCTTCGCATATCCGTCAAACTGAACGAAGGCCGCTCGTGCTCCGCACGCCACCATCCCGGAGCGTTATCAAGGTGAAACGGTGTCTCAAGCCCGGCGCAGGCTTATTTGATTGTGAGGAGGATGAGCTTGAGGTGATGGTGGTTTACGGGTTTGTCACGGAGCCGCTTCATAAGCCTCTTCATCTTCATCACGGCGGCGTGGCTCAGGATCGGTCGCCCGGCGGCGCGGTGTGGAGTCCTGCTGTCGCCGGTCGTCGCGGAGTTGCGCCGTCAGGCTGCGAATGCTGTGCTTGTCCAGCAGGTGGCGCAAGCTACGAACAGAGAGGTGCAGGAGTTCGGCGGCGCGAGTCTGGTTGCCGTTTGTCCGGCGCAGTGCTTCCAAAATGTACGTCTTTTCCAGTTGATCCAGGTAGGCCACGATGTTGATGCCTTCGTCCGGCAGGGCGAAGGCGGAAGCGATGCGCGCAGGATTGTAGTTGGTGATCTGTTCGGGGAAGCGTTCGGGCTGAATCGTGTCCGTGCGCTCAAGCGCGACGGCGCGCTCAATCGTATGTTCAAGCTCGCGGACGTTGCCGGGCCAGGAATAGATTTCGAGCAAGCGCAGAGCCTTTTCGCTGATGGTAATCTGGCGACCCGTTTGCGCGCAGAACTTTTTGACGAAGTGCTCTGTTAATTCCACGATGTCTTCCGTTCGTTCGCGCAAAGGGGGAAGCTCGATGGGAATGACAGAGACGCGATAGAAGAGGTCTTCGCGGAACTGACCGTCTTTGACCATCGCGGAGAGGTCGCGGTTCGTGGCGGCGATGACGCGCGTGTCAATGTCAAGCTCTTCATGTGCGCCGACGGGACGCACCTTTCGCTCTTGCAGCACGCGCAGGAGCTTGACCTGCATCGCGGGCGACATCTCGCCAATCTCGTCCAGGAAGATTGTCCCGCGATTCGCCGCTTCAAAGAGACCTTTGCGGTTGGTGTTCGCGCCCGTGAACGATCCCTTGACGTAGCCGAAGAGTTCCGATTCGAGCAGGGTTTCGGTGAATGCGCCGCAGTTGATTGAAACAAATGGGCGCTCTGCGCGCGGGCTGAGATCATGAATGGCTCGCGCGACCAGCTCTTTGCCCGTCCCGGATTCGCCTGTGATGAGGATGGTTGACTGCACTTCGGCGACGGTTTCAATCATCTGGTAGACGGCCTGCATGCGTTCGGAGTGGCCGATGATGTTGCCGAGGCTGCCACGCTCGCGCTGCTCTTTGATGAGAGCTTCCTTCTCAATCTTGAGCGCCTCGACCTCTTTCTTAAGCGTGAGGCGTTCGAGAGCTTTGGCGACTATCAGTTTCAACTCGTCAATGTCGAAAGGCTTGGTGATGAAATCGTCTGCGCCGAGCTTAAAGGCTTCGCGCGCCGTGTCAACGGTCGCAAAAGCCGTCATCATCACCACCGCAACTTCCGGCAGCAACTCGCGCGCTGCGCGTAAAAGCTCTATGCCTCCCATGTCGGGCATCCTCACGTCTGAGACGATGAGGTCAGCCGCTTCTTCGCGCAGCAATTCAAGCCCGCGCCGCCCGTTCTCAGCCGCGCGCACCTCATGCCCCTCGCGCCCGAACACGATTGTCAGGAGCTGCCGCATCCCTTGTTCGTCATCAACGATAAGTAATTTAGACATAGCGAAAATCAGAAGACAGAAGACAGAAGTCAGGAATCGGGAGTTGGAACAACTGCTACATATTCCCCCAGCAACTTGCTGACTTCTTCAAGCAATGGCATCAACTCAGGGTTATCACCATAACCAAGGTCTTTAGCCAAAATCAAATAGTAACGGCATTCTTCAAGAGAGCCTTGTGCGATATTCAGCAAACGAGCTTGATCGGTCTTACTCTTTTTCTCAAACCCTTCAGCAATATTTGCGGGGATGGAAAAAGCCGCTCGTCTGAACTGAGAAATTAATCCATACACCTCTTTTTGAGGAAAATAATCACTGTAATGATAAACAGACAAGACAAACTGGTGCGCCTTTTGCCAGACGATCAAGTCCTGAAAGTTCTTCGCAGCCGCGCTATCCATGTTGTCTCCTGACTTCTGATTCCTGACTCCTGTCTCCCGGCAACTCAATACTGATTGTCGTTCCTTGTCCCTCGCGGCTGCGGACGTTGATTGTACCACTGTGATCGCGGATGATTTGATAGACAATCGAAAGCCCAAGCCCTGTGCCGCCGGTTCTGGAAGAGAACGGCTCGAAGAGTTGCTCGACCTGTTCGGGCGACATGCCAGCGCCGGTGTCCGTAAATGTGATTCGCAAACGATTCCCGGCAGAATGCCTGAGCTCGACGTGCAAAGTCCCTCCGTCGGGCATCGCCTGCAAGGCATTGCGCGCAATGTTCCAGAAGACCTGCTTGAGCTGCGAGGCGTCTGCGTTCATGCTCAACGCTTCATCCGGGTAATCCTCTTCCAGACTATGTCCGGGCTGAAGCTCAGGGCTGTGGCGCAGGAGCGTGAACGTTTCCTGAAGCAACTCGCGCACGTCAACGCTAACGTGAGCCTGCGAACGCGGGCGCGCATACGTCAGATAGTCTGTGATGATGCGATTGAGGCGGTCGGATTCGCGCAGGATAATTTCCATCAATTCCGCCTGAGAAGAGTTGCCGTCCATTTCAGAGCGCAGCACCTGAATTGAGCCGCGCATCGCGGCCAAAGGGTTTCTAATCTCATGTGCGATTGACGCGGCGACGCGCCCGACGGCTGCGAGACGATCCTGACGCCGCGAGGTATCTTCGAGCGCACGTACCTGCGTTAAGTCCTGAAAGGTGATGACCAGACCCGTAGTCTCGCCGGATTCCACAAAGAGCGGAAAGATGCTGAAGCCCAGCCGCAACCGCAGCCCGTCGGCGGTCAGGCAATCGGCTTCAAAGCGCGGGCTGGTCTCCCCTGCCTCCACCGCGTTCATTGATTGGCGGGTGCGCTCTTCGATGTCGCCGAAAAAGATGGAGACTCCCTGCCCGCGCACATCATCAGCCTTGTAGCCCGTTATCTCTTCAGCCGCAGCATTAAAGATGTAGATACGCCCCTGCAAGTCTGTCGTGACGACTCCCGAACGAATTGACTCGACAATGCGCTCATGCAGCGCGCGCAAATTAGCGAGCGTCTGCGTTGTTTCCGTCAACTTTACGTCGTAGTGCGATTGGCGCTGGGCGAGCCGCGCCGCCAGCAGGCCGACGAAGAGAAAGGCTATGTCGTTGAGGCCAACCGACTGGATCACTTTCAATGTCGAGGTCGCGGTCACGGGTGTGGCGTGCGCTGGGATAACACCTGAGACGACGCCCATTGAGAGACCCGTGAAGATGGCGGCGCATCCGACCGAAGCGACGAGCGCCGCGCGCGCTCCCAGAAAAATACTGGCGACCGAGATGATGACGATATAAAGCGCGGCAAAAGGCGAGCTGACATCGCCCGTCGCCCAGACAAGCCACGACACGATCAGGACATCAACGAACAACTGGATGCTGGCTTGCAGTCGCACACGCTCGCTCAAGCGCAGCGCAACGGCGTAGATGAGCGAGACGACGATGACAGCGAGGAAGATAAGAAGTGAGTTGCGCTCGGAATTACCGGACTGCTCGCGGGAAAACAAAGTGATAGAGAGCGCGAAGAGCAGCACGGCGGCGGCGACGCGCCCGAGGATAAGCCACCAGAGTCTGTGGCCGAGCGCCCCGCCCTGTTCCATTGTCTTTCCGACCGTTCTCATCTGGCTAAAGACTATCACAACGTGAGTTCGATATAAGAGCCCTTTACGTTGCCAGCCCCATTAGGGGCGGAATATCAGTAGCCCATGACGTAAGTCATGGGAACAGGCAGCAAATAAATAAATAAGCCCCGGAGGGGCGACATATTACGCCGCCCCTCCGGGGCTTACTTAATATTCTTATGTTTAACCCAGAGCTGACGCTCTGGGCTACTGTTATGCCGCCCCTGCCGGGGCTGGGTTTTAATATGCGATGGCTTCGATAGGGTCAAGGCGCTTCGATGATTCCCGGCGCTTATCTATGATTTCCTTGAGCGCTTGCTCCCATATTGGCTTACTCTTGAGCGCAGTTGCTCACTTTGTAGTTATTCGCTCGCGCAGGTCATTCAACTCTTCTCTGTGCGACTGATCGTGTTCACGCATGAGCAGGAACAATCTCTTTAACGTAATTGCGCCGACACCTTCCAACACGCCGCTTCGATTCAACTGGTCGGGCGAGAGCGTTTTCATCACCCGGACATTCTCCGCTCTTTCACGCGCAAACTCCTGAAGGGCCGACTCGTAGTCCTGATTATTATAATCCCGCTCCCGGGCGATGCGGCTGCCGTCAAAATCAGGTAGGACGGGTTGAGGCTCTGTCAGCAGGTTTTTGATTCGCTTATGGTAGCCTTCTCTCTCCAGGTCACGAAGATGACAGACTTGCTCGACGACGGAGAACTCGTCCACCGACGGCTTCCATTTCAAATCCTGCAACGCCATCTCAGCAGCAAGTTGCCGAATATGTCCGGGCGTTTCTTCCAGAAACCTGACAACCTCTTGAAACTCCTGCTCGGTCATTTATCTTCCCCCCGATTGCCGAGATGAGTAGAGGCAGCCCTGTCTACAAGCCACTCCAGCGAGCCGTCAAGCGGTTTAATCAACTGAGCGGGCAGCCGCACGGCAGGGTCATGCTCGTCTTTGAGAATCTCCGCCAACCGCCCGGCTTTATTCTCGCCCGTGACCAGAAAGATAATGTGCAGCGCGTGATTGATGGCTGGCGCGGTCAACGTGATGCGATATGCGCCGAGCTTCTCGACCCATAGCCCCGCGACCCAAGCCTCTCGTTCAAACAGAACTTCCGTGCCGGGGAAAAGCGAAGCGGTATGCCCGTCGTCTCCCATGCCGAGCAGGACAAAATCGAAGCGAGGCCACGCGGCATCGTTGAAAAATGTACGTATCTCGTCTTCATACAGCCGGGCATTGGCAACCGCATCGCCGACTCCGTTCATTCGATGAATGTTCTTTGCCGGCAGGCTCACGCGCGAGAGCAGCGCCTCGTTCGCCATGCGGTAATTGCTCGCGGCATCGTCTGGCGGCACGCATCGCTCATCGCCGAAAAAGATGTGAACCTTCGACCAGTCAAGCTGCTCTCGGTAGCTTTCGCTTGCCAGCAACTCGTAAACGCGCTTCGGAGTCGAGCCACCGGCGAGGGCAACTGCGAAACGCCCGCGCTCCGCAATCGCTTCTCGCCCAAGCTCAACGAAACGCGCCGCTGCGGCCTGAGCGACTTCATCAGGATTGTCGAAGATTAGAACTTGCGGGGATTGTTCAAGAGTTTCCATGCAGACTTAGAGTCGGTAACAAAGCCGATAAGAAATTAGACAGGGTTAACAGGATTGACAGGATGAAAAGAAAAAGATTCAAGCTCCCTTGTTCCGGCTTGTGAGCTAAATCTTGTTAATCTCGGTCTATTTCTTCTCCATTCTTACTTCATCCTCTCGATTAACTGAGCTGCGGAATCGAGCGCCTGCTCGTAGACCTGATCGCGCTTGAGCAGTGATAGCTCGCGACTCAAACGCTGTCCCTCGCTCTTTTCTTCGTAGCTCAACACGCGCCCGATTGTCAGCTTGCCATCAATGCTCGCCTCAGTCACCAGTTTCTTCCGGTCATCGCTGAAGGCGACATGAAATTCCGCGCTCGCATCTCCAACGGAAAGCGTGAGCGCGACGAGCATCCCGTCGTCGTGTCCGGTGCGCGTGGTCGCACGCAGCTCAGCGTTGATCTTGCGTTCGTTCGCGCGCAACTGAAAGCTCGTTGCGCTGTTCTCTTCGTGCCTGCTTGCTTCCTCAATTTTCCATCCGAGCCGGGAAGCGAGCCAACCTGTGACGAGCAAAGCTTTCGGCGCAATCTGATGGGGCGCGAAATCCGGCGCGTCGTATTCCACCGCCACGCGATCAATTTTATCCAGATATGGACGGTAGTCAGGCACATCCCAGAAACTGGCAATCAAAGTGCGCCATGCGGTCAGTCGTCCCCAGTTCAAATCGCTCGCAGTCATAAACTGCGGATGCTCTTTGATGATCTGCGAAAGACGCTGCAAGTCTTCGTGCGGATGATCGAAGCACGACGAATCGAGCACGACGCGGTCGGACATCGCGGTCATTCGGCCAAACAACTTGTCTTCATAATGCGGGATGTCTTTCCACCAGAGAAAGATTGGCACGTCCGGCACAAGCAAGGGAGCAATGGCACTTGCCACCGTCTCAATCGCCGCCCCCGCCGCTTCGATTGTCACCTGCTCACCGCAGACCTGCTTCCCGCTTCCGCCCAAAAGACGGCAGCGAGTCGAGACGTAAGCCTCAAGTCTCGGCTCAGTCGCCGCGCGGTCAGCCAACAGCATGAGTGTGCGTCCCGGATGCTGCTCGTTTACTTCGTTGAGCATGTCGTCAATCTGTGCGCGGTCATCGGTCGCGGTCGCATAAACAAGCAGGTTCAAAGCGCACGCCCTGGTGACGCCCGACTCGGCATTCACACCTTCGCCCTCGCCTGACGGCTTCCACATCGCCGCTAACTCTTTCTCAATCTTCCCGACATCAATCCCTTTTGCCGGTGAGACCGAAACTGTGCTCTCTTGTGTCAGCATAATAATAAGTGATAGGTGATGGGTGATAGGTAATAGGAAAGAGCGTTTCTCTTATCACCTATCACTGCTTTTACGGTCTGCGCCAGCGCCTGCCCTTGCGCTCAATCAAATCGTGAGACTCTTTCGGCCCCCACGTTCCGGCTTCGTAGTTCGGGAAATCCACCTTGTCTTTCGTCGCCGCCCATTCGTCCAAGATCGGCATGACGATTTCCCAGCCGCGTTCGGTCATGTCCTTGCGCGCGTAGAGCGTGGAGTCTCCGAGAATGCAATCGAGCAGGAGACGTTCGTAAGCCTCCGCGAGTTGGATACCGAAGGATGCGCCGTAGCGAAAGTCCATGTTGACATCGCGGATGTTTGTGGTCTGTCCGGGCACTTTCGCGGCGAAGCGAAGCGTGATGCCTTCGTCCGGCTGGATGCGTATGATGAGCTGGTTCGGCGTCATCTGTTCCATCTCTTCGCCGAAAAGGGAAAGCGGCGCGGCCTTGAATTGAATCGCAATCTCCGTGACGCGCTTCGGCAGACGTTTCCCCGAACGGATGTAGAAGGGAACGCCCGCCCACCGCCAGTTGTCAAAATACATCTTGAGCATAGCGAAGGTTTCAGTCGCCGAGTCTGGCGCGACCTCCGTCTCCTGACGATAACCGGGAACAGGCTTGCCCGCGATTGAGCCGGGCCCGTATTGCCCGCGCACGCATTCTTCGCGCACACGCTCCACCGTGAAATCACGCGCTGCCCTGAGCGCCTTGATCTTCTCGTCGCGGACGGCTTCCGAATGAAGATTGACGGGCGGCTCCATCGCCACGAGCGAGAGCACCTGAAAGACGTGGTTCTGAATCATGTCGCGCACGACACCCGCCGAATCGTAGTAGCCGCCGCGCCCTTCAACTCCGACCATCTCGGCGTTCGTCAGTTGCACATGGTCTATGTACTGCCGATTCCACAGCGGCTCGAAGATGCCGTTGGCGAAGCGAAAGACGAGCAGGTTCTGGACCGTCTCTTTGCCGAGATAGTGGTCAATGCGATAAATCTGCTGCTCGTCCAGATATTTTAGAAGCTCGCGGTTCAACTCTCTGGCGCTTTCGAGATCAGTGCCGAAAGGCTTTTCGACGATGACTCGCACCCAGCCTTTGCCTTGAGGCTTCACCAGCCCATGCTCGCCGAGTTGCTTGACGGCTTCGGCATAGAATTTCGGCGCGACCGAAAGATAGAAGAGTCGATTGCCCTGCGTTCCGCGCTCACCGTCTATTTGAGCGAGCAAAGCGGCGAGCTTCTCGTAATCGTCAGCGTTGTTGATGTCGGCGGTCAGGTAGTGCAAGCCCTGAGCAAACGAGTCCCAGACTTCTTCATCCACGCGCTTTGCTTCAGAAAACTCTACGATGGCCTCCTTCATTCGCGCGCGAAACTCGTCGCTCGACATCTCCGTGCGCGCAAGGCCGATGATGGCAAACTCGGCAGGCAGCAGGCGCTCCTGCACCAGACGATAAAGCGCTGGCAAGAGCTTGCGCTTGGTTAAATCACCGCTCGCGCCGAAGATGACGACGATGCACGGCTCGGCTGTGCGCTCCAGACGAATGCCCGCGCGCAAAGGGTTTTCCAACAGTGTGGCTTCCGGCATAGTTAATTATTTCTAAAAACTTCTAATCAGGATACTGAGGGCGATGGCCAGCACAAAGATCAGGATGATCAGGGGAATCTTCCAGCCCAGATCGCTTTTGAACTTCGCGCCGCAGTTCCAGCACACAGGCTCGTAAGTCGGAACCATCCGCAAACACCTTTTGCATGGCCGCCGCGGGGCGGTCGTATCGCGCCCGCACCACATGCAAGGCTGTGTGTTCGTCGTTCCACCGCAAAACGGGCAGACCACCGGGCCGTGCGGGTTAGGGCTGCCGGGAGGTGGCGGCGGTTGTGGATACGCCGGATATTGCGGTTGATAGCTCATTGCGGCTGTCCCGGATACTGCTGTTGATACGGTGGCTGCTGCTGAGGCGGTTGCGGCTGCTGGTGCTGTGGCGGGTATTGCTGCGGATATTGCGGCTGGCTAAGCGCGGCGGCAATCGCCATCGTCTGCTCGCGGTTACCATCCATGCCCATGCGGTGAAACTTTGCGACGAACGGCCTGGCCGGGTCATTGATCCTCAGATGCGCGAAGACCGGGCCGGATGAAGCCTGCACAGGAGCATGATTGTGCAACGCGTACTCAGAGACCTCTTGAACCTGTATCTTGCTACCCTTAAAACGAAGCACTATCACGCGGCGGTCGGTCAACGCGACCAGATATTCTTTGGTCAACAACGTGGTGGCGATGATTCCCGGCAAAACCGCCAGGATGAAGAGAGGAAGCATCGCCAACATGTTCGGCTGCTTGACGCCGAAAGCGATGTTTCTGAGCTGCTCGCCCGGTTGCAAGTAAGGATAAAAGGCGGCTGCAAGGAAATTCGGGTCTTTGAATCTTGCCATGTTTTCTCTCCTTAGAAGGAATCAGACAGGATTAACAGGATTATCAAGATTAAGAACATCAGATAAGGCAATGCAGTTCGATGTTACTTTTCTTTATCCTGTCCATCTTGTTAATCCTGTCTATTCTTTTTCTGCTGGACTTAGCCCTATTCTGTTGGTGGCTTGATGTTCACAGTCGGCGGTTTGATTCTGGGCGCGCCCGCCTTCTTCGCCGGTCTGCCACGCCCGGGAGCGTCCATCGGGTCTGGTGCTGGCGGCGCAGCCATAGTTGCCGGCATTTCTTCCTGCACTGGCGCAGGAGGTGGGGGCGCTGGCTGTGGCTCAGGCGGCGCTGCGCTCGCGTTGGGCGTCGTTATCACAGTGGGAGGTGCGGGGCGTTGAGCTTTATAGCGCCGTCGCCGCTTCCTGCGCCGCTGAGCGTTTGTCACAGGGATTCCGTCAGGACTAAACGCCGCGCCGCCATTGCCGCCGTTCGTCTTCTCTGCCAGAGCTAACCCATCAAAGCTCAGAACGAACAGCAACGACAGCACGATTAAAAACTTACTTTTCATCATCACAACTCCTGCTCCTCATATTGTTCCCTTTGTTTCTATACGCGGGACGACTTCGGCAATCAGTTCTTGCAGACGTTTGAGACCTGAGAGAGCATCTACGCCGAGATCAACGCGAATGGCGCGGCGACCGCGCGTTGCGAGCGAGTGAAAATCCCCCAGCGCCTGCGCCTGTTTCAAGGTGCTGAAGGTGTATGACTGGCCGGGCACGGCCAGATCAACAAGGTCCAGCGCGGTGAGTTGTAGAAAGACGCCGTTGTCTGCGCCGCCCTTGTGAAGCTGACCCGTAGAATGTAGAAAGCGCGGGCCGTAGCCTGTGGTCGTCGCTGAGTGGGTCGCCTCGCGCAGGTGATTGCGAATCTCTTGAATCACGGCTTCATGTTCGGGCGTCTCTTCGATGTAATTGAGCAGGGCGATATAATCATTCGGCTTCACCTCAGACAAATGCGCCCGCAGGGCATCCGTCACGGACGAGGATGGAAGAAGCGCTCGTCTCTGTTCAGATGTGTAAATCGTCAGCCCGCCGTTTGTGGCAACCACTGGCTGCTCTTCGAGCTTGCCTTCGCGCTCGAACTTTTCCAGAAGCTCCTTCGTCGCGTCCTTAGATTCCTGCACGTTCGGTTGATCGAAAGGATTGATGCCGAGCCGCCAGCCCGCGAAAGCGGTGGCAATCTCCCAGAGGAAAAATTCCTCGCCGAGATCGTACAGGTCTGTCAGCGTGCGATAGACGACCGGGTGGCCTGCGGCTTCGAGCGCCTTCAGTTTCACCTCCGTCTCGCCTTCGGGCTTGCCCACCGCGATTGAGACGAAGAGACGGTCGTCGCCGTAAACGGATGGCGAGCCTAACCGCTCGCCCGCGATTGGCACGATGCCTTTGCCTTCTTTGCCCGTGCTTTCGGCAACCAACTGCTCGATCCATAAACCGAGCGCGCTGATTTTCGGGTCGGCGACAATCGTCAGCTTATCACGCCCAGCCCTGGCACATTCTCCGAGGATTGCTCCGAGCCTCGCGCCCGGATTCTCTGCTGCGGGCACGACCGAAGCGCAGGAATGCACGACGCGCTCTGCGCGGTCTAGCAGTTTCTTAATATCAATCCCCATCAGCGCCGCCGGAACTATCCCGAAATTGGAGAGCGCGGAATAGCGCCCGCCGATGTCCGGCGGATTGAGAAAGATGCGCTTGAACTTGTCTTCAGTCGCCATCCGTTCCATCAATGTGCCGGGGTCTGTGATGGCGACAAAAGATTCGCCGGGGTTCTCTGTAATTTTACCCACCTGATCGTACCAGTATTTGTAGAAGACCAGCGGCTCGGTCGTCGTCCCCGATTTCGACGCGATGATGAAAAGAGTCTTTTCGAGATTGATCTGCCCGGCGAAGTTGACGAGCGCGTCAGGGTCTGTCGAATCGAGCACGAGAAGCTCCGGGTAGTTCTCCTGATGACCGAACGTCTGGCGGAAGACTTCCGGGCAAAGAGACGAGCCGCCCATGCCGCAGATCATAACGTGCTTAAACTCTCTAGCGCCGCGAATGCGGTCTGCAAACGCGATGAGGTCGTCTTCGACGCCGATCATCGTGTCGGGCACGGTCAGCCAGCCGAGCGAATTTTTGATGATCTTCTGGTGAGCTTCCTCTTCTTTCCAGAGCGCGGCGTCCTTGCGCCAGATGCGGCGCATCACGTCTCCCTTGTCGGCTTCCTTGATGGCCGCGTTCACCGCGTCCGCATACTTACCGAGCGAAGCGGTGAGGCGCGCGTGGATGCCGGAACGGAGCGCATCGCGCTTGGCCTCTATGGATTCGATGAGTGTGTCGAATGAGCCGACGAACGCGGTCAAGCCGTCCTTTTGTAATTTGTCCGTGACTTCGCTGAGGGCAATTCCTGCTTCAGCGAGCTTTTCGATAGTGTTGCTTGCTTCGTCGAGGTTCGCTTCGAGCGTCAGGGCGACTACGCCGTGATCGCGGAAAGCCGTATAGGTTTGCGGCGGAATAGTGTTGACGGTCTCCGGGCCGATGAGGTTGTCAACGTAAAGCACGTCCGAGTATTTCGGGTTCTTCGTTCCGGTCGAAGCCCACAGGCAACGCTGCACCTGCGCCCCCTTCGTCTTCAGTTTAGCGAACCGCTCACCGTGAAAGATTTCCTTAAACTTCTGGTAGGCCAGTTTGGCATTGGCAACTGCGGCGCAACCCAACAAACCCTCAAGCTGGGCTTTCTCTTCGGGCGTCTTCGCATGGCGCGCGCGATATTCGAGGTCAGAGTCAATGGCCGTGTCCACGCGCGAGACGAAGAAACTGGCGACCGAGGCGATATGGTCAACCGTCTTGCCTTCCGCTTCGCGCCGCTCCAATCCCTTGATGAAAGCCTCTGCGACCTGTTCGTAGTTCTCAATCGAGAAGATCATTGTGACGTTGATGTTGATTCCGCGATAGATGCTCTCTTCGATGGCGGGTAAGCCTTCCTGCGCCGCCGGAATCTTAATCATCACGTTCGGGCGATTCAATTGCTTGAACAAACGCTCGGCCTCTTCAATCGTCCCCTTTGTGTCATAGGCGAGGCGCGGATTGACTTCGAGACTGATGTAACCGTCCTGCGCCTCCGTTTTGTCATAAACGGGCTTGAGGATGTCTGCGGCGGCGCGGATGTCGTCAAGCACCAGCGCCTCGTAGATGTCGTTCACGCTCGCACCCTTCTGGACAAGGAGGCGCATCTGCTCATCATAATCGGTCGAGCCGGTGATGGCTTTTTCAAAGATCGTCGGATTCGACGTGACTCCGCGCAAATCGTCCTCGTCAATCTTCTTTTTCAAATCGCCCGTTCCCAGCATCGCGCGCCGAATGTTGTCATACCAGATTGACTGGCCTGTTTTCATTACTTCAATCAGGTGATTGCTCATAACTCTTATTCCTTAGATTAGCTGTCTCAGGATTGTTTGTCCGGCTCAGTGCAGTTGATACGCGCTACTCGTCACAAGGCTTTTCGTGGAGGGAAGCCAGTGCCAGGATAAGCGCGAAGTCAAATACCGGGCTGATTCATACTCAACCGCGCGAGGAAAACTTGCGTAAACCAAAAATGGGATTCGTTGCAGGCGGCATAGTATCACAAACATGGAATTGCGGAATGCGGATTTCGGGTTGCGGATTGAAGAAACCAGAGAGCTTGTCTTAGCCCTCCGCCTTCCGCAATCCGAAAACCGCAAGTTAGCGGGTTGTGTTTTTCGGCAGTCCTTCCACGAGATGGTCGAAGCCAAGCCAGATGCTCCAGCTATGATGGTAAAAAGCTACGGGAAACAGGAGCGCGGCGATGAAGAGGGTCGGGAGAACCACCTGATAAGCGAAGCCCAGCACCACCAGAAAGAGGATGTAGGTTGCCAGAATCACAAACTCTGTCGTGACGATGTTGACCAGAATAGCTCCGACAAAGAATCCTGCCTCGCGCATGAAGAGCGCCTCGCATGACGGGCAATGATGTTTTATTTTGAAAGGACGCTGAACAATAGACGATAGCCCGCAGACCGGACACCGCAGCCACAGGCAGCGCGACAATGTGTTGATTACGGAAGGGCGCTTTCTCGTCACAATCTCTCCCCGAAGCTCTTTAATTGTCCCCAGTGGGCTGCACGGTGCTTCCTTCCATCATCAGAATGACCGCACGCTCCGGCGCACGGGTTCGATGAACGACTCCTCGCGGAATGGTGTAGCCCTGATGAACTCCGAGCGTGATCGTTTCATTTTCCAGGTCAATCAGAAATTTTCCCTGGAGCACGAAAAAGAATTCGTCCTCCTTGTCATGCTTGTGCCAGTGAAACTCGCCCTGCATGATGCCGAGCCGCACGACGCAGTCATTCACCTGACAAAGAGTCTGGTTGTACCACTCGTCATCACAGGCGGCGATGAGGCCGGGCACGTCAATCAACTTGAGAAAACCGAGTCTGGTATCCAGGTTGATCGCGTAGTTATATTGTTCGCTCATACGGAAACCTCCCGCGCTTCGCCAGAATTACTTGTCGGGCTTAGGCCGTCGCTGGAATTTGTATTTCGCCGCGAGCGCGCAACTCCGACGGCAGCAGGCTGTGATAAATGAACTCATGCAGCGGTGTCGGTACGCCCACCTCTCGACCGAGACGCACAACCGCGCCGTTCCATGCTTCGAGTTCTGAAGGCTTACCGTCAGAGATATTTCTTTGCAGCGATGTGGTGGCGCTCGGAGCCAGAGAGTCCATCAACCCCATAGACTTATCAACTATCGTTTCTGGCAGAGAAATTTTGCGAGCGCGGGCGACCTCCAATATTTCCTGCATGCCTCTTTCCAGCATCCGGCGAGTTTCGGGTAAGGAGCGGATGACACCTGCCGTCATGCGACTCACCGCACCGATTCCGCCATACGGCGCGACAAAGATGAACTTCTCCCACACCGCTGCCTCGATGTCCGAAGGCACTTCCGCTTTCACGTCCGCGAGCTCGAAAGCCTGTTGCAGCCGCCCGGCGCGCTCGCTTTTGTGGTCATCCACCTCGCCGAACTTGATGAAGTTGGTTTCACCGAGACTGAGAATGTGCCCCGGCCCGGTGACACGACTAATCGTTCCACACAAACCGTTCAGCACATGCTGTGTGCCCAGGACTGCCGCCAATTGCGCTGCCGATTCGACGCCGTTTTGCAAAGGCACGACGAAGGTTTGCGGGCTAATCATCGGGAGCATCCTTCGTGCAGCCTCCGGTACCTGCCACGTCTTGACTCCGACCAGCACCGCGTCAACCGCGCCTACTTGCGTGGGGTCGTCAGTCGCCTCTGCACGAACGATGAATTCGCCTGACGTTGTTTCAACCTTTAAACCCTGCTCGCGGATTGCTCGCAAATGCTCTCCCCGTGCAATGAAGACCACGTCCTCTCCGGCACGCGCCAGATGCGCGCCGAAGTAACCGCCCGCGCCGCCTGTCCCGAAGATTGCAATTCGCATGAATATCTCCTCTATTCTGATGGGGCGCGCGAGCAGCCCGACGCTTTGGCTTGACTCACCGCCCGCTCGGAAGCATTCAAGCAGCATTGTAAGAAAAGATAATGATAAGGGATGCTACCTGGGCACAGCCTACGCCACCCTTCTGGCTATGGCGGCAATATGTCCGCGTGAAGATGGATCATCAACTTCCCAAACTTCTATTTCAAAACCTTCAGCTTCTAACAACTTGCGCGCTACTTTAGGTTCGTACCCGCTGTAGAAAAATGTGTGTCCGAACATTTCGGAAGTAAAGCCTTCAACACCCGGATCATTGGAAGTAGTATCTTCCACGTCCGAGCCACCAACCGACAATAATAACCTTCCACCAATCTCAAGGGAGTTAGCGAGCTTACGGTAGATAGCTGAATGGTGCTTCCGTTCTATATGGAAAATAGAATCCCAGGCGACAGCCGCCGCGAATTTACCAGCCAACTCTACCTCAACCATATCAGCATGAATTAACTCCGCTTCGGGAACTACATGCTGAGCAATTTCAAGCATCTTCTTCGATTGGTCAACACCAACTACACGAAAATCTTTCTGAACGAGGTATCTGGCAATAGGCTTGCCAGTGCCACAACCCAAATCAAGAACTTTGGCTCCAACCGGCAAACCATCCAGAATTTTATCAACGTAACCTAATACTCTTTCGACATAGGTTTGCTCTCGAAAGCTGGAGTGCCATTGCTCTGCGATATAGTCGTAAGAATTTTGCATCGTAATTAACCAAATATACGCTCAACTACTGGCTAAGCTGCATGATGAGTGATGATACCACCATGAAGCATGTTAGATCGCATGTTGCGGCTATCATCACGCTTTCAAACCCCTACGCTTCAGAGCCAGCGCGTGTCTTCACTTTTGCCTTTCACCTTTTGCCTGTTTTCATTTAATCTCTTCAGTCTATGGATAAATTTCGGATCACAGGTGGGCGACCCTTACGCGGGCGTGTCCAGATCAGCGGCGCGAAGAATTCGGCGCTGCCGTGTATGGCCGCAGCCCTGCTGACGGCTGAGACCGTCACGCTGCACAATCTGCCTTACGCGCGCGACATCATCACGCAGCGCCGCTTGCTGGAAGACATAGGCGCGACCGTGCTCACGCCGGAGCTTCGCACGCACAAGATCACAGCCGACCACGTAGAGCTTTTTGAAGCGCCCTATGAATTGGTCAAGACCATGCGCGCCTCCGTTCTCGCTTTAGGGCCGCTGCTCGCGCGTTTCGGTAAAGCAAGAGTCTCTTTGCCGGGCGGGTGCGCCATCGGCACGCGCCCGATTGATCTGCATCTGGCGGGCTTTCAATATCTCGGCGCGGAAGTCGGCCTTGAGTCGGGCGATGTTGTGGCGCGTGCGCCGTCGCGTGGCCGCTTGCGCGGCGGTGAGGTTCATTTCGATAAAGTCACGGTGACGGGAACTGAAAACCTGATGATGGCCGCATCGCTCGCCGAAGGTAAGACGGTGCTGCACAACGCGGCGCGCGAGCCGGAGATTGTGGACCTCGCGGAGCTTTTGAACAAGATGGGCGCGCGGGTGCGCGGCGCAGGGAGTTCGAAGATTGAGATCGAAGGCGTGGAGTCGCTCGGCGGCGCAGAGCATACGATTATCCCCGACCGCATCGAGACGGGAACGTTTATGATCGCCGCCGCCATCACGAATGGCGAGTTGGAGATTAAGGGCTGCCGCCCGGAGCATTCGGCGATAGTCATCAGTAAACTCCGCGAGGTCGGAGTTGAGATCGAAGAGTTGAACCAGAGCACGCTGCGGGTGCGTGGTTGCGAAGGGGGCTTGACGGGAAGCGATGTCACGACCGAGCCGCACCCGCGTTTCCCCACAGACATGCAGGCGCAGTATATGGCTTTGATGACGCAGGCCAAGGGGCGCTCCGTGATTACGGAGACCATCTTTGAGAATCGCTTCATGCACGCTTCGGAGATGCAGCGAATGGGCGCGCGCATCCAGATCGAAGGCAGCACGGCTGTGGTTGAAGGAGTGACGCCTTTGACGGGCGCGCGTGTTCAGGCTTCGGACCTGCGCGCTTCCGCCTCGCTCGTCCTCGCGGGGTTAGCCGCTTCAGGCGAAACCCTCATTGACCGCGTTTATCACATTGATCGGGGCTACGAGAAGATTGAAGACAAGCTGAACGCCCTCGGCGCGGACATCGAGCGCATCAGAGATTCCGTGACAGGCCCGCTGCAGAGGGCAGTGACAGGTGACGAGTGACGAGTGACAAGTGACGAGAAAAAGGCTATTGTTCCGTCGCTCGTGGTTTTAACTTGGCACTCGTCACTGGTCACTTAACACTATCTTTATGGATTGTCTCTTTTGTAGCATCGTTGCGGGTGAGACTCCCGCCGACACTATTTATCAGGATGAGCGCTCTCTCGCGTTTCGGGACATCAACCCGCAAGCGCCTGTCCACGTGCTCGTCATCCCGCGCGAGCACATGGAATCATTGGACGACGCCTCACAGAAGGATGAAGCGTTGCTCGGCCATCTGCTGCGCGTGGCGGCGCGCGTGGCCAACGAGCAGGGGCTTTCCGAAAGCGGCTATCGCACCGTCATCAACACGGGCGCAGGCGCAGGCCAATCCGTCTTTCACCTGCACGTTCATGTGCTCGGTGGGCGTTCATTAAATTGGCCGCCGGGTTAAGAGCATAAAGCGTCTGCAAAAGAATAGACAGGATCGACAAGATGGACAGGATAAGAGAAGAAGCAGCAAGTTAAGCTAACTTATCTGCTGTTCTTGATCCTGAAAATCCTGTTAATCTCGGTCTAATTGTTTTTAAGCGGACGTGGATGCAGTCGCTGCTTTAGCGACCTGTTCCGCTGTCTCCATCATCTTCAGTTCGGTCTCATCCGCACGCTTCTTTACTTCCAGCATCAATTCGAGCAGGCGATAGCAGGTCTCGCGCGAGCCGGTGCAGACGGGTTCGTCCGCTTCATTGTGCAGAACGTAGACGCAGCCATGAGCGTCGAGCGGGAAAACCATCGGTTTTGTGCCCATCACAGCCACCTTTCAAGCGAGACCGCAAAAACCGTTAATTGAGACAGGCGAGGCGCGCTAGCGTTAAGTCTGTACCGACCCTTTTTGGAGAGTTGGACAATATCCGAGCGACGGGCGGCGAGTCAATAGTTTTCAGTCCGCGACGCGGGCGGCTTCGCTTCGCGCCTTCACGCCCTCGTTTTCGGCCTGCTGCTGAACCTCTTCCTTGAGCAGCGAGGTTTCATAGCGCACGTCGCCAAACAAGGTGTCTGCGACCGCTTTGACGAAGCCTAAGATGGCCGGGCCGAGCACGACGCCCGCGATGCCGAAGACGTAAACGCCCGCCACCAAGGCGACTAGCATCCAGTAGAAATTGAAACGCTGCGCGCTCGCGCTCGCCAGTTTGGGCCTGAGCAGAAGCGACGAGCCGAGCGTCATGGCGATGCCGATAGCGAGATAAATTCCGGCGGCGACCGGGTCGTTGTGGAACACGAAAAGATAAACCGAGATGGGAACGTAGACAGCCCATTCACCGAGCAGCGGAAAGAAGCCTAACAGAAACGTCACCAATCCGAGTACGACCGCCAGCGGCACGCCGAAGATGAAATTGAGAACGATGATGATGAGCGCCTTGAGCGATTGGTCTATGAAGACTGCGCGCAAAGCTCCGCGCAAAGCTCCGCCGACGTTGACCGCGAGCTTCTCGTAAAACGGCAGATACTCGCCGGGCACACGCACCTTGATGTAAGAGACGATGCGGATGCGATGCGTCAGGACATAGTAGATAGTGAAGAAGAAGAGCGAGAGCGAAGCGAGCAGGAGCGCGGCCTGTTCGCGCAGTCCTTTGATGATTTCCGCCGAGCGGGTCAGACCTTCCGTCACCGCCGATTGGAGACTGGCGCGCGCGCCTTCGCGCTCGACGGGCAGGTGTTGCGCCAACGAATCGCTGATGGAATTGATGATTTCGTCGCGCCGCTCGAAGAAGCGAGTCGAGTAGTTGGAAAGCTCGTGCCATGAGTAAGACGTGAGCGCGACCAGCGGAATGACGATGAGCGCGATGGTGACGAGCGCGCTTCCGGCGCGGCGGCGCAGGTGCGTTTCGAGCCACTCCTGTACGGGCAGAAGATAGACGCCTGCGACGATTCCCAACAAAAGCGCCACCAGCACCTTGCCGATGAGCATGAAGAAAAGAACGATGGCGAGCAGCAGGGCTACGCCGTAAACGAGGATGCGCTTGGCATCTCCGACCGTCAGCTCGCTCAGCCGCTTTGAATCATCGTCCGCCATATAGTTTCGGTTAATCTAGCATAGAACATTTCACAGCCTTAATGTGCGGGCGTCACAACACTCTCGCGCGAAGAAAAAAGCAGGTCTCGGTCTGTGTGACCGAGACCTGCCATGTGAAGGCCGAAGCCGCACGCGAGCTTTACTGCCGGATGCGGAACTCGACCGTGTGGATGGTCGGGTCGTTACCGGCGCGGAAGCTCAGCAGGTACGTTCCGGCGGCGTAACCCGTCGTCTTCAGCTTGAAGCGATACGAATTGTGCCCGTTCTGGAAGGTGAAGTTCGAGTCCGGATCGTCGTCGTTATACTCCTCTATTACCCCGCTGGCGCTTGAAGAGACGCGCGTCACGCTGATGGCCGTGACCAGTATGCCGGCCGAAGAAAGATTCAGGTTGGCGGCATTAACAAGCTGGAGTTCGAGTTGAACCGTGCTTCCGCTCTTGTTCAACTTGGTCACATCGTGAAGCGTCTTGACGCCGTAAGAGACCGTGTAGTTGACGGACTTCGTCGCGGAGTTGCCCGCTACGTCCGTCGCATTGACCGTAAAGACTTTCGCGCCGACCGACGCGGTATTGATGGCAGCACCGTTGGCCACCGTCCCCGTGCAGGTAGCCACGCCTGAGCCTCCCGTGTCCGTGCAACTATAGCTACTGGTCAAGCCCTGATTGAGCAGATAAACGGCGTTCGTTGGCCGCGTTATCTGGATGTCGGGCTTTGTCGTGTCGCCCTGCACACGCTCGGCGATGACGAACGGGCTAAGCGAGGTGACGCGCGCGTAGATGGTGCGCGTCGAGAAGGTGTGCGTCGGGGAGTCGGGCGCGAGAATCGTCCGGTCAACGAAGTTGGGGACGGGCGGCGGCTCGCCGTGCAGCACCCGCAGCGTGCTGAAGGTGACGGGGTTGTTAATGCCCGGCACCTGGAAGCCGATGGTGATCGGCCCCGTGTAGGTGGCGGTCGTCGTAATCTCGAAGGCGAGACTGTTGGCGTTGATGACGTACTCGCCCGGTATCCCTTGAAGCGAGTTCGGGTCAATCGGCGTGACGGTGGTCTGTCCGGCCTGCGTCACATTCGAGAAAGTAACCGTCGCGCCGCTCTGTGCCACCGCGACGTTCGTGCCCACAGGGGTGTTCGTGGGCGGCGCAATTGGTGCAGGTCGCCACTTCGGCCCGCCGTAGTTGCCCGAAGGGCCGGGTAGTTCGACGCGTCCCGTGCCGTCAACATTGATGATGTTGAGGCGGGATACACCGTTGCGGTTGGACGTGAAGGCGAGACGCGCGCCGTTGGGCGACCAGTCAGCAGCAAAGTTCTGCTCCCTGTTTTCGCCCAACTCATGCCGCCCCGTGCCGTCGGCATTGATGACATAGATGCCCGCACGCTGGCACTCGCCGTCGCAGGTCTGATACATCACCTTCGTGCTGTCCGGCGACCATTTCTCATTGCCGTTGCTGTAAAACATGCCGTCCGGTTGGTTGCTGAAGATGACCATCCGGCCACTACCGTCGGCGTTGATGACCTCAAGCGCCGAGCCATCCGGGCGATAGCTGTTGAAGATGAGCTTGCTGCCGTCGGGCGACCACTGCGGGGCGTCGTCGCTGCTGGCGGGGTCGTTGGTCAACTGTTGCAAGTTGCTGCCATCGGCCTGCACCGTATAGAGGTGAGCGGGGTTATCCGTGAGGGTGCGTGTGAAGACCAGCCGCGTGCCGCCTGGCGACCAACGCGCGCCGGAATCGTTGACGCCGTCGGGGTGTGCGATCTTGAACGGGTTCGTTCCATCGGCGTTCGCCAGATAGATTTCATGAATCGCGGGATCATTGGCGTTGTACTGTGAGCGTGTGTAACTGATCCGCGTGCCGTCAGGCGACCACCTCGGATCAGTGTTGTAGCCGTTCCCACCCGTCAGATTGGCGCGACCCGTGCCGTCTGCGTTAATCACACAGATGTCGCTGAGCGTCGAGTTGTTGCCGGAGTAGGAGCGCGAATTAAAGATGAGCTTGCTGCTGTCGGGCGACCAGACGTAATAGTCTATGTACTCGTCCGGCACGTTCGTCAGCACTGTGAAGTTAGAGCCGTCGGCGTTCATCACGCCGAGCGAGGCGATGAGGTTCGGGTAGTCGTAACGCAGGATAGCCATCTTGCTGCCATCAGGCGACCAGAGGAAACTGCCCTCATTAGCCGAATTGCTCGTCAGGTTCAGCACCTCTGCCCCGTCAGCGCGCTGCCGGAAGATGTCCGTCTCGGATGTCCCCTGGTCAGACTTCATGTAGGCGAGCTGCGCCTCGTCGGCAGCACCGGGCGTAGGTTGTGGCAGTGGCGGAGCGGCGACGAGGAAATCAATTGCGCCGGTATTGTCACTGGTGTTGGTTTCGGGTGTGGCGCTGGTGAGCGTGAAACTCGTTGTCACCGGCGTGTAGGGCGCGCCCGCGACCGTCGAGGTGGCAGTCACGTTGATGATCTTAGTCTCGTAGACATTGAAAGTCGGGAATGTGCAGGTGAAGCTCGCGCTGCCGGGCGTGCCTGAGCAAGAGCCGCCGCCATTATCGTTGATTGCGTCGAGCGTCACGCCCGCAGGGAATTGACCTGTGAAGGTCGCGTCAGTTGCCGCGAGCGGGCCGAAATTAAAGAGATAGAAGCTGTAAGTGACCTGCCCGCCTGTGGGCACGTAGTGCGGATTCGCGACACCCCACGTAATCAGTTCAGCCGTTGGCGGTGGAGGCGGAGGCGGCTCGATGGGCCGCCATTTCGGGTGAGCGTAATAGGCCGGGTCGTTCGTCAGGTCAACGCGGCCTGTGCCGTCGGCATTGATGATGTCAATGCTGCCGCCGTTGCGCCGACTGTAGAACGCGATGCGCGTGCCGTCAGGCGACCAGTCCGGGTCCTGATTGTATTCCGCGTCAGCGCCGACGGTCAGATGATTCGTGCCGTCAGCGTTTGCGATGTAGACCATCGCCGCGTTGTAGTTCTGCACGGTCAGCACGCGGGAGTAGGTCAACTTCGAGCCGTCGGGCGTCCAGCGCGGGGTCGAGGCCCGGTTGGACGAAGTATCTATCCCGATGACCGCGCCCGTGCCCACGTTCATCACGTTGAGGACAAAGACGCCCTGATCGCCACGACTGTAGGCAATGCGCGTGGAGTCGGGCGACCATGAGAAGTTGCTTTCGCCGCCGTCCGGCGTGTTGGTCAGGTTGCGGAGGTTCGAGCCATCGGCGTTCATCACGTAGAGGTCAGCCGGGCCGTATTCCACATCAATCATGTTTGCAGAGTTGCGCAGGAAGGCTATCTGCGTGCCGTCGGGCGACCACGCTGGCTGGCTGTCTATCATGTCCGCGACGCCGCTCAGTTGCACGAGGCCGCTGCCGTCGGCGTTGACGACGTAAATGTCGCTGCCGATGACGGGACCGTAGCCGGGTTCTGTCAGATGGCCGCGCGAGAAGGCGATCTTCTGTCCATCGGGCGACCAGGCGGTCGTGGGTGCGCCGTCCATGTCGCTCGGCCCATTACTGATTCTCGTCAGCCCGCCGCCGTTGGCGTAGGCGACGTAGACTGCGCTGGTCGAGTCCAGATTACTGCGACCCGTGAAGACGACGCGCGTGCCGTCGGGCGACCACGCGGGTGTGCCGTCATGTTCGTTGGGCGTGAAGCTGAGTTGCACGAGGCCGCTGCCGTCGGCGTTCATCACGAAGACCTCTGTGTTGTTGTCGTCTTCGCTGACGTGGCGCGTGAAGGCGATGCGTGTCCCGTCGGGCGACCACTCGTACTCGCCGTGCTGGGCCGGGTCGTCCTGCGGGCTGTTGGTTAGATTTGCCTGCCCTGTGCCATCGGCGCGACGCGTGTAGATTTCCGAGTTGCCGTCGCGCCGCGTCTCGAAGGCGATGAGCGGATTTACTCCCGTCGCGGGCGTCGGCGTGGGCACGGGCGGTCCGGCGATGAAGAAGACGGCGACATTACTGTCGTTGATGGCGACGGGGTCGGGCGTTGCGCTATCAACGGTGAACGTTGTGTTCATCTTCGTGTAGGGCGCGCCCGTGACGTTCGCCGTCACGTTGATGATCTTCGTCTCAAGGTAAGCGGCTGTTGGGAACGAGCAGTTGAAGCTCGCACCGTCGGGCGCGCTCGTGCAGGAGCCGTCGTTGTTATTGATTGAAGCGATAGTGACGCCTGCGGGCATTTGGCCCGCGAGCGTGACGTTGGAAGCTGGCGCGGGGCCGTTGTTGGCGACGAAGACCGTGTAGGTAACTTGCTCGCCCGAAGGGACGAGGCGGCGATTGACTGTGCCGAAGACGGCCATGTTGGCCTCGTCGGGCGTCGGCTCAGGCGTCGGTGTTGGCGTTGGTGTCGGCGTCGGCTCAGGCTCGCAGGGCGAGACGTAAGGATACTGGCCGAAGACGACATCGCGGACGCCAGCCGTCATGTTGCGTAGCGATGTGTCGAAGAGAAACGGGAACTTGACCTTGTTGCCGTGTCCGGTGATGAGCGTGCGCGCGCCGGTGGCCGGGTCTCTGCGATAATAACGCACCGCGCCGTCATCAACCGCCAGTTCAAACTCGCTCGTGGCGTCAAACGTGCCGAGGCCGCCGCCGAGGCCGGTCACCCAGCTATAGAGCGAGCCGTAAGAGAAGTAGAGCGCGATCTGCGATGCGGGGAAACTCGCGTTCGGATCACTCGCCGCCAGCGCGACGAGCATGTTGTCTTCAGTGCGCGAGGGCCTGAAGCGATAGAAAGAGTTGTCGCCCGTAATCTGCTGGACGGAGGACGCGCCCGCGTCGTATCCCTCGTTGGCTCCACTCGTCTTGGTAATGCCGTTGCCGTCAATGGTGACGTTAATCGGATTCTGCCACGACACCGGCTGCATCTGCGGCACGTTACCTCGCACCTTGAGGCCGCCTGCGGCTGTGAACTGCGTGACCTCGACCTGCGTGTTCGGCGCATAGAGCAGGACGTAGAGATGGAGCGGCGCGGTCGAGTGTTTGTTGCTGGTGGCATAAAGGCCGTTGTTGACAAAGTAGGTGACGGTGTCGCCGTGGCGCTCGATGCGGAAAACCGGAGGCGGCTGGTTATTGTTGAAGCCGCCAGCGTTGACGCTGGTGCCGGGCGAGTCGTACTCGCGGATGAGATATATCCCGTGGCCGCCCGGATAGCCGTTGTAGTTGGCGTCAACGTGGAACAGGTAGTCCACAGAGTCGTAACCGCACCACGGCTCTGTCTCGGTCAGACCGACGTAAGCCGTGCCACCCTGCGGCAGGTAGAACTCGATTGTGCCGTCGCCGAGCATGACCTCTTTGCTCATCATCGCATGGAAAGAATGGCTCCCGCGCGTGGATTCGGTCTTCTCGAACAAGCCGCCGGTGAGCGTGGGCGTCTGGACTAGCCCGGCGCTGCAATGCGGGGGCAGCATCGTGATTGTGTTCTGCGTCTCGCAGGCTGGCGTCGGCGTCGGTTCAGGAGTTGGCGTCGGCTCGGGTGTCGGCGTCGGTGTTGGCTCAGGAGTTGGAGTTGGCGTCGGAGACGGCGTGCAGGTGAGTTGCTCGAACTTGAGGACAAAAGGTTGATTGCTGCCGGTGGTGGTCGAGTGATATGCGCCCGGTGTGTCCGGGAAGTCAATCGAGAACGCGCCGCCCGCCACGTAGGCATAGCCGTTTGCGTCCACAATCATGGAAGTACCATTGTCCGGGCCGGTGCTGCCGCTGAAAGTAGAGGAATAGAGTAGACCGGCTGCGCCGCTCGACGCCGGATCAATTTTGGCGATGAAGGGAACGCCCCTGAAAGCGCCCTGCGTGGCGCAGGCTGAGACGGGGAAATCTGGCGAACTGGTCGAACCGAGCACATAGATGTTGCCCGTTGAATCAGTCGCTACGGCAGAGCCGTTGTCGGTGACGTCGCCGCCCAGATAGGTAGAGTAGACCAAGTCGCTGCTGCCCGCGCCCAAGAGATTAAGCTTGGCGACGAAGGCATCGGTCTTGGTTGCGCCGCTGATGACCGCGCCTTTGTTGACAGACTGGATGGCGTTCGGCGTCACGGGGAAGTCTGTGGAGAAAGCTGCGCCCGTGACATAGACGTTTCCGGCTGCGTCGAGCTTGAGATCACTGAGAGTGTCGCCCGCGCTTCCGCCCAGATAGGTTGAATAGAGCAGTGAGCTTGCGCCCGCGGCAGCCGGGTTGAATTTCGCGATGAAGATGTTTGTGCCGGATGCGCCCGAAGCACGCGTGGGCTGAAATGCTCCCGGCGTCGTGGGGGTGTTGGTCGAGTGCGTATAGCCGCCGACGTAGGCGGTACCGGCGGCATCTATTGCCACACGCGAGCCGGAATCGTATGCATTGCCGCCGAAGTAAGTGGAGTAGAGCAAGTCGCTATCGCCTGCGCCCGCCGGGTTGAGCAGCGCGAAGAAGGCGTCGGCGTGGAAGGGCGAGGGATAAGTATAGGTGCTTTGAAAGGCGTTGCGCGTGGGGAAGTCTGTTGACTCTGTTTCGCCTGAAACATAGATGCGCCCCGCGCCGTCCACCGCGATGTCCATAGCGTAGTTGCGGTAGCTGCCGCCGAGGAACGTCGAATAGGCAAGGTGCGCTGCGCCTGTGAGCGTCGGGTCGAGCTTCAAGACAAAAGCTTTCATGGGGCCGGTAAACGTAGCTTGATACGCGCCCGTCGTGCTGGGGAAGTCTGTCGAGCTGGTGTAGCCGGACAAGTAGATGTGGCCGCTGCCGTCAACCGCGATGCCCGTGCCGCTGTCGGGTTGATTGCCGCCGATGTAACTGGAATAAAGAAGCTGTGTCCCGTCGGCGCTCAGCTTCGAGACGAAGATGTCGCTGAAGACGTCATCACCGGTGGTATCGAGCGCGCCCGCCGTGGTGGGAAAGTCGAGCGAGCCAGTGTGACCGACGACGTAAGCGTTCCCGTCAGCATCCACTGCCAAGTCGGTGGCCGAATCGGAATTGCTGCCGCCGAACCGCGCACCGTAGACGAGCGACACTGCCGGGTCAATCACCAGCGGTCGGCTCGTGTCATACGGCGCAACCTCGAAGCCGACCTGCGAGCGGCGTTCGTCCAGCACGAAGCGGGAAGCGACCATCTGGCGGCTCCCGTCGGCGGACGTTTGATAGGAGACGGGCTGATGCTGGCGCACCTGTCCGCCTGCCGTGTCCAGCACGAGCGCGCCGCTCTCATCCACACGCATCCGTTCAGCGCCCGCAAACTTGAGCTTGATCTGCTCTGCGTGCGCTCCGGGCGCAAGCACGAAATCATATTCGAGTTGTTGCTGGTTACCGTAGTAGACGAGATCAATGCCCGGATAGACCTCTTCATATTTCACTTTCGCATAGCCGGGAGTATTAGTGCGCCACTTCTTAGGATCACTTCCGATGAAGTAATTGCTGCCGCCGGGCAACTGCTCAAGTCCAGCCACAACCGGGGCGGGGTTCGATTCGACCAACTTCATCCGTAGGACAGCGCCCCTCGCGGGCGTTTTTGTGGCCGCACGCTGATGTGGGGCCGCAGTTCGCGCAGGCTCGCGCAAAGACAACACCGCCTCGGTCGGCGTCAGAAACAGTCCGTAGCCACTGCCGCGCGCCAGGAACTTGACCGCTTCGTCAGTCTGCCCTTGATTGACCTCAAAGCTAATCGGCAGCTTGCCGTAAGCCTCGCTCGACAACCCCTTTGTTTGTTGAGTTGATTCGTGAGCAGCGGCTTGAGTGGTCTGCCGGGCGGTCTGAGATGCCGCGCGAGATTTGCTGGCGACGCTGGAAGAAACTGACTGCAATGAGGTGACGACCGACGGGGCAATCAGATTAAGCAATAATGCCGCTGCTACCAACATTCCGGCTAGCTGCTTCGCGAGAGGTGCTTTCATGAGTGTTTCTTTCTCCTTAAACGGTTTGTGGGAATTTATCGCCGTGCGGCTCTATTGGGGGAGGGGAGGGCACACGGAGGCGACGTGCAGACCTCTTCCAAACTGAAGCCTGCCTGATAAATTTTTCTGTTGATGGATACAGGTAAGGAAGAAATTAGAGATTGCCTATCTTCAACTGGCAATCCACTTCTTCGCCATCAAGATTAGCAGCAATACAACCTCTCTTGTGCTTATGCAGTGGAAGATAAAAGGTATGCTTGATGCTTTGAACGCTGTCAGGGAGGGCGTTCGGTAACACGACTTTCGAGCGCGGGTATCTTAATCGTTTTAAATTAAATGTCAAGCGGAGATTGCAATTGGGTGACAAAATTGTTGCAGGAAGATTGCGCGTGAGCGAAATGCGACAACCGAACGGGCTGGTAGGATGATTTAAGAAGCGGTTTGAAAAAGTCCCGTCAGGGACGACTGAAAGGAAGCGAGCCTCTCTTCAATCGTCCCTAACGGGACTCAGTTTTTATTTCCTGATTCTATTCCCGGCAAGTCCGCTTAGTCAGCCGTGTGGAGTTGCTGACTGGCAGAGCGCGTTTACCAGGTCGTTGCAAAGCAGGAGGCAGAACCCGGAAGTCAGAAGCCAGAAGAAGAGCAGGAGCAAGTGTTCGGAAGGGAAGCGCCTGGCTTTTCCTCCCATCGGTTGACGCCTGATTTCCATCTTCAGCTTTTTCATCGGATTCGCACGGTGAAGCTAACGAAGCCTGTGTTGTTCGGAGCTAGTTGGCTGAGATTGCCGTTGAAAGTCCAACGGATGGACGTGATGTCGCGGTTGTAGCCAGCGGGTGCGCCACCGCCGCCGCTCACGGGATTGGTAATCCATGTGCTCGACGGGCTGTGAAAGTATTCGACCGTCACTCCCGTCAGTCCCGTCGGCAGCGGCGACGAGTGGCTCTCGGAGCCGACCTTGATGTCAGTGTTCGCCGGAATCGGGTCTGTGATGACAAAGCTGGAAGCGAAAGAGCCGCCGCTGTTGGTGAACGTAATCACGTAGGTGATGTCGCTGCCGGGCGGCATGTTCAACGCAGCCACCGGCGGGCAGGGCTGCCCCTGAACCGTCTTGCAGAGCGCCACGCTGGGCGGCGACGTGGAGAGGCTGGAACTTGCCTGGTCGTCCTCCGCCGCGTTGCTGTTGTTTGGCGTCGAATCCGGGTCGGGCTGGTTTGATGCAGACACCTGCGCGGTGTTCGTGATCGAGCCGAGCGTGTCAATGCGCGCGACTATCTGCAATGTGGCGGGAGCCGCCCCGCTTGCCACGTTGCCGACTGTCCAGATGCCCGTCACGCTGCTGTAACTGCCAACGCTCGGTGTCGAAGACATGTATGTCAATCCGGCAGGCAGTTGGTCACGCACCGCAACGCCCGTCGCATCCGACGGACCCGTGTTTGTGAGCGTGACGGTGAAGGTGGCGTTCGTGCCGATGCCTGAGCCGGAGTTGTTGGTTACTTTGGTCAGGCTCAAATCGGAGCTTGAGACGATGGTCGTCGGATCGGTGGCGGTATCGTTTGTGGTGACGACCTGCCCGCCGCCGGAGACTGACACATTGTTGGTCACGCTCGACGCCGCGCTCTGCGCGACGCTGACGGTGATGGTGAGCGCCGGGTAGCTCGCGCCTGCGCCGAGCACGGTATTGCGCGTGCAAGTGACAACCTGCCCCACCGCGCTGCAAGCGCCCCAGCCTGTGCCTCCGTTGGAAACGAAAGTCAAACCTGCCGGTAAAGTGTCTGTGACGGTCACGACGCCAGCGGTCACGCCTGTGCCGGAGTTTGTCACCGTGAGGGTGTACGTGCCGGTCGAGCCGCGCGTGAAATTGCCCGTGTGCGACTTACTGATAGTCAGGTCGGCGACCGGGTTGATTGTGGTCGGATCGCTGGCAGAGTTGTTACCTGTATTCGTTTCACCGCCGCCCGAAACTGCTGCCGTGTTGGTCACGCTCGCGGGCGCGGTCGCAGAGACGTTGACGGTGATTGTGATAGCCGGATAGCTGCTTGCAGCGGCGAGCGCGTCCGAGCGCGAGCAGGTGACAACCTGGCCAACAGCGCTGCACCCCCAAGCGGCGGGCGCGGCAGAGACGAAAGTCAGACCTGCCGGTAAAGTATCCGTGACTGTCACCGCGCCGCTGGTCGCGCCGGTTCCCGAATTGGTGACGGTGATGGTGTAGGTTGCACCATTTTGCCCCTGCGTGAAGTTGCCCGTATGACTTTTGGCAATCGTCAGGTCGGGCACGCCGTTGATGGTCGTCGGGTCGGTGGCCGTATCGTTTGAAGTAACGACCTGCCCGCCGCCCGAAACCACCACACTGTTGGTCACACTGAAGGGCGCGTTTGAAGCGACGTTGACATTAATCGTTAATGCAGGATAACTCGCGCCGGGGGCGAGCACGGTGTTGCGTGAGCAGGTGACGACCTGACCGACTGCGCTGCAAGCGCCCCAGCCTGTGCCTCCATTGGAAGCGAAGGTCAAACCTGTCGGCAAAGTGTCCGTGACCGTCACGACGCCAG
Organism: uncultured Acidobacteriota bacterium; assembly: GCA_963811065.1. Classification (GTDB taxonomy): domain Bacteria; phylum Acidobacteriota; class Blastocatellia; order Pyrinomonadales; family Pyrinomonadaceae; genus QHXM01. The sequence goes on from CAWEPR010000009.1 coordinate 30,384, forward strand.
CGGTTGAGCCGGTGCCGGAATTGGTCACGGTGAGGGTGTAGGTCGCACCGTTCTGTCCCTGCGTGAAGTTTCCAGTATGCGACTTAGTTATGGTCAGGTCGGCAACCTGATTAATCGTGGTCGGGTCGCTGTCAGAGTTGTTGCCCACGTTTGCCTCGCCACCGCCCGAAACGCTGACGTTGTTGGTGACGCTCGATGCGGCAGTCGCGGAGACGTTGACCGTCAACGTCAGCGCAGGATAACTGCTCGACGCGGCGAGCGCGTCACCACGCGAGCAGGTCACGACCTGACCCACCGCGCTGCAAGTTCCCCAACCCGTGCCCGTGTTTGAAACATAAGTCAGGCCAGCGGGCAAAGTGTCTGTCACCGTCACCGTGCCGCTCGTCGCGCCTGTGCCTGAGTTGGTGACGGTGATGGTGTAGGTCGCGCCGTTTTGTCCCTGTGTGAAATTGCCTGTGTGCGACTTCGCGACCGTGAGATCGGGCAGGCCGTTAATGGTCGTCGGGTCGCTGTCCGAGTTGTTGTTGGTGATGATTTCTCCGCCACCGGAGACTGCAACCGTGTTAGTGACGCTCGCTGGCGCGTTCGCGGCGACGTTGACGGTGAGCGTGATGGCCGAACTTGCGCTCGCAGCCAATGCGACGTTGCGCGTACAGGTGACGACCTGACCAGCAGCCGTGCAAGCGTTCCAACTCGTGCCTGTGCCGGAAACGAAAGTCAGACCTGCCGGTAAGGTGTCCGTGACGGTGATTGTACCGGTGGTCGCGCCGTTGCCTGAGTTGGTCACATTGAGCGTGTAGGTCGCCCCGTTCTGCCCCTGCGTGAAATTGCCTGTATGAGACTTATTGATGGTCAGGTCGGCGAGTTGATTGATCGTCGTGTCGTCGGTGTCTGAGTTGTTGGTGTTGTTGGTCTGGCCGCCGCCGGTAACGGTGACGCTATTGGTGACGCTCGCGGGCGCGGTGGCAGAGACATTAACTGTCAACGTAATGGCAGGAAAACTGCCGAGCGCGGCGACCGCTGTGTTGCGTGTGCAGGTGACGACCTGACCCACAGCGGTACAAGCTGTCCAGCCTGTGCCCGTGCCGGAGACGAAAGTCAGACCCGCCGGTAAAGTGTCCGTCACCGTCACTGCGCCCGAACTGGCAGCCCTGCCGATGTTGCTGACGATGAGGGTGTAGGTCGCGTTATTCTGTCCCTGCGTGAAGTTGCCTGTGTGCGACTTGGCTATGGTCAGATCGGGAGCGCCGTTGATGGCCGTGACGTCTGTGGCAGAGTTGTTGTTGGTGACAAGTTCCCCGCCGACGGCGACCGCCACAGAGTTGGTGACGCTCGCAGCCGCGGTCGAGGAGACGCTGACGGTCAACGTGATTGCGGGATAACTGGCACCCCCATTGAGCACGGTGTTGCGTGTGCAGGTCACGACCTGACCCGCAGCGGTGCAAGCGTTCCACCCCGTGCCTGTACCGGAAACGAAGGTCAGACCTGCCGGGAGGGTGTCCGTCACCGTCACTGTGCCAACGGTCGGGCCTGCGCCCGCGTTGTTCGTCACGGTGAGCGTGTAGGTCGCGTTTGCTTGCCCCTGTGTGAAGTTGCCCGTGTGCGTCTTGGTGATTCTCAAATCCGGCGGGACGGTGACGGCGGTCGAGATAGTGCTGCTGTTGTTTGCGGTGCTGGGGTCAAATGTCGGGCTGTCAACTGTCGCTGTGTTGTTGACGCTCGGCGCTGCTGCGGCCAAAACATTAACCGTCAGCGTGATCGGCGAACTCGTTCCAGCGTTCATTGCAGTTATGCGCGTGCAGGTCACGACCTGTCCGGCGGCGCTGCATGTCCAACCCGGCGCTGTGTAGGAATTGTAAGTGAGTCCGGCTGGCAGAGTATCGCTGACGATAATGTTCGCGCCCGCGCTCTGCGGGCCAGCATTGCTGACGGTCAGCGTATAGGTGGCAGTCGCGCCGACGATGAAAGAACTGGAGGCTGCTTTCGTAATCGAGAGGTCGGCGAATTTGGGAAAGCTCGTCAGGTCGTCCACCAAAGTGCCCGCCAACGACGAGGTTGGTGCTGTTACCCCGGTGGACAAATTGATGGTGTACATGTTGGCGTTTAAGGCCAGATCGGAAGCATAAAGAATGCTGTTATTGGCAAAGGTCAGGCCGGTCGGATTGGAGATTCCGGTGGTGAAGAGTGTGGTCGCCGACAGCGACGGGAGGCTAATCGTGTAGAGAGTCCCGGCAGCGAGCAGGTAGAGAGTGCCGTTCGGAGAAAAAGCCAGGTCGCCGCCGGAGGTGGGAGTGACGCCGCTGACCGTTCCCAACGAGGTGAATAGACCGTTGGTGGTGTTGATCGTATAGAGAACGTTGTTCGCGTCCATCCCATAGAGCGTGCCGGCGGAGTTGAAGGCCAGACGCGGGATCTGTGTTCCGAAGCCCGCAGCGTTGATGATCGTATTCGTTGCGGTCGTTGGATTCCAATACGCCACGCGCCCCAGGGAAGTGCCACCGGGGTTGTACTCCGTGTAGTAGATGCGACCTGTGACGGGATCGACTGCTGCTGCGGCAGAGCCGAAGGAGAGTGTGCCCACAGTCGTCGCCACTCCGGTCGCAGGATTGATCGTTACGATGTTGGGCGTTGTGTTGAAGTTGACGCCGTAGATTGTATCGTCAGCGGCGCGCACGGTCTGCGCCACACACAGAAGAGAGAGGAGCGCCACCAGCAGCCACGCGCGCGATCCCGCGTGTGCTTCCGCTCGTAGACACACCCTTCTTCTGTGTAGAGGTTGCTGTGACACAGCCGTGAGCCTCACTCCTTCCGTCCTGTATCTTCAGAGTTGTTCTTCTGTGCTGTTCCGGCCAGCCCGCTGGAAGACGTGCCAAAGAGATTGAAGAGGTTAGAGAGCTTGGAAGAGATTGTAAAGTAGAAGCCGCGACGCCCCGTAGCGAGATTGCCACCATCTGGCTCGCCCGCCATTGTGAAGTTGTAGCCGACGCCTAAGCGCAGATCAGGCATTGCCCAGAGGCCCAGCTCTGTTCCGTAGACGGAGCGGGATGTGCCGGAGGAAGGCTGCAAGAGAAAGCGCGCTTCACCGGCCCAGTCTAAGCGCGACGTCAAGCGATACTGCACACGTCCCTGCGTCAGGTAAGTCAGCGTCGAGGCAAACGGCAGCCCGGGTTGGCTGTTGGCGTTGAAGCGAAGCGCGAAGCGACCGTAAAGCTCCACGTCTTTCGTGGCCTGAAAATATCCGTCCGTGGCGAGGGAATCAATGCGGTCGCTCGTCGCTTCCGTGTCGCCTGCGCCGTCCTGCGTGAGCGAGCGATGAGTGTAGCTAAAGAGGAGTCCGGCGCGGTCGGATTTAAGAGGACGAATCGCCAGCGCCATCATGCCTTCGAGGGCGGAGGTATCGCGGCCTTCAAAGCCTGAGCGCGAAAACTGGAAGCGGGCGAGGGTGGTGATGCCCTCGTTGATTCGTCCAGCCGCGCCGATTGCCACCAGTTGGCCCGAGCCTGCGCGGTCACGAAACTCGTAACGCGCGTTCGCACGAAAATCCGCGTGGGGCTGCCAGCCGAATCCAAGAGAGGCGCTGTTGAAGCTCTCGCCCAGGCCCGCCAGATGGAAGCCGCGCTCAAAACCCAGTTCAAGCGAGAGTTCTTTGGAAACCGGCAGACGATTTTGCAGGCCGATGACGGCGAAGCTGTCCGTGCCGTTGATGCCGTTCTCAAGTTGATAACGACCCGTGACGGCGGTGTATTTGCCGAAGCGCGATTCGACGCCGATGGCGGTTTCGCGGCGCGCGCCGGAGAAGGCAAAACCTGTTTGAGCCACATCGCCGATAGGCATGATCGGCGCAGAAGCCAGGCGCTGTGTGAAAAAGAGTTTCGTCCAGTTGTTGACCTGATAGTTAGCCGCGAGCGTCGTCTGGTTCGGATAGGTCGGATCGGCGTCGCCTAAGTTTTGCTCGCGCTTGACGGAGACTTCCAGTTTCTCCGTGATCTTCATCTCTGCGCTCGCCGTCACGAGGCTCGAATTAATCGAAGTGTCTGCCAGGCTGTCTGTGTATTGACGGCGGTCGTAGCCTAAATGGAAACGCAGGCGCTCATTGACAATCTGATCCCAACCGGCGGAAAAGGTGTTGCGCGAGTTGTCAACAGAGCCCGTGTGATTGCGCTCGTTCATGAAGCCGAAGCGGAAAAGTGATTTCCGGCGCGGCTTGAACTCGAAAGCGACTTCGCTGCGGCGGGAGCCGGGCGTGACGGTCGCACCATATGGATTGAAGAAGCCTTCCGAAGCCTTCGAGTAGCGAGCACGCACCACTGCTTCGTAGAAGTTGAACGGCTGCATCAACTCGATTTGATAAGCCTCGCCGTCGTGATTGTCCGAGACGGATGAAAAGATGTTGCCCGTGCCCATGAACTCGCCCTGGCTGCGCGCGTAGGCGAAATTTAATTTTCCACGATTCGGCAAGTCCTGCTCGCCGTCAATGCCGCCAAGAAAGAAAGTGCCGAAGTCTGCTTCGCGCTGCATGACCGCCGAGAGGCCGAGTTTCAGTCCGAGCTTAGCGAAATTCTTTCTGGCGCGACCTGTGTAAACCGCAGTCGAAAAGCTATCGGCGCGATGCTCGTAGGTGACGACGATCTGCACGAGGTTGAGCGCGTAATCAAAGGTCGAGACGTAGCGGAGCAGGAACAGCTCGCCGTTGATGGAATTCAGATTGTAGTCAACGGAGCGAGAGAGCGTCTCACGGCTCAGGATGATTTCGGGATTGCGACGGTCGCGGACTTCGAGCGTGACGGTTTCAGAGCCGGGCAGAATCTCTGCGTGCGAGAGCCGCATCAGGCTCAGGGAACCTGCCGGAAACACGTCGCGTGTAAAGGCTGTGTCGGGACGTGCGCCCGTCACGGTCACAAAATCTCCACCAGCGTTTTCGAGATGAACTTTGACGCCCGTCAGCTTGCGCGAGTAGCCGGTCAAAGCCAGATCATTCATGTCCGCATCGTAGTCGCCAAACATCGCGTAGGAGCGTTTGCGGTCTATGCGGGCGTAGAGCTTCGAGTTCGACTGCGCCGCTTCAAAGCGGGTCGAGGAATCGCCGAAGAGCGGATAGACGCGGTCGAGCGGGTCTAGCTGGAAGAGGCGGTCGCGCCCCGCCGTGCGATTGATCGGGCGCTGCGAATCATAGGAGAGCGTCAGCATACTGTCGCCCGGCAGGCGGCCATTATAGAAGAAGCTCAAACGGCTGCGAACGTTTCCTTCTTCGCCGCGCAACCCAACTTCCGGCACGGCCTTGCCGATGGAGACTTCCGCGAGGCCGACCATGATGGTGGGCCGAAGTTCCGGCGTGATGCGAACCTCTGCGCGAGCTTCAGCCTGTCCGGCTTTCGCAAACAGATCGGCTTTGCCGGGAGCGCCTGAGCCGACGAGCTTTAAGATGGCCTCGCCGTTTTCGAGTTGGGCGAACACTTGAGTCTGCGGCAGATTAAGCTGTTTGGCTATCGCCTGCTCTTCGGCGCTTGATTGAGCCGAGAGGGGCTTTTGAGCATCGAGCGGCTTCTCGCGTTTGACTTCGCCCACCACGTCTTCGGGGAGCATGAGTTGTCCCGCAGAAGTGCTAACCCCTACCTGATCGTCAAGCGCAGGATTGTCCCACTGGTCGAAGGCCCGCACGCGCACCATGACGAAGCTGCGTCCGCCGGATTGCACCTCGGTTGCTTCGGGCACAAGCTCAAGCCTACGGACAGGCCCGCGTCCCATCACCGTGATCTCTTCGGTCTTACCGGGCTTGCCTTCGGCGCTGACGGCAGTCGCGCGGACGCGGTTTGAGCCGGGACGCAAACTAATGCCGACGAATGAAAACGTGGAGACGCTGTTCTTCTGATCCAGCTGGCTCATGCCGATGTTCTGATCCGAAATCTGCGAGCCGTTGACTTCGAGCTTGATTGTCCAGTTGAGAGCGACGCGCGCATCCACCTGCAAGGCCGGAGACATAACGACTGCTCCGGTCACAGGAGAGAGAATTCTTACTTCGCCGGGCGCGACAGGCTCAAGCGTTTCGGTCGAAACCATCTCATACTTACCGGCTGCAATTGGCTGCGCGGCATTCGTGAGCGCACCGCCAGCGCTCAACGTACCGTTCGTCGCGGCAGGAGTTTCCTTAGCAGTCTTGACAGCATCGCTCGCCACAGAGCCTGATGATTGCGCGACGTTGCCGTCTTTATTGTCAGGGTTTGCAAGTGCTCGCGCTGAAGCTCGGAGCGCGCCTGCGGGGCGCACGAGCGCGAAGTTCTGACGAAGCAGCGCGCCTCCGCCAAGCGGCGTGCGAAGCAGTCGCGTCCAGCTACGTCCAGCTATCGTCCCGCCGTCCGTCAGCGCGTAGCCCGACGGCAGACTGACGGGATCGAGCGAGATAACCTGCGCGCCATCGCCGAGAGAGGGGAAGTTGTAGAGTCCCTGCGAATCTGTGATGACGGACTGGCCGGAGTTGAGATAAAGCCGGATGCCCGCCACAGGCTCGTCGCCGTCGTCAAACGTGCCGTTGCGATTCACGTCGTCAAAGACCCGACCCATGAGTATCTGCCGGGAAGAGAACGCGCCGCCGCCGACCTGAACCACGGCGCGGGCAGGCTGCGTCTCGGTGCGCTCGCCCGAAGAAAACGTGCCGGAGCCGGCCGCCAGATTCTCCTGACGACCTTCGCGCGCGTTTGCGCCAACGCGCACGCGATAAAGGATTCTGGCGGTCTTGCCGGGAGCGAGGTCGCCTATCTGGAACGTCAAAACGTTTCCGCTCACTTGCGGCTCAATCGGGTTATCCAGCGCATTGCCGATGTTGAGTCGCGCCGTTCCCTCAGCGTAGTGGAAGGATTCGGGCAGTTGGTCGCGGACAGAGACGTTTGTGATGGGCGCGGCGGTCGGATTGTTGATTTCGATTCTGTAAGTGAGCGTGTCGCCAATCTCAGCGCGCGGCCTGTCAACGGATTTATTAATCTCAAGCCCGCGCTGCTCGAACATCGGAATGTTGAAGGCAACCGCCGCCAGATTGTTTATCTCAACCTGTTCGTTGACCAGCTCGAAGCTTCCGGCGCGAGCGATGGGCTGCCCGTCAAGCGCGCTGACGCTCATGATGAAAAGACCGTCGCTGCTCGGTCGGATGTTGATCTCAAGCATCCGCGTGATGTAGCCCTGCGCGGAGACCTTGATGAAGTAACGAGCGGGAGCATTCAGGCTGCCCAACTGCTGAGGTAGCAGTGCGAAGCTGAAATGTCCCTGCCCGTCGCTCAGGAATGGATTCGTGTTATCTGTGTTCGGCGTGAAACCTGCCCCCGCCGGAAGCTGTAAGAGCGCGGCGGTCGCCTGATCCTGAAGAATCTCAACGCGCGCGCCGGAGACGGGAGCGGCAGCGCCGCCGCGACCCGAAAAGACTATGCCGAAAGGATCAATGACGACGACAGCCGTCGTGCTGGAGACGGCTGTGACGTTCTGCCCGGAAACCGTCGCGCCGTTGATGACGCCGACGCCTGCGGGCGCGTTTCCGGTCAGCCGTGCCTCGAACGAGATATGAACGACCCTTTGGGGAGCAACCTCGCTCAGGCGAACTTCGAGGCGACGGTTGCGAATCATTCCTTCGTCAGCATCTTCAATATCCGTCAGGGTGCGCTCTTCGAGGCGCAGGCTTGAGGGAACGTATTCAATCTCTGCGGGAAGGTCGTCGCCGACGAGAACATTGCGCGCCGTGGTATCGCCGCTGTTGCGGAAGGCTATCGTGTAGGTGAACGGGTTGCCGGGGCTGACTGTGGCGGTCGGATTGCCGTTGACGAGCTTTGTCGGAGGAAGGCTCGCGCTATCGGGCGAAGTCATGCGCGGGCCATTGCCGACGGTGTTGATGATCGTGCCTTCGTCCTCGCCGCGCCCGTTGACTGCCGCCACGACGTTTGAGCGCGCTGCGAGACGAATGGTGATGTTGCTTTGCGGGGCAACGTCGTTGGTCTCAAGGACGGCCAGCACATTAAGACAGAAGCCGGGTTGAACGCGCGGAGAGAGGGATTCGTTGAGGGTGACAAGCGTGTCGGTGGAGGTGATTGTACCGCTCTCGTCCACGTCGAAGTAGAGACTTGCGATGCGGGACGGAGCGTTGACCTCGACGCGTGTAATCGTATAGAGGTCGGGCGTGTTGCCCATGTTGCAGATGCGAAAGACGCGTGTGAGCGTTTCCTGTGGGCCGACGTTGGCGGAAGGTTGAGTTTCGTCGGGCGTGACCGTCAGCGAGGAGATGGTCTTGATGGTGACGAAGACGGTGGGCGAGATGGTCGAGAAGGTGTTGCCTGAATCGTCTTCATAGGTCGCTTCGGCGTGGTTGGCGATGACGGTGGAGGCGGGTGTTCCTCCTCCATCCGGGCGTGCGAGAGCGCCCAACGTCGAGGCGCAGACTACTGCCAGCAGAAGGATTGTAATGACGACTGTTCTGTTGAAACCAACGGTCAGCATCATGGAGAACCTGGGCCGGGGCAGAAGAAGCGAAGAGCAGAATTCAGAATCCAGAACTCAGAATCAAAGGCTGGGAGCCGTTATTATCTTTATCCTGGCTCCTGTCTTCTGGATTCTGCTCTTCATCGTTTTAGCGGAAGCGGTGCGGTTGGTCTTAAAGGGGCGGGCAATTACCCCTTTAAGACCGACCGCGCCGCTCGACTAGGACAGCGCCGTAAAACTCCGGACGCTTCGGGTTAGTTGATCGTGCGTTGGAACGAGAACGTCTGGGCCGGTGCGCCTGCGGCGATTGATGCGACCGTATCCGTAATAATGGTCGCAGGGCCGTTGACACTAATCACACCAGTTCCAGAGTCGGTCGGAGTTCCATTCTGGGTGGTATAGGTCGCCCAGTTGTTTCCGCCCGCCGTGCCGTTCTCAGTGATGACCAGATTGTTCGCCGTCAGCTTCACACATCCCGCACCGCCCACTGCTGTGGCGATGTTGGTGTACGTGATGCTGTAGGTCAGCACCGCGCCGGGAACCGCATCGGTCGGGCCGCCCTTGGTGGGGTCGGAGTTGGCGACCGTCACAGACTTCTCAAGTTTGATAAAGCCTGTGAAGAGGCGATCAATCGTATTGTTGGCTTGCGTGTTGTCAATGCCGGAGGTTGCGCGGATGACGGTATCGAAACCCGTCAGCACCGGCTGACCCGCAGGCAGGGAGACGACAACCTGATAATTCCCCGTCGAGTTGTAATTGACGGCGATTGTCGGGGCTGCGCCCACGACCGGGCTGCCGGCAACGACCATCGGCGTCGAGGTTGCGCCGACGATGATCGTCACATTCGCTCCAGCCGGATAGCTCGGCACACTCAGCGTGTAAGTGTCGTTAGCATTACCGGTATTCTGGATGGTATTGGTAAAGGTCGCCGTGCCGATTGCCACCGTCACATTTGCCGGGGCAGGATAGGCCGGGACGTTGAGGATAGCCGCCGCGTTGACGCTCTTATCCGTGAAGTCGTCGTTGATGGTCGTGCCGATAGCGCCGGGCGCACCCTGTGGGCCATTGAGCACACCGCCCGCCTGGAGAAGCGTCGTCGTGCGCAAGGGCGAGACCGCCGGGGGCAACAACACGTCAAGACTGTTGTTCGCGTAAGCGTTACCCTGTTCGGTAATCACGTTGGTGGCGTCCGTCGTCGTGATCGTGACAGCCATGTCAATGTTCGGGCTGCACGTCGGAGATGCTCCGAGCGTCCCGCCGTTGAGCGGGGTGGCGACGTTGAAGGCAACCATCGTGACAGTGGCTGGCCTGACCGTTTCCCACGTCATCTGCGTGATCGGATTAAGCGCCGTGCTGGAGCTTGAATAGAGAACTCCGACACCAGCGGGGAAACTCTGCGATGCGGCGAGCACCGTATTGGCCGGAACAGGCGCGAAGATAAAGACGCCCTGGTTCGAGCCACCACCGTTGACAGTGGTGAGCGTTACGGATTTCGCAGCGCGCGAGCCGATGTTGCAAAGCTGCCACTGGTAAGTGATGTTGCTGCCGAGCGGGACAGGGCCGGTTGGCGCGGTTAAGCTGAGCTGAATCTGCGCGTCCGATTGCACGGTCGCGGTGATGTCGCCACGAGCTTCGACGTTGTGGTTAGTGGCATCACCATTGGTGACGACAGTGCCTACCGGGTGGCTCGTGCGAACTTCATTCAAGCTGTAATCAGCATTCTGGCTATCGGTCGCCGCATCACCGAGCGTGACGACGATGGTCTGCCCGGCGGTTGCGCCAGCGCCGACGCTGACTTCAACTAAAACGCGAACCGAAGTATTGCGCGCCATCACCGGCGAAGTGACGACGCCAGCGTTGGTGAGAATATCCGTATCGGTTCCGTCAATCTGGTTAGCAGTGCCGCCGCTGCCGTTATCAAGCACGGCGCGTGTGATTGTGGCCGACGCGGTGCCGGAGAGCCTGATGCTCGCGCCGCTCGCCAAAAACTGCACTCTGTCGGAGAAGTTGCCGGTGTTGGTGACGGTGAAGTTGTAGAGAACGCCGGTCTGGCTGGCTACGACTTGCGAGCCAAATGCTCCGCCGTCGGGAGTGATCGAAAGTCCGGCGACGTTCGAGACTCTCACCGTGACGGTGTTGGAGACGACGTTATAGTTGTTACTGCCGTCGGAGTAAGACGCGCTGGCAGTGTTCTGAATATCTGTGCCGCCATCGGTTTGCGCCAGGGCGGGCGCGGCCATCGCGCAGCAGATCGCCAGAACAACGATCAGGCGCGTCAGCACGCGTGTAGTCAAGGGGATATAGTTTCTGCTCATCATCAATTCCTCAATATGTGGGTTGGTGGGCAAACGGCTCCGGGAGGGTCGGTTGCTGGTCGCAGCGGTCCGGGCGGTTAGCGAAGAAAAAAGATTACTACTTCACGCGGACCTTGTAGGCAGCGGAGAGCTTGCTGTCGGCTGCGAGAGGATCAGCCCACTCATAGCGGACTTGCGTGTACATAGAGACAGGGGCGGCAACTTTCTTAACGGATCCGTCCGGCTGTTTCTCATCCATCATCGGCTGCACTGAATAGGTCTGACCATTATCAATGCTGTAGACAACTGTGGTTGAGCCGTCGGCTGTGGCGCTGCCCGCGACAAAGGTCGTTCCTTTCGGAATCTGGCCTACTGTCTTGTACGAGATTGCGGGCGCGTTGCCGCCGTTCTCGGAAGTGATGGTCCAGTCCAGAATCTCGCCCGGATTGACTTTCTCAACCTTTTCAAGCGGGAGTTTATCCTGGTCGCGCAGCACTGTGCCGGAAAGCATCACTTTCACTTCGGGGCGGCCAACTGCGGCGCTCTTAAGCTGTCTTTGCGCGAGCGCAGCCGCGCCGCCGAGAACCATCAGGCAGAGAGCGGCGAGCGGAAGCACGCGAAGATTTTTCTTTAACTTTGTCATTGTCTTCTCCTTAAAAGTTTCCCCGATTGAACAGGGCGAGCTGAGGTGTCGAGGTGTTAGAAAGTTTGAGCCGAGGGAACGCGCATCCCGATTTCGAGCGCGCGGGCGACGGCATACATGAATGTGTTGATTGCAACGGGACGAGGAAGGATTGCCGCGAGGCGCGCCTGTGCAGGGGAGCGCATAATCTCCGAAGGCCGTTTGTGCAGTCCGATGAGTGGCACGTGAGGCGCGAGTTCTTTGATGGCTTCGATGGCTCGTGAGCCGCCGAAACCCGGCATGTCCAATCCGAAGACGACGAGATCGAAACGACCCTCGGCGGCTTCGCGCAGAACATCCATCGTGTGATGACACGTCGTGGCTTCATGTCCCGCCGTGCGTAGAGCCACGAGCAGTTCATTCGCCAGAGCCTTGTCGTCATCGCAAATCATCACGCTTGCCATCCGCTACCGTCCTTATGTTCCCTAGTCTTTTGGCCGGAAAAACACTCCTAGCCGCCCACGGACATAACAAGGCGCGTGCCGCGTGGGATGCGGAGCTACTTTTGAGGGGTTAAATGCTGAAATGTTAGAGGTTGGTCGAAGGAACGATACGGCTGGACAGAAACAGCGCAGGGCTTCGTCTGACAGGGCAGGCTGAAGTTTTGTCAGTCGGGCTGACGTTTTGTCATGCCCGGCGAAGCCACGTTGCCAAGGCGGGATTAAGCCGCAATGTGTCGTCTAATACTCTTCAGGGTGTTATTATCACGCCTCATGGGACCCAATTCCAGCGTTATGCTACATCGCCCTTGGAGACTTGATAATTGTGAACACGCTTGAAACATTTCGCACTGGCTGCAAGATTCTTGACGAGGTTATGAATCCGCACGGCTTCTTTCTTATTCAAGGAGCTGCTGGCAAAAGTAGCGGTGGCGATTTTGCGCGCGGTGAATATGTTAGAGGAGATCGAAGATTGGAGATTCATTTTCGATTTTCTCTGGGGCTGGTGACTTATCACATAGGTTCTTTGTCCCTCACGCATGAATCTTATATACGAGCGTTGCTTGGCAAGAATGGCGGGAATCAGTATCCGGGTTTCTCGGATGCTCCTCTTGATGGATTTCGACATCTCAGTTACGACTTGGCGCATTTCTGCGGAGATTTTCTGAATGGTTCAGGTGAGGAATTCGAGCGTTGTATGATGAAGGCGAAAGAGCAAGAAAAAATCAAGGGCTTTAAGGCGCTGTCCTCTTAACGGGCAGCCTAACAACTCATTTAACGCGGACGCCTCGATAGCATCTCTTTCATCATTGTGTGACACCCTTCTGCTTTGATGATGGCCGCTCCGCGTAGCTTAATCCCGGCCTTATGCGCTGCCCGATGTCTTTACGAGGGCTGAGCTAAGAAAGAACTCGGTTGTGATGTCCGGTCGAGCGAAACGCGTCCTTGTTTACACAGTCTCATTATTGATTGCACCGCTGCCAGTCATGCCTTACATCAAGGGGACGCGCGAGTTTGCCATTGCGGTGATGGCGTGCGGCGCGATTGTGACTCTATCGAGTTTCTATGTCGTACAGGGTGAGATTAAGATTAGACCCCGCACCCTTCTGGGCAATAAGCTGCTCGCAGCCTCTCCCATTACACTATTGTTCGGTATGTCGCTATTCGTCGGTGCCGTGGTGTGTCTTAATCAAATCTAAAGCTGGAGAGGTATTGACCGAGGATAATCATGAGCGAGCAAAAGAAGAGTCTCAACTATGTAACCTTGATGATCTTCGCGCCTGTGTTGATTCTCACTGGCGTCGCCGGATTTCTGCTGCCCGGTGACAAGAGTCTGACCAGCGGAGCTGCTCCCTACAATATCTTTCACATCATCTCCGGCAGCATTGGCCTCGCTCTTGTGCTGGTGAGACGAGAGCAGTGGATAATCGGGTTCAATATCGTCTTCGGGTTGATTGATCTTTATCAAGCCCTTGCAAGCTACACTCATCTTTTCCCGGAACAATATTTCCGCTGGACTAGGGCGGATGATGTCTTGCACATCATCCTCGGGCTGACGTTGGTAGGGATAGGTTATTATGGGATGGTCAAGATTAGACATTTACAAAAGGAGTAGAAATGAGAGTCAGGGGAACTCAATCCATGCGAGCGAAATCCCGAAGCAAAGTATTGGCAATAATATTCGTCGCAGGTGTTTCGCTTTTCAGCTTCAATCTATTCATAAGTACGAAAACCAGTGCCAGCGCACAAGAGACCTCAACGCAGGCGGTGAAGCCGAAACGCATCTCTCCCGGTGAACTGGCAAAGCTGCGTTGGATAGAAGGAACGTGGCGGGGCACGGGCGATGTCGAGAAGCCTTTCTACGAGCGCTACCATTTTGAAGACGAATCCACTCTCGTCGTCGAGGGCTTAGCTGACGAGACTTTGAGCAAGGTTACTGAAGTTACCCGTTTTGAACTCAAGGACGGAGCGTTCGGCAACGCGGGTGACGGCGCACGCTGGGTAGCCACGCAACTTGAAGACACGGCGATAACCTTCGAGCCGATTGCGCGCGCCCGAAACTCTTTTCGCTGGCAACGCGAATCAAAGGATGTGTGGAAGGCGATTCTCAATTGGCCTGCGAATGATAAAGGCCCTGCTCGACAGCGCGTTTATCTCATGGAGCGAATATCTACGGACAAGCGCTGATGGTCAGGAGAGCTAGCTCGTTGTCTCTGATGCGAGGCAGAGGCGAATAGTCACGCCGCCCTTTGCCTTCGCTCTCTTGACATGAGAAACGGTGAATGTTTCAATACCTGCCTGTACAAACGTGGTGAGTTAAGGCAACTTGCGGCCACGTAAAATAAACTGCTAAACAGCTCGGCGAGTCTTTCCCGTAAAGACCAATCGAATAGGCTTTGAGACGGAAAGCCCCGCGTTGTTTCAGCGCGGGGCTTCAAGTTTGATTGGGGCAAGAGCGCGCAAGCGAAAGACTTGAGAACGGAAGGGATGAACAACAACTCAGATGAGTGATTTTCTTGATGCATTGAAAGATCGCATCGTCGTCTTCGATGGCGCGATGGGCACGAACATCCAGTTGCAGGACTTGACGGCTGACGATTTCGGCGGGGCGCAGCTTGAAGGCTGCAATGAATATCTGCTCATCAGTAAGCCGGAAGCGATTGAAAAGGTTCACTCCGCATTTTTTGATGTGGGCTGTGATGTGGTCGAGACAAATTCGTTCGGCTCGACAGGGATTGTCTTAGCTGAATACAACATCGCGCATCTGGCCTACGAGTTGAACTTCAAAGCCGCCGAGCTTGCCCGCCGTGTGGCCTCAGACTATTCGACCAAAGAGAAACCGCGCTGGGTCGCAGGCTCTATGGGGCCGGGAACGAAACTGCCCACCCTCGGCCACATCACGTTCAAAGACCTCAAAGCCGCTTACGCTGAACAGGTGCGAGGGCTTTTCGAAGGGGGCGTTGATCTCTTCATCGTCGAAACCTGTCAGGACCTGTTGCAGACGAAAGCTGCGCTCTCCGCCATCTTCGAGCAATTCGAGCAAGCCAGGCGGCGCATCCCTGTCATCGCTCAGGTGACTATCGAAATCTTCGGCACGATGCTCAACGGCACGGAGATAGGCGCGGCACTCACCGCCCTTGAGCCTTTCCCGATTGATGTCGTTGGCATGAACTGCGGCACCGGGCCGCGTCACATGACCGAAAGCATACGCTATCTCTGCGAGAATGCTCCGCTGCCTGTCTCTGTGCTGCCAAACGCAGGACTGCCCGAAGTCAAAGACGGCGCGCAGCATTACAACGAGACGCCCGAAACCTTCACAGAGCAGATCGTCCACTTCGCCAGAGACTTCGGCGTCAACATCGTCGGCGGCTGCTGCGGCACGATGCCTTCGCACTTGAAAGCAGTGGTCGAAGCGATGCAGGCAGTGACGCCAAAGGAGCGCAACGCCCGGCTTATTCCATCTGCCTCGTCTATCTATTTTCAGCAGCCTTATGTTCAGGATGCCTCGTTCCTGATTGTCGGCGAGCGCGTCAACGCTTCAGGGTCGAAAAAGATGCGCGACCTCCTGAACGCGGAAGATTGGGATGGCCTTGTTTCTCTGGCGCGCGAGCAGGAGCGAGAAGGCGCGCACGTCCTGGATGTCAACGTGGACTTCGTTGGACGCGACGGCGAGAAGGATATGCACGAGCTTGCGTCGCGGCTGGTGACGAACGTCAAAATCCCACTCATGTTCGATTCGACCGAGTGGCAGAAGATGGAAGCAGGGCTTGAGCACGCGGGCGGCAAGTGCATCCTGAACTCGACTAATTACGAAGACGGCGAGCCGCGCTTCGCTAAAGTTCTGGAACTATGCAAACGCTACGGCGCGAGCGTCGTCATCGGTACGATTGACGAGCAGGGCATGGCTCGCACAGCCGAAGGGAAATTTGAGATTGCGAAGCGCGCGTATGAACAGGCCAGAGAGAAGTACGGCATTCCGGCGCACGACATCTTCTTTGATCCGCTCGCGCTGCCGATTTCGACAGGCATTGAAGAAGATAGGCGGAACGCGGCGGAAACCATCGAGGGTATCCGGCGAATCAAGGCGGAGCTACCCGGTTGTTTCACTATCCTCGGTGTCTCGAACGTTTCGTTCGGCTTGAACCCTGCGTCGCGCATCGCGCTCAACTCCGTCTTCCTGCACGATGCGGTCGAAGCTGGATTGGACGCGGCGATTGTCAACGCCAGCAAGATCCTCCCGCTCAACCGCATTGGGGACCGCGAGCGCGAAGTGGCGCTCGATCTGATCTACGACCGGCGCGCATTTGACGGCGACATCTGCACCTATGACCCGCTCACAGAGTTTACGAAACTCTTTGAGGGCGTCTCCACCAAGACCACGAAGAAGGACATGGGCAACCTGCCCGTCGAGGAACGCCTCAAGCGACACATCATTGACGGCGAAAAGCTCGGCCTTGAAGATAATCTCAAGCTCGCTCTGGAAAATTACTCTGCGCTCGACATCGTCAACAACATTCTGCTCGACGGGATGAAAGTGGTGGGCGATCTCTTCGGCAGCGGGCAGATGCAGTTGCCCTTCGTCCTGCAATCGGCGGAAGTGATGAAGACGGCTGTGCGCTTTCTTGAGCCGTTCATGGAGAAGAAGGGTGGGGCGACGACGAAGGGAACGATGGTGCTGGCGACCGTCAAAGGCGACGTGCATGACATCGGCAAGAATCTGGTTGACATCATCCTGACCAATAACGGCTACAAGGTCGTCAACCTCGGCATCAAGCAGGCGATTGACGACATCCTGCGCGCCTCTGAGGAACACCAGGCGGACGCCATCGGCATGAGCGGGCTGCTCGTCAAATCCACGCTCATCATGCGCGACAATCTTGAGTTGATGAACGAACGCGCTATCAACGTGCCTGTGGTCCTGGGCGGCGCGGCACTCACACGCCGTTACGTCGAAGATGATTTGAAATCGATTTACAAAGGCCGACTCTTCTATGCAAAAGATGCCTTCGACGGCCTTCATACGATGGATGCGTTGACCGGAGGTAAAGGGGAAGCGGTTGCAACAGGCAACGGCGCGAAAGCCGCCGGAGCAGCGGCAGGCGTTGATGATGGACAGCCCGCGGATGATACAGAAGACTTGGTTGGCGAAGATGCCAAGCTCGGCATTCGTCAACCGACGAGGCCACGCGGAGTCACCAAAGTTTCAGGCGACACGACGCATACGAACCGTTCCGACGTTAATCCAAACGCGCCTATCCCGCGCGCTCCTTTCTACGGCTCGCGCGTCGTCGAAGATATTTCGCTTGACGACGTGTTCGCGTTTGTCAATGAGACGGCGTTGTTCAAAGGCCAGTGGCAATTCAAGCAGGGTAAAAGGAGCGCGGACGATTATCGCAAGCTGGTCGCGGAGCATGTCCGCCCGACTTACGATGCGTTGAAAGAACGTTCCAAGCGCGAGCAGTTGCTTACGCCGCGTGTCGTCTACGGATATTTCCCGGCGCAATCTTCGGGGAACGACCTCATCATCTACCACGATGATGAACAGACCGAAAGGATGCGTTTCACTTTCCCGCGCCAGCCGGAAGGGAAGCATTTGTGTCTGGCGGATTATTTCGCTTCAAAGGATTCAGGGCGCATGGACGTGGCGGCCTTTCATCTCGTGACGATGGGACGACGCGCGAGTGAATATGCTCAGGAGCTTTTCAAGGCCGACAACTATACCGACTACCTCTTCTTTCACGGCCTGAGCGTGGAATCAGCGGAAGCTCTCGCCGAACTCTGGCACAAGCGCATCCGTGAAGAGTTAGGGATAGCGGAGCGCGACCATAAGGAATTGAGCAAGCTCTTTCACCAGTCGTATCAAGGCTCGCGCTTTAGCTTCGGTTATCCGGCTTGCCCGAGTCTGGAAGATCAGACGAAACTGTTTGAACTGCTCGACCCGTCGCGCATTGATGTGGAATTGACAGAAGAATTTCAGCTCGACCCGGAGCAATCAACCTCCGCGATTATCGTGCATCATGAAGAAGCGAAATATTTCTCGATTGATTAGAAGCAAAGTCCGATGTCTCAAGTCACCAGTCCTAAGTCTGAGGTGGTCAGTCAAACATCAGAAGTTGACCTGATGCCTGAGAGTTCGGATTCAGAACAATCAATTGATCCGAAGCCTGAGGAACTCGCTGTCCTCTCAAGGATGGAGCGTTTCATCTTCCTTCAGGCGCACGAGATGAATCAGGGGCGCTGGAAACGTTTCTGGACGTGGTGTCAACGGCACATCGGCTCGCTCTGGATTTATCTGGCGACTTACAATCTGATGAAGGTCTACGGCCTCGAACATTTTGAGGCCGCAAGCGCGGAGCGCCCGCTCCTGCTCGTCGCCAATCATCGCTCGTTCTTCGATATGTACGCCGTCTCAAGCGTTCTCTTCCGTCGCACAAGGCGGCCAATGCAGCTCTTCTTTCCCGTGCGCGCCAAGTTCTTTTACGACTCGCTCGTGGGCATGCTGGTCAACTTTCTGGCCGGGTGGTGGTCTATGTATCCGCCGATCTACGGGCAGAACGAGAAGCGCACTTTCGATAAATATTCGATGCGCCGCCTGATGGAGCTTTGTCGAAGCGGCGCAGCACACGTCATTGGCTTTCACCCGGAGGGCGGGCGCAATCTCAATTCTGATCCCTACTCGTACCTGCGCGCCCAACCCGGTGTCGGCAAGCTCATCAAGGACGCCGCGCCGCAAGTCATCCCTGTCTTTATCGCTGGACTCGGCAACAAGGTCCTGCGGCAGATCAACGCCAACTGGAACGGGGGCGAACCCGTCCGCATACACTTCGGCCCGCCCCTCGACCTCTCTGAATTTCTGGCCAAGAAAGATCACGTGCGGACCTACAAAGAGATTTCCGATTTCGTCATGACCAAGATCGCAGAGCTTGGCGAAAAAGACCGCTCAATGTTTGCCAAGTAGGACAGGCATTCTCGGCCTGTCAAAGCGTGCGCTAGCACGCTGATAGTTTTCGCTAAGACAGTATTCGCGCTTTCGCGCTCAATGACAGACAGGAATGTCTGTCCTACTTCAATGTCCCGTTTGCCTCTTGTCATTATCAATCCGGCTTCCGGCGGTAACTCGACGCGTGGGGCGTGGCCTGCGATGGCGAGTGACTTGGCCGCGCATTTCGGGGCGTTCAACTGTGCGTTTACTGAAAAGCAGGGCGAGGGGCGCGTGCTGGCGGCGCGCGGAGCGAGAGAGGGACGGCGCTTGATTATCGCCTGTGGTGGCGACGGCACTATCTCGGAGGTCGCCAACGGAATTCTGGAAGCAGGCTGCGGTGATGAAGTCGAGTTAGGTGTTCTGCCGAGCGGCACGGGCGGCGATTTCCGACGCTCGCTGGATATTCCGTCGCGCACGGCAGACGCCGCGCGCCTGCTTCGCGCTGGCCGTACAAGGCACATGGACGTAGGGCGTGTCACCTACATCAATCACGAAGACGCAGAGGAGTCGAGATACTTTCTGGGAGTCGCGTCATTAGGCATGAGCACGGACATCATCGAACGTGTGAAGGGGAAAGATTCGCGCGGGCTTACCGGCGCACGCCCAGGTTGGCTTAATGGGAAGCTCTCTTTCGCCGCGGCGACAGTGAAGTCAACTCTCTCTTCGCCCGGAAAAAGCGTCGTCGTGCGATTGGATGATGCACCGGAACGCAGGCTCACGGTGAGCAATCTGTGCATCGCCAACGCTCGCTATTTCGGCGGCGGGATGAAGGTCGCGCCAATGGCCCTGCTGGACGACGGGCGATTGGACGTCATTGCCATCGGCGATCTCGGCGCGCTGAAGATTCTCGCCAACGCGCATAAGCTCTACAGGGGAACGCACCTTGAAATGGAGCAGGTTCACCACGCCCACGCGCGCCTCGTCACGGCACGGCCTGCCCTGAAAGATGAGGAAGTAGCGATTGAGATTGATGGAGAGTTGCCGGGCCGCCTACCCGCCACGTTTGAAATCTTACCGCGTGCCTTGCTCGTCAGATGCCCTTAAATAAGTGATAAGTGATGAGTGATGAGTGATGAGTTAAGAGCCTGTCACTTGTCACTCATCACTTATCGCTGTTTCACCAGGTTCATCTCAAGAAACTTCCGCCAGTTCTTTCCGTCCTGAGAAAATTCGCCGATCTCGAACCACTCGCCTTTGTCTGTCAGCTTGAAGGTGAACCGGACGCCGCCCTGCGGATACTGAATACTCCATTGCCACCCGCCTTCGATTAAATTTAAGACATAATCCCCGGTTGCGCCGTTAGCCAGATAGGTGCGGAAGCTGTAGCTCTTCGTCTTCTCGTCGTAGGAGAGAACGGCGAGAGTTTCGTGGGCGACTACTCCCTCTTTATTTTTGAAATTCCCTTCAAAGAGCAGGGCAAGGCCGTTCAGCTTTTTCTGAACCGTCTCCGTCCCGGCAAAAGTCTCCCGCCCGCCCTCGCGCTCCATCCAGCCGGTCCCCTTCCACTGGCCGACCATGTAGTCCAGTTTCTTCATTTCATTGAGTCGAGTAGTGAGCGAAGGGGCTGTCTGCTGTGCCGAGAGCGGAAGCGAGAGTGTCAGGAGCAGCAGAAACGAATAGAAGAATTTCATTGAATCCTCCAGAGTCTTTAAGTTTGTGTGGCTGACGAGACTTTTGTTCACGCAGCCATTTGCCTAAATGCCTGCGAGGAAATTTTCACGAAGATATTTAACCGTGTCGAGCAAAGTCTCGCCGGGGTCGCGCGGCGAGAAATTCAACTCGCGCTCGGCCTTCGAGGAATCCAGATACCAGAAATATTCTGCCATCTCGACGGCGGCGGGTTCGACCGGCGGGGCTTTGTCCCATTGTTTGTAGAAGGCATGGATAAGCTGTGACCCTGCGACCGCGAGCCTTGACGGAAAAGAGAAGCGCGGGGCGCGTACCTCGGTTAGCCGCTCAAGTCGGCCAAAGAATTTCTCGAACGTCCAGTTAGCGCTTCCCAACAGATAACGCTCGCCCGCTTTGCCGTCTTTCATCGCCGCGCGGAGAGTGGCCGCCACATCGCGCACGTCAACAAAGCTCAGGCCACCCCGTGGCGTCGCGTTGATCTTGCGCGCGAGAAAATCCAGCACGACTTTTGTTGAACTCAGACGCTCGTCGCCGGGGCCGAGCAGGAGGCTCGGGTTGAGGATGACCAGACGACGCCCCGCGCCGCTGAATCGTTCGAGCGCGACGCGCTCCTGATAGAGCTTGCTGGCGTAGTAAGGCCAGCGCGAGATGATGTCAACGGGCTGCGCTCCCTTTTCGTCAGGGATGCTTTCATTCTTTTCTCTGACCGCAATCGTGCCGCTTGTTGAAGCCATCACGATTGTTTTCACGCCCGCCCGCACCGCCGCCTCGCACAGCAGGCGCGTTCCGTCAACGTGAACGGAATACATCTCACGCGCATCCTCTTCGTCGCGCGAGACGCGCCCTGCGAGGTGGTAAATCTCCGTCACATTCTCAACCGCGCGGGCTACGTCTTCCGCCTTCGTGATCGAGCCTGTGACTGTTTCAACTCCCAACTCCGCGAGCCATGCGGGATTGGAAGTCGCCAACACGCGTAAATTCTTCGCGCCCACTTCCACCAGCTGCCGCACCAGATGGGAGCCTAGAAAGCCAGTGCCACCTGTGATGAGCGTCACGGCTCGCGCCCTTCTGGCTATCGCCGTACTCTTCTTCGTGACAGCTTTCGTCGCAGCCTTTGCGGAAGATTTGCGCGGAGCACGTTTTTTAGTTTTCGTTGTAGAGGCCATAAAAATTCAGCGATTCAATCAGCCCCGGAGGGGCGGTATATCAGTAGCCCAGAGCGTCAGCTCTGGGTTAAGGGGCAGGAGCATTGTTTAAGCCCCGGAGGGGCGGAATAATTGATGTCGCCCCTCCGGGGCTTTGAATTTAATTTGAGCTTGATTCCCATGGCTCACGCCATGGGCTACTGTTATTCCGCCCCTTCGGGGCTGGCAACGCACTCAATTCGTCTTGGTCTTAATCGCCAATTGCCGTTACTTCCGTTGCCTGCTCATCTGCTTCGGTGTTGTTGCTATTGCGTGCTGCGCGGCGTTCGTCCTTCCAGCGTTTACGCAAAGCTCTGGCGTCGAAGGCGTGGCGCGTGCCGTCACGCAGGTTCTCGACGGAATGCTGTGTGAGCGCGGCGATAAGACGATAGGCTTCAGAGCGCGACATGCCTTTCGTTAAATCTTCCAGTTCTTCGATTGAAAGGTAGCGGCCAATGCGCGCGCCGATGTCGCGGCTTCTGATGAGAGTCGAGCCCTTGGGCATCGCCTCATAAGTCCCGTAAACGTAAACCGGCAGGATGCCGACACGGCAGGCGAGCGCAAGATAGCCGATCACGGGCTTGAACTCCAGGAGTTGGCCTGTCACGCTTCGTCCGCCTTCGGGGAAAATCAGCGCGTTGTAACCACGGTCAAGGAATGAGCGCGCGTGGCGGAGCGACTGGCGAAGACTTCCGCTGCGCTCAATCGGAACGGTGTTGGTGAAATTCTCCATGTAGGCGCGCTTGTACTTGTTATCGAAAAAGTAGTCAGCCGCCGCGAGCGCGATCATCTCTTTTCCGGCATCCCCGAGCGCCATCTTGACCAGGCCCATGTCCAGATGCGACGTGTGATTCGACGTGACGATGAAGTTGGTGTGAACGGGAATGTTCACATGACCTTCGTATTTTGTGTGGAGAAACTTGTCGTAGAAGAGGCGCTGCAAAGCATCCAGCCCGCGATTGCCCACGTCGCGGACAAAAGCCGGAATATGAATCTCGTCCTCGCGCTCTGTCTCGGCGCGGGTCTCAGCGGAGGTTTTACGCGCGGCGGCGGGAGCGTGACGCGTCACGACGGTGGCGAGCTCGCGCAGGTCATGCACCTCGGTCAGTGTGTTGGGAGATTTGAGCGCGCCTCCGGCGTTCTCAATGGCTGTGGCAAGCTCGACGTACATCAGGCTGTCGAAGCCCAGATCATTCAAGCGCGAATCGAGCCTGATTTCGGAACGGGGGCGGCTGGAAACTGCCGAGACGATATTAATCAGCCAGGTCGCGTCGCCCTCTTTCTCATCAGGCGAGGCCACGCGCGAGGTCGCCTTTGCGCTCGCTTCCAGAACCTGAAGCGTGTCGAGCACCTCGCTGCGCTTGACCTTGCGCGTGGCCGTGCGCGGCAAATCTTTGTCCCAGAAATGATGAACCTTGACGCGCTTGTAGAAGGGAAGCGTTGAGGAAACGTCGCGGAAGTGCTCGTCAATGCGCTTGCGAACCTCTTCGCGCGTTAAGCTGGTGTCATGCTCGTATTTGGGCACGATCATGCAGGCGACCTTTTCGCCCAAACCATCGGGCAGGCCGACGACGCTCAGTTCCTTGATGAAAAGCGAGGTATCGTAAGCCTCTTCGACTTCGTCGGGGTAAACATTCTTGCCGCTCGTATCAATGATGATCTCTTTCGAGCGACCGACAAGATAGAGATTGCCTTCGTCGTCAAGCTTGCCGATGTCGCCCGTGTGCAGCCAACGATTGATGAGCGTACGCCTGGTCGCGTCTTCGTTCTCGAAGTAGCCGACCATCACGTTTGGCCCGCGCGCGATTACTTCGCCGATGCCGAGAGCGTTTGCGTCCAGAATTCTTACTTCGACACCCGGCAGGGACTTGCCGACCGTCCCCGTCGAGAGCTTGTTCTGCGGTCGCGTGACGGTCAGGACGGGAGAGGCTTCCGTCAACCCGTAGCCTTCCAAAATCGTGAAGCCGAGACCGTGAAAATCTTTCTGAACCTGTTCGCTTAAAGCAGAGCCGCCGCTAATCAGGTAGCGGATGCGCCCGCCCATGCCCTGATGAATCGGATAAAAGACGAGTTGGCCGAGATTAAGCGGCGTGTTGTCGCGCAGCCACGAGTTGACGCGCATCAGGAGGTCTGCCGCGTTGCCGACCAACTTGCTTCGCTCGTTGAACTTGGTCTTGATGCGACGGTGCAGCAGTTCCCAGACGGCGGGCACGCCGACCATGCCTGTGACGTGACCATTCTTGATGGCACGCGTCAGGGCATCAGACGTGAGCTCTTCCATGTAAGTAATCTGCGCGCCGCGACTCAAAGGGGCGAGGAAGCCCGCCGAGAACTCGAACGTGTGATGAAGCGGCAAGACCGAAAGCACGCCGTCGCTCGTCGTCATGTCGAAGATGGACGAGAGCATCGAAGTCATGCTCGTCAAATTTCGATGCGAGAGCATGACAGCTTTGGGTTGACCCGTAGTGCCCGAAGTGAAGATGAGCGAAGCGACCGATTGCGCCTGCACGCGCGAAGGCAGAAGCGCGATGCGCTGGTCTTCCGTCTGCTCGTCGGGCATAGCGAAGACTTCTTCAAAGCGCCAGATGCGTAGCGGCTCAACTCCGGCTTCCTTTAACTTTTCAGCAAGGTCGGAGTGCTTCTGGTACATCTCCTCGCTGACGACCAGCCCCGCCGCATCTCCGGCACGCGCGAAGCTGACAACCTTGTCGGTGGACACATCAGGGTCAACGGGGATGCAGGTCGCTCCCGCTTTCAGGACGCCGAAATAGGTCATGCCCCATTCGGGCGCGTTATGGCTGAGCAGCATGATGCGCTCGCCGGGGCGGATGCCTTCGCTGACAAAGAACGCTGCGGCGCGCGTCGCTAGTTCGCGCAGATTGGCGTAGGTGTACTGCTCCTTGCGCCCGTCGCGCTCAATTCGCATGGCGACGCGAGTGGCGTGGCGCTTGGTGGAGGTCTCGAAGAGTTCGAGCAGGTCGCGATAGGTGTAGACGCGCTTCGGTTGGGCGCGCATGTCCTCTTCGAGTTTCGGGAAGACCCATTTTTTGAGACCCGGAAAATGGGTGTTCATCCAGTAGTCGTACCAGTCGTACTTTTCAGGATGCCAGGGAAGCAAACTCTGCTCATCTTTGCGAACGCGCGACATGAGTGAGCGCACGTTATCGGCGCGAAAGATGTATGCGTTCTCGACCGTAAAGGGTCGAAACATCTCAAAGGCTTCCTGCGTCTCGTGCGTCAATTCTTCAAAGCGGTCAACCGACTGCCTGACGCGATCAATGACTTCCGCGACGCGGCCTCCGCCCCAACGCGGGCGCACACGGTCAAGCAGGCCGGAGACTTTCTTCGCCGCCGCATTAATCATCGGCGTCGAAGTTCTGTCAAAATGCGCCGGGGTGACGGGCTTCGTCTCCATGCGAGCGGCAATCTGATTGACGAGCTTGAAGCCGGTATCCTTCTCGACGAAATGCTTTCTTTTGTAGAGACCGAGCAGGCCGACGATGCGGCGCATGTCGTTCGGGTTTGAATCTCCGGTGGCGGCCTGATGCACGAGTCGCGGTTCTTCGACGCACGCCTGAGCGGCGACCGCCAGCATGACGGCGGCGACCTGATCCACCGGCGTGATGTCCAGGATAAGTTTTTCGTTGACGGGAATCAGCGACTGACCTTTGAGCGCGATGAAGATGAGCGGCGCGGTCGTCGTGAAGCCTTCGTTCCAGCCGGGGAACGGGTAGGACATAGCGGATTCGACGATTGATGGGCGGACAATGCTGCGAACAATTCCGTCTTCGGCGGCGACCAGTTGCTCACCCAAACTCTTTGTATAAGTGTAAATGTTTGGCCAGCCCCACCATGCGGCGCGTTCGATGCCGAGGTCGGTCAAGCGCGTCCGAGTCCAGACTTTTCTTTCGCGAGCGACGGCCAATCCCATCGCGTCCAGATCGTCAGGGTCGCGGCCTTCTTCAATCAGTCGCTTGCGCGCCAGTTCGCGGAAGCGCGCTGCCGTCAAAGCGTCTCGCGCTTCATCACGGACGCGGTCGGCGAGCCGGGCGCAATCCCTGATCTCATGTTCGACGGAAAACTCCACGCCGTGCATATCATCTTCATCGCGGCGCGGGAAATAACCTATGACGGGGTCTGACTCCCAGACCGGCCCTGAACGATTGCCCGCCACAAAGCAGGTCGAGACGTGGACGAGCGCAGGCCGTTTCATCCGCTTCGTAAACTTGATGACGTTTTCCGTCCCGACGACGTTGGTGCGAAGCGCGCTCTCCAGCGTCGGGTTGAACGTGACGTTGCCCGCGCTGTTAAGCACGACATCAACATCGTCGGCAATCGCTTGTGCCTCTTCTTCCGTGTAGCCGATATTGGTTTCGCCGATGTCGCCGCCGACGACCACGACCTTATCGCGGATGAAACCCTCGAAAGCGTCGCCGTAGCGCTCACGCAAGGGGTCGAACGGCGGGGCGGTGATGACGTTGTTCCAGAAGCGCGTCTCGGATTCTTCCTGAGAGCGTGCGCGCACAGTCACGTACACGCGCCCGATATTCGGAAAGCGATGCAGCAGCATCGAGAGCGTGACCTTGCCGAGAAAGCCCGTCGCGCCGATGATGAAAATCTTGCGATCCCTATAAATTTCTGTCGGTGACAGTTTCATTGCTTTGTTAGCCCCGGAGGGGCGGTGTAACAGTAGCCCACGTCGTCAGACGTGGGAACAGATATCAAAAACCAGAGTAAGCCCCGGAGGGGCGACATTCAACTCCAGATATAGCGATCATCATACTCAATGCCATGCTTCTGCAAGAAGGTGATGAACTCTTCTTTAAAATTAACTTTGCGGTGGTGTTCTTCCTGTGTGTCAATGTACTTAATAACATCCGGCACATTCGACTTGCTGACGCTAAAAGCGCCATAACCTTCTTGCCAGCCAAACGTTCTACGCTTCGGCCATTTCTCGTGAACCCAACGCGACGAGTTGGCTTTTATTTTCTGTACTGCCTCAGACACAGCAAGTGAAGGCGGAAAACTGATGAGCATATGAATATGATCGGCAGTGCCGTTGATAGCATATGCCCTACCTTTGATATTGCGGATAATCCCGCCGATCACGGCCAATAGTTCAGGTTTCATTTCAGATTCAATCAGGGGCAGACGGTCTTTAGTGCTAAAGATGCCATGCACGAGCAGGTTCGTGTATGTGTGCGCCACGATATCGCCCCTCCGGGGCTTGACCACTTGATTGAATCTCGTTCCCGCGTCTGACGACGCGGGCTACTGTTATTCCGCCCCTGCGGGGCTTGCGGCTTTTGTCGCGTTTGATCTCTTTACTCCATATCAGCAATCCCGATCATCGGTTGATGCAACATCGTGATTTCCGCGGAGCGTCCCATGTGGCTGCGCGCCATTGCGATTGCCTCGGTCAGATTGTCTGCGCGATCCCAGCCGAGCATGGCGGGGACGTGCGCGTTCTCGGCTCCGGCGGCAATGACTTTGCCGACGTGCTGGCGGCCATTCTCGCCCCAGTACCACATAAAGAATGGATGCGCGCCGTGATAGGCGTTGCCGCGCCGGTACATCTCGACGTAAGAGGGGTTGTTGGCAAACTCGCGCTCGTATTTTTCGCGCAGGATAAAGGGGTCGCGCGTCTCCGGCAGCAGGCGATTGAAAAACTCTATGTAACTCGGATGAAAATTATGGTCAAACTCGTCGTAGCACGGATGATGAAGAATCAGCACGCCGCCTTTCTTCAACAGCGGCTTGCCGCGATAGAAGTTGAAGTGGTAGCCGAGCGCCATCACCTGCACGAGCAGCGGATTCAAAATCGAGTAGACGTTGTACGGCGAAATATCGGGTATGCCCGTGATGAGAATGTCGCACTGCCCCTTAATCGGAATCGCGTACTGGTCAAAACCCTTTTCGATAATCTTTTCGTGAACAGGCTCAGTGCGACCCGCGTGGCAGGCGATCAACTCATATTGCGCGGGCATCGCATGCAGCATCTTGCGGCGGGCAGCGCGCGGCAATTTGCTCATCGTCCGCCGGATGGTCTCGAATTTCAGGCGGTCGAAGGCCGTGAAATCGTCCTCATTCTTGAAGAGAAAATCGAGCGCGCCCGTGTACATCCGGTTGTTAATCGCCGTCTCGATGTGGAAGACGTTCATGTGCTCGTCAACCAGTTTGCCGAGACGACTGACCTTGTGGTTCAGTTCGGAGCGCGCCGGGTCCATGTAGCTATCGGAATCACGGATGGTCTGCGGCTCGTGATGCGCGCGTAAAGATTCGTAGTCGCAAAGACCGACGGCAACGGATTTGTGCCCGCCGTCCATCGGGACGAGATTGATATTGACGTAGATGACGAGATCGGATTCAGCACAGCGACGGTTAATCCGAAGCGGCTCTTTGTGTTTCGTGTGGCCGAGCGTGATTAAGCCTTCAGGCCATTCGGCGTCGTGGTTGTAGTAGCGATCCGGGTAAAAGTCATCGAAAATCTTCGTGCCGACCATCCGTTTCATCTCCCACTCGGTCATCTTTCGATGGAGCGAGTTGGCGACGATGATATGCACATCGTCCACGCCATGACCGGCCAGCATCTCGGCCAATATTTCAATGACCGTCTGGCGAATGTCGGGTGTGGCCATCGGCGGGAGCGGCAAACTAATGTCGTCCACCGCAATCGTGACCTTCATCCCCGGATAAAGCTGCGCGAACAGCGGATCGCACTCGTGCGGGTGATTGAGAGCGTAGCGAATCGCTGCCTCGCGGTTCGGAAGACCTTTAATTGGCGGCTTCGGGTAGATGACGCGCGTCCCGATGGGCAAATCTTCAAGGATGAAATCTTCGCCCGACGGCATCACGCGCGGCGCGCTATCGGTATCAATGTAAACGACGGATTCGTGTGTTTTTCTTCTTAGCTGAAGGCTCATAAGTTTCGAGTTTCGGGTTTCGAGTTTCGGGTTTCAAGTCTATTAACTCTAAACCCGAAACTCGAAACCCGAAACTTTATTTCAAATTAAGTATCGGCCAATCGTGGTGCAGCGCCGTCTGCTTGAGTCGCATGTCGGGGTTGACGGCTGCCGGGTGGCCTACGACAGAGAGCATGGGAAGGTCTGACATGCTGTCTGTGTAAGCGTATGAATCGCTCAAGCTCAAGCCCTCGCGCTCGGCGAAAGTTCTAATCCAGGATGCTTTCGTCGCGGCGGCAAGCACGGGCGGAAGCAACCTACCCGTTGCCACGCCGTTGACGAATTCCAGACGATTAGCCACGTAATCTTCAATCCCGAGATACTTCATCAGGGGCGTGACCGAGAGATCGAGCGCGCCTGTAACGACGACCTGCCTGAGGCCCAGGCTGCGTGATTTTTCAATTAACTCGAACGTGCCGGGAAAAATCGCAGGCTTCAAAACATCTTCAAACAATTCTTCGGCGAAGAACCGCAGGCGGTCTTCGGATTCTCCCTTGTAGCGTTTGAAAAAGAGGTCGTTGAAGACCTTTCGGCTATACTGATCCGTGACGGCAAAAATCGGGATGCTCAACAGCGTCGAAGCGCTTTTCTTGAAAGTGCGAAACAGCCCCTGCTGGTTCTTCGCGTAAAATCCGAGCGTATGAACCAGGTTAGTGCTGACCAGAGTTCCTTCAAGGTCGTAGAATGCAGCCGCTGCCACTCGCTATCCTCCAAAAGCGTCCCGCGCTTAAAATTTAGAATAGCCCTTGAGCGCCGGAGATTCGTCTCGTTCATTGATGTTGAGCCGAAATCTTACCCTAATTCCTCGATTTTGGGTAAGCTATCAGGCGCAGGAAAGCTCATCTGTGTGAGAGGACACGGTTTAACTCTAAAAAAGCGATGAGAAATAGAAGCGGATTCAAAAGATTTTGCTCCCTCCTGGCCGTCTGCTTGGCGAGCCTGTCACTCCTTTCCTGCTCGCCGCGTTCGGAAGTGCAGGAAGCGGCGCAGGAGAAACAGGACAAAGCGGCGACGGCTGAGTTAATCGCTGAGGCCGATAAACTCTACCCACAGCGCGCAGACCTCCAGCGAACGCGAGAGGGCATCATCCTGCTGGCGCGCGCGCTTGCCGCAGATTCCGCCAGCTATGACGCGGCGTGGCGGCTTGCCCGGCTCAACTATTTTCTGGGCGCGCACACGAGCAATAAAACGGAGCGTGAGACGGCTTTCTCTAAAGGCATTGAGGCCGCGAGGCGTGCCGTCAAACTTCAGGATGGAAAGCCGGAAGGCCATTTCTGGCTCGGCGCGAATCTGGGCGGGCAGGCGCAACAGAGCGCGCTTAGCGGAATGACCTCGATTGATGAGATTCGTGAAGAGATGGAAAAGGTGATTAAGTTGGACGAAGGCTTTCAGGCCGGAAGCGCCTACATGGCGCTCGGGCAGGTTGATCTCGAAGCACCCAGATTCCTCGGCGGTGACACAAAACGCGCGGTCGAAATTTTGGAAAAGAATCTACGCTTCGGCGAAAACAACGTGCTCTATCGCCTGCGCCTTGCTCAAGCCTACCTCGCTGTCAACCGCAAAGAAGATGCGCGCCGGGAACTGAGTGCAATTCCAAACATGACGCCCAACCCGGATTACCTTCCTGAATATAACGACGCCGTCAATGAAGCGCGCAAACTGCTCGATCAATTGAAGTGAAAGATTAAGATGAGTGAATAAAACAGGTGCGAAATTAGCCGCGTAGCGGCTGGATGAATTTAGCCCAGCGTTTTAACGCTGGGTGGCGACAGATTTCGTACTCGCTTCAAATTAAACAGGCCTCTCCGCACTTTTGCCTTACTCCCTCTTTACAGTCCTGTTTGCAGGTAATGAAATGGAATGTGCTCGGCATCGCGTCCCGACTCGTGGAGGATGTCGAGCATTCGTTGTGCGCCCGCGTAGTTGAGCGAGTGGACGACGATGAGGGCGTTGCGGTGGCGGTCGGGGTGAGCGGCGAGCCAGGCGGCGACGGCGTAGCCGGTGCGCGCGTCGTCCGTGGAGTCAGAGAAGTAATGTTCTTCCCTGAGATCATGGTCAAGGAGAATCGTCCCGTACTCGCGCTCCTCTAACCATCGGGCGGCCTGCTCGACATCGCACGTGATATCCAGAACATGCGAGGCGAACTTTTGCCGAAACCACGCGCAGCGCGTCTCGTCATCTTCGACCAGGAGAATACGCGGCAAGGGCTTGATGCTCATTTGAATTTTGAGTCTTTCAGAGAAGTCCAGTTAGGGACGCCCTGATAATAGCGAGAACGATTTATCGCTTGGCTAGATTGCCAGGAGAAGTTCAGAGTCCCGTAGGGACGACCGATATAATTGCTTCAGTCGTCCCTACGGGACTCAATCATTTTTACCACTTTGTTCCCAGCCATAAATGGCTGGGCTATTGTCACGCCGTCCCTGACGGGACGATCATGGCTTTATGGTTTGCCCGTTGCT
This sequence comes from uncultured Acidobacteriota bacterium, assembly GCA_963811065.1. Classification (GTDB taxonomy): domain Bacteria; phylum Acidobacteriota; class Blastocatellia; order Pyrinomonadales; family Pyrinomonadaceae; genus QHXM01. Next base: position 61,473 of record CAWEPR010000009.1, read on the forward strand.
CTCTTCAATTCTTCCAGATTTCGTTTAAGCGATTCCAGTTTCTGACCGGCTTCGCCAAGCTTGCCTTCGGCGCTCAATCGTTGGTAGTCGGCCATATCCGCCGCCGCGCGATCAATGAGTTGTTGCGTATTGCCGGGCAAGGGCTGTGGCTGCGGCCCACCCGGTTGCGGACTCGCAGAGGGTTTGGGTTGCGGCTGTGGCTGTTCGCCCGGTTTTGGCTGCTCACCCGGCTTCGGCGGCTCGCCGGGTTTGGCCGCATCGCCAAAGAGCTTCGTCATCGCTTCCTGAAAATTAGCGCCGAAGACCAACTTCTCCTGTGTGGCGAGGACGACGAGTCGTAGCTCAGGCATCGGGCTGCGTTCGGCTTGCAGGTAGATCGGCTCGACGTAAAGCAGGGAGCGTCCAATCGGGATGACGAGCAGATTGCCGCGACGCACCCGCGAGCCTTGCTGGCTCCAGAGTGTAAACTGTCCTGAAAGCTGCGGGTCCTGGTCTATACGCGCTTCGATTTGCATCGGGCCGTCAACAAGACGCGACCTCGGAAAATTGTAGACGAGCAAAGACCCGTAGGCGTCGCCATCGCTACGGCCTGCCATCCAGCCAATCATGTTGTTGCGGTTGTTCGGCGTGAAGGGCACGATCTCGACAAACTCGTTCTGCATCTCCTCGCCCGGCAGTTGCATCAGCACGAAATACGGCTCAAGCGATTCAGCCTGTTGCTGCTGCTTCTCTTTGCTCAAACTGATCTGTCTGGCCATGCTCCAGACATCTTCGCGCTGGAAGAAGACTGTGGGGTTCGTCGTGTGATAGAGACCGAAGACTTCGCCCTGTGTTTTGATTAAGGTTTCAGGATAGCGAACGTGCGCGCGCAAATCCGCAGGCATCTGGCTCGCATCTTTGAAGAGGACGGGGAAGGTCGCGCGATAAGCGCTAATCAAAGGGTCTTCCGCATCGAAGACGTAGAAATCAACTGCGCCGTTGTATGCGTCAATCGTCACCTTGACGCTGTTTCGCATGTAATTGACGGTCTTGTCTCCGGCTTGATAGTGGCGCGAGTAGGGATAGGTCTCCGATTCCGTAAAGGCATCCATCATCCAGAAGAGACGGCCATCCTGTGTGACGACGATGTACGGGTCGTTGTCATAAACCAGATACGGGGCGAGGGCTTCGACGCGATCTTGATATTGCGACGCATCAGGACGCGACTCTCCGAAGTGACATCGTCGGAGAAGGGAAGCTTTGATAAATCGCCCAACGACCAGGCGAGCAGCATCCGGCGAAAGAAGCCGCCGAGTGGGATTCCGCCCGTTCCTTCATAGACATTCGAGCTGGCGGTTTCGCCCTGCGGGAAGTTGAACTCCTGCTGCTTTGTCTTGACGTAAACATCCGTCGTCGTCTTCTGTCCGAAATAGATTTCCGGGCGCGTCAATTTAATATCATCGGGCGCGCTTGATTGAACCGGCATGTTCGAGAGAATGAAACGCGGCAAGCCTTCGGGCGTAAATTCGTTGGCCGTGTTCATCGTCACGCCGTAGCCGTGCGTGTAGATCAATCTTTCGTTAATCCACGTGCGCGATTGTTCGGGGAGTTTACTGACATCGAGTTCGCGCGTGGCGAGCATCATCTGGCGTGTTTGCCCGCCGATTTTGTAGCGGTCAACGTCCACGTCTCCGAAATCGTAGTAGGTGCGAATCTCCTGAATCTGGCGCAGGGTATCGCGCAGCGCTGACCAATCCCAGAGGCGTATGTTGTCGAGCGTCGGGCGATTGTTCTCAATGTTCAGCCCCGCAATCGAAGGCTCTGCTTCAAATTCGCGCATCTCTATGCGGTCGAGTTTGAAGCCCTTGCGCGTCCAGTTAATATTGTGCTCGATGTAAGGCGTCTCGCGCCCAAGCTCGTTCGGTTTGACGACGAAACTCTGAACGTAAGCGGGAATCAGCATTCCGGCGACGACGTAAACGAGAACGGGAAGAACGAGCGCGCCCACGATAAAACGCAGTTTTCTTTTGGTGAGCGCGTTGATGACGATGATGATGGCGGCGACGACAATCGTGATGGCGACAATCGTCAAGCCCGGCAGGTAATAGTTGGCTTCCGTGTAGGTGACGCCGGAGAACGATTGGTGATCCTGCCAGAGATACGGGTAGCGCGTGAGATAGACGCGCCATGCGAGCACTATCAGAAAAGCCGCGAGCGAAATGGACGCAGCCGCATAGCCTGTCCGGCGCATCGTTTCGGTGGCGGCTTTAGTCGCTTGTTTCTGCGCGCTGGAGAGAACGGCAAAGAGAATCGTCGCGATGAGGGTGATGAGCGAGAGCATAATCAGCCAGCGACTCAGCATCTGGTGGACGGGCAGCGAGAAAAGATAAAAGCCGAGCGGCTTGTTGAAAATCGGATCGGGAGTCGTGACCGCCGGTTGGTTCAGATAAAGAGCGAGTTCGCGCCAACCGTCTTTCATGCTCAGCCCGAAAATCAGACCGGCGATAATCGCCACCGCCCACGCCACAGGGCGAAACAGCCGCCCCGGATTGATGGTCACGGATTGATTGTTGATGATGACGGTGCGGCGTTCGAGCGCGCTTGCCGAGAAGGTGCGTTCGATTAACCAGAAGGCTCCGCGAAGAATCAGGATGGTCAGGACGGCGAAGATTAGGAAGACGAATAGCTTGGTACGGAAAATGTACCAGTAGACGGAAGAATAGCCGAGCGAGTCGAACCAGAGCGCGGAGATGTAGATTGAGGCCGAGCGCAGCAGGATAAAGATGAGCGCGAGCGCAGCCACGATGATCCAGATCAGTTTGCGTCGGCGCTTCGGCTTCGACGGGCTAATATCAATAACCTTGTCGTCAATCTTGTCGTCGTCGTCGTTCATGTCAACGGGAGTTGGTGTGCTCATGGCGCATAGCATACGCCCAACGGGGCGCAAGACTCAATACCGTTTGCTTTCGGATGGAGGGTGAAGGCAGAATCAGGTAGATTTTCGGTTGAGTGTGAGGCAGGCAGGGATTCACCATCGCAGACCAGAGAGAACGAGAGAGGGGGCGCAGAGAAAAGCTATCTGTAATTCGGCATCTGAGATTTCAAAGCAAACCAAACTCGGACGAGGGCGAGGTTCGTTGAAGGTCGGACGAAGCAGGCGCGCTTCTGCGCTCTTTGTTCTTTGTCTGACGGTGATGGTGGGCAGCTTCACGCTGTCATGCACACGTTCAGCCCGCCCGCGCCTGCCGTTCGCCGCTGTTCGCACGATGGCCGGGGCGTTTAGCGAAAGTGATGGCTCCGTCAGGTTCGGTGAGCCGTTCGGGATTGCCGTCTCTGGCGACGGAACGATTTACGTTTCCGATGGAGATGCGGGGCGCATCTTTCAGATTGCTCCCGGCGGGGCGAGGAGAACGGTTGCTGAAAATCTCAACGTGCCTTCTGCCATCGCCTTTGCCCCGGACGGCACGCTCGTTTTCGCAGAAACAGGCTCGCACACCATCAAGCGCCTTGAATTGCAGAGCGGGCGCGTGACCATCATCGCAGGCACGGAGAACAAGGCTGGTTTCGCTGACGGAAGCGGTGCGGCAGCTCTCTTCAATGCGCCTGTCGGCGTGGCGGTCGCCGCTGACGGCACGATCTTCGTTGCGGATACCTACAATGATCGAATCCGCGCGATTGACGCGGGAGGTCAGGTACGAACAATCGCGGGCGGAGGCGAGCCGGGATACAGGGACGCCGCGACGGGCGAAGGGGCGCGCTTCGATACTCCGTGCGGTCTCGCCGTTGATCTGGATGGAACGCTCGTTGTCGCGGATACGGGCAATCATCGCCTGCGCCGCGTGCGCGTGGGCGAAGAGGTGACGACCATTGCCGGAACAGGCGCGCAGGATGTTTTCGACGGAACTCCTCAGGAAGCCTCGTTCAACGAACCCACGAGCATCGCCATTGACTCGGACGGAAAAATCTACATCGCGGATGCCGGAGGCTCTGCCGTGCGCGTTTGCAGTTTCGGCTTCTGGCCGCAGGTTTCGACGCTCACGGGCGACAAAGGCGCTGGCCTGCTTGACGGAACGCTCGACCAGGCGCGTTTGAGCCGTCCGACGGGCGTGAGCCTCTCGCCTGCGGGGACGCTTCTGATCGCAGACTCCGGCAACCAACTCGTTCGCGCTCTGGTGAGAGAAGGCGACGCGCAGGGCAGGGAGTTGACGCGAGAGAATATTGAGTCTCTCCGCTTGAAGGCTTCGGAGTTTCGCACGCAAGGTGAGCCGCGCTGGCCTTACAATCCGCCGGACAGCCCGCGCGAGGTTGCCGCGACCTTTGGCGAGATTCGCGGCGAAATCAAAGAAGGGGACGAGGCATGGTTTCATAACGGTCTTGATATCCCCGGCGCGTATGGCGAAACGGCACGCATCGTCCGTTCAGAGAAAATCCTGCGCCCGCTCTCGGTCGAAGGTGTGGGCGGAGCCAGAGAGCGCATACGCTTTCCCACGCTCGGCTACATACACCTGCGCATCGGGCGCGATAAAGACGATGGTGGTTTCGATGACGACCGCTTTCATCTGCTGCGCGATGATGAAGGGAAAGTGTCGAGAGTTCGCGTGCGTCGTGGAGCGCAGTTTAAGGCGGGCGAGGCGGTGGGGACGCTCAACAATCAGAATCACGTTCACCTGATCGCAGGGCGCACCGGCTCGGAGTTCAACGCTCTGGCCGCGCTCGAATTGCCGGGCGTGAAAGACACCGTTGCGCCTGTGATCGAGAAGGACGGCGTGCGTCTGTTCGACCGCGAGGGGAAAGAGTTTGGCGCTGGAGTCTCATCTGCTACAAGCCATCGGAAGGAAAAGGCTGCGGAGAAGCCAATAGCAGGCAAGCCAATAGCGAGCAAGCCCGTCACGGTGAGCGGCGACGTGCGAATCGTGGTGCGCGCCTACGACCAGATGGATGGGAATGCTGCGCGTCGTCGTCTCGGCCTTTATAAAATCGGTTATCAGGTGCTCGGAACTGATGGCAGCCCCGCGCCTGGATTCCCTGAGCCGATGGTGACCATCTCGTTTGAGAGCTTGCCGGACGATGGCAGGTCTGCTCCAATCGCTTACGCCAGAGGAAGCAAGTCGGGCGCGACGGGCGAAACCATCTTTGCTTATCTCGTCACCAACCGCGTGCGCGACCGCGAAGCGGCGGAAGACTACTGGCACGCTTCCCAATTGCCGGAAGGAGATTACATCCTGCGCGTCTTCGTCACAGATTTTTTCGGCAATCGAACGACGCGGGATACGCCTGTGCGAGTTGTTGCATTCTCAGCACCGGAGGGGCGGAATATCAGTAGCCCATGACATGAGTCATGGGGACAAGCATCGGATAAATGTTTAAGCCCCGGCAGCGGCGACATAATATGCCGCCGCTGCCGGGGCTTACTAATTGATGAGGCGGTGAACCCAGGGCTGACGCTCTGGGCTACTGTTATATCGCCCCTCCGGGGCTAATGTAAGTTTCTCAAATATGGAAAGAAGCGTTATATTAACCTACGCAAACAAGCCGGACCGTCGTTGATCTTGCGCTCCCTGCCGCAAATTCTATAGCAGCTCTCGAAGGAGACTAAGCCAGTGAACATCTTCCGCACACATCGTCAACTCGTAGCCATCGTCACTCTCGTCTCTCTGCTCGCCGCCGCGACCCTTTCGTCGTCGTCGGCCTCAACAGGCGGCGATAAAGAGAAAACCTCTCCGGTGATTCGCGTCGCTCCGCCCGCGCCGGTCTTTAATCAAGCTGAACGGCTGGCAGAACTGGCCACACGCCGCCAACGCGTCGCCGAGAAGATCGGTGCGAGCGGAATGCTCGTCCTCTTCAGCACAGAGCCGCGCGTTTATACAAACGATGTGGACTATCATTACAGGCAGGAGAACAATCTTTACTACCTGACGAACCTGAATCAGAAAGGCGCAACGCTCGTCCTGATGCCGGGCAATCCTCAGTTGCGCGAAGTCCTCTTCTTGCCGAGGCGCGACCCGGCAGCCGAGACGTGGACGGGGCACATGTACAGCCCCGAAGAAGCTCAGCAGCTTTCCGGCGTCCGCGAGATTTGGGAAGCCAAAGAGTTTGAGCCGTTCATGCGCTCTTTGCGCAACCGGCAAGCGTATCGTCCGAAAGATGACGCGCTCTTGATGACGGCAAGCCTCCAGCCTGTCGTTCCGCCCGTTCCGCAAACGTCGCAACTGACCGCTGCGGGAACTCCCGTGCAGCCAGCAGCGACGACCGCCACAACAGGCACGAACGTCACGACGACGAACATATCGTCAGTGAGTCAACCCTTAGCGCAGCCCGTCTCCGCCTCCACTGGTGCGATGACCGGGGCGCTTCCAACCGGGTACGAAACCTTGTTTGCGGCGATGGCGAAAGACGAGGCCGCGCTTTATTTATTGCTGCCGCGCGAGGATGACAGCCGCGAGTTCAGGCCGGAGCAGACCTTCGCCACGCAGTGGGCAAAGACGGCGAGCGGCTTCAACGTGCGGAACGCCGGGCCTGTTTTCACGCAGCTGCGGCTTAGAAAATCGCCGATGGAGTTGAAGCTCTTGCAGCATGCCATTGACATCACGACCGAAGCCATTGGCCGCTCGATGGCGACAGCCGGACGCTCGCAGTGGGAATATGAGATTGACGCCGAAGTTCTCTACACCTTCAAGCGTCGGAACGCAGACCACTGGGGCTATCCTTCAATCGTCGGCTGTGGGCCAAACGCGACCACCCTGCATTATGTCGAATCGCAGGGAGGCATCAAGCCGACCGATTTGCTGCTGATGGATGTCGGCGCAGAGTACGGGCATTACACTGCGGACGTGACGCGCACCTTCCCCGTCGGCGGCAAATTCACGCCCGCGCAGGCCGAAGTTTATCAGATAGTTTATGACGCGCAGGAAGCGACCGCGCGTGCCACGCGCCCCGGCGCAATCTTCCCGAACGATGTGCATAACGCTGCGGTCGAGAAGGTCAAAGACGGACTTCTCAAGCTCGGTCTCATCACCGACCGCGACGGTTTGATTACGATCAACAAGAATCTGCCGCCGCAACCGCAGTATCGCCTCTGGTTCATGCATGGCACGTCTCACTGGCTGGGGATGAACGTCCACGATGTCGGCGGGCGCAATGTGCCGCTTGAGCCGGGGATGGTCTTCACGAACGAACCCGGCATATACATCCGGGAGGATGCGCTCGACGTGCTGCCCAAAACCCCGGAGAACGAAAAATTCATCGCCGCCATTCGTTCGGCCTTCGACAAATACAAGAACATCGGCGTCCGCATCGAAGATGATTTGCTGGTGACGGCAAACGGCGCGGAATGGATGACGAAAGCTCTGCCGCGCTCCATCGCCGATATCGAAGCGTTCATGGCACGCGCGCCGAAGGAGATGCGTATTAGTTGGTTTGATATGTTCCGGCAGGAAAGGGAACTGTCATCGGCGGCGGTCGCGGCGTTGAATAATCGCAAGGCTTCGTTTGCGACTCGGCATTCGCATTAAAGAAGAGAGGGAAGCTCTTATTTTAATCACGCCATCCCCAAAGGGAATGAATAAAATAGCCGGGGGCAACGCCCCCGGCTATTTTATGTGACCCTTTCAGTGTCAAAGGCAACTTGCTATTCGTAGCCCAACGCTTCGACCGCATCCTGTCTTGCCGCCCTTAGCGCCGGGTAGAGAGCGCCGACTGTCCCGCCCAGAAGTCCGACGCCGAATGCGACGGCAATCCAGAAGGGCTCAATCTCGACCACCAGGGATGTCGTTCGCATGACAGCGAAACGAACGAGTAGCGTCAGGAGGATTCCGGTCAGCACTCCGAGCAGGCTCACCACAATCGCTTCCTTCTCAATCACCCACGCGATGGCCGCCTTCGACATTCCGAGAGCTTTGAGAATCCCTATCTGCCGTGTTCTTTCGGTCACGGTCGTGTACATCGCAAGCAGGATGACGAGCATGCTGATGGCGGAAGCGATAGCCACGACCACCTTGATGAAGACGTTGAGCGCAGGCACGCTCGCGGCGTAAAGCTCCGGCAAATCGCGCGTGAAGATAATCTGGTCTGTGGGCGATTGCTGACGGATTCGCGCCGCCACTGTTTCCTGTTCGGCAGGATTAGCGCAGGCGACGAGAATGGCCGTGCAGTTGTCTTCGCCACCAAGTTGCTCCTGCATGGTGGAGAGCGGAATCTTGATGCGTCCGCCGCCCGGCGGCTCGTAAATACCCACGATGCGAAACGGTCGCTCGTAAAGTTGAACCGTGTCGCCAACCTTTACCTGACGATCATTCTGCCAGACGGTATCAACGATTGCCTGATCCCCGCATCCGGGCGGGGCATCGGCAGCGCAGGGCGTAAACGCCGTTCCTTCCTTGATCGTCAAACCCGTCAGCGCCGCGTACTCATCAAACGGGATGCCGTCAACGAGGCGGCTGCCAAACCCACGGTCGCTCGAAAGAATATTCTGGCCGATGGGGACGGCGGCGCGCACGCCCTCCACTTTCAGCAACTCTCCGGAGCGCGCAGCGGGCAATCTAAAAGGCTCTGTCCCGCTCATCGAAAATGTTCCTGAAGCGCGCACCATTATCTCTGCGCCGATGTTGGCCTCGCGGCGCGCTCGTTCGCGCAAGACCCCGTGCGCCAGGCCCACCGTGAAGACGATGAGAAGCACACCGACGCCAATGCCAAAGATGCTGACGAGGGTGCGCGCGGGCCTGTGCGACATATTTGAGAGAACAAGGCTGTCCATAAGCTTCCTAAAGCGCGGGCTTTTGTCCATCAGGCGGCGCGTCGCGTTCGGCACGGTGCGCCAGGCCAGGATAAAAAGCCCGATCACAGTCCAGAAAAGTGTTCCGGCCTTGCGAACCAGCGCGAGCGTTACGCCCGTCGCGGCGGCAAAGCCGAGCGTCTGCAAGATGATTTCCGTCCCACCTTCATAAACGCCGATGGTCGCGGGCACAAACCCGAAGGCGAAGTTGATGACCTTCGTTAACGACTCAATCACGTAAGCCGCGTGGACGAAAGGCGAGTAGCCGAGCATCCTGAGCGTGATATAGACCTCGAAGACGCTCGACGCGTGCGCCAGCAGGTTCAATCCAATCATGGCAAAGAACGAGCCGGGACGATGCGAGTAGAAATCGTAGACGTGCGATTCGAGGTCGGAGATGTGATTGCGTCGTGAGGTCAGAGCCTTCGGATGAAACCCTAAGCGTCCGAGCAGGTCAATGATCCACGTCAGCAGCATGACGCGGCGACGAGCCGCCCAGACAGCCACTCCTATCCCAAGCGTCGCCGTCGCCGCGATGCCGTAGAGCACAATGCGAATGACTGTCGGCAAGTCATAAGCCAGCAGCATGACCACCGCGCCGCTCAGGATGAAAAGCGCGACCGAGAGATTGTAAAGAATATTATCTACGACCAGCGCCGAGACACCGTAGACGAGCGGCACGCGTTTGCGTAGCAGCGCGACTTTCGTCGCTTCGCCGAGAATTGGGCCGGTGAAGGTGAGAAAGCTGATGGCTTCGCCGCCGAGACGCACGGCAAAGGCGTGGCGAAAGTTGAAGCGGCGATGTTCCGGGTGAACGGCGGCGCGCATGGCGAGCGTTCTGAGGGCGTGTCGCCCGCCGCTGAGTCCTAAGAGAATAAAGAAGCCGAAGCCTATCTTGAGCAGCGCGTCGAAGATCGGCTGGACGCCGACGCGATTGATAACGTAGACGAGAAGCGCGAGACCCAGAAGGAAGGCGACGCCCTGAAGCCAGAAGATTTTGCGACGAAAACTACTTGAGCCGGATTGTTCCGACTCGTCCGCTTCATCCAGCATCCCCACATCGTCAAGCCGGTAATCCTCTGGTTGCTCTTCTATCGTCTTCAAGGCGCGGTCGCCACTCCTTCAGCTACGGGCGAGGCTCTGCGGTTTCGCTCCGTGTCGCCTAAAACTTCTTTGATGATCCTTCCGGGAAGCTGGCGGAAGCCGCGCTCCCACAGCACGGGGATGGGAACTTGCCCGTCATTCAATTGCCCCGTCAGCGCCAGCACCGTCGGCATAAAGCTCAAACTGTCATAAGGCTCTTCGACCACCGCACCGCGCGGGATATTTGTGCGCTCACCGCCCCAGAGCATCAAGGTCGAATGCGTCGAGATGCGGAAGAACGAGCCGTGATTGCCGCCGGGATTAAAGCCACGCACGTCGAAGTTCCAATGACTGTTCGCCAGCACCAGCAGGTCTGCTTCGACCATCTCGCGCTGCTTGCGGCGAAAGCGTCTGAGCAGGCGTTCGTCTTCCGTGAGTCCCGGCACGTCCGGCTTAAACGCGTCGTTCTCATGGCGTGCAAGCTGTTCGTACAGTCCGACGAGTCCATTAGAGTATTCGGTTTTGTGCAGCGCGCGCAACCATTCGATGTCTGTGTGCCACTCGTTCAACCACAGGGCGCGCGTACCTTCGGCCACATTAAGCTGCGGGTCTTCCCAGATTTTCAGGGACAATCCTTCACGCCACTCCGTGCGCTCAAAGTGGACTTTGCCCGATGCGTCCTCAGTCAGGTTAGAGATGGGAAGATAGCGCAAGCTCAAGCGCCCCGCCGCATCCTGACGTGAAAGAATCAGCGCCTGATTCTTCTGCCCGTCGTAAATCCAGTAGCAATCGCTGTTGGGACGTAAATCCGCTTCGAGCAGGGGCGCGATTGTTTCGCGCGGCAGGCGCACGGCGACGAAATCTACGGGGTGCGTATCAATCCCTTGCTGGACGTTGTTGCGCATAGAGACATCATGCAAGAGCGCGAAATAGTTTACTCGCTCGAAACTCTTCTGCATGTCGAGCGAGCCGTCGGCAGACAAGACAATCCCGCCGGGAGCAATCCCCATGACGTAGTTTTGCAGGGCATGAATACTGTTGTGGCTGCCCATCGCGCCCTGAGCAATCACGTCTTCGATTTTCAATTGACGCGGCTTGAAATTCTCACGGTTGAGCGCCAGCAGGTTCTTGAGCGTGCGCGCATATTCGGTGTACTTGCGTTCGTCCGTTTCGGATGAATCAAGCCGGGCAAACTGGCGCAGCTTCGCATCACCACGAAGCAACTCGGCTTCCGTTTCTGCTTCCGGCTTACCCTTCGCCTTCTTCTTTTGCGCTTCCAGCTTCTTCTGCTCGTCTAAAATCCCGCGTTGTTTGACGTTCGCGCGATGCAGCGCCGCCAGCTCTTCGTTCATCTGCGACAGCTCCACCTGCCATTGCTCGCGCCGCCCGTCGAGCGTCTTGAAGAAGGCGTCGGTCATCGTGCGCTCAAGCGCGGGCGAGAGGTTTTTGCCTTGAAGCTGCTGCAAGAGAATGTGCAGCACGTTGAGATCATGGTCGCGCAGGTGAATCGAAGCACGCTCGTTGCCGTCGAAATCGAGCAGCGCCGTTGGATAAGTGGTGCTTTGTCCCTTCAGATAGTAAGAATCCGGCGTCGTCGTGGTAATCAGCGGGACAAGTGGGTAAAAGCCTTTGATGGAATAATCCAGCATCAGGCGGCGCTTGGTGATAACGTGGTGGCCGCCGCCCGCACGACTGCCCAGCAACTTGACGAGATTGTAGCCTTGACTGTAGACGCGCTCGTCCGTGTTGATGCCGTGATCGGAGACCATGATGAGCGCGGTGTCCGCCGCCTGCGGAGTCTTCTGAATCGCCGTCCAGACGCGCCCGATGATTCTGTCCAGCGCTTGCAGCGCGTAGAGGTGCGATTCGCGGTCGCGGTTGTGATGCGCCGCATGGTCGAAATCCGAGACGTAGAGATCGAGGTAACGAAAACGCGGGTTGTCCAATCTCTCGATCAACTCGCGCTCAAGCTGGTCGAAGATGGTGTTGCGTGTTTCAAAGCCCATCGTCCACTCGTCAAGGAGTTCGCGCGGGTTTTTGAGAAAGCGATTCTGCGCGCCGTGTTGCAGGGTGCGCCAGCGCATCCCGCGCTGGTAAAGCTGAAAGCTGATGTAGCGTTCGTCCTGCGCGTAGGCGTCCAAAAGAAGCGGCAGCCCCACCTCGTCAAGGGTCTCCGCGCCCGGCATGTCCACGCGACGCTGGCCGATGTTGCTGATGTAGAAGGGCAGAAAATTCAGATAGTCGTAGGTGTGCAGCGTGAGCCGGTCATACTCGACGTTGCCCTTAATCTGCAAATGCTGTCCCGTGTCCAGCATTGACCACGAAGGCCCCGAAAGGCTCATCCCGCGCACGTAAAAGTTCTGCACGCGCACGCCTCTTCCGTAGAAGACATGCTCAATCCAGGGAAGCTTGCTCTTGCCCGTTCGCTCGTCGCGCTCGCGCACGAAACTATCGACGATGTCCGGCTGCAACCCGTCAACCTTGAGGATCACCACCCGCTTCGCCTGTGCGAAAGCAGCGGTGTGCGCCAGCAGAAGGAGCAGAACAGAAGGCAGAAGGCGGAAGGCAGAAGGCAGCAGCGAACGGACGCCGACGTGCTTCCCGCCTTCTGCTTTTTGCCTTCTGCCTTCTCCGCCTTGTTTACTGATTCTCATTAACCACGCTCAAAATTGCTTTGGCATCTGCGGGAGCGATACGCTGCTCCTCTTTGATGGCGAGACGAAGATATTCTACGCTCTGGGTGCGCCAGCGTGCTTCGAGTTTCTGGTCGCGGTAGATACGCAGCAACTCTTTCTTGGCCGTCTCGTTGTTGATGCGGTAGAGACCGTTAAGACAAAGGCTGCGCGCCTCTTCATCCTGCGTGCGCGAGAAGATGTGCGCCGCGACCGAGGCGACCTTGCGATTGGCCGAAGCGCCGTTCTCCGCGATGAAGCGCAAACTCCGGCGCACGTCTTCGATGTTCCAGACGACTTCGACCTGCGGGCTGGACTTCGCCACCTGACGCAGAAAACGTTCATGAAAAGCGAGCTGCCGCTTGATGTCCAGTTGCGCCTGGAGCTGCGGAGTGGCTTTCTCCCTGTGCGTGTAGAGGCCGAAGCTCAGGACGTTGCCGAGACGAAAGAGCACCTGCTCGGCTCGCCCATGCTTGAGCGGCATCATCTCTGCGCGGCGGTCGCGGTCAAGCCGCGCGGGCAAGCCGTCGGGTCGTTTAGCGTAAGCGATTAATGCCGCGTACTGGTCGCGCGCCAATTGTGCTTCCGCTTCCATTCCATTCTCAAGCGGGTTGAGCGAAACGCGCTCCATCCTGCGGCTGATCTCGTCGCGCAGTTCGGGGTCAAGCGATGCGCTTAAGGAGAGCAGCAGTTTTAATTGAGAATAGGTTCTGAGCCTTGATGGTTGATTCAAATCCATCCCGCGCTTGCTTGTGGCGAAATCATAAACGGTGCGCCCGAGAAAGTAAGGAATGTTGGCAAACGATGAGAGCGAAAGCAGATTGCCCGCGACATCTTCCAGCACGCGGCGCGACATCTCGCGCTTTTTCGGGTTCGACGCGTCACGAAAATCAACGAGCAGAATCGGAATCTTGGGGAAGTCTAACCCGTAGAGCGCCAGCGGAATCATCTCGACGGCGCGCGCGCCTTCCGTGCCTGCTTCGACGGGGCGATTGTCGGCGTCGAAATATCTGGTCTCGGTGTAGCCTTTCCAGTTTTGCAGCCGCGCATCGGTCCAGGGATTCTTAAAATTGAGAAAGCGCCCGTCAAAGCGCCGCGCCTGATTCTTCGCCACGTCAGGCCGCGCGACCCAGAGAAGCGCGTGCGTTGCGCTGCCGTCCGGCATCTGAAGCGGCTCGAAGTAGAGCGCCTCGGCTTCGGCGCGCTGGCGCAAGAGTTCCCAGTTGTGGCCGCGAAGGTCGCGCATCAGCGTCGTCTGTTTCTCATAGACTCGCTGCAAATAGATGTCGTCAACGATTCCGCCGAAAGTCTTTTCGGAAAGCATCAGGCGCGATTGGATGTCCGACATTTCAGTCGAAGTGAAGGCTGAGGGTGCGCCCGTCTCGGCTTCGTAGAGCGAGAGGATGGCGAGCGCGCGAACGATGTGCGCCTTGCGATAATCAGACACGTTGCGGCGGAAAGTGCGCGAAGCTGCTTTCAACGGCATGGCGTATGGATCAAGCAGGATGTTTTGCAGCGCCGTCCAGAGAAATCTTTCCCAGACCTCGCGGTCGGCTGCCGCCAAATCCATAATCGGAGGCGGCGCATCTTTTCCGGCTCGCTTCTTGTTGCCAACGCGGCTGTAGAGAAAGGGAACTGCCGAGGCCACGCGCTGCCCGAAGGTGGGCTTTGTGTAGGTCAGCATCCAGACATAGCGCAGGCGATCATTGTCCGTGTTCTCATCGCCAAGCGTGTCGCGCAAAACGCTGACGAGCGGAACTTCCCTTGAGTGCTCGCCCTCGCGCGGCAATCCGTCCAACTGCCCGAAGATGGTCAACAACTCTGCGCCGCCTGCGACTGCGATGCGTTCCAGACGAAATCCGGGTTGTGTTGACTGATTTGGTTCAGAGCGAGTCTCAGCTTGGGGCGCAGAAGGTGAAAGCACCTGCGCCTGTGAGACGAGTTGTGCGACGGGCGAGCAGGCCAGAAGGAGAGTGAAAAAGACGCAGGCAATTCGTCGCGCGTTTTGTAATGGGGGAACGATGTTCATCTTTGAAGGATTTTCAATACCCTCACAAAAATTTCACGTGGAGCGAAAACTCTGCGCCTGACTGCCTAAAAACGCAGCATCTCAAGGACGTTTCGGTGGAAATCTACGTTAACCGAGATTAGTGCTTGGCAATCAGCATGCCGCCCGCCGCGATTCTACCACCTCTTCCAGATTTGCGGATTGAATAAAGACGACTGCAAGCCTCTTATAGTCCACCATCCTCAATCCGAATTCCGCAATTTCTATGACACTTCATCAACTGTCACAGCTTCAGAAGCTCGTTCGGTCTCCGATGCAACCCGGGCGAAGAATAGTTGCCGTTCAATTTGCCTCACTTAAGCGTCTCCGAAACTGCGGCGAGCTGCCTCTCGTCGAGAACATAGATTCGGAGGGCGGGCGTTTCGTCGAGCGAAAGGGTCGCCACAGGCTCGCCCGCTTCCTGTAGACGAGCCACATACGCTTCGTTGCTGAAGTAGCGCCGCCCGCGCGCCACGATGACGACATCTCCCACCTCAAACTGCTTCATCGCTTCTTTGTCAGACAGCGAGAGC
Organism: uncultured Acidobacteriota bacterium; assembly: GCA_963811065.1. Lineage (GTDB taxonomy): Bacteria > Acidobacteriota > Blastocatellia > Pyrinomonadales > Pyrinomonadaceae > QHXM01. Next base: position 76,557 of record CAWEPR010000009.1, read on the forward strand.
GAGACGAGATCGCTGCGCCCGGCAAGTTGCCCGTAATAAGTGGCCAGCGCCGGCGTCTCGCTCGCAACGCGTGCGCTCGCACGTGCTCGCGCGGCGATTTCGCTCATGGCCTCGCGCATGCGCGCATCATAAAACTCATCGTGCGGGAAATAGTTCCCGGCGCGCTCACGGCCTCCGCCAAGCACGTTCGTGTAAAGACGGTAATAAGGAGAGACGCTGGCCGCCGCGATGAGCGGAAACGCCAGCACGAGCGAGGCTACGCAGGCGCGCACAGCAGCTTTCGCGGAATTACTCTGCGCCAGGTTGCCAACACGCTCGGCGAGAAGACGCGCGACGAAATGTATGCCGATGGCTGATGTGATGAGAACGACGGGGAGCGCCATCGTGAAATAGCGCGTGAATTTTCCGCCGAGCACGGTAAACGGCATGAACCAGTACATCAGCCAGAAGAGAATAAAGAATCTTCCGTCGCCTAAGCTCTTACGAAACAGGAGCGGCAGCCCGATGAGAAAACCGATGATGACAGGCAGGGAAATCTTCACACCCATGAAGACGTAATAAAAATACCAGGGTGAGCCCTTGAGCCAGAGCGTCATCTGGTTGCGGTAGAGCGACCCCATGAATTCATAAGAATCGTGGCCGATGCGTTTCTCGCCCGCGAAAATCTTCATCTCGTGCCACGTGCCGGGGAGCAAGATAGTCGGATTAAAAATCAGGAATGAGACGCCCACGATGGCGAAGAAAGTCAGCCATTTCTTTTTGCCCATCCGCCAGCGCGTCGCCGGGATGCCCTGAAAGATGTAGTAGTAGCTGCCGCTGATGGCCATAAAATGCGGCAGATATTTTGAAGCCAGCATCGCTCCGAACGCGACGGCTGTCGCCCAGTAGTAACGCTTCGGGTGTCCCTCACCGGATTCCGCGACGCGCTGCCCTTTCAGCCAGAAGACATTCGCCAGCAGAAAGAAGAAGAGATAGAAGGTGTCTTCTTTGGCGATTCGATTGAAACCTATCCCGCTCGGATCGAACGCCCACAATGCTGCGGCGATGAAGGCGACTTCGATGCCGAAGAGTTCTGAGACGACGAGAAAGATGAGCAGCGAGGTGAGCGCACCGAAAATGACTCCGGGCAGGCGCAGCGCCGCTTCCGTAGAGATGTGAAGCGACGGGTAGCTCGCAACAATCGAGCTTGCGTTCCAGTATTCCGCGGCGACGACGCTGGCGGTCAGCAGGGCTTTCATCAACATCGGGTGCTCGCCGTTGGCCGCCGTCAAACCGTTCGCGCGATAATCCTCGACCGCGTGCAGCTTATTCAGTTCGTCCTCGCTCAGACCTTCCGCCCCGAGATTGGCGGCGCGGAAGCCAAAGCCGACAAGAATAATCAAGGCCAGAGCCGAGACAATCAGCGTGCGACTGACCGAGCGGACGCCTCTGTCAACGAGAAGCTCCGGTGTTATTTTTGCCGTGACGACTGTTCCTGCTGTTTCTGCCGATGCGGACACGAGTTTGATGAATACTCCAGAACGTAAAAATTAGCGCGCCCGGACGCTGGTGCTCAAAATCAAGCGAAACGCCGGAAGCAACAAAAGGCGCAAGGTTATACTGACTCAAAGCCTCCTGTCAAAAACGCCTTGGCCCCGAAGCGCGCTGAAAAATAAAAGAGGAGAGGAAGAGTTTTAACGACCCTCGCGCTTTAACGATCCTGCCGCGAAGAGTTCGTTGCCGCGGTGCACTGCGAGGGTTCGTCTGGTTTGAGTTCTCGTTTGCGTTAGCGTTTGCTTCCACAGGCACGTCGGGCGACATCCATCCGGCGCGCTCCAGCAGCGCTGAAGCGTAGCGAATCGGCACGGCGAAATTCGATGCCGTGTTTTCAGTGAAGATGGCGAAGTTGACACCGATGACGCGACCCGATTGGCCGAAAAGCGGCGCGCCGCGCCGCCTTCAGCGGTTCGCGCGTCATAGACAACGCGATGAACGTCTAGGTCTGTGATGTTGCCTTGAGTGGTCAGCGGCTGAATACGATTCTTATCCGAAAGGCAGTCCAGCAGCGTGCCGAACGAGCCTCCGCAGCGAGCGCGAATGATGTAGGCTTCGGCATCGTCTCTGAGCGCGAGCAATCGGTCCGGGCCATTCGGATAGCCCATCAGCACGACCGTTTTTCCGACCGCCACGGCGTCGGAATCTTTTTTGTCGAACGGCAAGCGCCGGCAAATCAGTCGGCGCTTCTGCTTAGTGTCAAACGTGCAGACGGCCAGATCCTCACGCTGTGCGGCTGTCTTGAACTTGAGCGTGATGGGCTGCGTGATGGTCTGGGAAGTAGGCCAACAGCTTTTTCAAACGCGGTTGTCCCCGCACTGAGCTGGTCAGAATCTGCGCGCGCTCGTCTGCCAGCCAGGGATGCGCGACGTGCCGATTCGTCAGCACGTAGCCGTCGCCGACGTGAAAGCCTGAGCCGACAGCCTCAAACTCCGCGATAGCGCCATTACCTTCAGGCGTCAGTTGCATCTGCTCGTCGCCGTTCTGAATGACCGTGCCGTCTTCATTCGTCTGCACTTCCGGGTAGCGCAGGGGGCGGCCCGTGCCCGTCTCTACGAAATCGTAACTGCCAAAATCATGCAGACGCCGCCGCCGTAGTCGCTCCGCAGTTTCGGCGCGAGCGACAGGCTGCCGAGGATGTTCTGATTCGACTTGTCGAGGTCTCCGAGCAGATTCTTGGTATCCGCGATTTGCTTCTGCGCCTCTTCGATTTGCTCGCGCAATCCGCCGTCTGCGCGGCGGCTGCGCTTCAATTCGTTGTAAAGGCCGAAGCCAAGATACAGGATGCCGCCGACGAGAGCCAGAGCGATGGCGAGCGTAATGATTTTAGTTGTCGGCTTAATCTCGCGAACCAGCTCTCGCGTAAACTCGCTGCAGAAAAACTTTGGCGTCATCACGGCGCGCGGTCGCGGCAGACTCCATCGCCGCCGTTTCGATAAAGGGCGCAACCTGCGTCTGCTGACGCTGGCCGATGAGAGCCGGAAGATCGCGTCACCGGAAAGAAAGAGAGCGCCAGATTCACAGGCTCGCAGCGCACCTCGTCGCCATCTTTGATCTTGGAATTAAGCGAGAGCGGTTTGCCGTTGTGCGTGAGGTCCAGAGACGAGTCGAAATCTTTGATGCGGTAATGGCCGTTGGTGCGCGCCAGCTCCAGCAGGATTCCGTTTGCCTTCGGATCAGCCGGAAGAGAGGAAGCACGCAGGCGCAAGTCGCAATCCTCACTTGCGCCGATGCGGATACGGTCTTGCGAAAGAACTTCCGTGTGTTTATCTTCGCCCGCCGCGATATGAATGACTAAACTACTTGCCATAAAACAAACTTCAAAAACCAAACAACTTCCGGGCACTAATCAGGCGACCTATGGATGACCGCCTATTGCTATAGCTCGCGGTCATGACAATCGGTCGCCCCTCAATGATGCCATCTTACAATAAGATTCGCGGCGCGAGCAAAGTAATTAGCGATAAATGTCGTGGCTAAAAAATCCCGCGAATTTCCTCGAAAAATCGGTTCGTGTTAGCATGTTCTGCGTAAGCGCACCTCTGCAAGAGGCCGGGGGCAACGGTCAAAAAAAGCAATGAGCGAAATTTCATTCATCGAAAATAAAGATAAAGTCTGCGCGCTGGCTCCCGTGGCCTATGCGCCGATTCGCCATCATGTGTTCGTCTGCAACGGAACGTCCTGTTCGGCTGTGGGCAGCGCCGAAGTCAAAGCGGCGTTCGAGCGTGAGTTGAAAGAACGCGGGATACTCTTCGGCAAAGAGAAGAAAGGCAAGAATCCGAAAGGCAGCATCGTCCTGACCGATTGCAGTTCCGTTGGCTTCTGCGCCGTCGGCGCGGCAGTGCTGGTTTATCCGGACGGCATCTGGTACGCGCAAGTCAGTGCCAAAGACGTGCCGGAGATAATCGAAGAACACCTTTTGAACGGTCGCGTGGTCGAAAGGCTCGCCCTGTTGCGAGTGGGAAATAATGCAAAGAGTTAAAAATGTAAAATGCAAAAAGAAGGCGGAGAGCCACGTTTAATTAAATGTGGTTCTCCGCCTCAATTTTGCATTTATAATTTTTAATTTTGCATTGTTATGCGGCGCTGGCCGCTTCCTTTGGTTTCCAGCGCAGCACGGGTTTGCGTGCCGCTGCCGCTTCGTCCAGGCGACCGATGCGCGTGGTGTGCGGAGCATTGAGACGTTCCGGGTCTTCGACGGCTTCGCGCGCAATCGAGCGCATGGCTTCGATGAATTGGTCTAGTTCCGCGCGCCCGACTGATTCCGTCGGCTCAATCAGCATCGCGCCCTGCACTATCAGCGGAAAGTAGATCGTCATCGGATGAAAGCCGTAATCAATCAGCCGCTTGGCGATGTCGAGCGTGTGAACGCCCTTGCGCGATTGCCGCTTGTCTGTGAAGACGACCTCGTGCATGGGCGTCAGCCTCAAACGGTTTGTCGTAATCGGAAGTCAGCCCGTGCGCGATGTAGCGCGCATTCAGCACCGCCGCTTCCGTCGCTTCGCGCAACCCGTCGAAGCCATGCGTCTGGATGTAGGCGAGCGCGCGCACCATCATCCCGAAGTTTCCATGAAAGGCTTTGACGCGACCGATGGATTGCGGGCGATCAAAGTCCAGACGGAATTTCTCGCCATCTTTAACGACGCGCGGGACAGGCAGAAACGGCTCAAGCTCTTTCGTGCAGCAGCAAGGGCCGCAGCCGGGGCCGCCGCCGCCATGCGGAGTCGAGAAGGTCTTGTGCAGGTTCAGGTGAATCACGTCCACGCCCATGTCGCCGGGGCGCGCCACGCCGACGAGCGCGTTCATGTTCGCGCCGTCCATGTAAACCAGCCCGCCCGCCTCATGCACAATCTGGCAGATTTCCTTGATGTTCTTTTCAAACAGACCCACCGTGTTCGGGTTCGTCAGCATCAGTCCCGCGACGTCGCCGTGCGCGCAAAGCTCGCGCAGGTGGTCAAGGTCTGTGAAGCCTTCCGTGGTTGAGCGAATGGTTTTGACTGTGAAGCCTGAGAGATTCGCCGAGGCCGGATTCGTGCCGTGCGCCGAATCGGGAATCAGCATCGTGCGCCTTTTGGCGGATGCGCCCTCGCCGTCGCGCGCGTCAATGAAAGCGCGAATAATCATCACGCCCGTCATCTCGCCGTGCGCGCCCGCCGCCGGTTGAAGAGAGATGCCCGCCAGCCCTGTTATCTCCGAAAGGCTCTCCTGCAATTCATAAATCAACTGCAACGCGCCCTGCGAATCTTCTTCGGACGCGAGCGGGTGCAGGTTGGCGAACCCGGGATGCGCGCGACCTTTTCGTTCAGGCGCGAGTTGTACTTCATCGTGCAGGAGCCCAAGAGGGTACATGCCCAGATCAATCGAATAGTTCCACGTCGAGATGCGCGTGAAATGGCGAACGACATCCACTTCGCTGACTTCCGGCATGCCTGCGAGATCGTCGTCGCGCCGAAGAGCCGCAGGGACAATCTCGTCCAGAGGCGTTTCGTCAACATCGAGCGGCGGCAGGCGATAACCTTTGCGCCCGGTCTGCGAACGCTCGAAGATGAGGGCTTCGTTCTGCGTGATGTGCGGCGTGACTTTGTGATGTTGGTTGATTGTACTCATTAAAGTTCAATTGTTCGTCTAAGCTAGCTGTTGAAATCCTTCAAGCCTTCGACGAGCGCATCAATCTCCTGGCGCGAGTTGGTCTCCGTCACGCAGACGAGGAAATCATTGGGTCTGTCCTTGTAGTAACGCGAGAGCGCCAGCCCGCCCGTAATCTTCTTTTCACTCGCGAGGCGAGCAGAGAAGTTCCTTTCGCCTCTTGACGGGCGCGCGGACGACGAACTCGTTAAAGCGCGGCGCGGAGTAGGGAAGCGAGAAGCCTTCCACTTCACTGATGCTGCCGCGCACAGTAGGCTGCCTTCTGCGCGCACTGCGTGGCCACTTCCTGCAACCCGCTCTTGCCCATCGTCTCCATATAGATGGTCGCGGCGAGCGCGATCAAGCCTTCGTTAGTGCAGATGTTGGAGGTGGCTTTCTCGCGGCGGATGTGCTGCTCGCGCGTGGCGAGCGTCAGGACAAAGCCTCGCCTTCCCTGCTTTATCAACCGCTTCGCCGACGAGGCGACCGGGAATTTGGCGCGCATACTTGTCGCGCGTGGCGAACAACCCGACAAAGCGGGCCGCCGAACGAGACTGGCACGCCGAAAGATTGTCCTTCAGCGACGACGATGTCTGCGCCGCACGCGCCGGGCGAGCGCAGGAAGCCGAACGAAATACTTTCCGTGATGGCCACAATCAGGAGCGCGCCGACAGCGTGAGCGCGTTCGGCCAAAGCGCTGGACATCTTCGATGCAGCCAAAGAAGTTTGGAGATTGAACGACGAGCGCCGCCGTCTGGTCGTCCAGAGAGTTTAAGCCTTCAGCCGAAATCAGCCCCGTCTGCTGCGTCCGTGTCAACACGGTGAAAGTCCACGCCGTAGTGCTGGACGTAGGTGTCAACGACTTCCAGGTATTCCGGATGGACGGCTGACGAAGTGATGACCTTTTTGCGGCGCGTGACGCGCTCGGCCATCAAGACAGCTTCGGCCAGCGCGGTCGAGCCGTCGTACATGGAAGCGTTGGCGACATCCATGCCGGTCAACTGGCAGACCAGAGTTTGAAACTCGAAGATGGCTTGCAGCGTGCCCTGCGAAATCTCCGGCTGGTAGGGCGTGTAGGCCGTGAAAGAATTCAGAGCGCGAGATGAGATGGTCAACGATGGTCGGGGAGTAGTGCGAATAAGCTCCCGCGCCGAGAAAGCTTGGGCGACGCGCCGCAGTGTTGCGAGCGGCCATCGCTTCGGAGCTTGCCAGAAGCTCCATCTCGGAAATTGCGGCGGGCGTTTTGAGTGGCTCGCGCAAGAAGAGGTCAGCCGGGATTGAGTCGAAAAGTTCTTCCGCCGAATTGAGGCCGACCACTTTGAGCATCTCGGCGCGTTCTTCCGGCGAGTTCGGGATGTAGCGCAACTTTTATTCTGTCTCCTCGGCTTTGGTGAAATCTTCGTATTCGGCGGCATTCAGCAGGCTGTCAACTTCGCCCGGATTGCTCATGCGGACGCGAATCATCCAGCCCTCGCCATAAGGGTCTGTGTTGACCTTCTCCGGCTCATCCTGCAAAGATTCGTTGACTTCGGTGATTTCGCCGCCGACGGGCGTGAAAATCTCCGAGACAGCCTTGACGGATTCTACCGAGCCGAACGATTCGTGGGCTGCGAAACTTTCGCCGACTTTCGGCAACTCGACATAGACCACATCGCCCAGCGAATTCTGCGCGTGGTCCGTGATGCCGATGGTGCCCACGTCGCCCTCGACCCTGATCCACTCGTGATCCTTGCTGTAGTGTAAATCCTCTGGAACATTCGCCATTAGAATCTCCTCAGTTTTCAGTTTTAAGTTATCGGTTATCAGCAAAGACAAGTTGCTTTTGCTGAAAACCGAGAACTGAAAACTGATTACTTTTTCTCCCGTTTATAAAAAGGTGTTTTAACTATGACTGCGCCGACGGCGCGGCCACGAACGTCTATCTGGATCTGCTGGCCTTCGTTTGCGAATTCGACAGGGACATAGGCCATGCCGATGTTCTTCTTCAGGAAGGGCGCGGGGCTCCCCGAAGTGACGCGCCCCACTCGTTCATTGTTAATCAAGACTTCCTGTTCGTCGCGCGCTATTCCGCGCTCGGTCATCTCAAACCCGACGAGACGCCGACGGACTCCCTCTTCCTTTTGTTTCGCTAACGCCTCGCGCCCGATGAAGTCACCTTTGTTCAGTTTACAAATCCAACCCAGATTGGCTTCGAGCAGCGTGGTCTCCTCGGTGATCTCATGGCCGTAAAGCGCCATTGCGGATTCAAGCCGAAGCGTATTGCGCGCGGCCAGACCGCAGGGCAAAACGCCTTCAGGCGTGCCGTGATTGCCAGCGTCGAGAATCCTGTCCCAGAGATGTTCGGCACGTTCGGCAGCAGCGTAAACTTCAAAGCCGTCCTCGCCCGTGTAGCCCGTGCGCGAGATAATGGCATGTACGCCGTCAACAAGCCCCATGCGGAAATGGTAATACTTGATCTCTTCGAGCGGCGTTTCCGTGAGCGTCTGCAAAATGCGGAGCGCGTCCGGCCCCTGCAAGGCAATCTGGCAATAGTTTGCGCTGACGTTTTGCAGCTCAACCTGCTCGTCCTTTTGATGAGACTTTATCCAGTCCCAGTCCTTCTCGGTCGTCGAAGCATTGACGACAAGCAACAGGTGATCTTCCGCGAAGCGATAGACGAGCAGGTCGTCAATCACTGTGCCTTCCGGCGTGGTCAGCGCGGAATACTGCGCCTGACCGTCAACGAGTTTCGCCGCGTCGTTCGAGACCAGACGGTTGACGAAGGGAATGGCGTCCGCTCCCTTAACGTCAATCTCGCCCATGTGCGAGACATCGAAGAGTCCGGCGTGTGTGCGGGTGCGTAAGTGTTCCTCGATTGTTCCGGCCACGTATTGAACGGGCATATCCCACCCGCCGAAATCAACCATCCGTCCACCCATTTTGCGGTGAAGGGCGTTTAAGGGCGTCTGTTTGAGCGCGGGCGCTTGTTGCAAAGCGTGTCTCCTACACACCTCTCGGCGAGAGAGCGCGTAAAATTCAGAACATAACGTGAATGAAACGGCAAACTAGCACGCTCGTAAGGGAAGCGTCAAGCAGGAGGAAGTAATCAGTAGTCAGTAGTCAGTAGTCAGTAAAAGCAACTCGTCTTTGCTGATTACTGATTACTGATTGCTGATTACTTTTTTCAGAAATTTCTTTCCGGCACGTCTACCTTTTGGACGACGAAGACGACGCGCATGGTTTCGGGGCGACGGTCGTAATAGGCGGGGACGAAGGCGGCGTTCTTCCTGAGAGCAACTTGAAAATCGTCAAGCATCCGGCGGTCGCGCGGCGGTTGGACGACATCGGCGAGCGATGCCCTGCCGTTGCTGAAGACATCTGCGACGACGATCATGTCATCCCCGTCTTCTTCCTGTCCACGAGGTTGTGAACGTGTCAGAGCCGCCAACGCGCCGCGAGGGTTGAGGCTCGGCGACTCGCCATTGAAGGGCGTGCGCTGGGCGGCAAAAAGCTCAGGCGCGAGCGGCTCGTAAATGCTTGGGCCTTCCGTACCCACGAAGATGATTTTATAAGAGGCTGCGTCGGCCTCGCGCGCTGCGACGGCGGCTTCGGACAAGGCTCTCATGTGTGGGCGCAGCGCATTGAACATCACGCCGAAGAGCAGCAGGGAAGCAAACGAGCCGACCGTGTACGGCATGAGGCGCGGGCGTAGCCAGCGACCGAGTCTGACACCGAGGGGCAGGACGGGTTGGCGCAAGCGCGCGGCAGCTTCGATTGCAAGCGCATCGTTGATGGAGGAAGCCAGATCAGGCGGAGGCTGTGGACGGGCGAGCGTCGCCAGCCCGCGACTGATGGCACGCATCTCCGCCAACTCAGCGCGGCACACAGGGCACTCGCGCAAATGCTCATCGCACGCGGCGCGCACGGGTAGCTCCAGTTGATCGTCAACGTAGAGCGAGAGTGATTGTTGTGTCTCCTGACAAGACATAAGAAGTAGTCAGTTTTCAGTTTTCAGTTTTCAGTAAGAGCAATTCGTCTTTGCTGATTACTGATTACTGACTACTGATAACTGTAGTCCTGGCGAATGGCTGGCCGACCCCGGCTGCTTCCTTTATTCAAAGAAGCAACTGGCGATCTCTTCAAGCAGGCAATTCCATCTTTGATCTGTCATGCGAGCAACCGAGTTTCAACGGGTGTTGCTGGCCGCGTTTTCAATCAACGCTCGCATCCAAGACCGCAATGGCTCTCCCCACTTTAGTAGACCGTCTTCGTCACTTTGACCCATTTGGCACCGAGTTTTTTGTGAAGCCGGGGCGGGTCAACCATTCGCTATAAAAGTAATCAGTAGTCAGTAATCAGTTCTCAGCTTTTTGGCTGAATACTGACCACTGATTACTGATTACTATCTTACAAAGAACTTCCAATCTTGCGGCGCAGTTCCTGCCGACCGCGGGATAATCTTGACTTCACCGTGCCGATGCTGATTTCAAGCGTGGCGGCGACCTCTTCGTAGCTCAAGCCTTCCACGTCACGCAGGATGACCACTTCGCGATAGGAGCGGCCAAGCGTGCGGAGCGCATTGCGTAAGGCCGTTTCACGCTCGCGCAGGAGCGCCTCCTGTTCGGGGCCAATGCCGGTATCCCTCAAACGTGCGCTGAGCGGCTGCTCGTCGTGCGTGCCTTCGGCGTCGAGCGAGACGGTCACGTCGCGGCGGCGTCTGCGCCACCAGCGCCAGCGATTGCGCGCCTGGTTGATCGCAATCCGGTAAATCCAGGTTTTCAAATCCGCATCGCCGCGAAAGCGTTCAATGCTTTGGAAGATACGCAGGAACGTCTCCTGCGTCAGGTCGCGTGCCTCTTCCGCATCTTCCGTCATGCGATAGAGCAGGGCGTAAACATCGCTTGAGCGTTCCTGTACCAGCCGGTCAAAGGCCGCCGCTTCGCCAGCCCGCAATCTTTCAATGAACTGTGCCTCACCACCAGCACGCGCCTCGCTGGAGGTTGCCGCAGCAACCTGCTCCAACTCTTGCCCGCGGAGGGCGATTGGCTCTCCGAAGCTCACGCGTGTCCTCCAGCGGCGGGAAGCGTCCCTGAAGAACGTGGTCGCTTCTCGGACAGTCGAACCATTAGACACCTGCTAAACACTCTTTGTTCCAAAATATTCCGCGTAGGACAGGCATTCCTGCCTGTCGTAGCGTGCGCCAGCACGCTCTTGAGATTAGCTAACACAATATTCGCGCTTGCGCGCTCAATGACAGGCAGGAATGCCTGTCCTACTGCCCTCTTCGGCGCGAGCGTAACACGCACCATAATCACCGTCAAACTGCTTTCCAGAGGCCTGCTTGACAAGCTCTCGTGGCGACCGCTAGAGTGTTTCTTTCGGTTTAACCACCACTAAATGAACGCATCTCACTGTGTGTTCTTGCGAGAGGAAGAGAAGTGGCAAAGTATAAAAAGAAGCGTGCGCGCCAGCTCCAGCACGACAAGTTTCGTGATACCACGATGGGGCTGGTTGACCGCGCCGCCCACCGGATGGAAGGCAAAGGACGAAAGGTTCTTTACGGTATCGGGGCGCTGATTGCGATTGGCCTGATCATTTGGGGCGTGGCCGCGTGGCGGGGAAGCAAAACGGACGAGGCGCGGACGGCGCTTGGCCGTGCCATCAAGATTGCCGAAACCCCCGTCATCGCTACACCCGTCCCCGGCTCGACCACTCCCGGTTTCCGCACGGAGAAAGAACGGGCGCAAAAAGCCGTCGAGGAGTTTCAGAAAGTGGCCGCAAACTATGGCGGCTCGACCGGCGAGCACGCGCGCTATTTCGCTGCCGCCAACCAACTCAGCCTCGACCGCGCCAAAGGCATGGCCGAACTCGACGCGCTCACCAAGAGCAATGATCCGGAAGTCTCCACTCTCGCCAAATTCGCTCTCGCGCAGGCCAAAGAGGGCGACACCAAATATGACGAGGCCGCAGCTCTCTACGCTGATCTAGCCAAGCAAAGCAGTACGCTGATTACCCCTGACACGGCTAACCTGCGCCTGGGGATTGTCTACGAAAAGCAAGGCAAGAATCAGGAGGCCGCCGACGTTCTTTTCAAGATGGTCGAGGCCGCACGCAAGGCCAAAGGTAAGGACGGCAAGCCCCTGACCGAATCAGGTGCCGTGCGCAAAGCCGCAGAGGAACTGCAACGGATCGACCCCGCGCGTTATGCCCAGTTGCCGACACCACCCCTGCCGGGAAATCTAGCCATGTAAAAGTCCAGCGAGTCTAGCAAGTTTGTCGAGTCAGACGGACTTTCAGGCTCGCTGGACTCGATAGACTCGCCAGACTCGCCAGACTTTTCAATGGACAATCTGACGCACTCGCTGGTTGGTCTCGCCGCTGCCAAAGCCGGACTTGAGCGTCTCTCGCCGGGAGCTACGGTCGCCTGCGTGCTGGCCGCAAACGCGCCCGACCTGGACATTCTGGCGGTACTCGGCGGCAAGTGGTTCTACCTTCATCATCATCGCGGCATCACCCATTCCTTCGTCGGCACACTCGCTCTGGCCCTGCTCATTCCCTGTCTCTTCTACGCGGTTGATTTGCTCGTCGCGCGAATTCGCAAGCGCCCGCCGCGCGTGCGATTTACAGGTCTGCTCATCGCTTCTTTGATCGCGAGCGCGACCCATCCGTTGATGGATTGGACGAACAACTACGGCGTGCGCCCGTTCCTGCCCTGGAGCGGAGAATGGTACTACGGCGATCTGGTTTTCATCATTGACCCCTGGCTGTGGCTCACGGTTGGCGGCGCGGCCTTCCTGCTGACATCGAAACGAACGTGGCAAACTGTTTTCTGGACAGTCCTCGCGCTCGTCCTGACGGGACTCTTTCTCTTCGTGCGCCTCGAAAACTGGGGATTGCTGCATCCGAATCTTTTCCGCGCGTTGTGGATTGCGGGAATCCTCGGGCTATTGGGCATTCGTCTCACCCGAATCTTGCAGCCCTGGGGCAGCCGCGTTGCGCTCGTCGCGCTCGCTCTGATGGTAGTTTACTGGGGCGCACTCGCCATCGCGCATCGTTCGGCGCTCTCGCAAGCTCAAACAATCGCCCAAAAACTATCCGCCGAGCGGGGCGAAACTCTCGGACGCGTGGCAGCGATGCCCGTGCTGGCAGACCCTTTTCGCTGGCTCTGCGTCGTGGATACTGATCGCGCGACCTATCGTTTCCTGCTCTCTTTGGGCGAAAATGTAGACGAACTGGCGGGTGAGATAGCGCGGTTTGAAAAACCGCAGGACAGCGATGTTCTGGCGCTTGAGCGCGCCTCAAGGGATGAGCGAGCGCAAATCTTTCTGGACTTCGCCCGCTTTCCGGCCTCGCGCGTTGAAGGTGATTGCCTGAGTGAATTGCTCGTACAATTCGCCGACATACGCTACACTGAACCGGGCGGGCAGCGTCGCGGAACCTTCTCTCTGGAAGTGCCGGTCACCTGCGACGCTGAAATGGAAATCAAGAAGTGAGCGACCACACACAATCGGCAATTCCCGGCGCAGTCGTAGATGCTGCTCAAGAGCGCATCGCGCAGCCTGAGCGTCGCACGCGACTGGCCAGCGTGCGCGTCTCGCCTGGAGGCTATCTGGCCGTCTCGTGCCTCCTGACGTTTGCCGCCGCCCTACTCGTGCGCGCTCAATATGACTGGGCGGCGTTCATCGCAATCGCTCTCGCCTGGGTTGCCACGCCCCTGCTGGCCTTCACCGACCGCATCAGTTTTGACGGGCATGTCCTCTCGCGCAGAGGGCTTGTTCCGCTGCTGACCAGATTCATCAAGGGGCACGAACTGCGTTTGGGGATTGAAGATGTCGAGCGTGTGGAGACGAGCGCGGTGCGGACGCTTCGTCGAAACGGGCGCGTTCGTTATCGCTATCGCAGCGAAGTCTCAGGTCGTGGCAGCAGTTTCATCTTCGCTTCAGGCGGCAATGCCTATCGCCAGATGGTGCGGACTTTGTTTCCGCTGCTGGGCTATGACAAGGTTGACGCACGCTCAAGCGAGCTGCGCGATTACCTGACCGACTCGCACACCCTGCGGCTAAATCTGGAATTGCTCCGCATCGCTCCGCCGGATGTCCTGGAAGGCGCGACTTCTGCGCTTGAGCATGGCGCGAAAAAAGAGATTCGTCACAGGCGCGTCGAAGGAATAATCCCTTCCACAATTGATGTCGAGCGTGGGCGTCTGCTTCGGCTTGCCGCCAACGAACTGCGCGCCGCCGGGCGTCTGCGTGAATCGGCAGAAGCCTTCCGCCGTGCGCTGCTGGTCATTCCGCGCGACGGCTGGCTGCTCTACGAGTTCGCTCGCTTCCTTCGCTCGCAAGCTGGCACGGCGCGCGACGCTCGCTTACTTCAACGCTCGCGCGCCTGCCTGCGTCTGGCCGCGCGACGTGCCGGTGATGACGCTCCGCTGCTTTCACGCATCGGTGAGAGCTTTTACGAGTACGGCGAGTTGGCACAGGCCACACGCGTCTTCGGTCGCGCTCTGGAGTTGAATTCGCGCGCCTTTCGCGCGGAGATTGGGTTGGCGGAGGTCGCGCTCAGAAACGGCAAGCTGGCACACGTCATTCATCATTACGACGCGGCAGCGCGCATCGCGCCTGACGAAGCCTTAGCACGCCATGCACGGCGCGAAGCGGAATACTACGCACGACTCAACAATGATGATGATTATCTGGGAGCGGAACTGCGGCGCATCGGCTGGCTCCAGAACTTGCAGCGCGCCCGCCGTCTGGCCGCACGGATGACACTTGCCAGCATCCTGCTCGCGCTCACGGGGCCGTCCTTTGACGAGGCAATCGAAAGCATCGGCTGGTCGCTCGCTTCCTCTTCGCTCATCGCCTGGCTCGGCGTCGCCCTCCTCTCACGCTACCTCACGCCGAGACGAAAACCAAGAGCGGAATAATTAAAAATGCAAAATTAAAAATGCAAAAAGAAGGCGGGGAAACACTTTTAACTAAAGTGTTTCCCCGCCTCACTTTTGCATTTTACATTTTTAATTTTGCATTACTTCTTCGCGCGCGGAGTCGTGGCCTTCTTGGTCTTGGATTCGCCGTTCTCTTTCTTCGCGCCTTTCGTTGTCTTGGCTTTTGGAGAGACGACCGATTCGACGATTTCGGAAACTGCCGCCGCCGCATCTGTTATCATCTCTCCAACTCCTGACACGATAGCTCCGGCTGTTGCTGCCGCAGCACGAAGGGGCTGATTCGACGAATCGGGATTCAACATCGCATCCCAGCGATAGCGTGGCTGCTCGCGCGGTTGTTCCAGACGCTTGAAGACCATCTCCGTGACGGCGTTGGTCACCCAGTTGTGATAGAACTCGCCGACAGAGATTAGCTCCGCATCCGGCGCAGGGTTCATGAAATCAATCGCGTAAGGCACGCCGTCCTTGATCGCAAACTCGACCGTGTTGATGTCGTAGCCCAGAGCGCGGCAGATGGTGCGCACATCATTGGTGATGCGCTCGGCCAACTCCGTCGTCAGGTAGTTCGGATTATTGATGTACTGCTCGCCCGACAGGTAAGACTTCGTCGGGTCGTACGGCATAATCATCACTTCTTCCTGCCCGATGCAGTAGCAGCGCACGAACTGGTCGAAGTGGATGAACTCCTGCAAGGTCATGCAGAGCGTGCCCGTCTGGTCATACTCGAACCAGAGTTCTTCGAGCGTATTGACGCGCGAGACATTCTTCCAGCCGCCGCCGTCAAAAGGTTTGAGGATGGCGGGCAGTCCCGTGTAATCAACGATGCCCTGCCAGTCGAGCGGGAATTCCAGATTCCTCAAGCTCTCCGTGACGATGCCGGGGATGTAATCCTTCTGCGGCAGCAGAACCGTCTTGGGAATGGCGACGCCGAGCTTTTTGGCCAGCGCAAAGTTGAAGAACTTGTCGTCAGCCGACCACCAGAAGGGGTTGTTGATGACGAGCGTTCCTTCGAGCGCCGCGCGCTTCAGCATGGCGCGATAAAAGGGGACTTCATGCGAGATGCGGTCAATAATGATGTCGCACTCGCGCCCCTCGTCGTAGCGCACGCCGCCCACCGTGATATATTCGGCAACGACCTCGCCCTTGCCCCGTTCGTTAATGCTGCGAATCAGCGCGTCTGGAAACGTCTTCTCGCGGCCAACCAGAATTCCTACTTTCTTCATAACAAAAGTTCCTTTCAAATAATGAGTGTGACAGGGGGCGGGCTGAAAAAGAAGAACTTGTTTATGTTCGGCCTGCCACTGTTCACTTAATTGCTCATCTGGAAAACCGTGAACTCTACAAGCCTGCGCGGGCAGTTGTCAATCTGCGGCGTGCTGTATCGCCTGCGGAACAAAGCGCGAAGATATAGCTGACAGCCGGATAATATGCAGCATCTGCCCCTGATATTGCCCTACGCTTTATAATGAGAAGTTGAATTGCTTCTCTTTTGGTTTAGCGCATATATTTAAGAAGCGAATCGAGAGATATATTACTGAGCGAGGTTGAATTTATGAAAGCAAAGTCACTGCTCTTCTGCCTCATCTTTATACTGCTTATTTCAACGGTTGCATTTTCGCAGCAATCTAATCAGGAGATCAACGTTGCTCCAAATGCTCCAAAGGATAAACCGGTAAACGCAAAGGCTAGCGAAGTCCAGAAGTTTGAAGAAGCTATCAAACCTTATATCGAGAAAGCCAGGAAAACTTATCCTGAAGCGAGGGAGCGTTTTCTCAAAGGACTTCCGCCAAAACATACGTTCTTTATCACTACCAGGCTGTATGACGCCGGAGGACGTTTTGAACAGGTATTTATTGCTGTCAAAGAAATCAAAGATGGCAAGATAAAGGGACTGATCTGGAGTGATCTTCAATTGGTTGCCGGATACAAACAGGGAGATTCTTATACATTTCCTGAAAGCGAGTTGGTTGATTGGACGATCACCAGGCCTGACGGCACGGAAGACGGCAATGTTGTAGGCAAGTTCCTGGACTCTTATCAGCGTCAATCAGTTGTTGAGACCGGCGTGTGGCGGGATATGCCTGTAACCCCGGCCAGAATGAGCCAGAGAATTGAAGAAGCAGCCATTAAATATCAGGCTAATGCGCCCATCCCGCGCGTAGTTCTTTATGATATTGGTTATCCACATAATGACCAGGAATATGCTGCGCTTGATGGGAATGCGGTAATTCTTATCACAGCCCTGGCTCAAGCGCGGGAAGAACTTCCTCTTAAAAGAATTTATGTCCTGATAGATGGGAAAGAGATTGAACTTAAGCCCATTAAGCAGGTACTGTCGGAGCAGTCTGCCGCTAACAACATCTCGGCTAAAACGTTTGGAGCTTTCCGCGAAGACGCGCTTTATTTGTTGCCAATATATTTACGCATGAAGAGTGCGGACTTGATGGTGGATTTTGCGAGAGACAGGATGGGCTTCAAGATGGCTACTTTCGGCACTCCGGTGTCGGCCGACGTCAGCAAACTCACTATCAAAAGCCAGACCGGGACAGGCCCATCAGACAGAGCGTTGGAGGAGTTCATCAAGCGGGAGTACCCAAGTTTTTTCAAAGAGTAATCTGATAGTATCGGCGCAATGTAATGTCCTTACCTGATTCCGCGATAGCAGGGCTTTTATGAAGCAGCGCCAGCCCTGTAAGGGTTGGACAAATTCGGTTGACGAGTTCATTCTATGAGGCCATAGAAAGGGCGAATCCAATGTTAAAGCGTATCCGTGGTAGAACTACCTGATAACTCGAATCGGACGACTTCCAAAAACTTATCGCCCCCTACAGGCGAGGGGGTGGTGATAGACATCGGGACGGGAGATGGTCTCTTTGTGTACCAGTCCGCCCGCCGCAATCCGCAGAAGTTTTACATCGGGGTGGACGCCAACCCGCGATCGCTGGAGAAGGTCTCCGAGAAAGTTCATCGGAAACCGGCTAAAGGCGGCCTCGCCAACGTCTTGTTCCTACAGGCGGCGGTCGAAGACCTCCCAACTGAATTAGACGGTGTGGCCAATGAAGTCCACGTGCATTTCCCCTGGGGCAGCCTGCTTCATGTGGTCGCTGCCGGTGAAAGAGCAGGCTTGAGGAATCTGCGGCGCCTTTGCGTGTTGGGAGCTTTGCTGGAAGTCGTGGTCGGGTTTGACCCTGAGCGGGATAGTTCCGAGATAGCGCGCCTGGAACTTCCGCCCCTGTCTCTTGAACATATAGATTCTGTCCTCGCTCCTGAATACAGGAACGCGGGATTCGAGATATTTGAGAGAGGCCTCGTCGCTTCGTCCGAATGGCCTGAATTCCAGACCTCCTGGGCAAAGCGGCTGAAGGGGAATACGAGCCGCGCCTTGATCTACTTAATTGCCCGCGCCTGCTAGAGGGGGACTCTGGTTTCCAAGCCGTTTCCTTCCTCGCTAATTATCGGGCATCCACGCTCATACACTTACGCATCCATATCATTTGTCAGGCAGGCTGCGCTCCGGCGCCACGTACTTTTCAACAGGCTGTGTTAGAATTGGCTTTACCGGATGGCCTGACTTTCCCCGATAGTAGCCGTTCCCAGATTCCCTATTAACTTGAAGGAGAAGTGATTTTCAGTGTTGCGACGCATCACAAACCTTGCCCTCATCTTGACGCTGCTGGCCGGAGTCATCGTTACAAACACGACCACCGCCCGCGCACAGGATAAGAATTACACCGCCGAGCAGATTGTCGAGACCGTTATCGCCGTTCACGGCTCGCGCCCAGCCCTCGCCCAGATACGGCGCAACGGCTGGGAACGCGGCAAAATAACGAGCGTCACCGACGACGGGCGCACCGAAGAGAGTACCTATGAACGCCGCTTTGTCCGGGGCGAGACCTTTGAAAAGGACAAAATTCGGATTGATCAAAAGACGCCGACTCAGGAGTACTCTCTGGTCTACACCGACGGCAAGACCTTCGGGCTGATTAAAGATTCTTCTTTTACGCCGCGCGAAGATGCCGCCACCAGCTTTCTCTCACAGATGTGGCACGGGATTGACGCTCTGCTGCGCTACAAAGAGAACGGCTCGACCCTCACCCTCGTTGGCAAGGACAAGCAGCAGAATATAGACCTCCACGTGATTGATCTCGTTGACAAAGAGAAGCGCCGGACGCGTTATTACATCAGCCAGAAATATTTTCGCGTGCTGTGGCTTGAATACGAAGAGCCTGGAACGAACGGCACACCGGTTAAGTATATGCGGAAGTTTTACGACTACCAGTATGTTCAAAGCACGCTCCTTCCCAAGCGGACGGTCTTTTTCGAGGACGGTAAGCAGAAGCAGGAAATAAGAGTGCTGAGTGTGACCTACGGCATCAAGATGGACGATGCGCTATTCAAGAACCCCGAAGCGCAGACCTCTTCCTCCCGACCTTAGAAGCTGATTGAAAAAGTCCCGTCAGGGACGACGTGATAATAGCGAGAGCGATTTATCGCTGGGGATAGAACCGGTAAATTAAACCTGAGTCCCGTAGGGACGACCGAAAGGAAGCTAGCCTCTCTTCGGTCGTCCCTACGGGACTCAATTATGTTTATCCTTCTGTTCCCCAGCCATGAATGGCTGGGCTATTCTCACGTTGTCCCTGACGTGACAGAAAGAGTCTGTAATTTTTCAAACAGCTTCAAAGGGCAATTTCAGGTTCAAACCGAAATAATCGCTCGATTTTCAGGAACTCTGCCGGGACACGAGCGTGTATCTCAAGCGGCGGGCGCTTCTCCACAGAGGGTGTATAATTACTGGCCGGAGAGGCCGCGCGCGGCGTCTCGGATGCGCCCGACAAGAAAAAGCGATTCTCGCTAACAGGTTCTCGATATAGTGAACGCTCAGAGCTTTCCTGCCTTCATGAGCACGGTGACTTCAATTGATGATCTGCGTTTCGGCACGGCTGTGCCGCAAACAGTCGTGGCCGAAGAACCATTATCAGATCACGCTCTCTTAGAAGCCACGCGCGCTGGCGACGAGGCGGCGTTTGCGGAAATCGTCCGCCGCTATCGCAACCAGATTACGAGTTACATCTACCGCATGCTGAACGATTATGACGGCGCGGTGGACATCGCTCAGGAGACTTTCGTGCGCGTCTACCAGGCAGCCGAGCGCTACCAGACGAGTTATGCCTTTTCGACCTACATCTACCGGATTGCGACCAATCTGGCGATCAGCGAGTTGCGCAAACGAAAGCGCCGTCGGCTGGTTTCGCTGACGGGATTTTTCCAGCAGACCGAAGGAGGGGAAGCGCGCGAGTTTAATCCGCCCGACGCCAACCCGCTGCAAGACGTGGTGCTGGTTGATACGGAGCGACGCGCGGCTGTGGCCAGAGCAATCAGTACGCTGCCTGAAAAATATCGCGCGCCGCTGGTGCTGCGCGATGTCGAGGGCAAGAGCTACGACGAGATCGCGCACATTTTGGAGACGAGCGAGGGAACGGTCAAATCGCGCATCAGTCGCGCACGTGGATTTTTGCGCGACAAGCTGAGCGCCTATTTGTAGTTGGAGTTTGAGAAACAATGAACTGCCAAACATGCCGGATTGAGATTGAAGAGTTGGAGACGATTGAGCGCCTCAGCGATCTAGCGCGAGCGCATCTCTCTGTCTGCGCGATGTGCCGCGCCTTCCATGATGAGCGCCAATCACTCAAACGATTAATCGGAGGTCTGGGGACGGTCAACGCCCCGCCGGATTTCGATTTTCGCCTGCGCGCCCGCATCAGTGCAGCCAAGACGGCGGGCAATCATCATTCCTCGTGGCGGTCTTTTCTGGCAAGCGCCCCGGCCATCGGTCTGGCGGCCTCCTTCGCCCTGCTCGTCGCCGGAGTCGTCTTTTACAATCAAATAAAATCCAAGCCTTCGATAATCGAAAGTCCGGTCGCATCGTCCGCCGTGTCGCCGGAGCAGAAACCCGTTCAAGCGAGCGTCAAGCCTGCTCCGCCGGTCATAGTTCGTGAAAACGCGCCGCCAGCCTCTAACATAATCGGGAAAGATGATGCCGGGTCTGTGGCCGTGGCCGTTGAGAATCCGCGTTCGCGCAAGGTAGGCGGCAATAGAAACGCCGTTCGTCGTGAAGCATCTCAGCCGGGCGCGAATGACGCTCCCGTATTTTCAAACGACACCGCCGTTCGTTCCGCGCCGCAGATAGTCGCAGGCGGCCCTGCTCCTTTCAATGCCGGGATGAATCCGGTTATCGAACTGCCTGTGCGCTCGGCCTCGCAGCCAGTTAGGATTTTCGTTGACGACAAGAGCGGCGCGAAGCGCACGCTGACGCTTGAGCCGGTCATCTTCGGCTCGCAGGATTTGATGGGACGCAGCACACCGCGCGGGGCTTCGTCTCAGGGCATCTGGTAACCCAAAGTCAGGGCGCTCTTGACGGAAGAGGAGTTAGGATTATCTTGCTTTACAGAATTCTTCAAAAGCCGGTTCTCGCCCTCGTCTTCGCTGGCATCGCTTTCACGTGCGCCGGGGCGCAGACTCCAAGGCCGGCTCAGCCACCTCAGCCACCGTCTGACACGCTGATGGTGAAGTCCGCGCGTCGCCAGACTCCGCAGGTTGTCACCATCGTGCATCGTGTCAATGGCATCAAGGCTCTGGTCTTGATGCGGCGCAGCGGCGAAATGGTCGATACCGTTGACGACAAACTCCTGACTTCCGGCGATGCTGTGACGAGTATCACCGCCGGGTTCGTCCTCGGCGACGGAGAGAGCGTCATCGCGCGTCTTTCACAGGCCGAGGCCGAAACCGAAGCACAGGGTTTCGGCCAGGCAGCATCGTTTGCCTGGTCGTATCACACACCACCCTCGCCGAAACACTGGGACGTTCGCCCGCCGCAGGCCGTGCGTGCAGAGTTCGTGGTTGTCGAACCGAGCGGAAAACAGCTTGCTGCCAGATACGTCGGACTGGACGGTGGCTCCGGCCTCTCGCTTCTCAACATCCCCGGCCTGAATGCGACGCTCTCGCGCGACGCCAGCGAAGAGAGGCTCGCTATCGGGCAAAGGGTGCGACTCTTCGCTCCCTTGCGCATCGGTGCGGCGGTGAACAAAGAACCGGGCACTGTCTCAGTCAGCGTCGGTGAAATCGAAGGAAGGATTACTGAGATTACACGGACTTCTGCGGGCAAGATTGCCAATCTCACCATCAAAGCGCAGAACCTTTCGCCGATGATTGTTGGCGGTGTGGCGCTCAACGATGCGGGTGAAACTATCGGCATTGTCGAGACGAGCGATGCGGCCAAAGCGCGTTTGATTCCGGCGGCGGCTGTGCGCCGCGCTGCCGGGCGCTTGCTCTCAAGGCAGGCGAGCGTTCCGCGTCCCTGGCTCGGCGTACGCGGCGAGGCTGTGGCGGCGACTTCTCTGAATAAATTCTTTTCTATCGGGTGGACTGAGCAGGAAGTCACGAAGCTCAAGGAACGTTATCAGGGATTGCTTTTGACTTCGGTTGCGCCCGGAACGCCTGCGGCGTTGGCCGACTTGCGCCCCGGCGATGTGATCGTGCGCGTCAACGACCGCGACGTGAAAAGCGCCGAAGACTTTTCTTTCTTCCTCAACGAAGCCGGTGGCGGCGCGACCGTCAACTTCACCTTCTTTCGCGGGCAAACACCACAGCCCAACACTCTCTTTACTCCAGCCATGCCGTCACCGATGGCGCTTCCTGTTCCGCCTTCAGCACGGTTGCCCAAAGACTTCGCGGCGCTCAAGCCACTCGAAGTCTCCGTCAAGATGGGCGAGGCTTTGAATCCTGCCAGATCAATGCGACTGGCTGAGAGCTACGGCGTGGGAGTCGCGGCGCTGAAACAGCTTCCGCCCATCACTCGCGGTCTGGAAACCGTCGCGCTCTCGCCTAAAGCTGCCGCTCACTTTGGCGCCCGCGGAGGCGTCCTGGTGGTCTTCGTTGATCCTGAGAGTGCGGCTGCCCGCGCCGGAGTTCGGGTCTTCGATGTCATTGAATCGGTGGAAGGGAAGCCCCTGGGTCGGACTTCATGGTCGGCTGCGCTTCCGGCGGGCGATCCGCAACGCCTCATGCTCGGCATCGTCCGCGAGCACGAGAAAGTCGAGATTAAGATTGAGCAGACGAACCTCCCGAAAAAGTAGATTATGAGCGCGGGGTTGTCCCTACTCCAAGCAGGGCAATATCTTCCGCCCCTGACGGGGCTATCACTCAATGGCTTCTGCCAACTTCTTACTCCTGCCTACTGCCTACTGCCTTCTGCTTTCTTCCCTCTCTATCGCCGTGCGCGCCAATCTGTGCTAATCTAGTCTCCATCCGAAAGCTCGTTCATCTCTTACTCCCGGCAGGAAGATTGCGCCTGAATCTATGCTGCAAGATGCCGTCACGCTTTATCACGATCTGTTGACGAAGGATGATCTCGCTCAGTCTTCGCGCGCCATGCTCGACGAGGGTTTAGAGCGTTCGCGACTCATCTTCGGAGGCCGGCGGCTCTCGCCCTACCTGCGACCGCACTTCGTCACCGAAGCGGATTTTGCGCGCATCACGCGCATCTGCGAAACCATCTGGGGCGCAATCCAAAAAGTCAAAGACGCTGCGGTCAGGGACGAATCCCTGCTTGATGAGCTGGGAATCACGGAGACGGAAAAAGAACTCGTCGCCATTGATCCGGGCTACGCGGAAGTTTCCCCGACCGCGCGCCTCGATTCCTTTCTCACTAACGAGGCGTACAGCTTCGTTGAATTAAACGGTGAAAGCCCCGCCGGAATCGCTTACGTTGATGCGGCTTTCGACATCTTCTCCGAACTTCCCGTCATGCGCCGCTTTGCCGAGACCTACAACGTGCGCCCGCTCTACGGTCGCCGCAAGTTGCTGGATGTGCTGCTTCGCGCCCATCAGGAATATTTGGGGCGCAAGCCAGACAGCGCGCCGCGCATCGCCATCGTTGACCTCAAAGACAGGCCGACGCAGAAAGAGTTTGAGCTTTTTAAAGACTTCTTTGAAGGAGAAGGCTACCCGGCAGTCATCTGCTCACCGGATGAGCTTGAGTTTAAGGATAATCGTCTGCGCGCCGGTGATTTCGAGATTGACATCGTGTACAAGCGGTTGCTGGTCAACGAGTATCTGCCGGTGATGAAGGAAAGCCCGGCACTGCTCGACGCTTACCGCGCGGGCGCAATCTGCATGGTCAATAGCTTCCGCTCCAAACTGGTTCACAAGAAAGCCCTGTTCGCCATTTTGACGGACGAGCGTCATGCCAGATTGTTCACAGACGAGGAGCGCCAATCTATCCGCGCGCACGTTCCCTGGACGCGCCGCGTGCGCGCAGAAAAGAGCGAGCATTACGGCAAAGAGATTGACCTGCTCGACTTCATCACGAGGACGCGTGATAGGCTGGTGTTGAAGCCGAACGACGATTACGGCGGCCACGGAATTCACATCGGCTGGAACACGGACGAAATCTCATGGGAAGAAGGCTTGCGGAGCGCGCTCGCCAACGGTGATTATCTCGTTCAGGAACGCGTGCCGACGGCGCGGGAAGTTTTCCCTGCGCTCATGGATGACGGCTCTGTCGAGTTTAGCGAGCAACTGGTTGACCTGGACCTTTGCTCTTCTACGGCAAGGTCGGTTCGGCCTTTACGCGACTGTCTTACTCGGAGCTAGCCAATGTCTCTTCCGGCGGCGGCATGGTCCCGACTTTTATCATTAGCGAGAAACAGGGATGAAAGGTGAGGGATGAAGGCGAAGGGATGAGGGATGAAATAAAAACTATTCTTAATCCTTCATCCTTCATCCCTGCTACAATAGTCGCGCTCGAACAGTTTCGCGGAGAGGCGAGGGAATCCCGGCGTGGTTGACGAATTTGGCGATAGAGAACAGGTTCAGCAGGATGAGCGGCGTCTGCATGACCGCTCGCGGCTGATTGTCGATGTCTTCTTCAACGGCGCGGACGCGACCGGCGTGGCGAGCACGAAAGACATCAGCCTCGGCGGTCTCTACATGAACACGCAGACGATTTCCCCGAAGGCGCTCTGCTCACGTTGCGTATTCCTTTAAGCAATGATCAGCAGGTCGTGGTCAACGCCGAAGTCATCTACAGCAATCCGGGCTTAGGCGTTGGCGTGCGCTTTCACGGGCTGTCGGAAAAAGATAGCGCCTTGATGGAGCGTGATCTGCCCAAGCCATGACACCGGCTGAGCCTTTGCAAGAGCATGCGCTTCTGTGGAACAAGCTCCCCGAAACTACCCGCGCGGCGCTCGCGCGCAAGCTCGAAGGCTTATACGGTGGGGCGAGAGATGAAACGATTTTCGATGCGTTGGCCGTTGATAAGCAGCAGGCTCTTTTGATTCTCGTGCGGCGATTTCTGGCTCTTGGATTGTGGGACGCCGTGCGGCGCATCGAAAATCTCTATGGCGAGGGCGGCGTCGGGATGAACTTCGTGGCATGGCCGTTCCTGAAGTCCACGCTCGAACGTCGCAGTGAGTTTACGACGTGGTTCGCCCGCCACCACAACACGACCAGGGGTTTTATCGAGCGCGGGACTGGAGGGCGCGCGTCGCTTCACCTTCTTTACAGTGAACGGGACGCGACCAGAGATTGGGAAGCGCACTTCGATCTGTATAACCCCTGGACTTCGCCCTTAAACGCCTGGCGTCACCTGGTGCATGAAAAGATTCGCCGGGAAACACCCGACTGGCGCGTAATCGGCGCTTCGCTCGGATATTTGAACACCCCGACTCCATTAGTCAACGCATAGAATTTAAGAGTTTTAGTCGTCGCCCCTAATCATTTCGCGCTCTTTCCTGACAGGCAGGAGGACAAAAGCCACCATGTTCGATCAATTCACACTCGGCATTGAAGAAGAATTCCAGATCGTTGACCCGGAGACGCGCGAGCTTCGTTCGCACGTCACCGAATTTCTGGATGAAGGCAAGATGATTCTCGGCGAACAGATCAAGCCGGAGATGATTCAATCCATGATCGAGGTCGGCACAGGCATCTGCAACAACATTCAGGAAGCGCGCGCAGACATCTCGCGCCTGCGCGGGATCATCTCCATGCTCGCGCGCAAGAAAGGCCTGGAGATCGTCGCCGCCTCCACGCATCCGATCTCGCGCTGGCAGGATCAGAAGATCTTCGAGGACGAACGCTACGAGGTGCTCGTGCAGGAGCTGCAATCCGTCGCGCGCTCGCTGCTCATCTTCGGACTGCACGTTCACGTCGGCATGGCTGACCGCGAGCGCGGCATCCACATTATGAACGCGGCGCGTTATTTCCTGCCGCACATGCTGGCGCTGACGACTTCTTCGCCCTTCTGGATGGGATTGAACACCGGGCTGAAATCATATCGCTCGGAAGTCTTCAAGCAGTTTCCGCGCACGGACATCCCGGACCATTTCGATTCCTATAGCTCGTTTGAGCGCTACGTCCAGCTGTTGGTCAAAACCAAGTGTATTGATGACGGCAAGAAAATCTGGTGGGACGTGCGCCCGCATCCGTTCTTCCCGACGCTGGAGTTTCGCGTCTGCGACATTCCGACGCGCGTTGACGACACCATCGCCATCGCCGCGCTCTTTCAGGCCATCGTCGCCAAGCTCAATAAATTGATTGACAAGAATCTGGGCTTCCGTCTGTACCGCCGGATATTGCTTCAGGAGAACAAGTGGCGGGCGGTGCGCTGGGGACTCGACGGCAAGATGATAGATTTCGGCAAGCAGAAGGAAGTGCCCGTGCGCGACCTGATCCTTGAACTGCTGGAATTCGTTGACGACGTGCTCGACGATTTAGGCTCGCGCAAAGAGGTCGAGCATATTCACACCATCCTAGAGCGCGGCACGTCCGCCGATGAGCAGTTGCAAGTCTACCGCGAGACCAACGATCTCAAGGCCGTCGTGGATCGTCTCATCGAAAGAACAATGGAGAACGTCCCGCGCGATGTGGATTTAAGCGTGCCGCCATTGATGCCCGCTGCGCAAGGCACGGTGACGAAGTAAAAAGGTAAAAGCAAAAAGGCAAAAGTGAAGCGGAAGCCAGTTTTTAATAAACTGGCTTCCGCCTTCCTTTTGCCTTTTACCTTTTTACTTTTGTCTTTTTACTCTTGCCTTGCTTTGAGCGATTCGCTGCAGGAAGTTCTCGAAGATGATGCGTCCGTCGCGTGATTCGTTGGGGTGTTCCCAGCGGGTGGCGCGGCGTTTGTCCCAGTCCTCGAAAGATTTTTCGAGGTGGAATTGCACGGTGTAAATGAGTTGCCCGTCAGTGCGCTTGACCATCATCTGGTTGCGGCAGAGATATGCGGTGGCGAGAAGGTTGAAGCCTTCGGGGATGCGATCCAGTTGCAGTCCGTGATTCTGCCAGACGCGCAGGATGCTGGCCTCGGTCGTGTAATCCTGCCAGACGCCTGACTCTTCATCCTGAATGCCCTTGAAGATCGGGTCTTCCAGATCCGTGATGCGGATAAAGCGATATTGATATTCGAAGGGGCGTCCCTCGCGCCGTTCGTGCTGCTCGAAATTATCCAGCGTGATGATCGCGCGCGCCGAAACTCATCCCGACCAGTTGATGCCCGCCGCAGATGCCGAGCACGGGGGTCTGCGTCGCGCGGATGAACTCACCGAACTTTTCCAGATGATTCGGATTGTAATAATCGAAGTCGCGCAGCGTTCCGCTCAGGACGATTGCGTCCGGGCGAAACTCAGCTTCGGCTTCCGCCAATTCGGAAAAATGTATGATGAGCATTTCCGGGCGCCTGACGAGGCGCGCGACGTTGTTGCGGATGTTGCCCATCGCCAGCCCTGCGATTTCGCGCTCGCGCTGAAGATGCGATTTCAGGATGCGTCCCCATTCCTTGACGGCCAGTTCTGAGACGTCGCCCTCATCGCGCAGCAGATCGTCAACGACGAGCACGCGCGCCTCTTCGATGCGCTTCTCGATGGGTTCGTAGCGGCAGAATGTCCGCTGGTTGAAAGGAAATGGGAGTGGTTCCGGTTTGTCTATCGGAATGTTTTCGTTAACAAGTAAGTTTTCGTTAACAATATTTCTTCCACCATGTTTAAGAATCAGTAAGACGCGAGTTGTCTTTTGCTTCAAGCCCGGCGCTGTTTAGTGTTCTGGTTAAACTGCGGGATGGCTGTTCCTGCGCCCGCCTCCGCTATTTCACGGCGAGCATCCTCAATCAGCAGGTTGCGCAGGCGCGAGCGAAAAGCCGGTTCGCGCTCGCCCGCAACGTGCTCGACTAATAATAGCATGCGATGCCATGATGATTCGAGTTCATCTGCGAGTCTGGAAATCCGGCTGATGTCGTAAGGCACGGCGACCTCCGTGCAGCCTGCGCGCGCAAACACCGCCAGATAACGAGCCGTCGCCAGATCCGGGCAGGACATGCGATGCCGCCCGATTTTCAGCTCAACTCCGAGCAAGGTGTGCTGGATGTCAACGTCCGCCTTTTTCGTCGCCACGTGCAATTGGTGAGAGCGCGTTCGCATCGGCAGGATGCGCTCACGATAGATGCGCGGCAGCCACAACTCGCCTAAGCGCGCTTTAATCTCTTCTGCGGCCTGTGCGAGTGAAGCCATTCTGACGTGGGACAGACATTCTTGTCTGTCGTTGAGCGCGATAGCGCGAACTAATCTGTTAGCCAATGCATCAAGAGCGTGGCAACAACCACGCTTCGACAGACAGGAATGTCTGTCCTCGTAGCCTGCATCTGCGCCGCCACAGGCTTTTTCTGAAATGCGTCAATCACTCCGTTGGGAAACATTCCCAGATAGAAAACGCCGACGACTGCGATGACGATAGCCAGCGCGAGGCTCGCGGGCACGCGCGGGGCAGCCCATTCGGTCGTGCGCTCGCGGAAGAACATCACGATAATCAGGCGCAGGTAGTAATAGGCGGAGATGGCCGTGTTGAGCACGGCGATGATGACCAGCACATAAAAGCCCTGATTGAGCGCCGCGCTAAAGACCATCACCTTGCCCATAAATCCGGCGGTCAGCGGCAGCCCTAGCAGGCTCAGGAGAAAGAGCGAGAGCGTGAAGGCGAGAGCAGGCGCGCGAAATCCTATGCCGTTGTAGTCTTCGACCTCTGTGCGGCGGTCATTGTTGCGTGCGATCAGCGTGACGATGGCAAACGCGCCCAGATTCATCACCGCGTAGGTCAGCATGTAGAAGGCGACTGACGCGAGCGCGTTGTCTCTCTCTGTTCCTGTGGTCGCGCCTGCGGCGACAAATCCGACCAGCGCATAGCCCGCGTGCGCGATCGAAGAATAGGCGAGCATCCGCTTGACGTTGTTCTGGACGATGGCGACGATGTTGCCGACCGACATCGTGAGAATCGCCATCACCAAGAGCGCGCTCACCCAGCCGTGTTAGTTGAGCGGCGTAGCTTGTTCCGGCGGCGGCGACGAACGGAAAGCCGAAGATGAAGACGCGCAGGAAGGAAGCGAACCCCGCGGCTTTCGGCCCGGCAGCCATGAAAGCCGTGACGGGCGTGGGCGCTCCTTCATAAACATCCGGCGTCCAGATATGAAAAGGCGCGGTGGCGATCTTGAAGCCGAAGCCGACGATCATCATCGCCGCGCCCGCGAAGAGCAGCGCCGGATAACGTGCGTATCAAGCCGGCGTCGCGATGCTGATCTGCGTGATGTTGGTTGTGCCCGACGCCGCCGTAAACCAGCGCGATGCCGTAGAGCAGAAACGCGGAAGAGAACGAGCCGAGAATGAAATATTTGAGGGAGGATTCGTTCGAGCGCAAATCCGTGCGGCGGAATCCGGCCATCACGTAAGTCGCGATGGAGAGAATTTCCAGGCCCAGAAAGATGATGACCAGATCGTTGCCCGAAGCCATCAGCATCATTCCGGCGGTGGCAAACAGCAGCAGCGCGTGAAACTCGCCGGCCGGCAGCTTCTCATTCTCCACCCAGACCATAGAGATCAGGATGGTCAGCGCGGAGACGAACAGGAAGATGAGCGTAAAGCTCAAGCGCAGCTCGTCGAGCACGATCATGCCGTTGAAAGCGCTGGTTGACGCGCCCGTCCAGTTCGTCCACATCAAGACGGCAGGAGACGGCTGCCGCTGCTAGACCCAGCGAGCGCAAGCCCGCCGGTAATCCATCGCTGGCGGGGCGCGCGAAAGCATCCAGCAGCATGACCACCACGCCGACGACGCAGATAATCAACTCCGGCATGATTAGGCCGAAATTAATGTCCGGCGAAGGAATTTGAAAAGCGAGTGTGAAATCCATCGTATCCTATCTGGAAAGTTTCAGTTGCCTACCTGGCGCGGGCGCGTCGCGGCTTCCGTCTTCAATATCTTGTCCAGCCGCTCGCGCATCTTCGCCATATAAACGGGGATGGCCGCCATCCCGACATGATTCGGGAGGGAAAATTTGCCCTCACGGTCAAAGAAGAGAATCGTCGGCAGGCGCAACCTCTGCGAAAAGCGAGCGAAGGTTCTCTTGTCCGGGTCGCGCAGGACGGGAAAAGAAAACTTGAGATGCTTCGCATAACTGCGCAACTCGCCGTCGGAGACTTCTTCTTCGCTCTCGATGCTGACCCAGAGAAACTTGACCGGCTTGTCGCTGTATTCTTTCTTCAATTGCTCCAGCGCCTTCAACTCTTCCTTGCAGGGCTGACACCACGTCGCGCCGAACGAAACGAGCACGACCTGCCCGCGCATACTCGCGATGTCGTAATTCTTGCCGTCCGCGCCCTTAAGTTGAATAGTCAGTGGCTCTTCAGGCAGCGCAACTCCCGGCGAGTCCTGCCCGTGCGCTGGTGTCACGAGCGCGCAAAGCAACAGCAGCGCAAAGGAATGTAAATAAGAAAATTCTCTTCATAAATTCGTGAATGCGTAAATCGTCAAATCGTCAATCGTAAAAGCGAGTTCGTTTTAACTATTCACTATTCATGATTGATGGCCGACTTTCTTTCGTCTCCAGCAATAGTGCCGCCGCTCTGTGGGCGGACGACGCGGTTACGAACTTCCACGACGCTCTGGCGCGAGCGGTCAAGAAACGGGCGCGGGAAAACGCCCATCAAGAGCATCAGGATCAGCAGCGGGATCAGCAACCCGACCTCGCGCGCATTCAGATCTTTGAGCCGCGCGTTCTCAGGGTTCTGTGATGCGCCCGAAGACCACGCGCTGCAACATCCAGAGCATATAGACGGCAGCCCAGATGACGCCCGTCGCCGGCGAGCATCGTCGCAATCCAGGGCCAGGTCACGGCCGTTGAAGTCCACATCCCGATCATGATCAGAAACTCGCCGACAAAGCCGTTCAGAAGCGGCAAGCCCGATGCTCGAGAGCGAGGCGATGACGAAGAGCGCGGAGAACCAGGGCATCGAGGTCGCCAGTCCGCCGAAATCGGAGATCATGCGCGTGTGCCGCCGCTCGTAAATCATCCCGACGAAGAGAAAGAGCGCGCCGGTCGAAACGCCGTGATTGAGCATCTGGTAAAGCGCGCCCTGCATGCCCAGCTCCGTGAAAGAGAAGAGGCCGAGCACGACGAAACCCATGTGGCTGACGGACGAATAGGCGACCAGCCTTTTCACGTCCGGCTGCACCATCGCCACCAGCGCGCCGTAGATGATGCCGATGACGGCGAGCGTGATGATGACCGGCGCAAAGTATCTCGCAGCGCTCGGGGAAGAGCGCCAGGTTAAAGCGCAGCAATCCGTAAGTTCCCATCTTCAGGAGCACGCCCGCCAGAATCACGGAGCCTGCGGTCGGCGCTTCCGTGTGCGCGTCCGGCAGCCAGGTGTGAAACGGGAAGAGCGGGACTTTGATGCAGAACGCGAAGGCAAACGCCAGAAAGAGCCAGAACTCGCCTGGCTCCGGGCAAGAGCTTTCGTTCCGGCCTTGAGCGCGTTCAAGACCGTGACGTAATCAAACGAGCCTGCACATGATAATAGAGCGCGATGATGCCGACGAGCATCAAGAGGCTGCCGACCGCCGTGTAGATGAAAAACTTGGTCGCCGCGTAAATCCGCTGCTTGCCGCCCCAGATGCCAATCAAGAAAGAACATCGGCACGAGCGACGCCTCGAAGAAGAGATAGAAGACGAGCAGGTCGAGCGAGACGAAGACGCCGATCATCGCGCTTTCGAGCACCAGCAGGAAGACGTAGTAAGCTGAGCTGGCGTTTGGTGACGGAAGTCCAACTCGACAGAATCGAGATCGGAACGAGCAGCGTCGTCAGGAGCACGAGCCATAGACTGATGCCGTCAACGCCGATGTGATAACGCGCGCCGATAGAGCTGATCCAGACGGTATTCTGCACGAAGCTGAAGCCGTCCGCCGTGTTGCCTCCGCCTGCCCAGCAGCAGGAGCGAAAGCGCAAACGTTGCCACCGAAAATCCGAGCGCAATCCAGCGATAATCCGTCTCGCGTTTGTACGACAAGGCCGTGCCCGATGAGCGCGATTGCGCCGACGACGGGGAGCAGAATCAAGATGGTGAGCAAATATTGCTGCATGACTTCCGGTTAGCGATTGAAGATGACGAAAGTGAAATAGCCGATGATGGCGAGCGCGCCGAGCAGGATAATCGCCGCGTAGCTGCGCACAAATCCGCTCTGCAAGATGGCGCGCGACGCGGCCAATCTCCGTCGATGCCGCGCCCAAGCCCGTTGACGATGCCGTCAATCACGCCGACATCGAAGATCTTCCATAAACCTTCGCGCGAGCCAACCTTGATCGGGTTGATGATCGCCGCATCATAAACTTCGTCCACGTAATACTTGTTTTCCAGAAGGCGCGGCATCTCAAGCAGAGGTCGCTTCCTGAACACAGCCCAGCCAACGCCGATGCCAGCGAGCGCGATCAGCACGGAGATGCCGGAAAAGAGTCTTTCCTGACTGACCTCTTCGGCTGAATGTGCGCGCTCCGCTGCCGGTTCATGCTGCGCGCCTTCGCCGACGGACTCGGGTGACGCGCCACCACCGTGCGGCTGCGCCTCTCTCGATTGTCGGCTGCGGTTTTTCTGCTTCGCCTTCGGCATGCGCCGGCTGCACCGCCGCTCTCCGGCGCATGAGCGATGACAGGCTCAAGCGTATGCTCGAAATAGTTTTGAATCGCCCCGCCGCTCAAGGCGTAAGGAACGCCGACCAGTCCGCCGAACGTTGAAAGAATCGCCAGCACGATCGAGCGGCACTGTCATCGTCCAGGGAGATTCGTGCGGCTTGAAGGGCGCCGTGCGCCGTGAGCGTGCGTGGCCGCTTGCGGCATGAGCGTCGTCGTGCTCGTCATGACTTCATCCAGTGCTCGCCCGGTTCGTGATGCGGGCGGTCGCCGGCGGATTCATGCTGCGCGTCGTGCGGCTTCTCGCCTTCGTCAAAAGCGTGCGCGTGGGCTTCGTCGGCCTGCCCGCCTGCGTGGGCTTCGGCGAATCGCTCTTTGCCCCAGAAGGTCATGACCATCAGGCGCGTCATGTAGATGGCGGTCAAGAGCGCCGTGATTGCGCCGACCACCCACAGGATTTTGCCTGCGTACGGCCACACGAGCGCTTGCGCGCTCCAGGTCTTCCAGAGAATCTCGTCTTTCGAGAAGAAGCCCGCGAAGATGGGGATGCCGCTGATGGCGAGCCAGCCCGTCAGCATCGTGGCGAACGTGATCGGCATGTACTTCTTCAAGCCGCCCATCCGCCGCATGTCCTGCTCGTGATGCATCCCGTGAATGACCGAGCCTGAGCCGAGGAAGAGCAGCGCTTTGAAGAAAGCGTGTGTCATCACGTGAAAGATGGCGGCGACGAACGCGCCCACGCCGCACGCCAGCATCATGTAGCCGAGCTGCGAGACGGTCGAATACGCCAGCACCTTCTTGATGTCGTTCTGCGCGATGCCGATGGTCGCGGCGAAGATGGCGGTCGCCGCGCCGACGATGGCGATGATGAACATGGCGGTCGGCGCGTGCGTGTAGATTGCCGAGCAGCGCACGATCATGTAAACGCCCGCCGTGACCATCGTCGCCGCGTGAATCAAAGCGGAGACGGGCGTCGGCCCCGCCATCGCATCCGGCAGCCAGACGAACAAGCGGGATCTGTGCGGACTTGCCCGTCGCGCCGATGAAGAGCAGGATCGCGGCGCTGGTGATGCCTCCGGCGAAGAGCGTGCTCCACCCGAAACGACTCGACGGGCATGGCAGCGATTGTCTGAAGCGCGCTCGTGACGCCCTGCAGCCTCTTTATCAAAGAAACTGATCGAGCCGCTGACCCAGCCGCCGCCGTCAAAAAGAAGACGAGCATGATGCCGAGCACCACGCCCCAGTCGCCGATGCGGTTGGCGATGAAAGCCTTCTTCGCCGCGTCGCCCGCCTCCTTGCGGTCAACGTAGTAGCCAATCAGCAGATAAGAGCAGAGCCCGACGCCTTCCCAGCCGACGAACATCAACAGCAGGTTGTCCGCCAGGATCAGCGTCAGCATCGAGAACATGAAGAGATTCAGGTAGGCGAAGAAGCGATAGAAACCCGGATCGCCGTGCATGTAGCCGGTCGCGAAGATGTGAATCAGGAGGCCGACGAAGGTGACGAAGAGGACGTAAATTCCGCTCAGGCGATCCATCGCAAAGCCGAAGTCCGCGCGAAAGCCTCCGACATCGATCCACGTCCACAGGTGATCTATGACGGGCGCAACACCCAACTTTGCGTCAGCCGTCAGCGCGCCGCCACTCTTGAAGGCCAGATAAAACGCCACGACCGTCGAGACGCCGACCGCCAGACACGCGACCGGCCCGATAAAAGATTCCTTACGCACACGCCGACCGACGAACCAGTTAATGGCAGCTCCAACCAGCGGCGCAAAGATGATGTAGCGAATCATGCGTCAGTTTTCAGTTTTCAGTATTCAGTTTTCAGTATAAGCAACTTGTCTTTGCTCAAAACTGAAAACCGGAAATTGAAAACTATTCTCAAAGTTCCAAGATATTAGCGTCGTCCACGTCTAAGGATTCGCGGTTACGGAAAATGGCGATGATGATTCCAAGTCCGACCGCCGCTTCTGCCGCCGCGACCGTCATCACGATGAAGACGAAAAGCTGTCCCGTCACGTCGCGGAAGTAACTCGAAAAAGCGACGAACGTCAGGTTCACGGCGTTGAGCATCAGCTCAATGCACATGAACATCGAAATCACGTTGCGCTTGATGATGACGCCGACCACGCCAATCGTGAACAGAATGGCGGAGAGCGCCAGATACCATGAAAGATGCGGAACAGCGTCCATAAATAATTTTAGATTTGCGATTTTAGATCTTTGATTGGAAGAGGATAAGCAGTTCTAAATCAGAATTGTGAAAGCTCTGCTTTCATCCTTATCCAATCGCCAATCAAAAATCTAAAGTCAAAAATTCCTACCCGTCTATTTTCGACCGCTCATGCGGAACGTCTAACCCCAGCACCCGCTCAGCCTCCGCAGTTGAATGCGCTATCACGGGTGTAGCGTCGCCAATCGCCGACGGGTCAATCGTGCTTCTGGTCAAAACCTGTGAGCCGGGGACGACTACTGCGCTTGACGGAACGTTCGTTACGCGCCGCGCCAGCGTCATCGCCCCGACAATCGCCATCAGCAGCAGAATGGACGTAATCTCAAACGGCAGCAGGTACGTGGTGAACAACCCCGTGCCGATTGAGGCGGTCAGCCCGACTTCCGACGTGCTGGGGTCTAAGGGCTGCGGCTGCGCCCTTTGAACGGAATAGATGACGAACGCTGCTTCGGCAATCAGCACGCCCGCGAGCAGGACAGCCGCCGGAACAAGGAAACGCAGGCGAAGTCTTTGGCGCTCCTCTTCTTCCACGTTCAAGAGCATGATGACGAAAACGACCAGCACCATAATCGCGCCCGCGTAGACGATGACCTGCACGGCGGCTATAAACGGCGCGGCCAGCATCACGTAGAGCGCCGCGAGCGAGATGAAGACGCCGATCAGCGAAATCGCGCTATAGAGCGGGTTGCGCTGCACCACCATCGAAAGGGCGCAGCCAATCGCGAGTCCCGCGAACAGAATGAAAAGAAATGCAGTCATCAATCAGATAAGAGGCATGAAGCAAAATCTCACGCTCTGTCTCTTCCTCAACCGAAAATATTGAAATAAGCCATCGTCGCCGTGAAAATAATGTTCAGGATGGCGACGGGCAGCAAAAACTTCCAGCCGAAGTTCATCAACTGGTCAAAGCGAAAGCGCGGCAGCGTGCCCCGCAGCCAGATATAGAGGAACAGGAAAAAGATGACCTTGCCCAAGAAATAAAAGACGCCGAGGATGGGGAACGCGGCGACGCCGGGGCCGTTCCAGCCGCCGAGAAAGAGCGTCGTCGCCAGCATCGAGACCGTCAGCATGTTGACGTACTCGGCCATGAAGAAGAGCGCGAACTTCATCGCCGAGTATTCTGTGTGGAATCCGGCGACGAGTTCCGTTTCGGCTTCCGGCAAATCGAACGGCACGCGGTTGGTTTCCGCAATGGCCGAAATCAAATAAATAAGGAAGCCGAAGAATTGAAATCTGTCGGGTCGCCAGACGTTCCACTGTAGCCCGTTCCAGCCCGATTGTTGCTCAACGATGGCGTAGAGATCGAGCGTCCCGCTCAACAGAATGACGCCGATGAGCGATAGCCCCAGGCTCAGTTCGTAGGAGATGAGCTGCGATGCCGCGCGCAAGCCGCCCATCAAGCTGTACTTGTTATTCGAAGACCAACCGGCGAGAGCAATACCGTAAACGCCGACCGAAGTGATGCCCAGCACATACAGCAGCGCGACATCGAAGCGGGCTATGACTAAAGGGAAGTTCGATAAATATACGTCAACGAACTCTCTGAGATAGTGGCCTACCAAAGGAATCCAACCGACAAGAGGGCCGAGAAAAGAGAGCGAGATGTTTGGCCCGAACGGATAGACGATCATCGTCATCAAGGCCGTCACAATCGCTAAGATAGGCGCGAGAAAGTAGACGAACCGCGTTGACTTGTCCGGGACGATGTCTTCCTTGAGGATAAACTTGAGAAGGTCTGCGAAAGGCTGAAGGATTCCCCCGTAGCCGACACGGTTTGGCCCCAGCCGTCCCTGAATGAGCGCCAGGACGCGCCGCTCGGCCAACACCGTGTAAGCGACGATCAGCAGAATGCCGAGAAAGGCGACCGTGATCGCTATCAGCTTCGCAATGATTTGGACAACAGGACTATCCATAGTGAACGATTTTAGATTTGCGATCTTAGATTTTTGATTGGAAGAGGATAAGCCGTTCTAAATCAGAATTGTGAAGGCTCTGATTTCATCCATATCCAATCGCACATCAAAAATCGCACATCAAAAATTCCTAGTCTCCCGCTGCTGCTTCGACGCGCCGCAGTTGGTCGTCAATCGTGATCTGGTAGAGCGGCGAGATCAGTACCGATGGCGGCTCAGGATTGCCAGCCGCGAGCAACGGAAACTGCGGGACTTTGCCCGTCAACGTTCCCGGCTTGAATAGCTCGTGGCCGACTTCCGGCGTGCCCGTAATCTTCTCCGCTGTCTCGCTCATTCCTTCGACGCCGAGGCGCAAGCCTTCGGCCTCTTTCAAGAGGTCGCGCCGCTCCATCACTTTGTGCTTGACCTGCACGGGCTTCGTCTCATCTTTCAGGAGCGGGTAGCGCAAGCCTTCGTAAGCAGGAACGGTCGCGGCAATCTCTTTGAAGACGTTGCTCGCGGACATCTGAAAACCGAAATCCACGTCAAGCGCCCTGGCGAGTTGCGCCGTAATCATCCAGTCCTGCTTCGCTTGATGAACGGGCGGAATAGATTGGCGCACGCGCTGCACGAACCCGTCGTTGTTCGTAAACGTCCCGTCAGTTTCCGCAAACGATGCAGCGGGGAAGACTACGTCTGCGTATTGGGTCGTCTCCGTCTCGAAGAGTTCCTGAACGACGAGGAAATCCAGTTTTGAGAGTGCGTCTTCGCGTGCTGTGCAGGTGTTCGGGGAGAAAACTGCCTGCGATGTACATGGCTCGAACCGTGTCGCCCGCAGCATCCAGAATCTGCCCCGCGTTCTGTAGCCCGCGCATCAGTCCCATGTCGTGCGCGCCGACGCTGTTGTTGTAAAGCGGCAAGGGATGCAGGAGCATGCGCTGCCCTTCATTTGTGAAAGCATAGGGCAGCTGCGCGATGATTGCTTGCCCCGCCTGGCTCAACTCGCCGCCGAACATGACGACGATGTCGCCCTGCGTTTCGTTTAAGGTCTGGCGCAGAGTTTCAAGCTCTTTTGCTTCGACCCCTAGCTTGCTCGCCGCGAGTTTGTCTTGCGCCGAATCGGCGAGCGCCAGCACCACGGCGTCTTCCGCACCCGGTCGAATGTGTATGAACTGCGTCGCCTGCTGCTTCAACCTGATCTCGCGGCTGTTGACGATGATGAGTTTCGCGCCGCCATTGCGAACGGCCTGCCGCATCTGCCTGCCCGTCAGGGGCTGCAACTCTTCCGGCTCGCCGCCGATGAGCAGAATGGTTTTCGCATGGCGAATGTCGCGGTGCGTGGCGAGTTGGCCGCCCAAATTTTCAAAGAAGGGCGCGAGGCTGAAGGCATCCGTCGCCGTGTAGTTCTCCGTGCCGACGACTTCCGTGGCGAATTTATAGAGCGCGTAGTTCGCCTCGTTCGTGATTCGCGGGCTGCCAACAACAGCGATTGATGATGCGCCGTGAGCGTTCGCAGTCTCTTCGAGCTTCGAGGCCGTGAACTTGATGGCTTCGTCCCACGTCGCCGGAATCAACTTGCCGCCTTTGCGGTAGCGAATCATCGGCGTCTTTAAACGCTCCTCGTGATTGACGAAGGGATGGCCGAAGCGACCCTTGATGCACAAGAACTCGCCGTTTAGCCCATTGACATAACGGTCGCGAGCAACCGAGCGCATCAAGACACCGCCGCGAGAGCCGAGAGACATCTGGCAACCATCAGAGCAAAACGAGCAGGTCGAGACGGTTTGATCCAGTTCCCACGGACGCGCCTGATGGCGGTAGGTCGCATCCAGAAGAGTTCCCGTCGGGCAGACTTCGATGCAGTTGCCGCACTGCGAGCAATTGAGCCAGCCGCCGTAAGTTCCGATGACGGTGTTTGCGCCGCGCCCGCCCGCTTCGATAGCGTCTTCGCCCATCCATTCGTCGCAGACGCGCGTGCAGCGTTTACAAAGAATGCAGCGCTGCGGGTCGTTGGCGACAATCGGCGAGAGATATTTCTCCGGCATGGCGTTCTTGCGCTCTGAGAAACGCTCTTCCAGTCCGCCCCAGTCAAACGCCATCTCCTGCAACTCGCATTCGCCGCCGCGATCACAGACAGGGCAATCGAGTGGATGATTGGCGAGCAGGAATTCGACCATCGCGCGCTGGGCTTTTTCAATCTCATCGCTCTCGGTGGTCACAATCATGCCGTCCGTGCAGGTAATCGTGCAGGAGGTTTGCAGCTTCGGCATCTTCTCGATGCGCACCAGGCACATCCGGCACGAGGCCTGAAGCGCGAGGTCTGCGTAATAGCAGAAGGACGGAATATTGAAAGCGTTTTCGCGGCAGACATCAATCAGCCGCGCGCCCTTCGCGACCTGAAAGTCTTGTCCGTTGATAGTGACTTTGATTACTTCAGTTGACATTATGACGTCGTAAGTTCTTGCTGATATACCTTTCGACTACATTGACCAGGGCGTTGATTCGGTCTCGATAACTCGCCAGCCTTCTTGCCAATCTCTGCAAACTGCGCGGCAATCTGCTGGAAGCGTGTATTCAACTGTTCGTTGATTTTTATTAGTTCCTGTTCGTCATCTGAGCAATTGTAAGTAAGGCGGCAATCGCCTGGTCATTCCGGTCAATACTCGCTTCAGCCTTCGCGTGACGCTCGGCAAAGCCGGCCTGCTGTTCGATAACTGTATTCAAGATGTTCTTCATCCGAAGATATTCTTCTTCAGTCATCGCTTAGTCCGTTGCGACGCTTGCTTCCGCGTCCGGCCATTGGCAGAAATGCCGCTTAAAATCTTCTGGAAACTTCTTAATCGCCGATTGAATCGGCCACGCGGCGGCATCGCCCAGAGGACAGAAGGATTTGCCTTCGATGTTGTCGCATAAATCTAGAATCAACTGCGCGTCTTCCGGCCTTCCTTCGCCGCGCGCGATGCGCTTGAAGATTTTGACGAGCCAGTCCGTGCCTTCACGACAAGGCGTACACCAGCCGCAGGATTCGTGTTTGTAAAACTCCGTCAGATTCTTCGTTGACTCGAAGATGTCAACCGTCTCATCCATCACGATGAAGCCGCCGGAGCCGACCATCGAACCGCCCGCCACCAAGCCTTCGTAATCCATCAGCACGTTTTTGCCGATAATGTCCTCGGCGGGCATGATGTACACGCTGGAGCCTCCGGGAATCACAGCCTTCAATTTCTTCCCGTCCCTGAATTCCGCCGCAGTCTTCCATGATGAACTTCTCCATGTCGTCATAGCCCATCGGAAGTTCATAGACGCCCGGAAGATTGACGTGACCTGAGACGGACCAGAGCTTTGTGCCGCCGCTCTTCTCCGTGCCCAGAGCTTTGTAGGCCTCGCCGCCCATAGTGATAATCGGCGGCACGGCTGAGAGCGTCTCGACATTATTGACTACGGTCGGCGATTGGTACAGACCAGCGACAGCAGGGAAGGGAGGCTTCATGCGCGGATGCCCGCGCAATCCTTCCAGCGAATTAAGAAGCGCCGTTTCTTCGCCGCAGATGTAAGCGCCCGCGCCCGTGTGCGTGTAGACTTCGCAGGAGAAGTCCGAGCCTAAGATTTTCTCTCCGACGAATCCGGCTGCACGCGCTTCCTCAATCGCCCGATCCATGATGTCTATCAGGTAGCGATACTCGCCGCGCGTGTAGATGTAGTCAGCTTTCGAGCCGAGCGCATAGGCCGCGATCAGCATGCCTTCAATCAGCATGTGCGGGTCGCGCTCCATCAGATAGCGGTCTTTAAACGTCCCCGGCTCTGATTCGTCGGCATTGCAAACGACATACTTGGGCTTTGGCGAATCCTTCGGCACAAAGCTCCACTTCATGCCGGTCGGAAATCCTGCGCCGCCTCGACCGCGCAGGGCGGATTTCTTCACCTCCTCGATGACCTGTTCGGGCGTCATCGAGTCGAGGACTTTTTTCAGCGCATCGTAAGCGCCATACCCACGCGCGACTTCGAGCGTGTGCGAGTTTTCTGATTTGAAGCGAGCTAAAAGTAGCGGCTCGCATCCGATGGCTTCAATCCGCATAAGGAATCTAAGGTTTCTTGTCGTCAGGCTTTTCCGGCCTGACCACAGTCGTATGGCTATTGACGAAATATTTTACTCGCAAATAGAAGGTGCATTGCACGCGCGGCTCCAACCCGATAGGCGTCAGCACCAGATCGAATCTCCCCGGAGGGAGCGGGTCAAAGTAAAAGGTGCTGTTTTTGCGCCGTTCGACTACGCGGTAGTTATCATCTACCGTACCCGACTCGTAAGCCTTGTAAGAGTTGTACGCCTCAAAGGGCTGAAAGGCGTCGAAGTTCTCCGCCGACACCGAGACGGGCTGGAGCTTGATACCGAGTTTGGCATAAGTCTCCTCTTTTTGTTTAAGGATTCTCTGCGCCTCTGTCGTCATCTGCGCGCGCACCGCGCTCAAATCTCCCGTGATGTAATCCACTTTGACCAGATCATAAATGCCTGCCTGCGCCGCGAGCGGCACTATTTGATCCAGCATCCTATGGTTTGTGTAGCGCACAGCTAAGTTTTCCTTGATCTGAAAACCCGATACTTTCTCGCGAGCCGTCGTGCCCCTCACCACATAATCGTAAACGCGATTCTGGGTGATAAAGTCCAGATATGTGTCTTCGGGGCGAATTCCCAGACCGCTCAGGCTCGTTTGGAAAGCCGCGATTTGAGCTTGCAGCTTTTTGTTGGCTGCCTGTAGCGTCTCGGCCTCTTGCGCTAACCCGAAGACAGCCACGTACTCTTTCGTTTCAAGGCTCGTCAGAATCTTCACATCTAAGAACTGAAAAGTCGTGACGAGCAGATTTTCCGGTTCGTTGATTACTTGATCCGTCGAAGTCGACGGGTAATTGGGGTAACGCCGGGTGACATCCCCGCCTTGTTGCGCTCCCTGGTTGCCGTACACGCGATTGCCCGCTTCCTGCGCCAGGACTTCGAGCGAGCAGAGGGAGATCAGAAGGGATAAGCAGAGAATCTTTTTCATGGTCAGGCTCCTTCAGCAGAATTGGTAGGGGTTTCAGTTGTAACTTCCAGAGCTAATAAATACTGACTCCGAATTTCAAACTGAACCATCAGGGAGTTGGCTGCTATGATGCCCCCTCAGACTCATCCCGTTGTTCTCAAAGAGCGTGTTACGATAAAGCATCTAGAATCTCATCCACCTTGTCTGTCGTTAAATTCTCGTGGTAGTCAAATCCAATCTGAAACATCGGCGCAGTTCCACACGACCCCAAACATTCCACCAGCGAAACCGTGAAGCGCCCATCAGCGGTCGTCTCGCCCGGACGAATTCCCAGTTTGCTGCAAACGTGTTCGGTAATAACGGGCTCACCCATAATCTTGCACGAAAGCGTTTTGCAAATCTGGATGTGGTGGCGACCGACCGGCTCTGTGTTAATCATCGAGTAGAAGGTCGCGACTTCCCAGATGTCCGTGATTCGCACCCCTAGACGATCCGCCAGATAGGCCACACTCGGCGGGTCAAGATACCCTCCGCGCTCACGCTGCATGATGAACATCAAAGGCAGAATCGCCGAACGCTTCACCGGATACTTCGCCAGATGACGGTCAATCTCCGCCTCAACCTCCGGCGAGAACGTGGCCATCTCCTCCGGCACTTTCGCACCTTGCGGCAGCGGATTATCGGGTGTGAACTGTTGGGACATAATCAGTCTTCAGTTCTCAGTTTTCAGTTTTCAGTAGAAGCAAGTTGTCTTTGCTCAAAACTGAAAACCGGAAACTGAAAACTCATCTATCAATTTCTCCGAGCACAATATCGAGCGAGCCGATGATGGCGACGACATCGGCGACCATCTCTCCTTCGGCCATGTGGGGGAGAGCCGAAAGGTTGACAAAGCTTGGGCCGCGAAAATGTACGCGCGCAGGCTTCGGGCCACCGTTGGATTTCATATAGACGCCAAGCTCGCCCTTCGAGGCTTCAATCGCGTGATAGACCTCGCCTGCGGGAACGTCGAAGCCTTCGGCCACAATCAGAAAATGGTGTATCAGCGCGTCCATGTGCGTCTTCATCGCTTCCCGGTCTGGCAGCACGACCTTCGGCGCGTCAGCCTTGACAGGACCGGGACGCAGACGCGCGAGCGCCTGGACGACAATCTTGTGCGACTCTTTCATCTCGCGCATCCTGACGAGGTAGCGCGCCCAGACATCACAATCCTGCTCGACGGGAACTTCAAAGTCGTACTTCTCATAACCCGTGTAGGGGTTGGTGCGGCGAATATCAACGTCAATCCCGCTGCCGCGAAGGCACGGCCCCGAAAGTCCCCAGTCAATCGCGTCTTCGGCGGAGATGTAGCCGATGCCCTGCGTGCGACTGCGGAAAATCGTGTTGCCTGTGAGTAGCGTGTGGAATTCATCAACCGCATGGATGAACTTATCCGTGAACTGTTTGACGCGACGCTCAAAGCCTGAAGGCAAGTCCATCATCAAGCCGCCGATGCGAAAGTAAGAAGGCGTCAGGCGTCCGCCCGATGCAGCTTCGATTAAGTTCAGAATCTTTTCGCGCTCGCGGAAGCAGTAGAAGAAGACCGTCATCGCGCCGATGTCGAGCGCGTGCGTTCCCAGCCAGACAAGATGCGAGCCGATGCGCTGCAACTCGCACATCAGCACCCTGATAGTTTGCGCGCGTTCGGGAATCTCTAGTTGCAGCAGCTTCTCCGCCGCCATCACGTAAGCCAGATTGTTTCCCAGCGGATTCAGGTAATCCATCCGGTCTGTGATGACGATGCCCTGCTGATATTTTTTATACTCAAAGAGCTTTTCCATCCCCGTGTGGAGATAGCCGATATCGGGCGTGGCACGCACGACCATCTCGCCGTCCAACACCAACTCAAGACGCAGCACGCCATGCGTCGAAGGGTGCTGCGGCCCCATCGAAATCGTCATCTGCGTATCCAGCGGACGATCAATTATCTCGAATTGTGGCGGAATCGTTACACTCATAAGTTTTCAGTTTTCAGTTTTCGGTTTTCAGTAAAAGCGACTCGTCTTTGCTTAACACTGAAAACTGAAAACTGAAAACTAAGTTAGGCTGTACGGCTCATAGCCGCGCAGCGGAAAATCTTTACGGAGCGCGTGGCCTTCCCAGTCATCGGGCAACAGGATGCGACGCAAATCCGGGTGGCCGTCGAAATGGACGCCCATTAAATCGAAGGTTTCGCGCTCGTGCCAGTTGGCCGTTCGCCAGACGCCCGTGACGGTCGGCACATGCGTGTCGTCGTCGTTGAGGACAACTTTCAGGCGCAGGCGATGATGCTTCGTCGTCGAGAACAGGTGATAATTGACCTCGAATCGCGGCTCTTCTTCAGGGCCGCGATCAGCGCCACAGATGTCCGAGAGAAAATTAAACTCAAGTCCGGGCGAGGTCTTGAGAAACGAGCAAATCTCCGCGATCTTTTCCCGCGGCACAACGACTGTGATCTCGCCAAAGGCTTCGATAACTTCGCCGACCCACCCGGCGTTCGCATGCTGCAACGCCGCCACCAGCGGCGACGGCGTTACACTACTATCCGGCGTGATCGGGCCTTGCGCGTCCACGTTCCCTTGCTCGATTTCGTTCGACATAATCAGTAATCAGTAATCAGTGGTCAGTAGTCAGTAAAAGCTGATAGCTGAGTACTGACTACTGATTACTTTATGTTGACCGTCGGCGCTCGTGGCGCGACGGGATTGTGTAGGGGCGCGACCACTCTTTCTCCTGCTCCCCCTGCGCGGCTGCTTCGTTTAAGGCCGACACTCCGGAAGCCGGAAGCGTGCCCGGCGGCACGGCCTCGCGCGCCTCTTCGACCAGCACGTCCTTCCTGTCACGCACAGACTCCTTGGTGATTTTCTGTTGCAACATCATCACCGCGTGAATCAGCATTTCAGGGCGCGGCGGGCAGCCCGGAATGTAGACATCCACCGGCACAACCTTGTC
This sequence comes from uncultured Acidobacteriota bacterium, assembly GCA_963811065.1. GTDB lineage: Bacteria > Acidobacteriota > Blastocatellia > Pyrinomonadales > Pyrinomonadaceae > QHXM01. Next base: position 121,253 of record CAWEPR010000009.1, read on the forward strand.
CACACCCTGCACGATAGCGTAGTTGTCAAAGACGCCTCCCGATGTGGCGCACGCGCCCATCGAGATGACCCATTTCGGCTCAGGCATCTGGTCGTAGATGCGCCTGAGAACAGGAGCCATCTTGCGCGAGACGCGGCCTGAGACGATCATCACGTCTGCCTGTCGAGGGCTGGCGCGAAAGACCTCCGAGCCAAAACGCGCCAGGTCGTTGCGCGAAGAGGTGGCGTTCATCATCTCGATGGCGCAGCAGGCGAGGCCAAACGTCGCTGGCCAGAGGCTTGATTTGCGCGCCCAGTTAATCAACGAGTCGAGCCGCGTTGTTAAAACTTCCGGTAATGCTTCGGCAATCTTTTGTTCGAGTCCCATTACTAATAAATCCTTTCGACTCGCTCCATTCAGGCAGCGCGCCTGGCGGCGACGGCCCTTTCGCGCTTCTGTGTCTCTTTGAGCGCCCGCGCCTCCGCTACCGCTTCGTTTCTGGCGCGCTCGCCCCAATCGAATGCGCCCTTCTTCACCACATAGATGTAGCCGACGAGCAGCAGCGCCACAAAGATCATCATCTCGACGTAGATTAGCAGCCGCATATCGCTGCCCGCAGCCGCGAACGGTTTGAAGACCACCGCCCAGGGAATCAGGAAGATGACTTCGATGTCGAAGAGGATGAAGATCATGGCGATCAAGTAGAACTTGACCGAGAAACGCTCGCGCGCGCTCCCCACAGGGTCTTTGCCGCACTCATAGGGCATCAGCTTCGTGCGGGTCGCCTTGCGTTGACCGACGAACTGCGAGAGCAGCACGTTGACGACAGCAAAGCCCGCCGCGACGACGAACATCAGCAGAATCGGCAAGTAATCTTTGAGATTAAACCCGTTCATCCGCGCACTCGTTTCGGAAACTTACACCTCACGCTACGGTTCGGCCCCTGCCTCTTCAGAAAACAGGCGACAACGCGTCAAGGTCGAGATTGAGAATCATGGTACAAAGTCATCGTAGTTCATGCGAGGAAACGTGTCAAGCATGCTTTTAAAGAGGAAAGGCGCTCTTTCGATGACGAGATTGACCGCCTGAAAATTCCTGTGCTACTGTTCAATCTTGCCCCGCTTCAAACTCGATTTTGCGAGCTTTCGTCAACCACTTTTGGGTTACAGAAGACATTGATTACCGGCTTCAACACTGATGTCGAGCATAACGGTGTGGTCTATCACGTCCAGACCGAAGATAAGGGCTTGAAGTCGCCGCTCATCCTCTCGCTGGTCTACGTCGGGGGAACGATCCTCGCCAGCAAGCGCACGCCTTATGACGATCTGATTGCCAACGGGTTTGACGAAGACAAACTCGCCGAACGACTCCAACGACAACACAAACTGATCTGCGCCGCCATTCACGCCGGACGCATTGAGGACCTCAAGCACCGGACAGAGCGTGACGCCAGTTCGCGTGCCAAACATCAAGAGCCGCAGCAAAAGATTGAGCCGCCGCAGGCTGTGCCGAAACAGGCAGTGCCGGAACAGGCTGTCTCGGAAGAGGCTGCATCTGTCGAGGCTTCGCCGCCGGATGAGTCGGATATTTTCGAACTTGGCAGCATCGCGGATTTCATGCCTCCATCGGTTTTCCAGTCTCCACCTGCTGTCAGGAACGAGGTGGTCGCGCCCGCAGACACGGAAGAAATAAATCCCAGCCCGCCACAGGTCGAGCATGTGGATTACAGCCGGGTGGTTGATTACGACAGCGTTGTCGAACAGGTTGACGAGTTGCAACTCAGCCTGCTGGATGAGAAAAAATTCGTGGCGGGCGAGTTTGTGAAGATCAACGTCTACGTCTCTGGCGGAGCAGACGGCCTTGAGAGCGTGATGGACGCGATTGTGACGCTGAAGGTGTTAGGGTCCAGCTTCAGGCCGTTGATCTTTACCGGGAAGACCGGAGCGGACGGGATTGCGATCTTCTACGCGATGATGCCCTACTTCACTTCGGGCCGAGCGGCCATTCTCATCAACGCCACCCTCAGAGGTCACAGGGCAGAGCTCCGCCGGGTCATTCATCAAGCCTGAAGTTTGAAAGGAAGCTGGAAAACTTGCTGGTCGAGATCAACGGCGAATCGCGCGACGTGGCCGCTTCCATCACACTGGCCGAACTCGTCCTTCATCTCGCGCTGGCGCCCGAACGCCTCGCGATTGAACTGAACCAGAGGGTCGTCCGCCGCGCCGACTGGCAGCAAACCACCATCAGCGAAGGCGACCGCGTCGAGATAGTTCACTTCGTGGGCGGAGGGAATAAAGACAGTGACAAGTGACGAGTGACAAGTGACGAGCAAGAAATAGAAGATGAGCCGCCAGCATTGTGTCCTGTCTTTAACTCGTCACTTGTCACTTGTCACTGTCTTTTGTAGAGTCATTCTGTAAATCAAAAGAAAGCCAGAGACGTGTCCGGTTATGTCAACAGCAGTTCAATCGCAGGGTGAGAAACTAATTATCGCGGGGCGTGAGTTTACGTCGCGGCTGATTATCGGCACGGGAAAGTATCGCACGTTTGACGAGATGAAGGCGGCGCATCTGGCGTCAGGGGCGGAGATGGTGACGGTCGCCGTCCGGCGCGTGCCGCTTGACCGCAGTTCGGAATCTTTCCTCGATCATCTCAACCCACAACTCGCCATCCTGCCGAACACGGCTGGCTGTTACACCGCCGATGAAGCCATTCGCACGGCGCGGCTGGCGCGCGAAGCTCTCTCGACAGACCTCATTAAGCTGGAAGTCATCGGCGATCAAGTCACACTCTTCCCCGACAACGAGCAGACCTTGGAAGCTGCGCGCGTGCTTGTCGGCGAAGGCTTCGTTGTGCTGCCTTACTTCACGGACGATCTGATTATGGCGAAGAAGCTCCTGGACGCAGGCTGCGCGGCTGTCATGCCGCTGGCCGCACCCATCGGCTCAGGCCTCGGCATTCAGAACCCCGCCAACCTCCGCATCATGCGCGAGCAATTACCCGACGCCACCATCATCGTTGACGCCGGAGTCGGCACAGCCTCAGACGCCGCGATTGCGATGGAACTCGGCGCGGACGCCGTCCTGATGAACACCGCGATTGCCGAAGCACAAGATTCCGCACAGATGGCCACCGCCATGCGCCTCGCCATCCAAGCCGGACGCCTCGCCTATCTCGCCGGACGCATGCCCAAACGCCTCTACGCCAGCGCGTCGAGTCCGCTGACGGGCGTGGTTCGCTGAAGCTGAACAGGCCGTCAAATCTTTGCTGGTCTCCCGGTGCTCTCTGCCAGCCTTGACGATTTCATCAATAAGCCGGAATGTAAGCTCTATCAGGAGGCTTTCGTCGTTGTCCACCTTCACCTACGACGTTTTCATTAGTTACAGTCACCTTGACGTTGCTTGGGTACGAGATTGGCTGCTTCCTCGCCTCGACTCGGCAGGCCTGCGCGTCTGCATAGATTCACGTGATTTCGACATCGGCGCGCCCAGTCTCGTCAATATGGAAAATGCAGCCGAGCATAGCCGCAAGACGCTGCTCATACTGACTCCCCGCTGGGTACAGAGCGAGTGGACTAAATTTGAATCGCTACTGATACAAACTGAAGACCCAAGCGGGGTGCAACGACGCACCTTGCCGCTCTTGCTTGAGAAATGCCAACTCCCCAAACGCCTGAGCATTTTCACCTACGCCGATTTTACCGACCCGGCAAACTGGGATAACGAACTCAAACGCGTCATCGCCGCCATTCGCGAATCGCCAGTTCCCCAAACACCCACCCAACTGTTGCCCAACCTCGTCCATCCCTACGCCTTGCAAGCGAATTTCACTGGACGCGTCCGTGAGCGTAAAGAGCTAACCGCGTGGCTTGCTGACGACGCGCGCCCAATCTGCGCGCTCATTGCGATGGGTGGAATGGGCAAGTCTGCGCTCGCCTGGTACTGGGTGAAGAATGACATGCTAACCACCGCGCAGGCATCTTCCGCTTTCGCAGTGGATGGTGTGATGTGGTGGTCGTTCTACGAGGGCGAATCCTCGTTCGCCAAATTCATTGACGAAGCGTTCAAATATGTCAGCGGACAGCCGACGATTGACGCAGAACGCTTTCCGACGACCTACGACCGCGCGCAGGAACTACGCAAGCAGTTACAAACCAAGCGCATACTCTTCGTCCTCGATGGATTCGAGCGGCAACTGCGCGCATATGCGCGACTCGACGCGGCCTACAGGCCCGACGATACCACCGAGCCATCACGAGAAGAGCGTGCATGTGTTGACCCGATTGCTGCGCGATGGCTCTCTGACATCGCTGCTGGCACAACGCGCGCGAAGGTGCTTCTCACCACGCGGCTGATCGCGCATGACCTCGAAGATCGTGCAGGTGATGCGCTGGCGGGCGTTCTCAAACGTGAGTTGAAAGAGCTGCCGCGCGATGATGCCGTGAAGTTTATGCGTGAGCAAGGCGTGACGAAAGGAACGCCCGCCGAGATTGCCGCCGCGTGCGAGGCATACGGCTATCATCCACTAAGTCTGCGCCTGCTTTCGGGATTGATTGCGCGCGACGCGCGAATGCCGGGTGATATTGCCGCCGCTCCCCGCCACGACGTTCACGACGAACTCGTCCAGCGGCAGCATCACATCCTTGAGCAATCTTACAACGCATCGCCAAAAAGAGAACGCGCGCTTCTTTCGCACATCGCAGCGTTTCGGAGCCCGATGATCTATGATGCGCTCGCGATATTTAACACGCTTGGCAGCGAGGAGAGATTCGGAGAAGCGCTGGAAGATTTACGGGTGCGCGGTCTATTGCACCGTGACACTACGCACAATCGCTATGACCTGCATCCCATCGTGCGGCGCTACTGCTATGACCGTTTGGACGACAAAACGAGAGTCCACGCCCGCCTGCGCGACTACTTCGCAAACATCTCCGTGCCTGAAGCGGATAAGGTGCAGAGCATTGAAGACCTTGCGCCGGTCATAGAACTCTACCACCACACTGTTCGCGCAGGGCAGTATTACGAAGCAACAGTATTGTTTCGTGATCGCCTCAACCAATTCCTACACTATCGCTTTGCTGCTTATCACTTGGATATCGAACTCTTAAGTTCGCTTTTCCCCGATGGCGAAGACCATCTACCGCAACTAGAAACCGAGGCCGCCCAGGCGTGGGTGCTGAATGAATTAGCGAACACTTACAGTCTCTCCGGGCAGTCTCGCAATGCTGTGCTGCTGTTCAAGAAGACGAATGACATTTACGAAAACAGGATGCAGCACATGCCGTCCCTCGCCATTGGCCTAATAAACGTATCGGACGATCAAAGAAAACTCGGCGAACTGGCGGCTGCGGAACAGAGCCTACAGCACAGCATGGAGTTGTGCCGCAAGAGCAAAGGTGAATTTCAGGAAGCCGTTTGTCATGGGGAATTGGGGCGGTTACTCATTTGTCGCGGCGCTTTCAGTGAAGCGGCGTTAGAACTAAATATTGCACGGGATTTTTTTGATACACATGGTGTCGTTAGAACCAACTTTGTTTCCGTAGTTCGGGCGGATTACGCTTTACTTAGCTTTCTCAAAGGAGATATCAAAGCATCCTACGAAAGCGCTATGGAGGCTTTTGAATTAGCCTCAACAGTTAGCCGCAGTGTTTACGGAGGAGAGCGCGACATCATCCGTTCCGAATGGTTGTTGGGCATGGCATTGGTGGTGGAAGGGGCAAATCTAAGCGCCTCCGCCGCGCATCTCACCAATGCACTCACCCGCTGCCGTCGCATCAATCTGGTTGATCATGAGCCGGATGTTTTACTCGCGTGGGCGCGCTGGCATCGCGTGCGCGATAGCCCGCAGGAATCACAAGCGTACGCGGAAGAAGCGCTCGCCATCGCCGACCGCTGTGAGTATCGCTTGGCGCAGGCTGAGATTCACAATTTTCTTGCGCGTCTTGCGCTGGATGCGGGCGACCTTGAGGCGGCGCGGGAGCATGCGGAAATTGCCAAAGAGCGGGCTTGGTGTGATGGGCCGCCGCATTGCTATAAGCCTGCGCTGGATGAGGCGGAGGGGATGTTGGAGGAGTTAGGTGCAAGAGAATAGAGGCAGGAAATCGTTAATCCATCCATGTTAGACGCCTCGCCTACTCGCAGGACGGATGGCAAAATGCCTTTACGCCTCTGCTTCCAGCCCGCTCGGCGGCGTTATTCGCTGAAGTAACCTGATTACATGCCCTTTAGATCGGGATAGTTTCATCAGGTTTTGCGTTACTTGAATCAAGTATTGCGATACCAGACTTCGGAATTGCGATACTAAGCCTCGGTAACGCGATACCAAGCTCAAGTATCGCTATACTAAAGGACGAAATTACGTTACTTGCCTTTAGTATCGCGATTCCAAGCTATGAAATCATGATTTCAAGTCACGAAATCGCGATTTCATGGCACAACATTACGATTTTAAGGCATGGGATTACAGTTTCAGGCCGAAAATTGAGGGTTTCGCATAAGGGAAGCGCCCGCCGTTGATTTTAATCGTTCAACGACGGGCGCTTTCGTTTCTGGGATTACCCGCTAGGGACAGACGTTCAACGCTGAGGCCATGTTGCGCGGAGCATTGGCTCCGGTGGGCGTGACAATATCAAAGTCAGCCGAGTTGACGTTTGTGTCTGTACAGCCGTTGGCTTTGCGCCGGGCAGCCAGCGTGGTGCTCAAGTTACCTGTCGGGCTGTTGCCTTCGGCCTGGGTAGTGCCTGTGCCATAGCCTACCAGATCAACCACACGGGCAAGCTGCGCGGCTGAGCAAAGTGTCGCTGTCGCTCCACAGGCTAAGCCCGTAGTGCCTATCACCAGAGCCGCCTTTCCGTTTGTCGCGGCAAAAGTGAGTGTGCCGCCGGTATCGTCCGGCGTCACCGTTGCCGAAAGAGGAGCGCCTGCCGTTCCGGTCGTTCCCGTCTCTACCAGATAATACTGCCCCGGATTGAGCGTGCAGGTGGCGACTCCGCCCGGACATAACGAATATATCTGTCCGGCATTGCCGCCTATGTTGCCTGTGGTCGCCCCCTGTTGTAGTGATAGCCCTGAAAGGGTAATGGCGACAGTTCCGCGATTGAAGATTTCGACGAAGTCTCTTGTGTATGACGGAGTGCCTGTGTTCGCGCCGCCGCCGCCGTAGACATAACTGATTGCGAGGGGTGGCAAGGTGACGACAGTCATCTGGGTTGCGGAGTTGTTGCCACTATCAGGATCGGAAGTTATGGCACTTACCGATGCCGTGTTGCTGATTGTAGTACCTGCCGCTGAATGAAGGACACGCGCCACCAGCGTGACAGTCTCGCTGGCGTTCCCGGCAATCGAAGTGAATGTCACAGTGCGATTGTTGCCTGAGCCACCGCAAGTACCGTTACCGGAGACAGAAGTACAGGAGACGAATACCACATCGGCAGGCAGATTATCCGTCACCGTCACAGATTGTGCTGCTGTCGTGGCGCTGTTGTTAGTGACGGTCAGCGTATAAGTCAGATTCGCTCCCGAAGGCACAGGGTCAGGCGAATCCGTCTTGGTAATTGAAAGATTGGCTTCCGGCGCGGGCGCGCTATCATCATTCGTAATCGTCCCCACGCCCTGACCATCCGTCACAGTTGCGCCTGAGACGCTCGTCACGTTAACGAAGAAGGTCTCATTGGGTTCAATTGCTATGTCACCATTAACCGTGACATCGAACGTATAGGTTTGCTGTCCGGCGGGAATGGTCTGCCCGGTCATGCTCTTCGCCACGTAGTCGTTATCGGCAACCGTCGCCGTATCATCCTGCGTGGCAATGTCGAAAGTCACGGTAGCCGGTGCAACCGCCGACAGGCTGACGGTGAAGGTGTAGGTGGTTGGCCCGCCGTTGCCTTCGTTGTGTGTCACGTCGTCAATGGAGAGCGTCAGCGGGGCGTTAATGGTCAAAGCTGCCGTGCCTTGCTGTCCACCCGCCTGGGCGCGAATTGTAGAGCTTCCGGCAGCAACGCCTGTGGCGGTTGTTGATGCGCCAGTCGTCGGAGAGACGGTCGCTTTCGTCGGGTCGCTCGAATCCCAGATGAAGGAGACGTTGGGAACAGCGACTTCGGGTCCGCCCGCGTTGCTGTAGGCTGTGGCGGTGAACGCTTGTGTCGCGCCAATGTTGATTGAAGCCGACGCTGGTAAGACTTCGATGCGCGTGATGGCGGGCGAACCAAAGGGCGTTCCATCAGCGCGTGTGCCCGGCGAGAAGACGCGACCCGCCGCGTTCGTCGCCGTGTTGTGAGCGACGAAATTGCCACCTGCGGAATTGATTTCGGCATCGGGCGAGCGCGTCAATGATTGATCGCTCGGAGCAGGCGGGTTTCCGGCTCCACCATAAGTGACAGAGGAAATCACTACATCACTCCCGCCGACATTGAGCTTGACGGTGACGGTATCAGCCGGGCTGCCGGAGTCGTTTAAGCCAAGCGAGCTTGTTGTCAGAATAAGCGAGCCGCCAAAGGCAGGATCGTTTACGGGCGGCGAGCCACCGCCGAAGATAACGACGGCGCGACCAGCTGCCAGCGTCGTATTAGCCGGGAAGGTAAAGCGATTCGATGTTGAATCGCTGATGACGACGCCGGAGATGTCCACCGGATTGCTGGAATTATTTATCAACTCGACGAACTCGTCATCATCGGAACTGCGCACGCCGTCGCGGTTGGCATCTCCCTCGACCACATTGGTCGTCGCCGGATTGTCGGCTACCACGTCTGCAAGTATCTCGTTGATGACGAGAGGAACTTGAACCGTGAGTATAGCCGTGCCTGAGACGTTGCCGCCCATTCCGTCCGAAGTCGTCGCGGTGATGGTCGTCGTTCCAATCCCGACGCCGGTTGCGAGTCCATTGCTGTCTATGGTCGCCACCGCCGTATTGCTCGAACTCCATGTGAAGGTCGCGCTCGGAACCGGCTGATTGCTCGGATCGAAGGCCGTAGCGGTGAATTGCTGCGTTTGCCCGCGATTGATGGTGACAGGCGAAGGTGCGACGACGACGGATGCGACGATTGGCGCTGGCGGACTGTCGTCGTTCTGGATAGTGCCCAGCCCCTGAGTGTCTCCGGCGGTTGCGCCGCTGATGTTCGTGACGTTGACGAAGAAAGTCTCATCGGGTTCGACGCCCGCATCACCATTAACCGTCACATCGAAGGTGAAAGTTTGCTGACCGGCGAGGATTGATTGTCCCGTCAGACTTCTGGCGACGTAGTCTGTATCTTCACCGGAAGGCACGCCGTCCTGTGCCGTTCCGTCCGCAGTGGCGATGTCGAAGGTGACGGCAGCGGGCGCAGGAGCTGACAGGCTGACAGTGAAGGTGAAGGTGGTCGCGCTGTTGCCTTCGCTCTGTGTGACATCGTTGATTGAGAGCGCCGGAAGATCGTCGTTTTGAATCGTGCCTGTGCCCTGACCATCCGTTACGGTTGCGCCCGCGACGTTGGTCACGTTGACGAAGAATGTTTCGTCAGGTTCGACCGCAGTGTCGCCGTTGACCGTGACAGTGAACGTGTAGGTTTGCTGCCCGACGGGAATCAACTGGTTCGTCAGACTCTTTGCTACATAGTCGCTGCCGGAGAGCGCCGTGTTGTTTTGGGTGGCGATGTCGAATGTTACGTCCGCTCCGTTCGCGGGCGCGGACAATTGGACGGTGAAGGTTGCCGTGACTGTTCCACTGTTGCCCTCTGTGACTGTCGCGTCGCTGATGGTCAGGTTCGGAGCGATGCCTGCGTTACAGTTGTTTACAGGAGACGCGGAGTTGCGCGGGTTGGGCGCGAAGACGAAGAAGTCAGCCGCGTTGTCGTTAGTGTCCGTGCAGCCGCCCGCACGTCTAAAATCTGCGGTCGTGTTGCTCGGCGCAGGCGCAGGATTCGCTCCCTCGTAGCAGCTAACGCTGCCGTAGCCTATAAAGTCGGCGATTGTCGCATCATTTGGATTGAACGGAGCTGTGCCGTCATCGCCGGGGCAAATCGCAGCAGGCAAAGATGCCGTGCCTGCGACCAGCGCGACCTTGCCGCTGGTGTTGCCCATCGCGATTGTTCCCGTAGCATCCGGCGTGGGCAATGGTGCGCCATTAGTTGTGCCGCCTGCTTCCTGAATCAGGAAGTAGCGCCCGGGGGCAATCGTGCCGGAAGTTAAGTCTGTCTTGCTCGATCCGAAGTTGGCTCCCGCGCTGGCATATTGCACCGAATAGTTGGTCACGGAGAAGTCAACGGTGGTCGTGCCGCGATTGAAGATCTCGATGAAGTCACGCTGATAAATCGCGCCGGAATTATTACCGCCGCCATAGACCTGACTGATGACCAGATTGGCCGTGTCGTCGTTGGTGATCGTGCCCTGTCCCTGACCGTCCGCGATGATGGCGTTGGTCGCACCGGAAAGATCAACGAAGAAGGTTTCGTTCGGCTCAACCAACGTGTCGCCGTTGATGGTCACGGTGACGGGCTTACTCGTCTCGCCCGGATTGAAAGTGAGCGTGCCGCTCGTTACTTGATAATCCGTGCCCGCGGTCGCCGTCGCCGGGCTGGCTGAAGAAGTGGCGTAGCCGACCATGACGGTTTGCGTGCTTGAGGTCGAGAGCGTGACTGTGAAATCAACCGTCTTCGTTCCGCTGTCGCCTTCCGTGACTGTGACATCGTTGATGGAAACGGTTGGCAACGGCGCTTGCACGGTCGTGGAGGCGGTGGCGGAATTGTTGCCCGTATTCAGGTCAGGCGTTGCGGAACTGATGGTCGCCGTATTGGTGATGGTCGTTCCAGCCGCGCCGTTCACGGTCGCCACAAGCGTAATGGTTTCGTTTGCTCCGCCTGAAAGCGATGAGAATGTGATAGTGCGGTTGTTGCCTGTCCCGGCACAGACGCCGCCGCCCGTTGACGAGCAGGAGACGAAACTGACCGAAGCGGGCAAATCGTCTGTGACGACGACCGTTTGAGCCGTGCCAGCCCCGTTGTTCGTGACGGTGATGGTGTAGGTCACGTCAGAGCCGGTTATCACCGGGTCGGGGGCATCGGTTTTAGTAATGCCCAGATCGGCTGTCGTCACGTCCAGACAACCCGAAGAGAGATTCTGCGGATTGCTGCTCGCCGCATTCAAGAGGAAGTCGCTGGCGTTATTATTAGTGTCAGTGCCGTTGCCAAACGCGCCTCCGGGCTTCCTTTCATAGCTCTGGTCAACGTTTGCCGAAAGGGGCGCGAGCGGTGTGCCTTCCTTGTAGGCCGAGCCGTTGCTCATGCCCACCTGATCGAGAATGGTTGTGCCATCAGAGCGTGTAATCGCAATGCCGCCGTCGTCCGCGATACCTGTGCCATAGGTCTGATTCGGCGTCACAGAGCCGCTGTAAGAAGTGTTGGCCACCAGATAATGGCAACCCGGCCCAAGCGTTGCCCCGGCGGTGATGGTCACGCGGTCGCTCGTCGTGCCGCTCGCGTTAGAAGCGCGAATCTTCAACCCGCCAATGGGGACGGTGGAGGCAGTCGGGTTATAGAGTTCGACAAACTCATCTGACGCTCCCGCAGGCCCGCGAGTGCGAAACTCGCTGATAAGCACTTCGCCAGCATTGACCAGATGCGCGACCGTGATGGTGGCGGGAGTGCTAGTGACGGTGGTCGTGCCATCGGTGGCGGTCGCCCTAATCTCAGCCGAGCCGTTGGCGCGTCCCGTCACGGTTGCCGTGGCCGAGCCGGTGCTTGAGGTCGCGCTGACAGCATCAACTGTAGCAACGGTCGTGTTATTCGAGGCGAAAGTAATCGTCACGCCGCCGATGGGCTGGCCGAATTGATCCAACGCCTGCGCCGTGAACTGCTGCGTCTGTCCTATGTCAACGGTCGCAGACGGTGGAGAGATCGTCACGCTTGTCAGAGTCGGCGTCGGCGCATTGACTGTCAGAGTGGCCGGGCTGCTCGTAACGGTCGTTGTGCCGTCTGAAGCCTGTGCCGTGATGTTCGCTATACCCGGATTGTTTCCTTTGACGGTCGCTGTAGCGATGCCGGTGTTGGAGTCTGTCGTGACCAACTCGATTGTGGCGACGTTTGTATTATCTGAGACGAACGTGATCGTCGCCCCGATGAGGGGATTGCCGAACTGGTCGAAAGCCTGCGCGGTGAATTGCGTTGACTGACCCGTGATAATGCTGGCTGACGGCGGCGAGATAGTGACGGTCGTCAGGCGCGGGGGACAACTGCCGAAAGGCGTGCCGTTGACCCTGCTTCCGGGCGAGAACCTTCTGCCGCTTGCTCCGCTGGCCGTCATGTGCAGCGTGAAGCTGCCCGTGATGTCTGGCGAGCGCGTTAGGGATTGATTAGAGTCGCCATTCAAGCCCGTCGAGCCGCCGTAAGTAAATTGCGCGACGAGGTTGCCCGTCGAATCCCTGATGACGATGGTCAGCCCGGAATTCGTCAGCGACAGCCCGCTCGCTGAAGAAGCTGTCACCACCTGCGCGCAGGCGAAGATGCCGTTGGCCGGGTCTGGATTTCCACCGCCGAAGACGACGATTGCTTCGCTGGCCGGAAGCGTCGTGTTTGCGGCAAACGTGTGACGCACCGATTCAGTCCCGGCAGCCGTCGCGCGTGTGCGAATTGTCCAGCCTGAAATGTTGATACCGCCGCTCGTGGAGTTGACCAACTCGACAAACTCATCATCGCCTGAGTCTCTGACACCATCGTGGTTCGCGTCTCCCGCGATACCATCGGGCGGGTCTGCCAGCACTTCGTTGATGACGACGGTCGGCGGCGTCACGTTGAGCGTGGCTGTCCCCGAAACACCCTGCGACGTAGCCCTGATGGTCGTCTGTCCCTGATTGATCGCAGTCGCCAGCCCCGTCGCCGGGTCAATGGTGGCAACGTTCGTATCCGTAGATTCCCAGGTGAACGTCAGCCCCACAATCTCGTTGCCGAACTGATCCAGTCCGCGTGCCGTGAACTGCTGCGTGCCGCCCACAGGAATCGTCGCCGAAGAGGGCGTGACCTCGACACTCGTCAACACGCGCACCACGTCGCGCACCGTCAGGATAGCGGGCGCAGATTGAACGCCGCGAGCGGACGCCCTGATCTCGGTCGTCCCCGGTGAAAGAGATGTCGCCAATCCCGTCTGGTCAATCGTCGCCACAGACATATTGCTCGATTGCCAGAAGAAGATGACGCCCGGAATTACGTTGTTGCTGGCATCGTATGCGCGTGGCAGTGAACTGCTGCTTCGCGCCGTTATCAATCGCGGCGGTCGCGGGCAGAACTTCGATCCGCGCGATGGCGGTCGCCGCGAAGGGCGTCCCCGTCAGGCGCGTGCCCGGACTAAACAGCCGCCCGCCGCTATTCGGCGCTGTCGAGTGCAGCCTGAAGCTGTCGCACGTGGAATTGACCTCGGCATCGGGCGAGCGCGTCAGGGATTGGTTTGAGTCGGCGTTCAAGCCGGTCGAGCCGCCGTAGGAGAAAATGCTGACGATGGCCTGCGATGGCTGGCGCAGAGTGATGACCCCGCCGGAGTTGGTCAGCGAGAGGCCGCCCGAAGATGCTTCGAGAACCAGCGCGCCGCCAAACGCGGGATCGGCTGGATTGGGATTACCGCCGCCGAAGATGACGATGGCCGTGCCGGAAGTAAAAATCGTGCCCGCCGCGAAAGTGTGACGCACGGTATCTGTGGAAGATGATGTGCTGCGTGCCGTCAGTTGATAGCCGCTGATGTCTATGTCGTGGTCTGTCCGGTTGATGAGTTCGACAAACTCGTCGTCGCCTGAATCGCGCACGCCGTCGCGGTTGGCATCTCCCGCCAGACCGTCGGGTGGGTCTGCCAGCACTTCGTTGATAACGATGACGCCGCACGGGCCGGTGAAAACAATTGTGACGGGATTGCTGTCACGGTTGTCCGCGCGAATCATCAGTTCAACCATGCCGACGCCGCGTAAATCCGCCGGGACGAGGACGCGAACTTCGTCCATGCCGGGCATGGTGGGCGTCTCCATCACGGATTCAACCGTCAAAGCACGACCGCCGGCGGTCGCCGTCACCTGTGTAGCTTTACGCACGCCAGTCGCAAAGATGACGAGCCGCAAGTTGCCGCTCGACGGATCAAACGGGCCGGGCTGGAGCGTGTCGGCATTCAGGATCATGCCTTCGCCTGAGCCATCGCCGCTAATGGTGAAGATACCCGGCGCGGCGCGCAGGACTTGAATTGTTCCGCGCGATTGGAAACCTTCGATGTTGGTGACGACGACTTCGGCTATGCCGAGTTCGGTTTCCGCCGGGATGTGGAAGTTGACCTGTTCGGGCGAGACGTAAAAGATTTGTGCGGAGCGACCGTTGACGGTGACGGTCGTGCCGCCTAGTGTTCTCGGAAAGCTGCCGTCAGGTTGCCGCTGCGCTTGTACCGTTGTAAACGAAAGCGCCCCGCCGCGAGCGACCGCGACGCTATCAGGCGCGACGGCCTCAGTGGTCTCAGGCTCGTGGCCGAACGATGCGCCGTTGAAGATTGTCAACGTCCCCGTGCTGGGGCGCACCGCCGTTCCCGTCACATAGATCTCGGAGTTGTTGTCAAACTCCGTCTCCACGTCGTCAATCAGCGAGCGCGGGAAATTGAAGGCGACGATTGAGCCATCGTCCGAGAGAGACGAGACGACCTCGGCGGCACGATTGCTTCCGTCAAAGCCGTCGGCGGTCGAGGGCGCGTCCGTCACGCGCGCAAACTGTCCGGTCGGAATATCGTAAGTGAAAAGGTCTATGCTGTTGTCGGCGTCGGTTATCAACGACCGGCATGGGGCGGCGCGTGGCAAAAGCGATGCGCCTGCCGTCGCCGCTGATGGTCGGGTGAAGCGGCACTTCCGTGTCGCGCGCGCCGAGCGTTGTAATTTGTCGTGTCGTGTTGGTGGTGCGACCATCGAAGAGAAAGACCTGACTGCTGTTGGGGGCTACGTCGCCCGAATAGACTACGCGCAGCCCGTCATCGCTGATCGCGCGCCCGTAGGTGAAAGCAAGGTTCGTGACATCGCCCGCGAGGACGCGTGTTAGTCTACTCACGCGGTCTTGAAGTACCAGTTCGCGCTGCGCTGAGGGCGTAGCATGGATGTCGAAGATATAAGCGACGCGCGTTCCATCGCCGCTAATCTTGACGTCCATTGCTCCAACCTGGCCCGTCGTATTCGTCAGTTGAGTAAACGTGTTTGAAGACGTATCGAAGATGAGGGTTTCGAGATTGCCGTCGGCGTTTTGATTAGTGAGATTGCGATTTGAAGAGAAGGCGATGAAACGTCCGTCGTCGGTGAGAGACGGTTGAAAGTTTCCCTGTCGCGTGCGCTCCTGCGGGCTCGTCGGAGTTGTGTTGGTGATCTGCCTGAGCGTCGTTCCGCTATAGAGAAAGATTTCCGAGTTGCCGTCTGCGTTTGTGCCGAGCGGGTCGTCCTTGGAGGCGAAAGCGATGATTGAGCCGTCCTGCGAAATGCCGGGAGCGGGCGCGCGTGTGACGCCCATCTGGACGAACGTCGCCGGGTCTGACGTGATGTCTGCGCGCAGAGCGTGAAAGCCATTGCCGCCTGCGCCCGCCAAATCTTTTGTTGACTCGAAACTGATGCGGCGTCCGTCGCCGCTCAAGGATGGATTGACGTTGACCCCGTCTCTGGTCGTGTTCGTCACACGCCTGAGCGCACCCGTCTGCGAGCGCACACTCCACAGCCCCAGCAGGCAGAGCGCAAGCGCCAGGCTCAGAAGAACAGCTAGAGGTCTCAGTCGAAGCACCGAGGTCTTGCTCCGTATGCCCAGGCTAAAGTTAGAAACTTCGGCGACCGGGAAGTTCAGTTGGCAGCGTCAATAAAATTCGGACTGAAAAAGTTAGCGAGCGGGAGACTTTGCATCACGAAAACCGGCGGCGTGGCGGCGAACGACCAAAGGGGGCAGCAGGTTTAAGTTTCGGCAAGGGCATTCTACATTTTTCGGTGCGAAAGACAAGGAAGAGCCATCACGAGGGTGTGGTTCAGTTTGACAAGACTGGAGGGGAAGTTGAGGTTCACCACCGCAGACACAGAGTTCACAGAGGGGGCACAGAGATTCAAGACTCCGTGCATCCTCCGTGTTCTCTGTGTCTGTAGTGGTGAATCTCATCTCAGCGCAGGTTGGATTAAAATTGAACCACTAAGTCCAGAACAAATTCTATAGACTTTCAGAATGAGCAGGGGATACGCCCGTTGCTATTGTCCATGAGGAGAAATTCGACTACTCCTAAACCATCTTACCGGAGAATGGCTCAATGAAGATTCTTGTCACAGGATCAACCGGGCTGGTTGGCTCAATGCTCGTTCCCTCGCTCAAGGCCAAAGGCCACGAGGTGATTCGGCTCGTCCGCGCCACGCCGAAAGATAGCGCGACACAAATTTACTGGAATCCGGCGAAGGGAACTTTAAACGCCGATGCCCTGGAAGGTTTCGGCGGTGTGGTTCATCTGGCGGGAGATAATCTGGCCGAAGGAAGATGGACGGATGAGAAGAAAAGAAGCATCCGCGAGAGCCGCGTTAAGGGCACAACGCTGCTTAGCGAAACTCTGGCGAAGCTCGAACAAAAGCCCGAAGTTCTGGTCTCCGCTTCGGCCATCGGATTTTACGGCAGTCGCGGAGATGAACTCTTAACGGAGCAGAGCGCGTCGGGCGAGGATTTTCTGTCGGAAGTCTGCCGCGAATGGGAGTTGTCAACGCAGGCTGCCGCGCAAAGCGGAGTGCGCATCGTCCATTTGCGCTTCGGCGTTATCCTGAGCGGTGAGGGCGGTGCGCTCAAAAAGATGCTCTTTCCGTTTCGGATGGGCGTGGGCGGAAAATTAGGAGACGGCAAACAGTATATGAGTTGGATTGCGATTGACGATGCCGTGGGCGCCATTGAACATGCGCTCGTCAACGATTCGCTGCGCGGGCCTGTCAACGTCGTCGCGCCCGAGCCGGTGACCAATTATGAGTTCACGAAGACAATGGGAAGCGTGCTCTCTCGCCCGACAATCTTTCCCGTGCCTGCTTTTGCCGCTCGCCTCGCGTTCGGCGAGATGGCCGACGCAACGGTGCTCGCGAGCCAGCGCGTTGAGCCTGCGCGATTGAAAGAAACTGGATTCGTTTTCAAGTACCCGAAACTCGAAGACGCGCTCCGGCATGTTTTGAGCGAGTAAAGGATAGGGAGTCCCGTCAGGGACTCCCTATAGCTATTCTAATCCATTTGCACATGGGGTTAATTTAAGATTGGGACTCTTGTTTCCTTGCGCGCCGAAAACTCTTCGAGCGCGTCGAACACGTCAAGGGCGTAGCGGACGTTGCCGAAGGGGGCGGAGACCTGCACGCCCTGAATCAAATCTCGCACTTCGAGCAGAGATTCGCGCGCGATCTGCAAGCCTTCATCGCGCGCAGCTTCCTTGCTCTTCTCGGATGCAATCCGCATCCGCTCCATAATCGAAGGCGTCACGCGCACGCCCGGCACTTCGTTGTGCAGAAACTCCGCGTTGCGATAAGAAACGAGCGGCCAGATGCCTGCGACGATGGGCACGCGGACGTGCTCGACCCGCTTTAAGAACTCGCGCAGTTGCTCGGTATCGAAGACCGGCTGCGTAATCGCATACTGCGCCCCGGCCTCAACCTTATACTCAAACCGCTTAATCTCTTCATCCATATTGATCGCGCCCGGATTACAGCCGACGCCGATGCAGAAGGCTGTCGGCTGACCTATCGGGTTATTGCCGAGATCGAGTCCGTGATTGAGCTTATTGACCATGTTGGTCAAACCGATGGAGTCAATATCGAAGACGGCAGTGGCGTCAGGGTACGGCCCCATCTTCGGCGGGTCGCCGGTAATCAGGAGCAGGTTGCGAAGCCCAAGCGCCGCCGCTCCCAAAAGATCGGACATCATGCCGAGCAGATTCCGGTCGCGGCAGCAATAGTGCAGCACGGCTTCAATTCCGATTTCGCGTTCGACTAAAACGGCTGTGGCCTGAGCAGACATGCGCGTCTGTGCGCGCGGCCCGTCAGGAATGTTCACGCCGTCAACGCCCGCATCCTTCAAGAGACGAATCGAATCGAGCGTCTTTTCCGGCGCGCAACCTTTCGGCGGCAAGACTTCGACCGAGGTGACGAACTCGCCATTGGTAATCTTGCGCGACCAGTTGGAACGCTCTTCAGGCGGAATGACCTTAATGTCGGCAGGCGTCAGTTCATCAACCCGCGCGGCGGCGGCTTCATTGACGACGACGTGCTGCTTGCGCGGGCTGGCGGCGCGCACGGCGTCAGAGATGAGCTTGATGTGCGAAGGCGTTGTGCCGCAGCAGCCGCCGATGAATTTCGCGCCCGCCTGAATCAGACGCTTGGCAAACTTCGCCATGTACTCAGGCGAGCACATATAGAATTGTCGTCCCTGAACATCGCGCGGCAAGCCAGCGTTGGGCTGCGCCGCCAATTTTTTGTGCGTCACACCGCGCATCTTCTCAAGCCCGGTGAGGACGATAGCCGGGCCGACGCCGCAGTTCAGACCGATGACATCCGCGCCCCATTCGTCGAGCCGCGAGGTAAAGACTTCGGGCGTTGTGCCAAACGTCGTATTGCCGTCGGGCAGGATGGTCATTTGCGTGATGATGGGCAGATCGCACAACTCGCGCACGGCGCGCATGGCTTGCCGCATCTCGGAGATGTCGGAGAAGGTTTCCAGAACGAAGAGGTCAACGCCGCCGTCAAGCAGGGCGGAGACCTGTTCCTTGAACATATCCTTGGCTTCGTCAAAAGAGGTCGGGCCATAAGGTTCGATGCGTAGACCCAATGGCCCGACAGCGCCTGCCACAAACACGCGATCCCCAGCGGCTTCACGCGCGATGCGGGCAGCGGCGATATTGATGAGACGAAGGCTTCCTTCCAACCCGTACTGCTGAAGCTTGTGAGCCGTCGCGCCGAACGTGTTGGTCTCGATAATGTCGGCTCCGGCGCGGATGTACTCTTCGTGAACCTCGCGCACGAGATCGGCGTTGGTCAGGTTCAGCTCATCATAAGAGCGATTGATGTACACGCCTTTGGCGTAGAGCATCGTGCCCATCGCGCCATCGAAGACCGTGACATCATCACGTTCGAGAAGATTTCGGAAGTTTTCCATAGGACAGTAGTCAGTATTCAGTAATCAGTTTTCAGTAGGAGCAAAAAGCTGATAACTGATTACTGACTACTGATTACTTTTCAAACAAAAATCCCGCGCTAAACAACGCGGGACTTCAAAATTCTTGAAGTTTGCCGAGGTCGCCCTTATTTGGGACTGGCCGAGCTGTTTAGCGGGTTATTTTACGTGGCCGCAAGTCGCCTTAACTCACCACGTTTTCCAAGTTGCTTATACGCCGCTCGTTAATTAGTGTCAAGCAGGAAATCGAGCGACCGCTTGGCTCGCAATCTTTGTCCGAAGCTAATTCAGAGGCTAATAATCAGGAACAAAACATAGGCGAAGAGGGCAGTCGTTGCCAGGGCTGCGGTTAACATGGTGGCGAAAGTTATCCTGTCGCGGATCCGCTTATCTTCTTCAACATTGCCGGACAGCTTCCATTGCCACCACCGCTCCGACGTGAAGACCTGACGCGTGGATTTACTGAAAACCGCAAGCCAGCAAAAAGCTGCCATCACAAACAGTATGAACAAAGCAATGCTACTACCAATCATTTATGTCATGAAGCCTCAACGCCGCTGGCAGCGCGGGCAGAAAAAGGTTGAGCGTCCGGCGTGAGAGATGCGACGGATGCTCGCTTTGCAGGACGGACATGGCTCGCCTTCGCGGTCATAAACGCGCCAGTGGCCTTCGTAAGAGCCGCCGTAATAGCTGCCGTCTATGTTCTCAGGGTCAACGTTCATCGTCGAGCCATGAGCGAGCGATTCCGAGAGTATGTCTAGAATGGCGCGGTGCAGACGCGGCACGCGTCTCTTCGCCAACTCGGCGGCGATGGTGAAGGGATTGATGCGCGCCGTGAACAGAGCTTCCGCCGCGTAGATATTCCCCAGACCCAGCACGCGCTTTTGATCGAGCAGCGTTTCTTTCAACGTGCGGCGTGAGCGTGAGAGCACCACGTGAAGATAATCAGGCGTGAACTCGTCTGAAAAGGGCTCGGGCGCAAGTGAGCGTAGTTCTTTCGCTTCGTAAAGCTCCGCAGTGGGGACGATTTTCATTAGCCCGAAATGGCGTTGGTCCGTGAAGGCGAGCCGCCGCTCATTGTCCAGATAAAAAAGCGCGTGGGTGTGTTTCGGCAGAGGCGCTTTCGTGGGCAGATAGAGAAACCTTCCGGTCATGCGGAGATGCGTAATCAGCACGCACCCGTTATCGAGGTGCATCAGAATGTGTTTGCCGCGCCGCCCGACCGCTTCAACGCGTGCGCCGTGCAAGAGGCGCGAGAATTGTCTCGGAGATGAATCAGGCGCGAGGCGGGCGCGCAGCAACTCGGCGGCGACGATGCGGTGACCCGTGATGATGCGATCAAGGGCGCGTGCCACCAATTCGACTTCGGGTAGTTCAGGCACAGGGCAAGCTATTCTTCAGATGCGTTTCAAGAGAACCAGTATCAGAACGATGAGAAGAATTGTTCCCAGGATGCCGCTGGGACGATAGCCCCAGCCCCGGCTGTGAGGCCACGCCGGAGCGCTGCCCAACAGCAGCACGACCAGGATGATGATTAAAATCAGCCCCAGACTCATGATCGAATCCCTCCTTCATTGACTTCGGAAATATTACCAGCGCATCGCGCTGACGATTATTTCAGTGCCAGTTGTTCGCCTTCCATCAGTAGCGCATTCATTTTAGCAACGGATGTCGCTTCTGAATAGACTCGCAGCGCAGGCTCTGTTCCCGATTGGCGAAAGAGCAGCCACGATTCATCCTCAAAGAGCAACTTCGTTCCGTCCAGAGTTTCCACACCTTGAACCGCGTGGCCTGCCACCGCGCCGGGAGGCTCAGACGCGAGACGCGCAACCAAGTCCTGACCGCGCCTGACTTCGACGTGCAGGTCACGCCGCCCGAAATAAAACTCGCCAAACTCGCGGTGCATCTCTTTAACCATAGCGGACGGAGTCTTGCCCGCAGTCACGACGGCCTCAAGCAGGAGCAGGCAATTGAGGATACCGTCGCGCTCGGGAATATGGCCTTTGACGCCAATCCCGCCAGATTCTTCCGCGCCGATTAAGATGTCTTCTTTGAGCATCAAGTCCGCGATGTACTTGAAACCGATAGGCGTGTCGTGCAGTTTAAGATTGTGCGCTTCGGCAATGCGCTTCGTCAGAACAGATTGTGAGAACGTGCGGACGACGCCGCCTGTCAGCTTTCGCTCGCGCGCAAGATGAAGCAGGATGAGCGGCACGACTTCGTGCATCGTCATCGTCTCGCCACGCTCGTTGACCGCACCCACACGGTCCGCATCGCCGTCGGTCGCCAGCCCCAGGCTGGCATTGATTTCTTTGACGCGCGACCTGAGCGCCGCGAGGTTGCGATCAATCGGTTCAGGGTTGACGCCGCCAAAGAGCGGGTCGCGGTCGGCGCGAATCGTCTCTGTTTGAAGAGTGCCGCCTTGCAGAAAGCTCTCGACCCAGCGCCCGCCAGCGCCGTGCATCGGGTCAACGACCACGCTCATCTGCGCGCTCTTCAAGCGTTCCAGATCAATGTATGAGGCCACCTGCGCGCGATAGCTCGTGATAGATGCTTCGAGCATTTCGCGCTCATCCGAGGTTGCGATAGGTTGACGACGCGGACTTCGCGCGTCAACCAGCGATTCGACAATGGAAGTGATTTCGGGCGAGGCGCTGCCGCCCCAGGGAGCTTTGATCTTGAAGCCGTTAAAATCGGCAGGATTGTGTGAAGCCGTAATGACAACTCCGCCCGCCGCATTGTTGAGCTTCACCGCCCACGAAACAATGGGCGTTGGCACGGCCTCACTGAAGAGGGCGATTCGCAGTCCGTTCTCGGCGAGGACTTCCGCCGCGCGCTCCGCGAATTGCTCGGAGAGAAAGCGCCTGTCATAGCCGATGATGACAAGGGGAACGGCGGAATTGTTTGAAGCATCAGCGGGCGCTTCCTTTTTGCTGGTTTGTTGAAGGTAATCGCTGTAAGCCTGCGCGACGCGCTCAAGGTTGGCGAAGGTGAAATCTTCGGCGATGACGGCACGCCATCCGTCAGTGCCGAAGCGGATGGGCGCGAGCGTCGTTTCCCTGCCGCTCACAACGCTCCGCCTCCGGTCTGCGAATAGTCTGTCAGCGAAGTCTTATCACCGAGCACCGCGCCAGCCGTGACGTTGACCGCGCGCCCGATGTGGCAACCGCGACCGACAATCGCGTTCACAATCTGCGCGCCTGCGCCGACGCGCGTGTGCGCCCAGACGATTGAGTTCTCCACACGCGCCCGCTCTTCTATGTAACAGCCGGGGCCAAGCACTGAGTTGATAATCTGCGCGCCGGGTTTGATGACGCAGTCGTCGCCGATCATCGAAAGCTCGTCAATCTCGGCAATGGTCGCTTCGTCAAAATTGCCGCGCCTGTCTTTAATGTGAATCCGCCCGACGCGATCTGCGAGCAAATCCTGATGGGCTTGCAGGTAGCGCGCGGGCGTGCCGATGTCTATCCAGTAAGTGCGCGAGGGGACGTGCGCGTAAAACTCTTCGCCGCGTTCAAGCAGATTCGGGAAGAGGCCATACTCGAAAGAATGATTCTCGCCAGCCGGAATGTAATCGAGCACCTGCGGCTCTAAGATGTATGTCCCGGCGTTGATGTTGTTGGTCGTGATCTCTTCCGGCTTCGGCTTTTCCAGAAAACGCGCCACCCGTCCGTCAGGTTTGGTTTCCACCAGACCGTAGGCGCTTGGATTCTCGACCGGGTGCAGCACAATCGTCGCCGTCGCTTTGCGCGCGGTGTGCTCGCGGATGACCGCTTTGAGGTCAAGGTCGGTGAGAATGTCGCCGTTGAAGACGACCGTCGGCTCGCGGATTAACTCTTCGGCATATTTGTAAGCTCCGGCTGTGCCCATCGGCTGCGGCTCGACCGTGTACTTGAGGTTGACGCCGAAGTCCGAGCCGTCGCCAAGTTGCTGCTCGATCTTTTGCGGCTGGTAAGAGAGCGAGAGCGTGATGTCCTTGATGCCTGCGCGCCTGAGCGTGTCTATCTGGTACAGCAGAAACGGGCGATTGCAGATAGGAACAATTGGTTTCGGAGTGTAAACCGTCAGCGGTCTGAGCCTTGTTCCTTTGCCGCCCGCGAGAATGAGTGCTTGCATGATGATTTTTCAGTGATAAGTGATTAGTGATTAGGTGATAAGAAAGAAGAACGTCCACCACTCCGGCTAATTAATGAAACAACGTCGCTCTTGAGTCTAACACTCGCCAGCGAGGCTTATCAAATCACTGTTTTTAGCGTGGGATGTTTGCTTGACAGCTTGTAGTGAATGGTAAATAGTTACTTGTAAATCGCAAATAGTAAATCGTGAATAGACGAACCGTTTTTATCTGGCCACGATTTACCATTGACGATTAAGGATCAAGTTTTATTGAGGTGTGAACATGCCGGAGAGAAGAGAAGCTGTCATTATCAGCGCCGTGCGGACGCCGACGGGAAAGTTTCAGGGCGCGTTGAAAGGTTTTTCCGCGACGGAGCTTGGTGCAATGGTGGTGCGCGAGAGCGTCAGACGCGCCGGTGTTAAGCCGGAAGACGTTGACGAAGTTATCATGGGTTGCGTGATTCAGGCGGGCTTAGGACAAAATCCAGCGCGGCAGGCTGCGCTTCATGGCGGCATCCCGTTCGGAGTCTCCGCCGTAACAATAAACAAGGTCTGCGGCTCAGGGTTGAAGTCCGTGATGATGGCGTCGCAGGGAATCCAGCTTGAAGATTCTGAAATCGTCGTCGCAGGTGGCATGGAGTCTATGACGAACGCGCCGTACCTGATTCCGAAAGCGCGCGAAGGTTATCGTCTCGGCAATGGCGTGCTGGTTGACGCGATGATTAACGATGGTTTGTGGTGCGCCTTTGAGAATTATCACATGGGCAACACGGGCGAAGTCGTCGCCACACGCTACCACGTCACGCGCGAGGAGCAGGACGAATATGCGTTGAACTCGCATCGCAAGGCGGCGGCGGCAATTCAAGCGGGAAAGTTCAAAGATGAAATCCTGCCCATAGAGATTCCGCAGAAGAAGGGCGCACCCCTCGTGTTGGACACGGACGAGTCTGTGCGTGAAGACACGTCGCTCGATGCTCTGGCGAAGCTCAAGCCTGCTTTCAAGAAAGAAGGCGGCTCGGTGACTGCCGGAAACGCGCCCGGCGTCAACGATGGCGCGTCGGCTCTCGTCGTCACCTCAATGGAACGCGCCCGCGCTCTTGGTGTCGAGCCGATGGCGCGCATCGTGGCGCAGGCGACTTCAGGCATCGAGCCGGAACTGGTGATGATGGCTCCGGTCGAAGCGATCCGAAAAGTCTTGAAGAAGGCCGGATGGTCGCTCAGCGAAGTTGATTTGATCGAGTTGAACGAAGCCTTTGCGGTGCAGGCCGTCGCCATCATCAAGGAACTCGATTTAGACCCGAACAAGGTCAACGTCAACGGCGGCGCGGTCGCGCTCGGCCACGCCATCGGTCAATCAGGCTCGCGCCTGCTGACGACGATGCTCTACGAAATGAAGCGGCGCGACGTGCATCGAGGCTTAGCGGCGCTCTGTCTCGGCGGCGGCAACGCCGTCGCGATGGCCGTCGAGCGGTAACGATACGCGAAAGGTAATCAAGTTGACGGAGAACATGATTTCAATCAAGACAATCGGCGTTATCGGCGCTGGCACGATGGGCAACGGCATCGCGCAGGTGGCGGCGCGTGCCGGATACAAGGTTATGCTGCGCGATGTCAAAGATGAATTCCTGCAGCGCGGGATGGCCACTTGATAAGAGCCTGCAACGCGACGTTGATAAGGAGCGACTGACGGAGGAAGAGAAGCGCGCGATAATGGCGCGCATCCGAACCGCGACCGAGATGGAAGCGCTGGCTGATGCTGACCTCGTCGTCGAAGCCGTGACAGAAGACTTAAACGTCAAACCGGATGTCTTTCGCCAGCTCGATGAATTGACAAAGCCTCAAGCGATTCTCGCTTCGAACACTTCCTCAATCTCGATTACAAAACTCGGCGCGGCGACGAACCGCCCCGGCCAGGTCATCGGGATGCACTTTATGAATCCCGTGCCCGTGATGAAACTGGTCGAAATTATTCGCGGCATCGCCACGTCGGATGAAACTCACCGGACTGTTCATGACCTGACACTCAAACTGGAAAAGACGCCGCTCGAATGCAACGACATGCCCGGCTTTGTCTCCAATCGCGTGCTGATGCCGATGATTAACGAAGCCATCTTCGCGCTCTATGAAGGTGTGGCCACGCGCGAGAGCATTGACGGGATTATGAAACTGGGGATGAATCACCCGATGGGGCCTCTGACGCTCGCAGACTTCATCGGCCTGGATGTCTGCCTCGCAATCCTCAACGTCCTGCACGACGGTCTTGGCGACCCGAAATACAGACCTTGCCCGCTCCTTAAACGCTACGTTGACGCGGGCTGGCTGGGCAGGAAAACAGGACGCGGGTTTTACGAGTACTGATAGAAAAGTCTGGCGAGTCTAGCGAGTCGAAACAAACTCCTAACTCGATAGACTCGCTGGACTCGCCAGACTCGATAGACTTTTATGCGAAGCGTTCAGCATTATTGCCAGAAATGTTTGGCGGGGAATCCGCTGGGGCAGGAGTTGTGTGTGCGTTGCGGGACGCGCCTGATGTTGATTGTCGAGCCTCCGGCGGCGCGTTACGAAGATAGCGGGCTGAGCACTCGCATGAAGAGCATTTGCTGGAGCGCGTCTCTGCGCTGGAGAACAGGTTCCTGCGTTTGACGGAGAAGCTGGAACAGACCCTCGACCTGATGCTCAGGCAGGCGCGCAGCTCTTATCACGATCATGCGTTGATTGATACGATCATCACGGTTCTGGCCGAGTCGGGCGTGCTCGATGTGGTCAAGCTCAATAAGATGTGGCGCGAACGTTGCCAGCAGGACGCGGAGGAACAGGAAGCGGCTGCTCGCCACGAGCAGTTGCGAACGAAAATCATCTCTGCTTACAGGGGCGCTGAGCAGGCGACTTTGAGCAGAGCATCAACGAAGGATTCAATCTGCTGGGCGAGAAAGAGACCGCGCGAGGCTTGCACGCACTGGAACGCGCCGCTGCGCTTCATCCCCGCAATGCACCGTTACACGCCTTCATCGGCGAGCACTTCTATGCGGCGGACAAGAATGCTCTCGCCAGAGATTATCTGGAGCGCGCGTTGGCTGCCGACTCGAACAACGAGAAGGTGCGTTTATCTCTCGGTTTGGTTTGCGGCGATGCGGGCGAAGTCGAGCTGGCGAAAGAATTGCTGAAGGATTCTATCCGGCCGGCAGGGGCTCCTTTGCCGCTCATTACGGGCTGGGCAGGTTGTTCGTCGCCGAAAGTAGATGGGCAGAGGCGGTCAAAGAGTTTAAGAGCGCGCTTTCTGCGCGGCCTTCGCCGGAAGCGCACTATGCGCTGGGATGCGTTTACTACCAGCTTAATCGTCTCCGCATGGCGACGCGCCACCTGCGCAAAGGGATTGACGAAGACCGCAATTTCCCGGAGGCTTTTTATGTGCTTGGTCTTGTGCTCTCGCGTTTCGGTGAGACGGACGCGGCGCGAGCCGCCTTTCAGGTCGTCAGCGAAGCAGAGACGGATGAGCCGCATTATCGTTCATCCGCTCGGCGCTCTTTGCGCACGGCTGAACTGCCCGCGAATCCAAAGATTTTCGGGATTAACGGGAGTGCGACAAAACGCTTGATTACGGGTGGCGACAGGCGGCTCGCGCAAATCCTCAGGGAGGATGCGCTCCGGCCGGCCAAAGGCTAAATGGGCGACAGGCATGCCTGGCCAGTTTGACTCTCGTCTCTCTAAAGGCTATAATAACGCCTTTTGCGCGCGCGTGGCAGAAAACGGCGGGCGTCAACAAGGCGGGTAAGTCATGCGAATTGAGCTTGATAAGCTGGAAAAGACGGGTAACGCCTTCGCACACGGTTACGAGCCGGAGGAGATCGTGCTCGATGAAGAGCATGTCCGTTTGACCAGGCGCCGGAAGTTGACGGGGCGTCCAGCAGAAGCGGACATGAAGTGCGCTTCCGCGGACAACTCTGCGCAGGCCGAAGTTGATTGTGATCGCTGCCTGAAAACGGTGGCCATCCCCGTCGAAACGAGTTTCGATGTCGCTTACGTTCCCGTAGAAGATTACACATCAAGCGAAGCGGCTGAATTGCAGGAAGAAGATTTGAGTCTCTCTGTCTTTGACGGGGAGACGATTGATGTGGACGAGTTGGTTCGTGAGCAACTGCTGCTGGCTCTGCCTGCGCGCGCCCTCTGCGGCGAAGAATGCAAAGGCTTATGCCCGACCTGCGGCGCTGACAGAAACACGAACCCGTGCGACTGCCAAAGCGCGAAATTGATCCGCGCTGGGCAGGACTAATGATATGCGATGTAGATGGGTGATAGGCGAGTGATAAGGATGAAATAAGAGTTTCAAAATTCTGATTTAGACTATGCGTATCCTCTTCCTATCACCCATCACGATCACCAATCACTTATTTCACGGAGTTATTATGCCTAATCCAAAACGTCGCCATTCTAAAGCCCGCACGCGCAAGCGCCGGGCGCATGATGCTCTGCGCCAGCCGCAGACTTCCTCCTGTCCGAATTGCCAGGAGCCGCGCATGCCGCATCGCGTGTGCCCGAAATGTGGTTTCTACAAAGGCCGTGAAGTAATCCAGGTCGAAGAGACAGCGTAAGAACAGTGACGAGTGATGGGTGATAGGTGATAAGAGAAAGCAGCTTTCTCTTTCCTGTCACCCATCACTTATCACTTATCACCGTCTTAATGAAGCACGGGCAACACCAATTGACCGGCAAAGTCGTCGTGGACGCGATGGGCAGTGACCATGCGCCGCACGCGGAGATTGACGGTGCTCTCGCCGCCACGCGCGATCTGGGGATCGGCGTCATTCTCGTCGGGCAAACGGGCGTGGTCGAGCCGGAGTTGCGTCGTTGCGGTTGGCGCAAACAGGGTGATCGCGGCATCGAGCTGGTCGAGGCCGAAGAAGTCATCGGCATGGACGAAGCGGTCGCGACCGCCGTCCGGCGCAAGAAGAAAAGCTCTTTGAGAGTCGGGACAAAGCTCGTCACTGAGGGACGAGCCGACGGTTTCGTCTCGGCCGGCAACACGGGCGCAGCGATGGCGACCGCCAAGATGGTCATCGGCATGCTGCCCGGCGTTGACCGCCCCGCGCTGGCCGCCATGATTCCGACCAAGGGGCAGAAGCCGACGCTGCTTCTGGATGTCGGGGCGAACGCCGAATGCAAGGCTTTTCATCTGGCACAGTTTGCCATCATGGGCGATGCTTATTGCCGTGCCGTCCTCGGAACGGTCAAACCCAGCGTGGGCCTGATGAGCATCGGCGAAGAGGAAGCCAAGGGAAACGATTTGACGAAAGAGGCGTTTCCCGCTGCTCGAGAGATCTGTCGAGCCTGAATTTTGTCGGCAACGTCGAAGGGCGCGACCTTTTCACGGGCGCGGTGGATGTCATCATCACCGACGGCTTTACCGGCAACGTGATGCTCAAGCTGGCCGAGGGCTTGACCGAAGCGTTGCTCTCGATGATTAAGCGCGAATTGATCGCGTCGGCCATGACCAGTGCGGGCGCGATGCTGGCCAAGCCGGCGTTTCGCAATATCAAGAAGAAACTGGATTATGCGGAATACGGCGGAGCGCCGCTGCTTGGGCATCCGGCAGATCGTCATGATCAGCCACGGCAGCTCCAACGCGCGCGCGATTCGCAACGCCATTCGCAGCGTCAAAGAGTTTTCGGAACAGCGCGCCAGCGAGCGCATCGAACGCGGCATCAGCGAGACGAATGCGCGCGAGTACGAAGAAGCCGTGAATAGTAAAATCGGTGGTAAATCGTGAATAGAGAAAGCGGCTTTTACTATTCACGATTTACTATTTACTATTGCATTACTGAAAGGATCGAAATGGCAAAAATAAATGCTGGCATCCTGGGAACAGGGCACGCTTACCCGGAGGGCATTCTGACGAACGCCGATCTGGAGAAGATGGTGAGACACGTCCGACGAGTGGATTATCTCGCGCACAGGCATCAAGCAGCGGCGCAAGGCTGCGCCCGGAGAATACACCTCGCTCTTTGCCGTCAAAGCTGCGCGCCAGGCCATCGAGCGCGCGCGCATAGACCCCGCGGAAATTGATACCCTGATTTGCGCGACCGTCACCCCGGACCAGATTCTTCCTTCGACCGCCTGCCTGATACAGGCTGAGCTTGGCGCAAACAATGCCGCCGCGTTTGATTTAGCCGCCGCCTGCTCCGGATTTCTCTACGGGCTGACGCTGGCTAACGGTTTGATTCGGACAGGCCAGTCGCGACGCGCGCTCGTCATCGGCGCAGAAGTTCTGACGCAGTATGTTGATTACACAGACCGCTCGACCTGCGTTATCTTCGGCGACGGATCGGGCGCAGCCGTGCTCGGGCCCGTTGAAGGTGAGCGAGGAATTCTGGCCGCGCGAATCAGGTCGGACGGGCGATACGCAGAGCATCTTTACGCGCCGGGCGGCGGAACGAAACTCGGCTCGAGCGCGGAGACAATCGCGGCGGGCGAGCATTTCTTCAAGATGAAGGGCAACGAGCTTGTTCAAGGTCGCCGTGCGCTCGATGACGGAAATTTCCCGCGAGGTGCTGGAGGAAGCGGGGAAGAAGGCTGAGGACGTTGACCTCTTTATCCCGCATCAGGCCAACCAGCGCATCACGGATGCGGTCGCCAGCAAGCTGGACGTTGATCTGGAGCGCGTTTATTCGAACATCTCCATGCACGGCAATACCTCTTCGGCCTCGATTCCGATTGCGCTGGACGAATGCGTCGAAGCGGGCCGCATCAGCGAAGGCGATCTGGTCTTGCTGGCATCTTTTGGCGGCGGCGTCACGTGGGGCGGAGTTTTGATTCGCTGGTAATGAGCGGAAGACGCAGAAGAGACGCATCATTTTAATCGTCCTCGCGCTGCTTCTCTGCGGCAGTTTGAGTCTCGCTCAGGAGAGCAGCGAGCAGTGGCTGCTGGTCGAAGTGAAAGACGCGAGCGGGCGAGCCTTTGAAGCGCGCCTGCGTCACGGTTGTCCCGAAAGAAGGCGAGATAGTTTTTCGCAATGCAGATTCGCGCGGGCGGGTTAAGTTAAAGAAGCCTGCGGCGGGGCAATTACAGAGTGGTCGTCAAGGTGGACGGATACGAAGCGCAGAAAAGGGAAGTGACATCGGCTCGAAAAGCGAGACAGTAGCTTTTTCCTTGCAGCCGCGCGAAAACAGATGAGAAAATCGTCTCGCATACATTTTCCCCGGACAAGGCTCGCAGTACGCAGGCATGGGTAGCGAGCTTGCGGAAAAATACACGGCCTCCCGACAGGTCTTTGAAGAGGCGGACGACGCGCTCGGGTTTGCAATCTCGCAGATGTGCTTTCAGGGCACGGCGGAAGAGCTGCAACTGACGGAGAACACGCAGCCCGCGATTCTGACCACCTCAATTGCCGTCTTAAGGCGATGGAAGCCGAAGGGTTTCCCGCGCCTGATTATGTTGCCGGGCATAGTCTCGGCGAATATTCTGCGCTCGTCGCTGCCGGAGCGCTTTGGCATTGACGGATGCGGTCAGAACGGTTCGCCTGCGCGGGCGTTTTATGCAGGAGGCAGTGCCGGTCGGCACGGGCGCGATGGCTGCCGTGATGGGCGCGGATTTAGAGACGGTCATGGAAGCCTGCGTGCGAAGCGCAAGCGGGCGAGGTTTGCTCGCCCGCGAATATCAATTCGCCTAATCAGATTGTCATTGCGGGGCACGCGGCGGCGGTTGATCGCGCCATCGCGCTGCTGAAAGAGCGCTGGGCAAAGCGCGCCATCAGGCTGAACGTGAGCGCGCCTTTTCACTCGGCCTTGATGATGCCTGCCGAAGTAAGATTCGCGGCTGAGCTTGAAAAGTTAGAGTTCCATGATTTACGTTTACCGCTCGTCACTAACGTTGATGCAGCGAAAGTCATCAAAGCGGCGAGGTCGCGCGCACATCGCTCGTCAGGCAAGTTTCTTCGCCCGTGCGCTGGTTGGAGTCCGTGCAGTTGTTAATTAAGGAAAGGGTTCAGACATTCGTCGAAGTCGGTCCCGGCAAAGTTTTATGCGGCCTGTTGCGGCAAATCGAGCGGAGCGCTAACTGTTTGAACGTCGGCGACGCAGAGAGTCTTGAAAAGCGGTGATGGCGAAAAGTGATGCGCGATGAGCAGAGCTTTGTCACTCATCACCCATCACTTATCACTTATATGTTTTCATACAATCACAGAGGAGCAAATCGGTTATGCCCGATAATCAAGAGATCGAAAATAAAGTCAAGCAGATCATCGTTGACGAACTCGGCGTGGACGAGAACGAAGTCACCCCGAACGCTCGTTTCATTGACGATCTCGGCGCAGACTCGCTCGACACGGTCGAACTCGTCATGCGTTTTGAAGAAGAGTTCGGCATCGAAATCCCGGACGAGGACGCGGAGAAAATTCAGAGCGTGCGCGATGCCTACAACTACATCGAGCAGCACAAGGGAAAGTAAGAGCAGTGATGAGTAATGAGTGATGAGTGATGAGTAGAAGCCGCCTTTTATTCATCACTCATCACTCATCACTCATCACTTTGTAAAGGAGTATTAATCTTGAAACGTCGCGTCGTGGTTACAGGTCTCGGTCTGATTACGCCGGTGGGGAATTCCGTCGAGGCCACATGGTCTGCGCTGATGCAGGGTCGCAGCGGCGTGGATTACATCAAGAAGTTCGATGTCGAGAAGTTTTCGGTCAAGTTCGCCGCCGAAGTCAAAGATTTCGATCCACTCGAATACGTCGAGAAGAAAGAGGCGCGCAAGATGGGCGCCTTTATTCATTACGCCATCGCCGCCTCGGACGAAGCGCTCAAGGATAGCGGACTCAAAATCACGGACGAAACGGCAGAACAGGTCGGGACTTACATCAGCAGCGGCATCGGCGACTTCTGGGCAATCGAGCGCGAGCATTCAAAGCTCCTTGATGAAGGCCCGCATCGCGTCTCGCCCTTCTTCATCCCGTCGGCCATCGTCAATCTGGCTGCGGGCCAGGTCTCGATTCGTCATGGCGCGAAGGGACCAAACTCCGCGACCGCGACCGCTTGCGCGGCGGGCGCACACGCCATCGGCGACAGTTTCAGGATTATCGAGCGCGGCGATGCGGACGTGATGATTTGCGGTGGTGCAGAATCAGCTATCACGCCGATGTCTGTCGCGGGCTTCGCCGCCATGCGCGCGCTTTCCACGCGCAACGATGACCCCGTCCACGCGTCTCGCCCTTTCGAGCGCGACCGCAACGGCTTCGTCATCGGCGAAGGCGCTGGCCTCGTCATTCTCGAAGAGTTGGAGTTCGCGCGCCGTCGCGGCGCACGCATCTATGCGGAGTTGGTGGGCTATGGAATGACCGCAGATGCTTTTCACATCACGATGCCGGACGAAACGGGGTCGGGCGCAATTCGCGTCATGCAGAAGGCTCTGAAGGACGCCGGAGTTGAACCCGGCGTGGTGGATTACATCAACGCGCACGGAACTTCCACTCCCTATAATGACAAGTTTGAGACCGCCGCGATTAAACAAGCCTTCGGCGAGCATGCTTACAAACTCGCGGTGAGTTCCACGAAATCCATGACCGGGCATCTGCTCGGCGCGGCTGGCGGCATCGAAGGCGTCTTCTCCGTGCTGGCGATTCATCACAATATCGTGCCGCCGACGATCAACTACGTGAACCCTGACCCGGATTGCGATCTCGATTACGTGCCCAACGAGCCGCGCGAGATGGAAGTGAATTATGCACTCTCCAACAGCTTCGGCTTCGGCGGCACAAACGCGGCACTACTTTTCAAAAGATTTGAGGAATAAAAGTTAACAGTTTTCGGTTTTCAGTTTTCAGCAAGAACTCGCATGCTGCCGACTGAAAACTGAAAACTGAAAACCGAAAACTGAAATGAAGACAATCGTATTGATGAAGCAGGTCGCCAACAAGGACGCTATCTTGCGAATTAACAAGGACGCGACGTGGATTGAAGAGGGCGATCTTTCCTACGAGGTCAACGAGTCGGACGGCTATGCGCTGGAAGAAGCTCTGCGACTGAAAGAGAAGCTCGGCGGCGAAGTCGTGGTTTGCTCGATGGGGCCGCAGCGCGTCAAGACCGTCATCAAGGACGCGCTGGCACGTGGCGCTGATCGCGCGATTCATGTGGTCGGAGACAATTTGCAACATCTCTCGCCGTTTGCGGCGGCGAGTGTTCTGGCCGATGCGGTGCGCGAGGAACAGGCCGATCTGGTGTTGACGGGCTTGCAGTCGGACGACTACGGCTACGCGCAGACGGGCGTCATCATGGCGGAGATTTTAGGGATGCCGCACGCGACGATTGTGATTGAGGTGGATGCCTCCAACGAGCAGTTGAGAGTCAAACGCGAGCTTGAGAGCGGCTGGTATCAGTGGTACGAGATGCCGCGTCCTGCGCTCCTGACGATTCAATCAGGCATCAGCCAGATTCGCTACGCCACCTTGAAGGGAATCATGGCGGCGAAGAAGAAAGAGATTAAAGAGGTCACGCCCAACGCGGAAGCCGCCTCACGTCCTTCGCATCAACGCATCGAAAAGATTTACTTTCCACAGAAAACAAAACAGACGCAGTTCCTCGGCGGCGGCGACGCAAAAAAAGGCGCTGTCGAGTTGGCTGAGAAGTTGCGAACGGAAGCAAGAGTGATATAGCAGTAATCAGTAGTCAGTAATCAGTATTCAGCTTTCAAGGCTTTAACTGACCACTGATTACTGACTACTGATTACTAGGAAAAATTATGAGTAACGGGATTCTGGTTTTCGCAGAGCATCGCGCTGGTGCGTTGAATAAAACTTCGTTTGAGGCCATTGCCGCCGCGCAAAGTTTGGGCGCGGAGTTGCGGCAGCCGGTGACGGCTGTCCTGCTCGGCTCAGGCGCGAGCAATCTGGCCGAGGAGATCGCGGCTTATGACGTGAGCAAGGTCGTTTATGCTGATAACGAAAAGCTCATTGATTACACACCGGATGGCTACACGGACGCGTTGGAGGGGGTCGTGCGCTCCGTTGACCCTCAGTATGTGATTTTGCCGCACACGTATCTCGTGCGCGATTTCGCTCCGAAGCTCGCGGCGCGTTTCGGCAAGGGACTCATCAGCGATTGCATCAGGGCGCAGGTGTCAGATGGCAAAGTCACGTTTTCGCGACGCATCTTTCTCGGCAAGATTGACGCCGATGTCGTTTCGGATGGCGAGCCACCCGTGTTCGCCACGTTCCAGTCGGGAGCGTACCGGGGAGAGCAAGCGACAAAGGGAAGCGGCGCGCAGGTTGAGACGATGAGCGTCGAGGTGGGTGTTGTCCGCATGAAGCCCGAAGCTCCGTTTCAGGAAGTGAAACAGGCCGTTGACCTGACGAAGACGGACGTGATCGTCGCCATCGGGCGCGGCATCAAGAGCAAAGAGAACATCGCGCTCGCCGAAAAACTGGCCGAAGCCTTGGGCGGCGACATCGCCGCCTCGCGCCCCATCTGCGACGCCGAATGGCTGCCGATTGACCGCCAGATCGGATCAAGTGGGCAGACGGTTGCGCCGAAGCTCTACATCGCGCTCGGCATCTCAGGCGCAATCCAGCATCTTGTCGGCATGAAGAACGCAGGCACAATCGTCGCCATCAACAAAGACCCTGAAGCGCCGATCTTCGACATCGCCGATTATGGAATTGTCGGCGATTTGTTCGAGGCCGTGCCGGTCTTGACTGAAGAGATTAAGAAGCTCAAGGGGTAAGAACCTCTACGTAATTTAAGCCCCGGAGGGGCGGCATATTGTGCCGCCCCTCCGGGGCTTACTCATCTATTCGCTGCTTGTTCCCACGGCTGACGCCGTGGGCTACTGTTATTCAGCCCCTCCGGGGCTGGAACTAGATATGATCTATTGCTGGCTTTTCTCGAACAGAGTGCGAATGTCGCCCAGAACGTCTGCCGGTTTCCAGTCATTGCCGGAATAAAGTTTGACCAGCTTTCCGTCCGGCGCGATGAGCGCGGTCTGGAGCGAATGGATGAACTCACCTTTTTCGGGAAGATACGTGAGACCGAAAAACTGAGCGAGCCTTTTCACTTCCTCTGCCTCTCCCGTGACAAACTCCCAGTGATTGAACGTTTCTTTGTCGTAGTTGCCGGTCTGCGATGCGCCGTAGCTGCGCAGGACTTTCGGCGTATCATACGCGGGGTCGAAGCTGACGCTGACCAGGTGCGTTCTCTTGTAAAGCGCCGCATCCTTCTGTAATTCACGCTCAATCGCTGCGAAGTTGCTGCTCATCAGGGAGCAATATTCCGGCACGGGGCAGCGTGTATAGATGAAGGTCAAAACGAGCGCGCGGCCTTTGTATTGCGCCAGGCGAACAGGTTTGTTGTCCTGATTGACGAGACGAAAATCTGGAACGGCGTCACCCGGTTTTGGCATCTGAGAGCTTTCGGGCGTTGCTGGGGTCTGCGCCGCGCTCTGCTGAATCACCACCACATCTTCGAGCCATGCGGAATCGTCCGTGACGACGAGTGTGGCCTGCACCCCATCGCCGGGCTTCATGACATCCAGCGGCCAGGCGTCTTTCAGCTTAAACGGCATCGTCATCGCGTCCATGAAATCTTTGACCTCTTCATGGGAGATGGTCGCGCTCTGGTGAGCTTTATCAATGGAGACGATTGTGCCTTTAAAGTCGTAACGCTTGCCCTGCACTACTGCTGCTGACTTCGGCTGGCAAGCCATTAGCAGGGCGCAAAGAATCAAGATAACTAAGCTAAGAATGTTTCTTTTCATGAAGGTGAGTCGCCCCCGGTCAGCGGCGCTTGAGTTGTTCGTTGTAGAGCATCTGGTAGACCCAGTAGTTCGGCAGAACTTTGTAGACGTAATCCTTCGATTGTGTGAATCCGATCTCCAGCGCGTAGCGGTCAGGGTCGTTTGAGCGGGCGCGAGCCGCCCAGCGCGCGACGTTGTCTTCGCCTCCGTTGTATGAGGCGGCGACGGCCTGCGGCATATCCGGAAATTGCCGGAAGAGATTTCCCATGTACTGCGAGCCGAAGAGCACGGCCATGCGCGGGTTATAAAGATCGTCTTGACGGAAATCCTGTAGGCTCAACTGCCTGCAATCTGGTTGGCCGTCGAGGGAATGAATTGCAGCAGACCGCGCGCCGCCGCGATGGATTTGGCTTCGGGGCGAAAGCGCGATTCCTGCCGCATGATCGAGAGCACAAAGCGCGGGTCAACTCCGCGCGGAGGCGCATATTCGTTGAGCGCCTCCGCGTAGGGCGCAGGATACAGCAACTCGACCAGCTCGCGCGGGGCGAGTTCCAGCAGATAATCCGCAGGGACTTTCTTCCAGAGCGGCTCAGCATAGCGCACAGCGCGGTTGGCATTCTCGCCGCGTTTGTATAGAACGGCGAGCGTATATGCCTCGTCGCGCGAAAGTGTGGATGAGCTTTGCGCGGCGGGTTGTTTCTCCGGCTGCGGCGGATTGCTCCTTCCCGGTGACGGTCGCATCCTGCTGTGCAGGACTCTTTTCTTCGACTGCGCTCGCAGTGCCTGAAGCCTTTTCGGCAATTGCCAGCTCCGGCGCGCCTTCGTCATAGAGCCCTAGAAAGAGAAGCTCGTCGGCCAACGCTCGATGCGTGGGCTGAGTGTTCGGATTGGCCTGACCGTTGGCGATGACGATTTGTCTCCCGGTGGGGAGCAGTTGTGGCGTCGGGAGCACTGTTGTATGCCGGCAAGTTTACGTAGGCGGCCGCGCAATATCCAGTAACTCATTTCTCGATTCCTTATCTTCGGTCAATGCGTAGCGCGCTTTGTGCGGCCTTACGCGCGTCTTCAAATTGCCTGTTGCCGAGCGCCTTTTGTGCTTCAGCGCTCAATGCTTCAAGGCGCGCATTGACCATGCCGCGGTTTTCGGGTTGGTCACCAATCCGCGTAGACGCTCGTTGCACGCCCGCCGTAATATTCGTTGCGCCCATCAGGAATGGTCAGGTAAGCGTTAATGGCATCTTCCGTGCGTCCCAGTTGTTCGAGCAGGTAAGCGCGCATGAAAGATACTTCCGTTTGATTGGTGCTGCCGGGAACGGTCGCGCTGCCGAGATTTGATTCCGCGCGGAGCGCATCGAAATCCGCGAGCGCCTTGTCCCACGCTCCCTGCGCAAGATGAATCCGCGCCTGCGAGAAGAGAGCGAGCGTGGCCGTCAACTGCCCTTTGAATCGTGTGCGTGTCTTCTCAACCCATGAAAGAGCGTCCGCGTCGCGGCCTGCGTCGCGCAGCGTGTCTATGATGTTGAGATACGCACGCTCAAGCGTCGGGCCTGTGCCGTAGCGTTCAATGATGCTCTGGTAGGCGGCGAATGATTCGTCAAAACGTTTCAAGCGCGCCAGCGAAGCAGCGTAGTAGCCAAGAGCATCGCGCGCGTTCGCGCTCTCAGGATATTCTTTGGCGACGCGCTGGAAATAGGGAAGCGCCTCCGTGAAATGTCTCTCCTGATAGAAACCACGCGCGATCATGTAGAGAGCTTCGGGCACGCTCGCGCTCCTTTCGTAACGCTCGACGATTGCCGCGTAGTGGCGGCGTGCGCCTGAGAAGTCTCGATTGAAGTTGTAGATTTGCGCGCGTTTGAGGTGCTCGCTCTCGGCGAGTTGCGGCGCGTTCTTGAGCGCGGCGTCTTCGCCTCCGCTATCGAGTATGTCCAGCCCGCGCACGCCGGAGAGAGCGAAATCGTCCGGCTGCGACGGGTTGGGCAACTGCGCAACCAGATGGCTAAAAGCATCCCGCGCGGCTTCCTTTTGATTACTTCTGAGATAAGCTTCGCCGATGAGCGCCTGTGCTTCGCGTGCAGAGGCGTTGCCTGTGGCAGAACTGCGCGGGCGAAGCGCCTGAATTGCGCAGCATAATCACGGCTCTCGAAAAAGCTCTCGCCGAGACGTGCGTTGGCGGCATCGCGCAGCAAGCTCGTCGGAGCGATGCCAACAGCTGGCGCAATTTCTCGCGCTCAAGCGGCAGATTGCCGGTTGCTCGCGCCAGTTGCGCCAGATGCCAGAGGGCATATTGCGAAAGCAGGGAACCGCGCGCGACGACCTTTTGATAGTGGGTCTGCGCGCCGCCGCATTCCCGGGCGTTCGGAGAGACGTGCGAGCAGGTAATCGTAATTATTCAGCGTGAAACCTGCCGGATCGCTGCTGCTAAGGATTGAAGCTCGGAGAGCGCCGACTGGTAATCTCCGCTTTCAAC
This sequence comes from uncultured Acidobacteriota bacterium, assembly GCA_963811065.1. Lineage (GTDB taxonomy): Bacteria > Acidobacteriota > Blastocatellia > Pyrinomonadales > Pyrinomonadaceae > QHXM01. Next base: position 159,653 of record CAWEPR010000009.1, read on the forward strand.
GGCTGCGCGAATACGCTCATGACGTTCGCGCGCCGTTTGAGCATGAACGACGATGGCGGAGAAAAGCAAAAAGAGAGAAGACCGCGACGAGGCAGCGACGCTTGTTCTGTTTCGGCATAAGGGAATTATCGTTCAGTCTTGTTGAATAACTCAAGCAGCGGTTAAATATATGCTAGGATGCGGCCAAGCCAAATGAACCCCAAGACGACGATAAATGAAGAAAGCGCGCCGAAATGTCCTGGACGGTGCGCGCGTCGCCGAAGAGATTAAGCGCGAGGTTGCGTTGGAAGATGTGGCGCGGCTCAAACACGAGCACGGCGTTATTCCCTGTCTGGCGGTCGTGCGCGTCGGAGAAGACCCGGCATCGCGTGTCTACGTGCGAAGCAAGGTGCGAACGTCCGAAGCTCTGGGCTTACGCTCAGAACATCATGCGCTGCCTGCGGAGACGAGCACCGGAGAGTTGCTGGATTTGGTCGGCAGCCTCAATGTGCGCGACGAGGTTGATGGGATTCTCGTGCAGTTGCCGCTGCCGGCTGTGTTGACGAGCGGCGCGTCATAGAGGCGATTGATCCGGCAAAGGATGTTGACGGATTTCATCCGGTGAATGTTGGTCAGTCTCTCTCTGGGACAGAGGACGCTTGCGCCCTGCACTCCCGTTGGAATCATCGAACTGCTTGAGCGCAACTCCATCTCGATTCAGCGGCGCGCACGCAGTCATCGTCGGGCGCAGCCAGATCGTCGGGCGACCTCTCGCGCAGCTTCTCCTGCAACGCGACGCGACCGTCACCATTTGCCATTCGCGGACACGCGATCTGCCATCAATCACCAGCCAGGCGGACATCCTGATCGCGGCCATCGGGCGCGCTGGCTTCATTCGAGGCGAGCACATCAAACAGGGCGCGATTGTGATAGACGTTGGCATCAACAGGGTGACGGACGAGCGGGCGGCGCGTGAGCTATTCGGTGAGGAAGCGGAGAAGCGTCTGAAGATTATCGCTGAGCGTGGTTACACGCTGGTCGGGGACGTGCATCCGGCGGAAGCAGACAGCGCGCCGGAAAGCGGACGCCCGTTCCCGGCGGTGTCGGTCTTCTGACCGTTGCGGTGTTGATGCGAAACACGTTGATGGCGGCTCGTTGGCGACGCGGGATTAAGTAGGAGCAATGTTAAGAGTCGGTTTGACAGGTTCGATTGGCGTCGGCAAATCTTTCGTGACGTCCGTTTTTGCGGAACTGGGATGCCGGGTGCTGGATGCTGACCGGACGGCGCGTGAGGTCGTGGCTATAGGGACACAGGGTTTGCAGGCGTTGGTTGAAGCCTTCGGCACTGAAATCTTGCAGCCGGATGGAACGCTCGACCGGGCTCGTTTGGGTGCATTGGTCTTTGCCGACGAGAAAAAGCGGCTGCTCTTAAATTCCATTCTTCATCCGTTTATAATCGCCGCTCAGGACGAGCAATTGCGAAAATGGGAGGAGCAGGATGCGCGTGGAATCGCGGTCGTTGACGCGGCTTTGATGATCGAATCCGGCGGGTACAACCGTTTTGATAAATTGATCGTGGTGCATTGCCGCCCGGAGATTCAGCTTGAGAGATTGATGGCGCGCAACGCCATCTCCCGCGAGGAGGCCGCCAGACGCATCGCCTCGCAGATGCCGCAAGATGAGAAGAAACGCTACGCGGACTTTTTGATTGACACCTCCTTTGGCTTTGAAGATACGCGGCGCAAGACGGAGGAAGTTTACAGGCGATTACGGGAAGTTTCTGCTATTGATGGGAAGAAGTGATAAACTAGGGCGCAGCAGATTTTCATTATGGCGAGCAGGAAGAAACACAGGCTGAGCAGGAAAATTGACAGGTGGCGGACAAGCGTCGCCGCGTCGCTCCTTGTCGTGATGTCTCTGACGGGCGGGTGTTTTCTAGACCATGAAGTCGAGCAATATTATGGCCGGACGCTCGCGCCTCGCGCGCAGGAGTTTCGTTGGAGCGATGGCGGATTGCCGCAGGTCTTCGATCCTGCGCTGGCGGCTGCTGCGCCCGATACGGATGCTGTGCGCGCCATCTATGAAGGCTTGACCGAGTACGACCCAAAAACGCTCGCGCCTGTGCCGGGGGTGGCTGCGCGCTGGGAATCTTCCACCGATTCGCGCGAATGGACTTTTCATTTGCGCCGGGATGCGCGCTGGTCGAATGGTGAAATGGTGACGGCGCAGGATTTCGTGCGTTCGTGGCAGCGCACCCTCCAGCTTGGCGAACGTGCGCCGCATGCTCGGCTCATGAAGAACATTCAAGGCGTTGTGCCTCCGGTGGAAGTTAATCCGACCCCGACGCCATCGCCGCAGCTTGAGCAGGCACAAACTCCGCGCGACTCGAACAAAAAGGAAGAGGCGAAAAAGGAGACGAAGATTGATGCTCCCAAGCCGCAGCCGTTCGGTGTGGAAGCTGATGGACGATTACACCTTGCGAGTGCGTTTGCAGCGCTCCGATGCGGGCTTTCCCGCGCTGGTCTCTCATCCGGTTTTCCGACCCGTTTACAAACTCGATACTCTTTTTACAGATCAGAGCGCGGGCACAAACTCGCGTCCGGTCTCTAACGGCGCTTTCCAGTTGGCGAAAATCGAAAATAATGGCGTGGTGCTTGAACGCGCGAAGAATTACTGGGACGTGCAATCGGTCTCGCTCCAGCGTGTGCAGTTCGTTCCGGCAAAGGATGCCGAAGCCGCGCTCGCAGCCTATCACGCGGGCGAAGTTGATGCCGTCACCAACGCCGGATTCGAGCCGCTGGCTTTGAAACTGCTCGCGCCTTACAAAGATTTTCGGCGCGAGACCTTCGGCGCTCTGACCTACTACAGCTTCAACACCTCTCGCCCGCCGTTTGACGATGTGCGCGTGCGCGAGGCGCTCAGTATTGCGATTGACCGCGACCGAATCAGCCAGGATCAGTTGGGCGGCGCAACCGAACCGGCGAAAAAGTTTCTGCCCACGCAGGCGATGCAGGTCGCAGACTCAGCTCATGCTCAAACTCCGCCCATCGGGCACGACGTTCAGCGCGCGCGTCAATTAATGACAGAGGCCGGTTATCCGCCGGAGGCGGGCAAATTCCCGAAGGTCAGGCTGCTGGTCAATCGTAACGCGCAGCAGCGGCAGGTTGCCGAGACTATCGCCGCGATGTGGCGGAGCGCGCTCGGGGTTGAGACGGAGATCGTGTTGAAGGATTGGGAGGAATACGAGATTGCGTTTGCCGCAGGCGATTACGACGTGGCGCGTCGCAGCTACGTGATGCAGACGGCTGACGACACAAGCACTTTGCGCGAGATGTTCGAGCCGGAAGCTGCACCCGTCGCGCTCTCTACCCAAGCGACTGAGCAGACAGCAGAGAAGAAGACGGAAGACGCGAAGAACGGGGTCGGCGATGGAGTGAAAGAGAATAACGAGAAGCCGCCCAATCCGATCAGCCCGGTGCCAATACTTTCGGAAGCGCAGGCGCTCAGAGAATTGCCCGCGATGCCAATCTACTTCGCTTCGTCTTACGCTCTGGTCAAACCGTATGTCGTCGGCTTCGACACAAATTTGCTTGACGCCCCGTCGCTCAAGCACGTGCGGTTAGATACTTCATGGCAGCAGCCGAAGCAGGCCAGCTTGATCTGGTTTAAGGCGAGCGAGTAAACCGAATACGAAAAAACGTAAGAGCAACGCGGCGCTCCTCTTCCCGCATCGGTAGATTGTCTGGAGAAGCGCCACAACTGTCTTGCTTGTGCAAGCAGACGCATGATAACGTGACGCTCACCCAAACGCTGTGCCCGGTACAATTAAAGCGAAGCTCTCCCTTGTTCCGAATCGTTACTTGAAAGCGCATGCGAAGAGTCTCCAGAGCGCCCGTCGCGCTCGATCACGGCCTTCGCCCACGAGGAGTTACATCTCATGCTGTTCTTTCGCTCCGCCCAATTCCGTCTCACCCTTGCGCTCATCGCGCTCTCACTTCTGGCAATCGGATGTTCCGTCGCGGCAAGCAACGATGTCTACTTCGGGAGAGTCATTCCGCCGCAGGGACAGGTGATGCGCTACGTCACCGGCTCTGAATCGGAAACGCTCGATCCGCAGGTCGGGACGAGCGCGCCGGATGCACGCATCTATGGGGCGCTTTACGAAGGCTTGGTCGAGTACGGGCCGAAAAACACGCTGCCGATTCCAGCCATCGCGGATACCTGGCAGCTCAATTCCGATTCATCCGAGTTCGTTTTTCATCTGAGGGAGAACGCGCGCTGGTCAAACGGCGAGCCGATTACAGCGAAAGATTTCGTCTACACTCTCCGGCGCGGGCTTTCGCCCAAACTCGCCTCGCGTAACGCTTATCTCGCTTACTACATCAAGTACAGCCAGGGCTATAACACCGGCGGCTCGTTTGTGCGCGACGCGAAGACGGGCGAGTTCGTGCTGGAGAAGGATGTCCTCGCGGACGCTACGCATGTAGACGAGTCGGCTTCAAATCGCGCCGCAGTGGGAGAGAACAATGCGCCTGACACACCCTTTCACCAGTACATGCATTCGCCGACGCGCCTTGTGCTGGCGGGCGATGACGCCGAGCGCGCAACGCAGTTGAAGGACGAATCCGAAAATTGCAGATGCGATCAAGGATAAAGAGCTGGTGCCGGTCAAGGCTGAAGATTTAGGTGTCGAGGCGGTTGACGACCGCACGTTGCGCATCACGCTGCGCCAGTCTGCGCCCTTCTTTTTAGGTTTGCTCGCGCACCAGTTCTTCCGCGCTGTTCCGCAACAGGCAATCGAAAAATATGGTGAAGCCTGGACGCAGGCCGACCACATCGTCTCCAGCGGCGCGTTCAAGCTCAAAGAGTGGATTCCGTATGATCGGCTCGTCGTTGAGAAGAACCCTAACTACTGGGATGCGGGTGTGGTTCAACTCAAACAGTTGACCTTCTATCCGGTCAAAGACAGCACGACGATGATGAATCTCTACAAGGCCGGAGAGATTGACGCTTTCCTCAACCACACAGTCCCGCACGGCTGGATGGATGTCATTCGTCCCTTGCGCGACTACATGGACGCGGTGGAGAACGCCAACGACTATTACGACTTCAACGTCAGGCGCGGGCCATTTACGGATAAGCGGCTGCGTAAGGCTTTCAACTTCGCCATTGATAAAGAAGCTTTCGCCAAATGGCGAAAGACCGTCAAGCCCTTGACGGGTTTTGTCCCCACAGGCATCTTTCCCGGCTACCCGAATCCGAAAGGCGACACTTTTAATCCTGAGCGCGCTCGTCAATTGATGGCTGAGGCGGGCTATCCTGTGACTAAGGGTGCGGACGGAAAATTCGTCTGCAAAAATTTCCCGGTTGGTGAGGTGGAGATTAATTACAACCCGGATGGGATGAATGTGCCGATAGTTGAATTCCTGCAAGCGCAGTGGAAGCAAAATCTGGGGGTCACGCTGCCCTTGAAGTCTATGGAGTTTCGTACCTTCCTGAACGTGCGCGCCAAAGGCGATTACAAGGGGATTGCGCGCGACGCCTGGGGCGGCGATTACATGGACCCGTTCACGTTCCTCAATCTCTTTTACGCGGGCGCGGAGAACGGCTCAGGCTGGCACGATCCCAAATACGATGCGATGCTCGACGAAGCTAACCGCACGTCCGATCCGCAGAAGCGCTTCGAGCTTTTCGCTAAGGCCGAAGCTTACATGCTCGAAGAGCAACCCGTCATCCCGCTCGACACGCCGACCGTTAACTGGATGAAGAAGCCTTATGTGAAAGGGATGTACCCGAATCCGCTGAACTTGTATGCCTGGAAGTTTGTCTACATCGAATACGATCAGGCGAAATGGGATCAGGGCACGCCGAACATGGCCGAGTAAAAGGGGAGAGCAACAGAAGCCATGCTTCGCTTCATCATTCGCCGACTTCTCATCACGATTCCGACGGTGCTCATCATCGTCACGCTGACGTGGGGCTTGATTCGTCTTGCGCCGGGCAGCTTCTACACGGGCGAGAAGCGCATCCCTCCGGCGATTGAGAAGAACATCCGGGAGAAGTACGGGCTGGATAAACCCTGGTACGTGCAATACGGGCGCGTGATGGCCGGTGTCTTCGGTTTTCAATATGGAACGGTCGTTGATGAGAATGGCAAAGAGACGGTCGGGAATGACGGTCAACCAGTCAAGAAGTATCAATGGCATCCTTACCCGTACTTCGGCGAATCGCTGACCTATCCGGGTCAATCGGTTAATCAGATTCTACGGCGCTCTCTGCCCGTCTCGGCAACACTCGGGCTGCTGGCATACTTGCTGGCTCTCATCGTCGGGTTGACCGCCGGAACATTGGCCGCGCTCAAGCAGAACTCAAAAACAGATTACGCCTCGATGGCGCTGGCGATGCTCGGCATCTCTGTGCCTAATTTCGTGCTTGGGCCTCTGCTGATCCTTCTTTTTTCTCTGACGTTCTACTGGCTGCCGCCCGCGCGCTGGGGCGGTTTCCCAAGCTGGAATCTGGTCATGCCGGTTGTGACGCTCTCGGCTCTCTACATGGCCTACATCGCGCGCCTGACCCGTTCGGGCATGCTCGAAGTTCTGCGCGCCGATTATGTCAGGACGGCGCGGGCCAAGGGGTTGAGCGAGAGACAGGTGGTTTTCCGTCACGTCATGCGCGGAGGATTGTTGCCGGTTATTTCCTTCAGCGGCCCGGCGCTCGCTTATCTCATCACGGGAACTGTCGTGGTCGAGCAAATCTTTGCGCTGCCAGGCCTCGGAAACTACTTTTTGAATGCCAACTTCTCGCGCGACGAACCACTGATCATCGGCATCGTGGCGTTCCTGGCGATTCTGATTCTGGTCTTCAATCTCCTAGTTGACATTACCTATGCCATCATTGACCCACGCATTCGTTATTGAAGAAAGATGAAGGACGAACAACCGGACAATCAACCCGAACGGGAGAAGAGAACGGAGCCTGCGCTGACTCCTCTGGGGACACCTCCGCAGCCGCCTATTCGTTCGCGTGAAGGTGACATCATTAACACCTCGCCGGAACTAATCGTCGGTGAGGGAGACATCCGCACCGCCGAAAGGGGCGCACAGGAGCCTCTCGCGGGAACTTCACTCTGGAAAGACGCGTGGCGCAGGTTGTTGAAAAACAAGCTGGCCGTCTTCGGGATGATCGTCGTCGCAATCGTTCTTTTGGCTTCACTCATCGGGCCGTTCATCGTCGAGCGTGCGACGGGCTTTAGCTACGACACCATCCCGCAGAACATGGAAATAACTCGTGCCATGCCGCCGTTCCGCGACCTACAGGGTAATTTCTCCGCGCTGCACCCGATGGGAACGGATACGTCAGGGCGGGACCTGCTGGCGCGTGTGTTGATCGGCGGGCGAATCTCCCTGATGGTCGGTATCATCTCCACATTCGTTTCGCTGCTCATCGGTGTCACCTTTGGTGCGACCTCCGGGTATCTGGGCGGGCGCGTTGATACCGTGATGATGAGAATCGTAGACATTCTCTACGCGCTTCCCTACATGATGATCGTCATCGTGCTGCTGGCCTTCTTCGGCGGCAAGTCTGCGCTCGGCCAGCTCGTCCTGCTCTTCATTGCGCTTGGGGCTGTCTCGTGGCTGACGATGGCGAGAATCGTTCGCGGGCAGGTGATTTCGCTCAAGAATCAGGAGTTCGTGCTGGCGGCGCGGGCGACCGGAGTTTCGACCTCGAAGATTATTTTCCGCCACCTCGTCCCGAACACGCTGGGGCCTGTGATCGTCTACGCGACGCTGACCATTCCGCAGGTGATGCTTCAGGAAGCGTTTCTCTCTTTCCTGGGCCTTGGCGTGCAAGCCCCGCTCGCATCATGGGGCAGTCTGGCGTCTGAAGGTATCCAGAACATCGCCATCTTTCCCTGGCAACTAATCTTCCCCGGTGTGACGATGGCGCTGACGCTCTTCTCCCTGAATTTCTTAGGCGACGGCCTGCGCGACGCCCTCGACCCGCAGATGAGAAAGACGTAGGAATTTTGCGATTTTAGATTTTTGATTTGCGATTGGAAGAGGATGAAAGCAGAGCTTTCAAAATTTAGATTTACGCTTTTGTCCTGATCCAATCAAAAATCAAAAATCGCAAATCAAAAATATTATGGCTAGCCCTAACGGACACATTCTTTCGGTCAAAGACCTGAAAACATATTTCGAGACTGAGGACGGGACGGTCAAAGCCGTTGACGGGATTAGTTTCGATTTGGAGCGCGGCGAAACCTTAGGGATAGTTGGCGAGTCGGGTTCGGGAAAATCTGTGACGAATCTGTCCATCATCCGGCTGATTCCCGAGCCGCCGGGCAAGATAGTTTCAGGCGAGATAATCTTCAACGGCGAAGACATCCGTGCGCTCTCCATTGAAGAGTTGCGAAGGATTCGCGGCAAACGGATTGCGATGATCTTTCAGGACCCGATGACCTCGCTCAATCCGTTCATGCGAATCTCGAAGCAGTTGATGGAGATGACCGAGCTTCATTTAGGCTACACGAAAGATCAGGCCTACGAGCACGCCGTCAAGATGCTTGAAACCGTCGGCATCCCCGATGCGCGCTCTCGCGTTGATAGCTACCCGCACGAGTTTTCGGGCGGGATGCGCCAGCGCGTGATGATCGCGATGGCCTTGTCGTGCGAGCCGGAATTGTTGATCGCTGACGAGCCGACGACCGCGCTCGATGTGACGATTCAGGCGCAGATCCTTGAGTTGATTAAGACCTTGAAGCAGGAGACGGGCACGAGCGTCATTCTCATCACGCATGATCTGGGCGTGGTGGCCGGGATGACGGATCACATCATAGTGATGTACGCGGGCAAGGTCTTCGAGCAAGCGCCCACGCGCGAGCTTTTCAAATGCCCCGGCAACCCGTACACGAAAGGCTTGCTGCGTTCTGTCCCAGACCCGGCGCACGAAGAGGGGCAGGCGCTCTACCAGATTCCGGGACTCCCGCCCGATGTCGCGCATCTTCCGCCCGGTTGCCCTTTCGCGCCGCGCTGCGAGCGTGCCGAAGAAATCTGTCATCGGGAGTTTCCGCCTTTCGTCCAGATCAACGCAGGGCATTTCTCGCTCTGCCACTTCGCCGAAGAGGTTTATGCCGATTCGTGCCGTGAGAGAGACGAGCGCACACAGCAGAAATCAATCACAGGAGCCGAAACGGAAAACAGTAGATGAACGAGCAGCCAACCCGCATCCCGAACGCCCCATTGATGCCGCCTCCGATTGAGCGCGGGAAGGGCGAGGAGCTTATCGCTATCCGCGACCTCAAGGTTCATTTCGATCTCGGCGGCGGCGGCTTTTTAGATAAGATCATCAGCAGCAATTCCGTCAAGCGGGTCGTCAAGGCGGTTGACGGAGTGACGATAGACATCTATCCCGGCGAAACATTAGGGCTGGTCGGTGAATCCGGCTGCGGCAAATCAACTCTGGGTCGTGCCCTGCTGCGTCTGACAGAGCCGACGGGAGGCCAGGTGGTGTTTCGCGGTCAGGACCTCGCCAGCCTCTCGCAAAGAGAGATGCGCGAGCATCGCAAGCACCTTCAGATGATCTTCCAGGACCCTTATGCTTCATTGAACCCGCGCATGACGGTCGGGCAGATTATCGGCGAGCCGATTGATACTTTTCGTCTCGCCGTAGGGCAGGAAGCTCAGAAGCGTGTGCGCCAGTTGATGGAGACGGTGGGCTTAAGCCCGCGGTTCATCAAGCGTTTCCCGCACGAGTTTTCCGGTGGGCAGCGCCAGCGCATCGGCATCGCGCGCGCATTGGCGGTTGACCCTGATTTCATCGTTGCGGACGAACCGATCTCTGCTCTGGACGTTTCCATTCAGGCGCAGATTATGAACCTGATGGAGCGGCTGCAAAAAGAGAAGAACCTAACCTATCTTTTCATCTCGCACGATTTGCGCGCCATCCGGCACGTCTCCGACCGTGTGGCCGTCATGTATCTTGGTAAACTCGTCGAGATTGCGGATGCGAAAGTCATCTATGACGAGCCTTTGATGCCTTATACGAAGGCGTTGATTTCAGCCGTCCCCGTTCCAGACCCTGAGATTGAAGCCACACGCCAGCGCATCGTGCTGGAAGGCGACGTACCCTCTCCGATTAATCCTCCGCAGGGTTGCCGCTTCCACACGCGCTGCCCGTATGCTATTCAGGCTTGCAAGGAAGTCGTTCCCCCTCTGGCGGAAATCAAGCCGAATCACTTCGCCGCCTGCATCCGCATCAGCCCCGAACAGCCTGACATTGAGCAGGTTGCGCCGAATGACGCGCCGGGGTTGCGGGACGCTCAGCGTTTCATCGCAACTTGAAAAAGGGCTTTTATTCGACGTTTACTTGAGGGGAGAGCTGATTCTCGCGTTAGTGACTGTTCGCTTTTGGGGCGATTTCCAGCAGAAATTGCTTGTCTCCGGGGCGCGCGGTCACTTATACTTTTAGTCGGACGGTAGCCGCACACTACAGCCGCCGTCCCATCTCGATTGTGAGCCGCGCGTAAAATGCGCCCCCAAGTTTGCGCGCGAGCCTCAGCCCTCCAACATCACTTCGGACGTAAACTTAAAGTGACCCTGCGGACAATGGATGAATCTGTCGCACCCGTACGCGACAAAGCCCAGACCCAGAATAATCAGAAGCCCGACGGCTGGGCTGACGCACAGGAGTCTCTGGCGGCGGCCTCGGGTCTCTCTCTGCTGCTGGTCGAAGGCCACCAGCCCCCCGCAATCTTCGTTTCCAACAACAATTCCATCTGCCGTGCGTTTCAGTCTTCGCCCGATTATGTCCGCCTCTGCGACCCCTTCTGCGGCGTGGCTTTTGAGCGAGCCGTTCAAGCCCGAGGCGTCGTGCATTATCGCTGCCATGCCGGTCTGCACTGCGTCGCCATGCCTGTCGAGCTGGAGGCGAATCGCCAGCTGGCCGTCATCGGCGGGCGTGCCTTTCTCACGAGCGCGGATTACCGTGCGCTCGCTGAGCGGTTTCGCACGGGCGATCTTCAGGATTTGCTCTCCGGCGAGATTTTTCAAAACGTCATCTTCGCCGCGCGCCAAGACCTGGATGACCTCGCCCAGCGCATTGATGAAACAGCCAGGGAACTCGGCGCGGGAAAACGCACGGGCGAGGATGTGTCGTCATCTCCTGTTCCACAACCGAAAGCTGCGCCGGATACCCTGCCGGAGGAATTGCCCGCGAAGACGAGCGATGAGAAAGCGGCAGGAGATTCCATCATCGAGGAACAAACTGTCAGGCAGAATGCCGACACCCGGAGCGCCGCTCTCCATAATCGTTATTTTCAGGCCGAGAGCGATTTCAAAGAAGCCTGCAATTCCGCTCTTGAAGCGCTTGCCGGAAAACACAAGCTCGTCTCACTCGCCCTGCTCCTGCGCGAGCGCGGCACCTTTGTGCCGGCTTGTTCCAAAGGGCGCTTCAAAGATATTCCCGTCCACATCGAAATCGGCTTGAAGGACGCAAGGCTGTTCGCCACAGCCAAAGCCGCTACGTCGCTCGTCTTGCGCGAAACCCCGGAAGGCTTCAAGCCAGCGGGAACGATTCGCAAGCAGATGGCTGAAAGTCCTGAGAAGACGGCGGAGCTTTTCCCGCTCATCGTCGGAGACGAAGTGAAAGCCGGGCTGCTCGTCGGAGACTCCGAGTTGACGGATGAGAAGCGACGCTCCATTTCCGGTTACTGCCGCGAGATTGCTTTGCCATTAGAAGTTCTCAGGCTGCGTCAGGAGCTTGAGCAGCGCTCGCGCTTTGCCGAGCACCTGCAAAGCTTCGGCGAGCGCCTCAATACGGCGGGCGCGGGCGACCCCTACGACGCCATCCTGCATATGTCTGTTGATTTGCTGCACGCCGAGCGGGGCTCGCTGTTGCTTTTCGATGAAGCTTCAAACGAGTTGGCCGTTAAATCGGCGGTCGGCCCGCGCGCAGACGTCGCCCGTGAAACGCGCGTGCGAATGGGCGAGGGCATCGCGGGCGCGGTTCTGTTTGAAGGTCGCCCGCTCGTCGTGCGCGACGTTGAGGTGGGCGGGCACACACCCGCCCCGGCAGAGCGCAGCTACAAAACCAAATCTTTCATCAGCTATCCTATCTCGATCGGCGGACGAAAGGTCGGTGTGCTTAACGTCACGGACAAAGCAGGCGGCGGCTCATACGACGACATTGATTTGAGCTTGATTGAGTCCATCGCTCCGCAGATGGCGATGGCGCTTGACCGCGCTGAATGGCAGGAGAAGGCCAACCAGTTTCAGTTGATGTCAATCACAGACCCGCTCACCGGCATGCTCAATCGCCGCTATCTCATCGAGCGTCTGGCCGAAGAGTTGAAACGCTCGAAGCGCCAGGAATATCCGATGAGTTTTATGATGATTGATATTGACGATTTCAAGCTCTACAACGACCGCAATGTTCATCAGGCGGGCGATCTGGCGCTTGAGATGACGGCGCAATGTTTGAAGTCGGCCCTGCGCGGGGCCGATGTCGCTTCTCGCTACGGCGGAGAAGAGTTCTGTATCCTGTTGCCGCAAACTTCGCTTGCCGAGGGCATCGCTATTGCGGAACGCATCAGGCGACGCATCACGCGCGTTCGCTTTCCTCACGGCAAGTCGCAGCCTTTGGGCAGCGTGACTGTCAGCATCGGAGTCTCATCATTTAGTCCGGGTCTTGAGACGCCCGAAACAATCATCGAGGCCGCCGACCGCGCCCTTTATCTTGCCAAGAGCCGGGGCAAGAATCGCGTGGAAGCCTTTGATTCGTCTACAGAGGAGAGCAATGCCGCCGAAGAAGCCAGATAAGAACGGGCACGGGCGGCCAATCCTGGGTCGCATCGAGCCGGAAGAGTTCGTCGGGCGCGAGCGGGCGCTCGAACAGGTCTTGCGTCTGTCGTCGCAGCGAAGCGAATGAGCGCGGCCTGCTGTTGCTCGCTGCTCCGTCAATCGGCGTCTCGGAGTTTTTGCGTCAGGCTTACGACGAGCTTTTCCGTCATCACGGTGACGCCATCCCCATCTATTTCGCGCTGACGCGCAACGACAAAACGGCTGTCGGCGCAGCCCGCCATTTCCTACAGACCTTCCTCCAACAGCTCGTCGCCTTTCGTCGCCATGACCCCCTCCTCAGCAATGCCGCGCTCTCAATCAGCGATTTGATGGAGATGGTCGCGCCGGGTGATTATGAATGGGTCGAAAGGCTGGTGACGGCGACCGAGCGCGTGCGCGCTCCGGAAGACGCACAGGCTCTGGTTCGTCTTTGCCTGTCTGCTCCGCAACGCGCCGCTTCGAGCGGTGCGCGCACCTTCATCCTGCTCGACGGACTTGAACTGGCGGGGCAATTGAACGGCGTCGAAGTGCCGCTCGAAACCGAGATCGCGCGCGCCCTTATGCATTCGGGTGGGCCTTATGTGTCTCGCGGGCCTGCGCCGCCATCTGCTCACTGTCATGCATAACGCGCGAAACGGCAGCTGACGTTGCGGGCGCGCTGCGCCTTGAACGCCTGAGCGACGAAGACGCGCGCGCGATAATCGAGCGTCTCGCGCATCGTTATGAAGTGACGATTAACGACCAGACGCGCGATCTCATCGTTCAGCAGACGGACGGCAACCCGTTCTTCATCACTTCGCTTATGCGCGCCGCGCGCGAGAAACAGGGGTCGCTCGACCAGCTTTCGCAACTGCCAGCAACTGTACGTTGACGAATTGATGGGCGGGCGCATCCATCGTCACTTTGCCTCCATCCTCGAAGAGATTGCGCCCGTCGTCGCCACGCGTCGCGCTCTGGTTCGTGTGCTTTATGAATCGGCGCAGAACGAGCAGGGCCGAGCGCCGGTCGAAATCTGGCGCAAGCGCTTGAATCTTGAGCGCAGCAGCAATTTCAATCAATCATTCAGCAACTGCACGTGCATGAGCTGGCGAGCCTGAACGCAAACTTCGTTGAGGCCGGGAATGATTCGCTGGTCTGGTCGGATTATTTGCGTGCGCGCTATCGTCTGGAAGTCGCAGCCGAACCCCGCGCGCTCGTCGTCGCCGAAACTTTAGCGAGACGCTGAAACGCGCGCCGCAGACGATGGCGCGTCATTACCGTCGCGTGGCGGCGCTGGGTCTGCGCGAACTGCTCGAACGCTTCAACTGCCAGCGCATGCCCGCCAGCCTTTTCCATTACGACCGTTTCAACCGCACGCACAAGGGGCTGGAGGCCGACGAACTGGTTGCCGCCCTCGATGCTGAAACCGATCTGGTGCGGCTGCCGCAGGTCGTTCATGCCGCGAGCTGCGAATCTTTTTATCCGGCGATTCAGCAGGTCTGCGACGAAGAGCGTTGCGCTGTGGCGCACGGATTTGACGCCGGGCAGTATTCGGATTCCAGCGAGGTCGTCTGGCTCGCGGCGGAAATCGAGTCCAAGCTCGAAGCCGGTCGCGGCATTACGGAAGTATGGTGCGACCGCCTGATGCAGGTGGCTCGCGTTTGCGGCTTCAACCGCGTGCGCCTGTGGCTGGTCGCGCCCGAAGGCTTCTCGGCGGAAGCCATCGAGCTCTTAATGAGCGCGAGGCTTACGGGTCGAGCCGCCAGCAGTTGGAGCTTTTGACGGAGCGCATCAATGCGGCTTCGGCCGCGATGGCGCGGGCAGAGAAGTTGCGCCCGACGAATTCGAGATGGTGATTCCGATGGGCGACGATACTGAGTTGATTGCCGCGCATACGGTCGAGCAGATTGCGCGCCGCATTACCTTCCAGCCCGAAGCCATCAACCAGATAAAAACCGCTCTCATCGAAGCCTGCATCAACGCCGCCGAGCATAGTCTCAGCCCCGATAGAAAAATTTATCAGCGTTTTCGCGTAGAAAGTGATAGATTAGTCGTCACGGTTTCCAGTCGCGGGGTCGTTCCGCCCGGTATAAACGGCCAGAACGGCGAAAGCACACAACGGCGCCGAGGCGGTGAGAGCAAGGGACGACGAGGCTGGGGATTGAAGCTCATTCGCAGTTTAATGGACGAAGTCGAGTTCGAGCGCGTTGACGATGGCACGCGCCTGCGGATGACGAAGTATCTGCATAAGGGCTAATTCTTGCAGCTTCTTTGTCGTTTCATTGTTAACTAAAACAATTCCCGATTCAGGGTTGATTGCCTTTATAAGTAGGTAAGAGGGGGGACTTACTAAAGATGGCTGAATGGACAACCATTTCTCCGGTGCACTCACGTAGCCAGGGAGATCTGGCAGTAATTTATGCCGGGCGATTATCTGAACAAGCTGAGCGGCGAGCGCATCGAGCGTGAGTGTCGGCGGCAACTTGAGGCAGGTTGCCGTGCCTTGATAATCAATTTCCGTGAGACCGCATTGGTCAACAGCATCGGTGTCTCCATTCTTTTAGGCGTCATTGACGCCGTCTCAAACACCGGCGCGCAACTCGTCTTCTCCGACGTTAATCATCAAACAGTCCAACTTTTCGAGATGCTCGGCCTGACGCGCCACGTCGCGCTGGCTAAAGACGAGGAGGAGGCTCTCGCCACGCTGACGGAATTCGTTGCGGCACCGAAAGCCGCCGGGCATTGATAAAGCGGTGATGGAAAAGCAAGCGCCACTTCAAAAACTAATCCACGCCTTCGCTGCTCTGGCCGACCTCAGCGAAGAGATAGTCGGCACTCCTGATTTTCAGGAAAAGATGCGAACCGCTTTGCACCTCGTGCAAGGCTCGCTTGGCATCATGCGCGGCGCGCTCGCAGAGTTCGACAAGGAAAATCAATCTTTGAAGTTTATCGCCGCGCACGGGATGGGCGCTGAGCCTCCGGTTGATATTGCGCTGGCCTCTGAGGAAGTCTCCGGTCTTGTCCAGTTAGGCATCTGCGGATTGACGAGAGATGATGCCGACTCTCTCTCATTTCAACCGGCAGCATCAAGCCTTACTGGATTCGCTGCGCGTTGATCTGGTCGTACCGTTGATCGTGCGTGAAGCCCTTGTCGGGATTATCCTGCTTGGCGGTAAAGCGACGGGCGAGAGTTTCAGTGTCGAAGACCGTGACGTAATTTGCGCGATGGCGCGGCACATCGGTGTCGGTATTCAGGAGCATCGCCTTTTCGTAGAGCTTTCACTGCGCGCCGCAGAGAATCGCCAGCTCTATGACGAGATGCGCGTGATTTATAGCGACACGGTGCGCGCTTTCGCCGCCGCGATTGATTGCAAGGACAAATATACGCAGGGGCATTCCGAGCGCGTCGGCAAGTACAGCGAGATCATCGCGCGCGAAATGGGGTGGAGCGACGATAAGGTTGAAGGCATCGCTGTCGCGGGCTATCTGCACGACATCGGTAAACTGGTCGTCGAGCGCGACATTATTAACGCGCCTTACAAAATTGACGCCAAGCAATCAAGCGAGTTGAATCGTCATCCGCGTGCGGGTTACGACATCCTTTCGCCGATTAATCATCCTTACGCGGACATCCCTTTGACGGCTCGCTATCATCACGAGCGAATTGACGGGCGCGGCTACCCGGAAGGCTTGACCGGAGATCAGATTCCGGTCGCCGCCAAAATCGTCAGCCTCGCGGATTCCTTCGACGCGATGACGACCGACCGGCCTTACAAGAAGCGGCGCGGGATGGAAGAGGTGGTTGAGGATTTTCGTCGTAACACGGGCAAGCAGTTTGCGCCGGAAGTCGTCGCTTCGTTTTGCCGCGCGCTGCTCAAGGAAGTGAACGGCGAGACGAAGAACAAACGAATCACCCGGCTGCTCGGCAAAGACTATGTGGAGAGTGAGCGGGAACGGGTCGTGCCGATGCTTCAGGCACTGATCGAAGAACTGGAATCCGGCACCTTCATCACCGCCGCCGCCGGTAGCGCCTGACGCTACGATTATTTATTCGACGGCTTATCTACAACTGGTTCCAACTGCTCGCCTCACTCCTCAGAAGGACTCAGCTCTCATCATTCCGGTGGTCTCTGCCCCTATGCAGTGCAAAATTAGTGATATATAATAGCTCGTACGAGAATTGAAGACTCAATTTATGGCAAGAACATTACAAGCAGGAAGCAATGGCTATATGAAACACGAAGTCCCTCTTTCAGAAATATCGAACGATCTGGGGCTTTCCGACAGAAATCTGCACCAGTTGCAGGATATTGGGATTCTTAGCGCAGAAGACCTTTTGGGTCTTATTTATGCCGCGTTCAAGGAGGTAGTACAAGAACTGAAAATCTCTCCTGGGCAGCTTTCCGAATTAAAGGAGACTCTGCGCAGACACATTGATCCATATAAATTGAGGCAGATAGAAGATATTCAGCGCTCTATTTCCTCGCTGCCAACAGGCGCTGAAATTGGCCCGGCACCTCATCGGGAACTAACCCCTGACTATGACTATGAAGAGGAGTGAAAGATAATGAGACGCAGCCTCACTGTTTCCAGGAAAAGAACCAAAACCCACACAACCTCAAAAGAATCGACAGCAAAAACCATAGCAGATTCCTCGCCTGCCCTACTTGCCAAATTAGGCTTTCGCCCCGTTATAGAGATTCAGAAATTGCCGGAGTATCACGCGGCAGGCTTGCATGAAGGGGATTCGGAAAAATATCTCCCCAGCATTGGGGTGAATACAGTGGAAGAGTTTTTGGGATTGATTCGCGGATCAACCAGTCTGCTGGCTGAAGAGTTAGGCACAACAGAAAGCCAACTTATAGACCTTTATAATGCGGCGGTAGTCTCACAACTCCCTGCCATGACGCCGCAGACAATAGAAGACCTGTTAAAAGAGGAGTACACTTTCGGACTCTCACTTGAATCTCCTCCTCCAGCCTATGCTATGAGTTTAGCCGCAGCGCCGGATATAGAGATGGACACAGGGCCGTCAGTCCCGGTTCCATCGGCAGCCACCGTTAGCGTCAATCTAATCAATCAGCACATGCCATCCATTCGCGATCAAGGGGACCGGGGCACCTGCGTGGCTTTCTCGACATGCGCTGTCATGGAGTACATGTCAAATAGTGCTGGTAAACCCTCTCAGGACCTTTCGGTGCAATATCTTTACTGGGCTGTGAAGCGTGTTGATGGGTATCCGCAAGAAGGTACATGGCTTCAATTCTCCTTTCCTGTGGCTAAGAAAGAGGGAACTTGCGCTAATGCACTGTGGCCCTATGCGCCCAATCTTATCCCCGGTAATTTAACTCATGGCAATCCACCTAATCCGGCAGCCTGTGCGGTTGATGCGGTGGCTAACGCTTTCACCAGGGCTATTCGCATTCGCGAATATCGCCAACCTGAAGCTATCAGAAATCAGCTTCAACAAGGCCGCCCCGTCGCTATTGCTATTCCTGTCTTTAAGTCTTGGTTTGACAATCCATCATCGCGCCTTTCGGGCAAAATCCACCTTCCACTTGGAAGCGACCGTTTCGCCCTCTCAGGCCACGCGATTGTGCTGGTCGGCTACGGTGAAGATGCGATTCAGCCAGGGGGTGGCTATTTCATCGTGCGAAATAGCTGGGGAGGAAGATGGGGAAGCGGGTCGCCCTTTGGCGCAGGCTACGGTTTTATCCCATACGATTACATAGAACGTTACAACGCTGATGCCTGGACGGGTGTTGTCTAAGCCTCTGCGCTGGATTACGCTTCACGGGGCCAGCCGATTGTATGCGGCGATGAACCTCTGCTTGACATCAAGAAGGGCAGTGGCTTCTTTATCGTCGCCTAGCGCAGGGCCTTTCACCTACTGTGGCTGGATTCGCAAAATAAAACTACAGATCTCAATCTTGTTGTCGGGCGTGACCTGTGTCGGTTGCTCTCTCGGGAGTTCCTGGCCATTGAGCAAAGTCAGATTCCTTCCTTTGGGAGTGATCCAGTATTGCCCCTGCTCGTCGCGCGCGAGTACGGCATGGATGCGGCTCACTTCCGGGTCGCCTTTGAGCGGCAAATCAACGGAGACTGAGCGCGAGCCGCGACCGATGGTGATTTCGGGTTTGGAGATGGGGACGACCGCCTGACGCACGCCAGCGCGCCAGACTTCGACGTTGAAGAGGATGACGACGCGCGGGCGCACCATCGTCGAATCGTCTTCCGGTTGCTCGGTCGTGGTGGCAGCAGACGTGTCAGGCGCAATCCCCGGCATGGAGGTTCTCATCAATTGCTCGTTCGGGCGCGCCGTCACCATCGTGTGGCCGCTTTCGGTTTCGTCCCAGACGGGCTGGACGCGAAATTCGCCCTTGTTGAGCGTGCCGTCAACGCGCAGTTCGACGGCGAAGGATTTGGTGGCAAGCTGCGTGACGCCGCTTAGCTCGCGGGCGCGTTCCGAAAGAACGTGGAAGAGTCCCTGCTCAAGCCCGCGCCGTTTCTCGCCCTGCCATTCGCGGTCGTCATCATTGCTTAAATAGACAATGTACTCGCGCGGGATGTAGGTCGGGCCGCCGGGCGGCGTGAACATCTCGCGCTGCATCACGGCTTCGACTTCGCGCGCCACCTTGACCGAGAAATTCCTCCCAGACGCGGCGCGGTCTTGCCTGCTCGTCGCCGTCCATCAAAGGGTCTTCTGCACCCTCGCCGTCAATCCATCGTCGAATGGATTCAATTAGACCCACAGATTCTTGATCTCCTCTCGCTTCAGAAAAAAGCGCCTACTGGTTATTATTCGCGATTCGAGAAATCTTTTATTGATCCACCCACGATTGGCGGAGTCGGATCATCGCGTCCCTGCTGCAAAACTTCAATCTCATACCAGTTGTTCCTCGCGTTGACGACGCGCGCCCTTGAGCCTTGCGTCACGATGCCGAACGAGCGGTTGTTCGTACTCGGATCAGGACGCAATCTTACATCAGTTTTGACGATGCCTTCACGTCCAATTTCCGCAGACGGCTCAGCGGCAGGCGGCGGATTGTTCGCCCGCTGGCGGCTGACATAGAAATGCGTGGCGAGCAGGATTCCGGCAAAGACCAGAATAATCAGCAGCGCAACGAGCGCACGCATGCCGCGCCCACCGTTTGAGCATGCTCGGCAGGAACAAACTGCCCTCAGACCGGGTGTGCTGCGCGGGCAAGGGAAGAGCCGCCTCATGGAATGGCTGGCGCGCGATCGGCGTCTGTGCGGGAAAATTCAGGTTGGGATTCGCGTTGGCAATGGGCACGACGATTCGCGGACGAGCATTACCGTTTCCGCGCACCTGAGATTGTTTGATGACATCGCGCGAATCGAAACGAGGGCGCGGCGGCGCGGCGCTTCCGACAATCGTTTCCGTTTTGCCCCCAGTTGTTTGGAAACGGGGCGCTCACGCGCTTCATTGTCCTGGGATTTGAGCGGCTGCGTCGGGGGCAAAGAGGCGTCCGACAACTCCTCCCAGAATTCCTGAACGGTTTGATAACGGTCTTCCGGCTTGTCTTCAGTCGCGCGGCTGAGAACGCGCAGCACGTCCTTGCCCCACGTCTTGCTGGCGATAGACTCCGGCAAATCCTTGATCTGGTGATGCGAGAAGCGGCGCGGCGCTTCGCCAGCCAGCAGCGTGTAGGTGGTCTTGGCGAGCGAATAGATGTCTGCGGCAGGCGTCAGGTGCGGTTGACTCGCCGCGAGCGATGCCGTATCGAGCGGGCCGGTCTGAACCAGCGGGTTATGCTCCGGCGCGGCATAGACGTTCGTCCCGACGCGCGTGATTGCGCCTTCGGTGGCTTCGATTTTAGCGACACCGAAATCCGCAATCTTGACTGTCTCGCCGTCCGCCGTCAGCAGCAGGTTCTGCGGCTTGATGTCGCGGTGAATGACGCCGCACTCGTGCGCGTAAGCCAGACCGGAACAAACCTGTTCGAGATAAAAGAGAGCGCGTTCGAGCGAGAAAGGGTGCTGACGAACACGCGCGCCCAGTTCGCCGCCCGCCAGATATTCAAGCACGATGTAATGAAAGGCTGTCCCGACGAGGTCAATGGCTGTGCCGTGCCCCAGGCGGCTGATGATGTGTGGATGGCGCACGCGGTCGAGCGCGACCGCTTCGTTCTGAAAATTTTCGATCAAGGTGCGTTCGAGGTCGAGGTCGGGAACACCTTGCAGGAGAACGTTCAGCACCTTGATGACGACGGTTTGCGGATCACCTTCAGCCGCGCTCAAATCCTGCGCGACGTAGATTTCGGCATAGCTGCCGCGACCGAGACAATCCCGTATCTCGTAGCGACCATCAAGCAAGGACTGTTGAAGTTTGAGTTCCGTCATTCCTCTGCGCCTATCAAATGAGCTTTATGCTCGTCCCCCCACGGCTTAGATGCGGTTCAGGGGGTGATTGTTGCGAAGCGCAGGGATGGGCAATTTCGGCAAACTTTCGTGCGGGGCAAGCATTTTTGAGTCTCCTGCAAAAAGTGTCAATCAGCGCTCACTGGGGCGACTCGATGGGGGTAGCGCCTTGATTAATCAATTCGTCAAACGCGCTCATCGCCCTTTGCTCCGCATCGGGCTGTAATCTCCTGAGCCTGAGAGCGACAGCCAGAGCCGCCAATCTCGATTCGACCCGCAACTTATCATGTAGCGGCGAAGTATTCGCTTTGAGAATGGCGATAGCGCGCTCAAAGACCGGCATCGCGGTCTGGTTGTCGCCCATCAGCATCAAAGCACGCCCGTAAAGATAGAGATATTCCGGGTCGGTAGAATCAAGCGGATTTTGAACGCCTTTGGCCGCCGCCTCATCGCGCAGCGTCTTCACCATGTTGGCAGGGTCTTTGTCCACCTGCTGTCGCTTCGTCTCAAACTCTCTAATCGTGTCAACGGGCGTAGGCTGAGGCGTCGGCGTCGCGGCAGCTTGCGGTGCGCTTTCCGCTCGCTGGCGCTGAAAGTACATGCCGCCGTAGAAAGCTCCTGCGCCGATTGCAACAATGAGCAGCAACCACAAAAACGCGCGCCCGCCTCCGCCCTTGCGCGAACCCGACTTGGCCTGTTCTTCGAGAGCCAGCACAGGATTCGTTGCGTGCGCGTTGTTCTCGCCGACGGGCGGCGGAGGCAAAGCGGTGGAAGCAGCGGGCGAAGCCGCCGGCGCTTGAGAGCTAACCGGAACAACCTGCGCCGGAGCGTCTGCGGCAAGAGCGGCAACGTCCATTCCGGGAGCCGTCGTCGCCAGCGCCGGATTGTCAATTGAAATTGTGCGCTCATCGGCAGCGTCAAACGTCGGGGCAGGCACAAACGACCCGACGCGCACAACCACCGCCGTCAGATTGTCTTCGGCTCCGCGCTCATAGCAGCGTCTCTTCATTTCCGCGCAGATGCTTTCAAGGTCGGGCGTGCTGACGAGCAGGTCGCGGATTTCGCTGTCTGGAATGTGACGCGTGATGCCGTCGGAGCAGAGCAGGAAAGCCGTCCCGTCTTCCACTTCGATGGTCTTCATGTCGACTTCGACGCCGGATTCTGCGCCGAGAGCGCGGCTGATGACGTTGCGGCTCGGATGATGCGCCGCCTGTTCGGGTGTCATGCGGCCTGCGCGCACTTCTTCCTCGACGACCGAATGGTCTGCGGTCTCACGGTGCAGGCTGCTGTCCGGGCTGACGCGATAAAGACGGGAATCTCCAACATGGCCGATGGTGGCGATGTGCCCGTCCAGATGAAGCGCGACGACGGTTGTCGCCATCGCCGAGAGCTTCGGGTGATCGTGCGCCATCTGGAAGATCGAGGAGTTGGCGCGCTGAATCGCAATCTCCATCAAGTCTTCGATGTCCGCGCCGTCCACCTGATGACGAAACGCTTCATCCAGAACTTCAACGGCTGTCTGCGAGGCGACTTCACCTGCCTGCGCGCCGCCAACACCGTCTGCGACGACGAAGAGGCGACGTTTCATGTCGGCGAGAAAAGAATCTTCGTTGAGCGGTCGCTTCTCGCTCAAGCCACGATCTGAGATTGCTCCCGCCTCGACGGGTACGTTATTCGAGTCACTCATTGAACTGCCTCCGGAATAGAGGGATCGTTGATACTACGTCTACCCTTTCGCACGGTAGAGCGTGCGTCGCGCGCGTTGCGATGCGAAAAGGCCATCAACATTCCGAGCATGGCAAAGCTGGTAATCAGACTGAAACCTCCGTGGCTGACGAACGGCAGCGTGATTCCCGTCATCGGCAGCGCGCGTGTCACGCCGCCGATATTGACGAGCGCCTGAAAACCGATAAAGGCCGTCAGCCCGGCGGAGCAGAGCTTGGTAAACATATCACGCGCATCAATCGAAGTGCGAACGCCCGCCCAGACGAAAATGATGAGCGCGAGAATGACGATTGCTCCACCCGCCAATCCCATCTCTTCGCCGATGGCCGCGTAGATGTAATCGGAATCTGCGACGGGGATGACTTCGGCAAAGCCCAGCCCTAAGCCCCGGCCTGTGATTCCTCCGGCGGCAACTCCGAACGTCGCCTGAGCTGGCTGAAAGGCTGCGCGGTCGAACCACACGTCCACGTTGACCGTCCGTTGCATCGCCGCGCTCTGCTCGGCCAATTCACGCATCTTTTGATCTTTACTGAGCGCGTCGTCGTAATCCTTCTTCCACCATTTGATCTCCGGCGAAGGAGGATTGAAGCCGTCGAGCCAGAGATGGAAACGCTGCTGGATGCGGTCGGGCAGCGCCGCTTTGACAGGCCGCGCGATTGCCGGGAGGAAGGGAACTTTCTCCTGCACATCAAGGGGGAGCGCGCCGACCACAAGGACGCTCACCACCAGCAGCACCGAGCCAACGAAGAGCAGCATCTGCGGCCAGCGACGTACCGCCACGAGGTAAAGTGTCGCGTAGGCGCCGCTGAAGACGAGCATCTGCCCGAAGTCTTTCAGCACGAAAAACGGGATGAACGGCATGACCGCCATCGCGAGCAACGGCACAACGTCGCGTGCGCGCGGAATGCCCCAGTAGGTCCGCGCCAAATCCTTGTAGCGAGCGGTCAGGATTCCGGCGAAGCCCAGAAGGAAAGGGATCTTCGACGGCTCCCAGGGCGTCATGTTTCCTCCCGCTTTGCCAAAGCGTGAGGTGGCGACCGCCACAGCGAGCGGAATCAAGGTCAGCACCACGATCATGAAGCTGTGCCGCTGAACCCATTGCAGGAAATCGTCGCGGGTACAGAAATGGAATGCAATGGCAAAGGCAATGAACGCCATGATGGGAATCCACGTTGACCCCGAAGTGAGCGCATTGCTGAGCGTATAGTTGGCTTTGACCGTCGGCGCGTCGTCCAGATCGGTAGGCTTCGGCGGCGTGTCGGGCAAGCCCATCATCTTCTTCTTCGACGCGTCGTAGTTCTCGTTGATGTAACGCATCCTGAGCGTGTCTGTCTTCTGCGCGCGCGCCTCCGCCTTATTGCGCGCGTTATATTCCGGATCAGAGTAGAGGCGATACTGCACGAGCATCCCGACGGAGAAGAGCAGGATGGCCGCCGTGTAGAGCGTCCAGTTGCCCGCGTATTTCTTGGCGCGAGTGAGCCAGAAGACGATGAAGACGATGGGGACGAACATCAAGAGGTCGCGCATGCCGCTGACCCAGGAGGTTTCGTAGCCGCGAATCAGGGCGGCGCGATGGACGCCGTAATAGCCGACGACCTCGAAGCCGATAATCAGGAGCAGTGCGAGCAGGTGTGACGATGCGCGATTTTTCATACAAGCTGTTGCCGGATGTTAAGTGATAGCGACTTCTTCTTCTCCATAGACCGAAAGCTCAATCCCCATCTCTAAGTCGCCAGCCAGAGCAATTAACTCTGCTGGAAATTCACTACTCTGAAGAAAACCATTCATTCTGTAGACACCAAAATCAAGTCCCATTTCTTCAAGACCGTCGAACCCTCGAAGACGAGATAGCTCATCCCTGTTAACTCTCAGAAATTCGATGGCATCCTTAATTTGAAGAGTAAGTTCATCACCGGATGAATCACTCACAACAACAGTCATGCCCGAAGTGTCCCGGAAACGGTTGTCGGATTTACGCTCACCTTTGCGGAAAACATTGCAAGGCATTAGGGAGCTTTCTTTCAGGAACTCTTCAACCTGAAAGCTGTCTCCTGTAGCTCTTAATACACAACCCGGCATTGAATACTATAATGTCCTTACTACTGTCTCGCTCTTTGTGCTGCCGGTTTCGGCGTCTGGCGCTTCTTGTTCGGTGGCGTGGCTTCCGGTTGTTTGTTCGGTGGCCCGCCGAGCAGCCCGAGGGCTTTGGCCTTCAGTACCATCTGCGCCGCAATCGGCGCTGCCGAGCGCGAGCCGTAGCCGCCGCCTTCGACGATGACCGCCATCGCAATCTGCGGGCGCTCAAGCGGCGCGATACAGAGAAACCAGCCGTCTATGCGCGGCTTGTCGGCCATCACCAGCACTTCGTACTCGCGTATGATATTGCCCTTCGGGTCTTTCTCGAATTTCTTCCTTCTCATCGGCTCGCCCGTCTTGGGATCGTAAACCGGCACGTCTTTCTGCGCCGTTCCGGTCTTGCCGCCCGAAGTGATGCCTGCGGATTTCACAGGGCTGAACACTCCGCGCGCCGTGCCTTCCGGCCCCTGCGTGACGAGTCCCATAATCTCTCTGAGGCGGGCGGCAACCTGCGGGGTCGTGACCGGATTGAAAACTTCGTCCGGGCGATTCATCTCAATCCGGGTCTTCATCAACTTGCCGTCCATGTTGCCGATGCTTGCCGCAAAGAGCGCCATTTGAAACGGCGTCATCTGGCCGGAGTAGCCCTGCCCGTAGCCTTCGAGCGCCAGATCGAACTTGTTGAATTTCCGACCGAGCGGCCCGGCCACGAGTTTCGACTCGCGCGGCGCGAGAGCCTTCTTGACGGCATCGGAACTGGCGTTCCAGATTTCGGGCAACATGCGCGTTTTCGCTATCAGTTCATCCGGTGTGTCGTATGCTCCGACGCCGAGCAACTTGGCTGTCTCTTTAATTCTTTCAGGCCCCAGCTTCACAGCCATCTGCGCGAAATACTGGTTGCAGGAAACTTCATACGCCCTGTCAATCGCAATCATCCCGTGAACTTCACCCGCGCCGCCGTCATCGAAGATCGGCTTTGCTCCCGGCAAGGCGTAATAACCGCCGCCGCTGCAAAGAAATTCACTGTCCTGAATCCCGGCGCGGTGCGCGGCGATCATCATGAAGGTTTTGAAGGTCGAGCCGGGAATGTAGTAAGAGCCTAGAGCGCGATTGACGAGCGGCTTATCGCGCTGGTCTGCATCAAGCTGAATCCAGCGCGCCTCGTCCTGAACCTCTTTCAGGCTATACGAAGGATTGCTGTACATCGCCAGCACTTCGCCCGTCTGAGGATTGAGCACGACGACAGCACCGTGCTTGCCCTTGAGTTGATCTACCGCCGTCTGCTGCAACTCGTGATGGATGGTGAGCTGAACATCTTTGGTCGCGCGCTGCTGAATATTTTCGCCCATCACGACCTGCAATGCTTCCGGGACTTCGCCGCTCTGAATGCCAAAGAGCGAGCGTTCCAATCCGGGGTCGCCCCGGTCCGAGCCGAGAAGATGCGCGAACTGCGAATCCATCTGGTAATCGCGGACGATTGAGCCGCTCGCGTCGCGGCGATAAAGAGCCAGCGCATTTTCCAGCTTGCCCGTGCGATCCAGAATCCAGCCGCGCAAGGTAGACTCACTAATGCGACGGTTACGCAAATCTTTATAGCTGAGTTGCTGAAAACGCTCGTTGCTCCCCGCAGCATAGCGCGCCCAATAGACGTGAAAGCCGAAGACCGCGAGAGCCAGCACGATATAGAAAACGCGCAGGAAGCGCAGTCCCCGGTTGGTTGAGGTCGAACCCAATCGCTGGCGCACCTCGTCCGGCAAATCTTCCGCCGCGACCGCCGCGAGAGCCGAACGCTGGCGACGAAAGCGGATCAAGGCGACAATCAGCCAGAGCACCATCAGGGCCAGCCCGCCCATATAAATCAGGCTCAGGAGCGCCGGTCTCTTTTCAAGTGAAGGAGTGGCCGCCATCGCCGCGTTGGCAGCGGTATTCGCGGCGTTGTTGGCAGCAGCTTGTAAAAGCAGTATGAATGACATATCGGGAATCAGGCTTTACGGAAACGGACTTCGATATCGCCGAAACCGACGACATCGCCTTCTTCAATTTGACGAGCCTCGCCATAGCCTATGCGCCGACCGTTGATGAAAGTTCCGTTGGTCGAGCCTGTGTCGGCGACGAGCAGCGTTCCTTCCCGGTTCATCACCAGCGAGGCGTGGATTTTCGAGACGCTGCGGTCATTCAGGTAAATATCGTTGTCCGTGCCGCGTCCCACCGCCATGCGCCTCCCACCCGGTGTGAACGTCAGCGGAGTCTCGCGTGTTCCGCCCGGCAGCGTCGCGCGCGCAATCATGTGCACGTCCGGCGTTTTGGAATGCGGAATATTGGGAGAGCCGAATTCTGCCGCGCGTTGCTTGGCTTCGTCTTCCTCTTTTAATTGCTGCTCGAATTCTCCGAAGGTCGGGTCAACGGAGACGCCCGTTGTGAAAATATCAATTTCGGTTTCGATCTGGACGGGCGCGAGCGTGCTGTAGCGATTGTCGTTGATGTAATCAATCGCGGCGGCCAGAACCTCGTGCTCAAGTTCCTGAATAATCTCGGGGGGCGCTTCCGAATGCGTACCCCATTCCACCTTGAGCTTCAAGAGATGCGGCGCGATGCGTCCGCCTCGCCCTTCGTCGCGCACACGCTCGTCAATCAGGCGTTTCATACGCTCGATGAGCGAGGTGGTAGTTAGCCCGCTTTGCGAGGTCGTCGCGCCGCGTCCTAAGCCCCGGTCAACGGCTGCGCCCATACCTTCGAGCATCCGGCGCAACAGGCGCTCCGGCAAGGCTTCCTCGCGTTTATGCTCCGATTTCTTCTTCGGCTCTTTTTTCATAGAAAGCGATAGTGAACTTGTGTCGCCGCACGCACAGTGTGAAATTGCTCTCACGGCGTCCTCAGACATCTCGCACGCCGAACTATAGCTCATTGGGGAGGGAAGCGAATTGTATTAATTAACTCTCCGACATTCTAGCAGAAACAGTGGTCAGTGGTCAGTAGTCAGTGGTCGGTTAAAAACAAAAGCACGAATGCTGCGTGTCACCTGTTCTTAACTGACCACTGACCACTGGCCACTGACCACTGCTCTCTGCCTTGCTGCCTCGTAAAGCACGATTGCCGCGGCGACCGCGACGTTGAGGCTTTCGACCGGAGAGCGCATCGGGATTCTCATCGCTTCGTCGGCGAGAGCCATCTCTTCAGTTGTCAGCCCCGTACTTTCCGCGCCGACGATTAGCGCTGCGGCTCGTGTCAAATCAATCTCCGTGTGTGTGCGCTCGGCGCGTAGATCGGCGCAGATTGTCTTGATGCCCTGTTCTTTACACCACGCGAGGGCTGCCTCGAAGGAAGCATTAGCCCAGAGCGGCAGGCGAAAGCTCGATCCCATTGCGCCGCGCATCGCCTTCGGTGAAAAGATGTCGCTCGTGCCTTCCGTCAGGATAACACCGCCTGCGCCTGCCGCCTCTGCCGTCCTGAAAATCGCCCCGGCGTTCGCTGGATTATTGATGCGATGAAGGATAACGAGCAGCGGAGCTTCACTTGTTCTCTCAAGCAACGCCCCTTTGTCCGATGCAGGCCGTCGGGCAAGCGCAACAATCCCCTGCGGCGTCTTCGTGTCCGAGATGGAAGCGAAGACGAATTCGCTGACGATGCTGACAGGGTTGCCCGCCGCATTGAAAGCGCTCAGCAGCCGCGCGCCGCGCTCGTCGCTTGCGATTCGTTCCGTGCAGATGACATCTTGAATGGCGAGAGACGCGCTCAATGCTTCTTCGCATAGCCGCAGACCCTCGACGAAGATTGATTCACGGACGCGGCCATCGCGGACGGCGCGAGCGTGTTTGACGAGCGCGTTATCGCGGCTGGTGATGATCTGCTCACTCATGTTCGGTTGCTGGTTTCGCCCTTTGGGATTTATCTTTACGCGAAACGGCGCGCCAATGCAAAGCTCGACCGCGCTTGTTAAAGAGAGATTGAAAGTGAACTGTTGATGAATAAACTTGTGATTGCCGCCGTAGATGATATGTTCTTTGCTTCGAAGATACGCGCCGTCGCCGAGCATTTGGGATTGAAGGTGCGTTTCGCGCGGAGCGCGGACGACGTTCTGGACGCCGCGCGAGTTGAGCAGCCCACGCTCATCATTGCAGACCTGCACGCGCAGAAGTGCGATCCGTTCAGCCTCGCCGAACAATTAAAAATGGACGAGGCCCTGCGCGCCGTGCCGCTTCTCGGCTTCTTCTCTCACGTGCAGACAGAATTGCAGCAGAGAGCGAAACAGGCAGGTTACGACCGAGTCCTGCCGCGCTCGGCCTTTAGTAAAAATTTGCCGGAGATTTTGGAAGGTACAACAAAACTGTAGGGGCAGGGACAATCCCTGCCCCTACAAATGTCTTTCGTCAACTCGTCCCGAGAAATTCTTTGTGCTTCGCATCAACCAGATTGATGTTGAACCAGTGCGGATAGAGCGTGGTCGGGGCCGTCATCGCGTCGAGTTCATTAACTTCAGCCTCGCTCAGTTTCACCTCTACCGCCTGTAAATTATCTTCGAGTTGATGGAGCTTGCTCGCGCCGACGATGATGCTTGAGACGATTGGTTTACTGAGCAGCCACGCGAGCGCCATCTGCGCCACACTCGCCTGATGTTCTTGCGCCATCTCGCGCAGCCTTTCGACAACCTTGAAGCCAGACTCTTTGTCAATCGGCAGAAAGTCAGGGCCTGAGAGCCTGTTGTTGTCGTCTTCCTTCAAATTATCCGGCGTGTACTTGCCGCTTAAAAAACCTCCGGCGAGCGGACTCCACACGTTCATGCTCAATCCCGCCGAACGCATGAACGGCACTACGTCATGCTCCACGTCGCGCCCGACAAGCGAGTAGTACATCTGCCCACTCGTAAACTTTGCCCACCCTTCAGCCTTCTGCATCTGAACGGCGGTCGCCGCCTTCCACGCCGCCCAGTTCGAGAAGCCCAGATACCTGACCTTGCCTGCGCGCACCAGCTCATTCAACGTACAGAGCGTCTCTTCGAGCGGTGTGAATGGGTCTTCCTTATGCACGATGTACAAATCAATATAATCGGTGTTAAGCCGCTTCAGACTCGCCTCGCATGACGCGAGGATGTGTCGTCTGGAAAGACCGGCCTGCGTAACGCGGTCGCCGGTGCGAAACCCAACCTTCGTGGCAACCACCACATCTTTCCGGCGCTCGCCCAGCAACTCGCCCAGCATTGTCTCCGACTGCCCGCTCGCGTAGCCGTCCGCCGTGTCAAAGAAATTAACTCCCGCCTCAAGCGATTTATCAACCATCGCCCGCGCGTTCTCCTCAGAGACTTTGTAAACGTTTGGCATCGAAGGGTCGCTGCCGAACGTCATTGTGCCGAAGGCCAGGCGAGAAACTATCAGGCCGGTATTGCCAAGTCGGGCATATTGCATGAAAGACTCCTTTGATTAGTTCGGGGAATTATTTCAGAGCGGATTAAAGCCCAAGCGCATCCATTTTAGGTTTCTCATAGGGGCCGTCCTCGCCCGGATACCGCAAGCTGCTATCGAACTTTCCGGTCTCTTTCGCCAGTGCCCAGATGAGGCTTTCTCCGGCGGGCGCGATTCGCGGTTCGGAAGAAAAGACCGGATCGGTGAAGGCTTCTTCCGCGTCAATGAGCTTCCAGCCTTTGTTCTTGAACATTTGCAGCGCGTCGCCGAGAAACAGGCCGTTCAAAACATTGTGATGAACGAGCAGCGTGTGCCTGACGCTGCGCCCTAAGACTTTGCGCGAAAGCTCGTCGTAGTACGTCGCACGCTCCCACAGATGGTTCAAATAAAAATCTCTGTATGGCTTGGTATCCGCCTTCGGGTCGTCCTTCAATCTTTTCCGTAATCGCTCATCCACGTACCAGTCGGAGGCGTCAATCGTGACGTGGCCGTTGCGATAGCCGCGCTCTTTCAAAAAGGCGCGCATCCGGTCTCGCTGCTCGGCGGTGTTACCTTCTTTCAAATAGGGGAAGCGAAAGAACCGCCGGTAACGTGGAAGCTCTTTCAGCAGCGTCTCGTTGCGTAGAATGTCCTGAGTGTACTCTTCAAATTTGATGCCGGGGTAATAGCGATGTGAGTAAGTGTGGTTGCCGATTAAGTGCTTTTGCAGATTCCACGCGCGCAAGAGCGGCACGTTCTTCTCGTTGTTAACGTATTTTCCGGCGACGAACATCGCCGCTCTCAGCTTGAATTGATTGAGCGAGTCGAGGATGGCTTGATTGCGTGCCGCACCCGACAACACGGGAGCGTCGAACACATTAAAGTCATCCATCGTGATACTGATTTCCGGGTTCTTAGCGAGAGACGAAAAAGCCGTCCTGCTGATTCCTAACATCGCCAAACTCAAGCTGAGGTCTTTAACAAATCGTCTTCGGTTCATAATTCACCTTGCGCGCATTTTATCAAGTTAGGATTGCCAGGGTGGGTATTGCCCAAAAACTTTTAGGTTCAGGGGATTCTTAAGCCGCGACATTTCTTATCGCTGAATTACATCGCTAAAGGCCGGGTGGTTTCGGCCCGATTTTCCAGCCTTCTTGAACTTGCTGTTGCACCAGAGGGTAGTGGTTTCTGGCGCTCTGATCCTTTACTCCTTTCGGGATTGATATTCTACCAAGCGCCCAAACCAAAACTCCCCCGATCATGCCGGTGATACCGGTCACAATCAACGCATTTTTCCACGTTCCTTTATCCAGCATCGAGTCGAAGCCCTCTTCGTACAAATATAAAAGGGCTATCATGACGCCGAGCAGCAAGCCGCTGATTGCGCCTTTGGCCACATAACCCTCGACGCGATCATGCACCGTCTTGCATCTCTCGCAACGAGGAACTGAAACGGTAGACTTATCGCTTACGTAGTATTCATTTGTCTTTTCGATAAACCCGCCAGCATGCATCTCGACAGTAGCCGCGAAAGTCTGAGAAGCCGGATGGTCTTCGCAAAACCAGCAACGCTCGACACTTGATTGGTGGTCTATTAATGCCAAAATTTTGGTGACCTTAAGTTCTGTGATTAGCGACGCCTCATCTTGATTCGACAATCAACTTGCCGCGCATCATGCTCATCCCGCACATGAAGGTGAATTCCCCGGCGCGGTCGGGCGTGAACTCAATCGAAGTCGTTTTGAACGGCGGCAAATGTTTGCTGATTCCGAAATCGTTGAAGATGACTTGCTCGCTGCACGATGCGGTTTCGTCCCTGTAGAAATTGAGCCTGACGGGAACATGCTCGCGCACGACGATTGTATCCGGCGAGTAGCCGCCTTTGACGGTGATCTTGATTTCCTGCACGCCCTCTACGCCAACAGCTGCGTCTGTTCGTTCGCGCTCGCCGAAAAAATACCAGAGGACGAAACTGATTGCGACTGTTCCGCCGATGATGACGGCAATCTCAGTTGAATCCATCACAAATGCTCCTTAAACGGGTGAACGAAATTTACGAAGGCGCAGACTGTTCGTCACGACCGACACGCTCGACAGAGACATCGCTGCGCTGGCGATGATGGGCGAGAGCAGCCAGCCCGTGAAGGGGTAGAGCAGTCCGGCGGCGATGGGGATGCCGACGACGTTGTAGATGAAAGCCCAGAACAGGTTCTGCTTGATGGTCCGAATCGTCGCATGAGAGAGCGCAATGGCCGTTACCACGCCGCGCAGATCGCTCTTGATGAGCGTAATGTCCGAAGCCTCAATGGCGACATCCGTGCCCGTCCCGATACTGATGCCGACATCAGCCTGGGCGAGCGCCGGGGCGTCGTTGATTCCGTCTCCGACCATGCCGACAATTTTCTTTTCAGCTTGAAGCCGCCTGACCTCGCGTGCTTTGCCTTCCGGCAATACTTCGGCCAGCACGCGACGGATTCCGACTTGACGAGCGACCGCTTCGGCTGTCGGGCGATTGTCTCCCGTCATCATCAAGACTTCCAGGCCCATGCGCTGCATCGCAGCGACGGCCTCTTTTGACTCAGGCTTAATCTCGTCGGCGACGGCCAGGATTCCGGCGAGACGTCCATCCATAGCCACGTACATCGGCGTCTTGCCTTCGGCAGCGAGCGTGGCGGCGCGCTCTGTAAATCCATCTACAACGATGCTGCGCTCACGCATCAGTTTTAGATTGCCCAGCAGCAGACTGCGCCCGGAAACCAACGCTTCGACGCCATGACCGGCGACGGCCTTGAAACTCGACGCATCACTCACACGGAATCCTCGCTCTTCAGCCGCGCGCACAATCGCTTCTCCGAGTGGATGCTCGCTCCCGCGCTCGGCAGACGCCGCCAGACGTAATAACTCTTCTTCGGAAATTCCGTCTGTCGTGAAGACATCCGTCAACGCAGGCTCGCCGCGCGTAATCGTTCCCGTCTTATCGAGCACAATTGCTTGAAGCTTGTGCGCCGTCTCCAACGATTCGCCGCCTTTGATGAGGACTCCGTTCTCTGCGCCCTTGCCCGTCCCGACCATAATGGCCGTCGGCGTCGCCAGCCCCAGCGCACACGGACACGCGATAATCAGGACAGAGACAGCATTGACGAGCGCCATGGTGAAACGCGAATCCACCGGGGCAAGCACAAACCAGACGACAAAGGTGACGATGGCGATGCAGATGACGACGGGAGTAAAGATGCCGCTGATGACATCAGCCGTGCGCGCAATCGGCGCTTTCGAGCCTTGCGCTTCCCCGACGAGTTTGACGATCTGCTGAAGCGCCGTATCCTTGCCCACCTTCGTCGCTTTGAACCTGAACGAGCCTGTCTTGTTCAGTGTCGCGCCAAAGACCGCATCTCCGCGCGTTTTCTCGACCGGTAAGCTCTCGCCCGTCAACATTGATTCGTCAATGGCAGACGCGCCGTCTTCGACCACGCCGTCAACCGGAATCTTCTCGCCCGGCCTGACGACAATCACGTCGCCGGGAACAACTTCCTCGACCGCTACGTCCATCTCTTTTCCATCGCGCACGACTCGCGCCGTCTTCGGTTGCAAACCGATTAAGCGTCGTATCGCATCGCCCGTTCTTCCTTTCGCGCGCGATTCGAGCAGCCGTCCAAGCAGGATGAGCGCGATGATGACGCTCGCCGCCTCGAAATAGACGGGCGTCATTAAAGCCGCGCCCATCCCGCTCATCCCTGCCATCTCGTCCGCGCCTTCTTGGCCTGAAAAAAAGTTCGGAGCGATGGTCGCCGCGATTGAATAGAGATAGGCCGCGCCCGTGCCGACAGCGATCAAGGTGTTCATGTCCGCCGCGCGATGACGAAACGCAGCCCACGCCCCGCGATAGAATTGCCAGCCGGAATAGAAGACGACGGGAGTCGTCAGCGCAAGCTGAAGCCAGTTGACGCCAGCGAAATCAAGAAATCCGATGCGGCCATGCGACATCGCAATGACCAGTACAGGCAAAGAGAGCAGGGCAGCAACCCAGAACTTGCGACGCAACTCTTTGTACTCGGCCTCACGCGCCGCTTGTTCGGAATCTTCCGTCTCCTCGCTGCCGCTTCCCGACACCTCTCGCACCTGATAACCAAACTCTTCAATCGCGTGCCGGACTTTTCGGACTTCCGTGGAGCCGGGAAGATACTCGACGCGCACCTCCATCGTGCCGAGATTGAAGGCGGCGCTGGTCACACCTGCCTGCCGCAGCAAGTGCTTCTCCAACGGGCTGCCTGACCCCGAAGGACGAGCCGAATCGTCAACGATGAAAGAGACGCTCGCCGTGCCAGCCGTCCCGTAGCCAATCTCCCTGACCGCTTCAATCAACTGATGAACGCCCGCCGCGTTCGGGTCATACTCGATGGTTGCGCGCGAGGTGGCGAAGTTCACCCCCGCGCGATTGACGCCCGGAGTTTTATTGAGTTGACGCTCAATCCGGCGAGCGCACGCCGCACACGTCATCCCCGTAATCGGCAGATCAACGCGCTCGCCCGCGCCGTCCGGCGTCGAACGGGTCTGCGGGACGTTCATTTCATCAACCTGAACATCCGTCTTACTGTTTATCGCCGCCATCTGATTTCCTCTAACAAGTCTCAGGCAATCTTCTCACAAAAGGAAAGGGAAGGCATCGAATTAGGACGCCTTCCCGTGAGTTGTTCCAAACGGAGATGGATTAAGCCGAAGAGCCGAGAGCGTTCGTCTCAAACCCATCACAACTTCATGCGCTCTGCGCCGCGGCGCTGCCTTCTTCGGCCAGCAGGCTTCTCAACATCCAGGCGGTCTTTTCATGCACCTGCATTCTCTCGGTCAGGAGATCGGCTGTCGGCGCGTCCGACGCTTCTTCTGCGACCGTGAATGCCGTGCGCGCGGTTCGCGCGGCAGTCTCATGACCTTCGACCAGCAGACGAATCATATCCGTCGCCGCCGGAATGCCGTTCTCTTCTTTGATTGACGCCAGCCGCTCGAACTCTTTGTACGTGGCGGGTGCGAAAACGCCAAGCGCGCGGATGCGTTCGGCGAGCAGGTCAACCGCCGTCCATAGTTCGTTGTACTGCTCCTCGAACATCACATGCAGCGTACGAAACATCGGCCCCGTGACGTTCCAGTGAAAGTTGTGCGTCTTCAGATAGAGCGTGAAGGTGTCTGCGAGAAGCCCTGATAAGCCTTCAGCTATCTGTGTGCGATCCTTTTCTTCGATACCGATATTAATCGGCATCGCGGTCACTTCAGTTCCTGTATTGTTTGCCATCCTCTTCCTTTTTCTCCTCTGCTTTCCTTCCAGATAAATACCGTTCGAGTTCTAACGGCGTTGACAGGCGGCGCAAACGCCGCGCATCACAATCTCGTAGTTCTCCACCTTGTGCCCGCGCTCCAGTTTATGGGTGGGCAACTCGCCCACTTCCTCAAACGGCACATCTTCGAGTTTGTCGCACATGCGGCAGACGAAGTGATGGTGCTGATCTAGATTGGCGTCAAAGCGCGCCACCGCGTCATCCAGATAAACTTCGTGGACAAGCCCGGCATCACGCAGAGCGTTCAAGGTGTTGTAAATGGTCGCCCGCGACGCGCGCGGGAAGCGACGATTAAGCGCCGCGCTGATCTTGTCGGCGGTCGGATGCTCGCGGCTACGCACTAGAAAATCGAGTACGGCATAGCGCTGGGGCGTCAACTTCAGCCCCACCGCGCGCACGCGCTCCTCGATTTGCGTTCGAATATTCGTTGTCACGATGTGCTTAGAATAAGTCTAAATTAGGAATCTGTCAAGCAAGGAGGAAAGGAGATGGAAGGCAGAAAGCAGAAGGCGGAAGGCAGGAGACAACAAGTCCTCTGCCTTCCGCTTTCTGCTTTCTTTTTTTCAGCCCACAGCAGCAGGCGTAATCACTTCGTGAATGGCGCGCACTTCTTGAACGAGTTGGTCGTATTGTTCGAGGTTGAGCGCCTGCGCGCCGTCTGAAAGCGCGCGATCAGGTTGATCGTGGACTTCGACAATCAGGCCGTCCGAGCCGACGGCGACTCCGGCGCGCGCCAGTGCCGTGACCATGTAGTTCTTGCCCGTGCCGTGCGAGGGGTCAACGACTACGGGCAGATGCGAAAGGCGGCGAACCGCCGGAATCACGGCGAGGTCGAGCGTGTTGCGCGTGTGCTGGGCAAAGGTGCGAATGCCGCGCTCGCACAGCACGACGTTGTAGTTGCCTTCGGCCATAACGTATTCAGCCGCCAGCAGCCATTCGTCGAGCGTCGCGGCCAAGCCCCGCTTGAGCAGGACGGGAAGCTGTGAACGGCCTGCGCGCCGCAGCAAAGAGAAGTTCTGCATGTTGCGCGCGCCGATCTGAATCATGTCGCCATAGCGTTCGACCAGGTCAACGCCCGCTTCATCAAGCGCTTCCGTGACGATTTTCAAGCCGAAGGCTTCGCGGACTTCCGCCAGAATCTTCAAGCCCTCTTCGCCGAGACCCTGAAAAGCGTAAGGCGAGGTGCGCGGCTTGAATGCGCCGCCGCGAAAGAAACGCACACTGCTTCGATGCACGGCTTCGGCGATTGCAGAAAGCCTGCGCGTGGCTTTCAATCGCGCACGGCCCGGCGATGATGGCCAGTTCGTCGCCGCCAATCGTCGCATCGCCGACGCGCACAATTGTTCTTTCAGGTCTGAGGTCAAGCGAGATGAGCTTGTAGGGCTTGCTGACGCGAATGGCTTCGGCCACGCCGGGCAAACTCTCGAAACGAGCCACGTCAACCGCGCCCTGATTGCCTGTGATGCCGATGGCCGTGCGCGTCGCGCCCGGCATCGGGTGCGCGCGAAAGCCAAGTTCATTGACGATCTCGACGACGCGCTCGATGTCGCGTTCGGTCGCATCCGTCTTCATAACGATGAGCATATCTTCTCCGTAGTAATGAGTAATGAGCGATGAGTCATGAGTGAGTTGTCTTTAACTCATCACTCATCGCTCATCACTCATCACTTTTATACCTTTAGCCTTCAGCAAAAGTACAGCAAAGCTACATCCGTTCAGGTACGCTGATGCCGAGCGTCGCCAGCGCGGAAGTCAATTGCCGCCGCGCGATGTCGGCAACGGCGACCAGCACGGCACGCTTTGTCGCGTTCTCTTCCGCGATAATCCGGTGGCGGTGATAGAAGAGATTAAATGCGCGCGCCAGATTGAAAGTGTACCTGGCGACAATTGAGGGCTCTGCCGCCGAAACAGCCTGCGCGATGGCTTCGTCAAGCCTCGCCGCCAGCGTGACGAGCGACCAGATTTCATCGCCGCTTTCCCCTTCAAGAACGCGCGCCATTTCGTCGCGGACTGTTGCCTCGCCGCTTCCGGCCTGTCGGAGCTTCTCCATTGCTTCCGATTGAGCCTGCGTGTCCAGCTTGCGAAAGATAGAATTAGCGCGCACGGCTGAATACTGGCAGTAAGGCCCGGTTTCACCTTCGAACGACAGCGCCTCTTTGAAATCGAAAGCGATGATGGAGGTGCGCGTGAATTTTAAGAGAAAGTAGCGTAGCGCGCCGACGGCGATGGTGTGCGCCGTATCATTTTTCTCTTCATCGGAAAGCTCTGGATGGCGCGTTTCGACTTCGCGCAGGGCGTCCGCTTCAAGACGGTTGATGAGATCGTCTGCCTTGACGCCGAGACCTTTGCGCCCGCTCATCTCGACAAACGGGCGAGCGCGGTCTTCGTCGCGCAACTTGATACCGAGTTCATCGCAGGCGGCAATCGAGAGCGCGACCATTTCATAGCCGAGATGCACGCTCGCTTCCTCGCCGACTTCCGGCGCGACCGCCGCCACACCGCGCCGCACGATGTCCTGCGTGTATGACTGGCGCGAATCAATCACATTATAAACCGTCTTGCCTTCGCCAAAATGCGGCAGCACATTTTCATTCGGCTCGCACGTCTCGATTGCCTGCGGCTCGCTCGTTGTTATCCAGGTAAGAAAATTGTCCGGGTAACTGCGAAAAGGCTTGTAATAAAAATTGAGTCCAAGCTGGCCGAGTTTCCAGAGTTGATAGGCGATGTCCTTGCCCGTGTAGGTCACCGTGCCGTTGGAGCGGACGATGATCTTGTCGGCCTCGTGTTCGTCCGTTCCCGTGTGCGATTCAAAGGGCATCACCCAACAGCCTTTGTTTCGTCCTTCGGTCTCGAAGTGAATCACGCCCGTCTGCTTCATGCGCTCGAAGGCGTGATCCCAGAATTTAAGGCGCAGGATTTCCGATTCGCGCGGCAGCACGTCGTAGCGTATCCCGAGGCGTTCCATCGTATTGAGAATGCATTCGACGTTGCGCGTGGCGACGTAATCGGCCAATGAGGCAATCGGGTTATCGCCCGCTTCGATTTGGTGAAGCGTGTCGGCGCGAAGTTTCAAGCGTTCAGCGTTTGGCTCGCCATTCGGGTCGTCGTTGCGATAGAAGAGGCCGACGCGTGTGTACAAGTCCCAGCAGTAGTAATCGAACGGGCGCTCGGCGGGGAGTTGTTGGTCTAGAGCTTTGATATCTTCGAGCGTCAGCCGTTCGAGATGGATGAAACCGACCACCACGTCTGCGACCTGCACGCCCGTGTTGTCTATGTAGTTCTGCACTTCGACGCGTTCACCGGCTGCGCGCAGGATGCGGACGAAGGTGTCGCCGAGCACGGAGTTGCGAACGTGGCCGATGTGCGCGGCCTTGTTCGGATTGATGCTCGTATGCTCGACCATGCGCTTCGGGCGCGTGTCCGGCGTCGGATCATCCTGCGACGAGGCGCTGCTTTCAGCCGAGAAGGTGGAAAGCAGCGTCGTGCGATCAAAGAAAACGTTGAGATAGCCAGCGCCTGCGACTTCGACCCGCGCCACACCTTCTGTCGCTTCGAGCGCCTTTGCAATCTGCTCCGCGATGGCGCGCGGCGCACGTTTCTCCCCCGTCGCCTGCTTGATGCGCTTCGCCAACTCAAATGCGACCGGAAAGGCCAGATCGCCCAGCTCCGTTCGTGGTGGCACTTCCGCCGCGATTTGTTCAAGCGTGACACCGAACAAATCCTGCGCGGCACGTTTTACGGTTTCGCGCAAAGTTGTTTGCAGATCAAGTAGATTCACTACGACTATGTTCCTTCTATCTACGGTCTCTAATCCAGGCACTCAGCAAAGCAGGCAGTATAGCGTAGCACGCTTGGCTCTTGCTAATTGGCGGATGAGAGCGAGAGCTAGTATAACGAATCATCTTTGGGTGAATTGAGGGAGTTGCCAGCATGAAAGAGATGGAAGCCCGGCTAACGCGGCAAGTCCGGGTCAGCAAAATGCTCGGGCTGGGCTTCGCCTTCTCAATCGCTCCTCTGGCCGGGGTTGGTTCTCTCGTCGCGTTTATTCTCGGATTAAAGGCGCTACGCGCTATTGAACAGTCCAAGGGTGAGATTGTGGGGATGAGCATAGCAGTGTGGTGCATCGCCGCCGGCGCAATTGGGATGGTGCTCTTTTCGCTTTTTTTCTTAGAGACTTTGATATTGTTACCGGGTTAAGTTAAGAACAGATATTCCCGGCGTTTATCAAGGCACTGCCCGCTTTTACCCGCGCTCCCACGACCGTCGCTCTTGCTTGACACCTTTCTGGTAAGCTCTGCTACCATCCGTTCACCATTAATGATTGAGAATCAACAGCTAACTATCTCCGCAGAGTTGCGTGAACGCTTCGCGGAGGCGCAACGGGTCGTCGTGTTGACGGGTGCGGGCGTGAGCGCCGAATCAGGTGTGCCCTTGGAGCTTCACGGTAATTTGTGGCGCGCTCGCTGCACGACGTGTTCAACGAAATACGATCTGCGCGATAAAGGCGGGGAAGCGAGCCGCACGTTCACCTGCACAGATTGCGGAAACTATTTGCGGCCTGACGTTGTGCTGTTCGGCGAGATGCTGCCAGCCGGAGCGTTTGAGCGCGCGGTGGTGAAGGCGCGAAGCTGTGAATTGTGTTTCGTGGTCGGAACTTCGGCGCTGGTTTATCCGGCGGCGAGCTTGCCGGAGATTGCGAAGGCGGCTGGCGCGTACACGGTCGAGGTCAACCCGGAGCCGACGCCTCTATCGGATTCGTGCGATGAAGTAATCCAGGGCAAGGCCGGAGACGTTCTCCCGCTTTTTGAGTCGCATTCATGAAGACTTTGTACTTCGACTGCTTCGCCGGGGCGAGCGGCGACATGATTCTAGGCGCTCTGGTCGGCGTCGGAGTTGATTCGCACGCGCTGACTGATAATTTGTCTCTGCTGGATGTTTCGGGTTACGAAGTCAGCTTCGAGACGGTTGACCGTTCGGGTATCAGCGCGACCTATGCGAAGGTTCGCACAGGGCACGAGCACGCGCACCGTCATCTCGGCGACATCCTGAAAATCATTTACGAGTCGCGTTTGAGCGACGGCGTGAAGGAGCGCGCCGCGAGAATCTTCTCAAGGCTGGCCGAAGCAGAAGCGCGGATTCATAACGTCGCGGTTGAGAAGATACATTTCCATGAAGTCGGCGCGCTCGATGCGATCATTGATGTGGTGGGCGCGTGCATCGGCTTTGAGTTGCTTGGCGTCGAGCGTTTTGCCTGCTCAGAGCTACACGTCGGGAGCGGGATGGTCGAGATGGCTCACGGGCGTTTCCCCGTTCCTCCGCCAGCCGTCGCCGAATTATTGAAGGATGCGCCCGTCTATTCCTCAGACATCAAAGGCGAGCTTGTGACGCCGACCGGCGCGGCAATTATCAGCACGGTCTGTCGCGAGTTTGGGCCGTTGCCGAAGATGAAGATCGAGCGAACGGGTTATGGAGCGGGAACGCGCGAGTATGAAAAGTTTCCGAACGTGCTGCGGTTGATGCTCGGAGACGATGCGAAGAGCGAGGC
Organism: uncultured Acidobacteriota bacterium; assembly: GCA_963811065.1. Classification (GTDB taxonomy): domain Bacteria; phylum Acidobacteriota; class Blastocatellia; order Pyrinomonadales; family Pyrinomonadaceae; genus QHXM01. The sequence continues at coordinate 200,880 of CAWEPR010000009.1, forward strand.
GGCAAGCGACGAGCGGTTGATTGTGGTTGAGACGAATATTGATGATATGTCGCCGCAAATCTACGGGCATGTGCTGGACGAGGCTTTGAAGCGCGGCGCGCTCGATTGCTATTTCACGCCCGTGCAGATGAAGAAGAATCGTCCCGGCGTGCTCATCTCCATTCTGTGCCGACCATCGGAGCGGGATGCGATGTGCGAACTTCTGCTCGCGGAGACCACGACGCTCGGCGTGCGCTTTTACGAAGTCCAGCGTCGTGCTTTGGAGCGCGAGACGGTGAGGGTCGAGACTGAGTTCGGAGCGATTGATGTTAAAGTGGCACGCCTCGACGGTCGAATCGTCAAAGAGATGCCCGAATATGAGCAATGCCGCGCCGCCGCGCAAAAGTTTAATGTGCCCCTGCTGACAATCGAAGCGGCGGCACGCGCCTCTTTTTTGAAATTGCAAGGTGACGGGTGAAGAGATGAGCACAAAGTTGTCAGATGCCGAAGAGTTGTCGAAAGATATGTCGAAAGATATGTCGAAAAATCTGTCGAATCAGGAACGCTCCGGTGTTGACCTTGAGTTAATTGCGCGGGGCGTGCGTTTGATTCTTGAAGGAATCGGCGAAGACCCACAGCGTCCGGGGCTGCAAAACACGCCGCAACGCGTCGCGGAGATGTACGCGGAGTTGACTGCCGGGATGCGCGAAGACCCGAAGCCTCATGTCGTTCCTTTGCCGGGCGACAAGCATGACGAGATGGTGATCGTCAAAGACATCAACATCGCTTCAATCTGCGAGCATCATCTCGCGCCGTTTGTCGGGCGTTGCCACATCGCGTACATTCCAAAGAATGGGCGCATCGTCGGACTCTCAAAACTGGCACGCCTCGCCGAAGTCTTCGCGCGCCGCCTACAGGTGCAGGAGCGTCTGACTTCCGAGATTGCCAACACGCTGTACGAGGGACTAAAGCCGCTCGGCGTGATGGTGGTGATTGAAGCCGAGCATACCTGCATGACGCTGAGAGGTGTTAAAAAGCCCGGAGCGATAACCATTACGTCAACCGTGCTCGGCGGCTTCCGCAAAGACCCGCGCACACGCGCTGAAGCGATGGCGTTGATAAAAGGAAAGTAAATTCCTCTTCTGGATGACCACAATGAGAAGATTCAATTCTTTGTTCGCAGCTTTGATTATTACTGCTCTCCCGGTGAGTTCACTGGCACAGCGACGACCAATTGCTTCCAGCCCGATTGATGAGCAATTCCTGCGGGCGCACATCAAGTATCTCTCCGACGATCAGTTGGAAGGACGCGGAACGGGTGCGCCGGGCGGCGAGTTGGCCGCCAAGTACATCGCCGCGCAGTTGGAAGCGATGGGCTTGAAAGGTGCTGGCAAGGATGGCAGTTTCTTTCAGCCCGTCTCGCTCGTCGGCGTTAAGGCTGACCCGAAGACTGCTCTGACCATCAGCGGTGGCGCGAACAGCGAGACTTTCAAATTCGCGGACGAGTTTGTCGCTTTCACCGGAGCGCAAGCGCCCGAAGTTGATGTCAACGCGGAGATGGTTTTCGTCGGCTACGGGATCGATGCGCCGGAACAGCGTTGGAGCGATTACAAAGGCGACGCGAAAGATTATCGCGGCAAGATTCTCGTGATTCTGGTCAACGACCCGCCCGCAACAAGTGATGAACCGAATCTGTTTGGCGGACGCGCGCTCACTTACTACGGGCGCTGGACGTACAAGTTTGAAGAAGCGGCGCGACGCGGCGCGGCGGGCGTCATCCTGCTGCACACAGACGAATCGGCGGGCTATCCGTGGAGCGTGGTGCGAACCTCGAACGGCTCCTGGCGTTTCGACATTGCGCGTGGCGACAACGACTCGACGGGTTATCTCAAAATGCGTTCGTGGATGACGGACGCGGCGGCGCGACGCATGATGCAGCTGGCGGGAAAGAATCTTGACGACATAAGAAAGCAGGCCGCGTCTCGTGACTTTCAGCCCATCAAGCTGGGCCTGACAACTTCTATCAACATCAGGAGCGAATTGAAGCGCGTCAAAGCGCCGAACGTGGTGGCCATCCTGCCGGGGCGCGATCCGAAGCTGCGCGATGAGTACGTAGTCTATTCCGCGCACTGGGATCATTTAGGAATCGGCGAGCCGAACAAGAAGGGCGACAATATTTATAACGGTGCGGTGGACAATGCCTCTGGTGTTTCCGCTGTGCTGGCAATCGCCCAAGCCTTGACAAGGCTTCCGGCCAATGAGAAGCCGCGACGCTCAAGCCTCTTTCTATTTCCGACAGCAGAAGAGCAGGGGTTGTTCGGCGCGGAGTGGTACACGAGAAACCCGCTCGTGCCGTTAAGGAAAACAGCCGCTAACGTCAACCTGGATTCGATGAACATCCTCGGCCAGACGCGCGACTTTGTCCCGCTGGGCGCCGAACGCTCTACTTTGCGCGCCGTCGTGGAAGCTGTGGCACGCGAGCGCGGGCTGACGGTCGCTCCAGACCAGCGTCCCGAACAAGGTTCGTTCTATCGCTCAGACCATTTCCCGTTTGCAAAGGCGGGCGTGCCTTCGATCAGCCTGAAGGAAGGGAAGGATTTCGTCGGGCGTTCCAAGAACTGGGGCGAGGAGCAGTTCAAAGCCTACAACACGGCGAACTATCATCAGCCTTCGGACGAATACAGCGACTCCTGGAATCTCAAGGGCATGATTCAGTCGGCAGAGATTGCGCTCGCCATTGGGCGGCGCGCCGCAGACATGCCGGAGATGCCGCGCTTCAACCCGGACGACGAATTTGCGAAGGCGCAGCAAAATAGACGGTAAGCTATCAAGCGCGGACGGGAAAGCATTGTCTGGATACTTGCGGCTGCGCCGGTTGAAAGAAACAAGGTTCGTAATTACAATGTAGCCATGAAAGCCCGCATCGTCAAAATCGGCAACTCGCAAGGTGTCCGCATCCCGAAGCTGCTTTTAGAGCGCAGTAATCTTGCTGAAGAGGTGGAGCTGGAGGCGCAGGATAATCAACTTATCATTCGTTCGGCAAGGCAGCCACGCCAAGATTGGGAAAGCGCATTTCGCGCGATGGCTGAGCGCGGCGATGATGAATTGCTGGATAAAAATTCGCTCGCTCAAACTCAATGGGATGAGGATGAGTGGCAATGGTAGTCAAGCGTTTCGATGTATATTTGATTGGCCTCGATCCGACAATCGGCAGTGAGATGCAGAAAGCCCGCCCTTGCCTCATTATCTCGCCGGATGAAATGAATCGCTTTATCAGGGCAGTCATCGTCGCCCCGATGGCCACCAAAGGCACTGCTTATCCAACGAGAGTGGCCTGCAAATTTCAGGGGAAAAAGGGGCAGGTTGTCCTTGATCAAATTCGCACCGTAGATAAAGCGCGATTGGTAAAAAGACTGGGCAGGATAGACAAACAAACTCAAACGGAAGTTTTATCAGTTTTAGGAGAGATGTTTGCTCCGTAGTCGCTATTGAAGATGAAAACATTTTACGTCACAACTCCAATTTTTTACGCCAATAGCTTCCCGCATCTGGGCAGTCTCTATCCGACTATCGTGGCCGATTGTCTGCGCCGCCACTTCCGCCAGCGCGGGTTTGAAACCTATTTCCTGACCGGCACGGACGAACACGGCATCAATATTCAACGCCTCGCCGAGCGCACCGGGGTAACGCCCAGAGAGTACGCGGATAATGTCGCCGCTCAGTTCAAAAAGACGTTCAGCGAATTTGGCCTCGATACGGAGCATGGCGGCTACGATATTTATATGCGTACCACCGAAGCCTTTCATTACGAAGGCGTGAGCGAGTTGTGGCGGCGCGTGGCGCGCACAAAAACGCCGAAGGGACGCGAGGCAATTTACAAGGGATACTACGAAGGCTGGTTCTGCGCCTCGTGCGCTGCCTTCAAGTCTGAAGAAGAATATGCGAAGCCTGAGCGCGAGGGCGACCCGCCAACCTGCCTCGAACATCTGAGACCGCTCGACCACGTTGCCGAAGAGAGCTATTTCTTTCGTCTGTCGGATTACGCGGAGACGCTGCTCGCGCTCTACGACGCTCAACCTGAATTCATTCGTCCCGAAACGCGTCGCAACGAAGTCACGAGCTTCGTGCGCGGTGGATTGCAGGATTTGTCAGTCAGTCGGCAGACGAGTTCGGTCAGTTGGGGCATTCCCGTGCCGGACGACCCGACGCACACGATCTACGTCTGGTTCGACGCGTTGACGAACTACATCACGGCCATCGGCTTCGGGAATGAAGAACGCGAGCGCATTGTCGGTTTTGAGAAATTCTGGCCTGCCGTGCATCTGGTCGGCAAAGACATCTTGCGCTTTCACGCCGTCTACTGGCCTGCGTTTCTGCTCGCGGCTGATGTCGAGATACCACGAACGGTCTTTGCTCACGGCATGTGGCTCGACCCGACGGGTCGCAGAATGTCCAAGACGCTCGGCAACGTGATTGACCTCGACATCCTGCATCGCCATTTCTCAAACGATATTGTGCGCTACTACTGCCTGCGCGAGATGGTCTTCGGGCAGGACGGAAAGTTCGGCTACGAGACCCTGATTGATCGCACGAACAGCGATTTGGCGAGCGGGCTTGGCAATCTTTCGAGCCGCACGCTGACGATGATTCATCGCTATTGCGATGGCATCATCCCCAGCCCGCGAATCAATGAGGAAAAATATTTAGCGGCCAAGCGCGCCGGAGTTGACCCGGACGCGATGTCGCTTGCTTCCACGCTTGAGCACGCGAGAGACCAGTTCGTGCAGCACATGGAAGACTACGCCGTCAGTCGCGCGCTGGAAGTCGCCTGGAGCATCATCGCTCGCGTGGACAAGATGCTGTCCGATGCGAAGCCCTGGGAACTGGTTAAAGATGAAGGGCAGCGCGAAACGCTGAACGCCGTTTTGTACAGGGCAGCAGAGACTTTGCGCTGGCTCTCCGTGTTGCTTCATCCGGTGATGCCGGAAGCGACCACGAAGATTTACGAACAACTCGGATTGACGGATAAGCTGGAAACCGCTGACCCGACAAAACTGGAATGGGGAACTTTGCAGGAAGGAATGCGCGTTGGCGAGGTCAAGCCTCTCTTCCCGCGCATAGATAAAGCGAAAACAATGGCTGAGATAGAAAAAGAGAGCGAGCCTTCGGGCACACACGCGACCGAGGCCGATGCAGTTGCGGGCGCTCCCGGTAATGACGCAACGAAACCCGCTGCTCCGCCGATGCAGGGCGCAACTGAAGCCGATGCGGTCGCGGGCGGACACACAGAGGCGCAAAGGGAGGCGAGTTTTATAGAGATCGGAGACTTCGCCAAAGTCGAGATGCGCGTCGGAGAGATACTGACCGCCGAGCGCGTGCCGAAATCCGACAAGCTGCTGCGCTTCACGGTTGACGTGGGCGAAGACGCGCCGCGCCAGATTCTGGCTGGCATCGCGGAGTATTACGAGCCTGAAAAGATGATCGGGCGCAAGGTGGCCGTCGTCTCCAATCTCAAGCCGCGTAAGCTTCGCGGCTTTGAATCGCAGGGCATGATCCTCGCGGCCTCCGTCGGCGATGAAGGCAAGCCCGTCGTCGCCACTTTTACCGAAGACGTACCAAACGGAGCAAGGCTCAAGTAAAGCAGTAGTCAGTAAACAGTTTTCAGTTTTCAGTTAAAAGCAAAGCACACCGGGTCTTATCTGAAAACTGAAAACTGAAAACTGAAAACTGTTTACTACTCTTCGTTATGTTTGTTGATTCCCACGCGCATGTTGATGGTGAAGAGTATGACGCTGACCGCAATGAGGTGATTGAACGGGCGCGGGAGGCGGGAGTTTGCGCGATCCTGAATGTGGGGACGGGCGATCCGCAGAGCGGTTCGCTTGAGCGTGCGGTCGAGGTGGCCGAGCGGTACGAGGCTGTCTATGCAGCGGTCGGTGTGCATCCGCATGATGCGCGCCTTTTCGATGACGAGGCGGCGCGGCGCATTCAAGGGTTGGTGAAGGGGAGTCCGCGGGTCATCGCGTGGGGAGAGATTGGCCTCGATTATCATTACGATAATTCGCCGCGCGAGGTGCAGCGCGAGGTCTTCACGCGGCAGCTGAGGCTGGCGCGTGAAGCAGGTCTTCCGGTCGTGATTCATTCGCGCGAGGCGGACGAGGATACGGTCAACATCCTTCGTGCCGAATTGAGCGGATATGAGCGTGGTGGTGTGATGCACTGTTTCGGCGGAAGCCTCTGGATGATGGAACAGGTCGTCGAACTCGGTTTTATGATTTCATTTGCCGGAAACGTCACCTTCAAGAAGGCTGAGGATTTGCGGGAAGTAGCGCGGCACGTTCCAGGAGAGCGCTTACTCATCGAAACTGATTGCCCCTTCCTGACTCCCGTGCCGTTTCGCGGGCGGCGCAACGAACCGGCGCTGGTCATTGAGACCGCTCGATTTCTGGCAGAGCTTCGAGATATGACGACGGAAGAGATGGGACGCCTGACGACTGAGAACTTCGCGCGTTTTTTTCGGATTAACCCGGCTACGCTCTCCCGGCCTTGAAATGCCGGGTTAAATTCATCAGGCTGCTCACGCGGCTGAATTGCGCTTTAGTAAAAACTTGTCAGAGAACTTTCGCCGCGCAGAGATTTGATGTTATGCTCACGCGCGTGTTCCCATGGCGACTTAGATTCAGCCGGTGAACCTGTAACCTTTATGGCTCAGCAAAATTCATTCGACATCGTTTCCAAAGTTGACCGGGCTGAAATCACCAACGCCATCAATCAAACTTCAAAAGAAGTCAGCCAGCGATTCGATTTCAAAGGCAGCAAGGCAAGCGTCACCCTCGAAGAGAAGGAGCTTGTGCTCGCGGCGGAAGACGAAACGCGCCTGCGCAACATGAACGACATCCTTCAACAAAAACTGGTGCGGCGCGGCGTTCCTCTGAAAGCCTTGAACTACGGCACAGTTGAGCCTGCGGCGGGCGGAACCGTTCGCCAGCACGTGGCAATTCAGCAGGGCATCCCGCAGGAGAAAGCCAAAGAGATAGTCAAGTTTATCAAAGACAGCAAGGCCAAAGTGCAGGCCGCGATTCAGGGCGATGTCGTCCGCATCACAGGCAAAGACCGCGACACCCTGCAAGACATTATCACTAAACTCAAAGCCAACGACTTCGGCATTGACATGCAGTTTACGAACTATCGAACAAACTAAAGAGCAGTGGTTAGTGGCCGGTGGTCAGTTAAAAGCTGATTTCATCTGACCACTGACCACTGACCACTGATTCCATATGCAAACCTCCGGCCCACTTGCCGCTATTGAAGACCCGCAGCTTTCGGCGCGGCGCATCTTCAGTCTCATCGCTTCCGAAATGATGGAGGTGGAAGCCGAGTTTGAGCGGCAGGCGCAGTCTAATATTCAAGTCATCGCGTATATCAGCGACTACCTGCGCGCATCAGGCGGGAAACGCGTGCGTCCCGCGTTGACGATTCTCTCGAACTACGCGGTGGGTGGCGACGGTGCGCGCCAGAATTCCATTCGGATGGCCACCGTGATGGAATTTCTGCACACGGCCACGCTCGTTCACGACGACATCATTGACAATGCCGAGACGCGACGGAATCGCCCCTCCATCAATTCGCGTTTCGGAAATCAAACCGCCGTGCTGATGGGCGACTGGCTCTACATGTCCGCCTTTGAAACCAGCCTTGCCGAGCGTTCGTTGCCTATTCTGGACATCCTGACGGCTGCCACGCGAAAGATGACCGAAGGCGAGTTGTTGCAGTTGACTCTGCTCGGTCACACGGACATCACGGAAGAAGAGTATCTGGTTATCTTGCAGCACAAGACGGCCTATCTGTTTAGCGCCTGCTGCGAGATTGGCGCAATCTTAGGCGGAGCGGATGCTACGGGGCAGGCGGCGCTCAGAGAGTACGGAATGAATCTGGGAACGGCCTTTCAGCTTGTGGACGACCTGCTGGATTTCACGGCTTCGGATGAAATCTTAGGCAAGCCCGCCGGAGTTGATCTGCTCGAAGGCAAACTGACGCTGCCTTTAATCTATCTGCTTGAAAGTGACAGCGAGGCGCGTGCGGCGGTGCAGACGGTGATGCGGGAAGGAAGCTATCAAAAGGCAACGCGTGAATCCCTGCTTGAGAGGGTCGAGCGCACGGGCGCGCTTGATCGTGCGCGTGAGCGCGCCTCCCATTATGCCGAAGCTGCGCGCGATGCTCTCGCCGTGCTGCCTTCGTCAAATTATGCTGATGCTTTACACTCGATTCCGAGTTATATTATTGAACGGGACAGGTAAGGGAATTTTAGATTTGCGATTTTAGATTTTTGATTGGAAGAGGACAAGAACTTAAATTTTTAATCTTTAGTCCTTATCCAATCGCAAATCTAAAATCTAAAATCGCAAATACCAAAACGCCAGGATGCCTAGCGATAATCTAATTTCGACACTTGAGCAAAGTTTGCGGCAGACGCGGGCTGCGCGGACGCGTCTGGCTGCGCGGCTCGCGGAGCTGGAGGCCGAGGCCGAAACGGTGCGCGCCGAGCTTGCGGAAATGGACACGCTGACCAGTCAGACCGAAGCGGCGGTCGTCCGTCTCTTGTCGTCGGTGCTGACAGCGCAATCTGCTCCCGTCAATTCTCCGTCTGACGCGGAGATCGAAGCGGCGATGCGGAGGGATGCATCGTCAAGTGGATTTACGCCGCGAACAACCATTCCGCGCCATCATATTCCGCCTGTGCCACCGGAAATCGAAGTCACGAGCGACAGGTTTTTCGACCGCACGATTCCGCAGGCCACGACCATGATTCTACGTGAGGCGGGAGAGCCGCTTCACGTCAACGAGATTTATACTCGCCTGCTCGAAGGCAGTTTCAACTTCACAGGCCACAACCCCACCATCAGCATCGCTGTCTCGCTCAATCGCAACGGACGTTTCCGCAAAGTCGCCCCCGGTACATTCGATCTCGTGATGCGCGATGCGTCACAGGCGTCTTAACAACCTCAAAATTCAAGATGCGCGCAATGATTCTAGCTGCCGGTTATGGTACGCGGCTCTGGCCGTTGACTGTTGACCGGACTAAGCCAGCGATTCCTTTTCTGGGCAAGCCACTCGTCGGCTATGTCGCGGAATACTTGGGCGGCTTCGGTTGCCGCGAGGTGGTGGTCAATCTGCATCACCAGCCTGAATCCGTGCGTGCCGCGCTGGGCGATGGCAGCCGGTTCGGGGTTCATCTCGAATACGTCGAAGAGGAAACTATCCTCGGCACAAGCGGCGCGATTGATAACGCGCGACACCTGCTCGAAGGGGAAACATTTTTCGTCGTCAACGGCAAGATAGTTACAGACATTAATCTGACAGAAGCTCTGGAAACACACCGCCGCATGAATGCGCTGGCGACACTCGTGCTATTGCCCAACGCGAGGCGTGAACGCTTTAGCCAGGTCGAGACGCTGGACGGCCTCATCACGGGCTTCGGCGGCATGCCCGCTCCCGTCTCCACTGCCGAGCGCGAGCAGGAAGATGAAAAGAACGTACCTCTGATGTTCACGGGGATTCAGATTTTCGAGCCACGCATCTTCGATTACATCCCGCGCGGCGTCTTCTCGCATTCGGTGATAGACGTGTTCCCGCAGGCCATCGCACAGGGCGAAAAGATAGTCGCTCACGTGGCAACGGGGCGATGGTACGAGCTTTCGACCATCCCGCGTTATCTTGAGATCAGCCTCGCTTTGCTTAAAGACTTGGGGCGCGATGTGGACATGGGCGAGGGCTGCCTCGTTTCTCCCGCTGCCGAAGTGCGTGAGTCCGTGTTGTGGGATAACGTTCGCGTTGAAGAGGGCGCGCGTGTGCATCGCGCTGTGCTTGGGGACGGCGTGGTTGTCAGTTCCGGCGAGAGTATAGAGAACGCTGCGGTTGTTCGGGCGGAGCTTGTGCGCGAGGCGACGCCTCCGCCAAAGGCTCTCAAGGGCGAGTTTCGTGGGGGTAACTTTGTCGTGCCCCTCTCTCAGTGATACAATCCTCAAATTCTGAGAACAAGGAAACGCCGGGACTCTTTCGAGCCTTTAATCTGACATGCTCGATTCGATAAACAAACCCCGAAGCCGAGTCTCTTCATTGCATGAGTCAATCTCCAATTGCCACGACGAATACCTTTGATTCCTCCGCGAGAGAGAGGTTGCTGCGCTTTCTCGCCGCGCATGGCAAAGTAAATGAAGCTGACATTCATGCTCTCACGCCCGACGCTTCGACGCGCGAGTATTTCCGTTTTCCCTGGAAGCGAAAGACGGCCATCGCCGCCGTTTACCCTGAGCCATTCGACCCCAACTTTCACCCCTACCTCGATGTCACGCGGCTATTTCTCGAATCCGAGCTGCCAGTGCCAGAGGTTTTGGAGGTGGACGCTAGCGTTGGCATCATCGTGCAGGAGGATTTGGGCGACCGCCAACTCCGCCTCGTTTACGAATCCGCGTCCGAAGAAGATTGCGAAGCGTATAAAGATCAGGCCATCAGCCTGATTGCACAGATTCAGGCCGCGACCGGCAGGGCTTACGAGCGCAACTCAATCTCCAGCCGTCTGGCCTTCGATGAAGCAAAGCTGGCGTGGGAATTGAATTTCTTCTTCGAGCATTATTTTGGGAGTTTGCGTGGCGAGAAGCTGTCGCATGGCGAGGCTGCGGAACTGAAAGCGGAGATGAACGACATCGCCGCCGAACTCTCCGCGCGCCCGCGCGTTCTCTGTCACAGGGATTATCATACGTTCAACCTGATGGTTGACAAAAAAAACAGATTGCGAGTTCTGGATCATCAGGATGCGCGGATGGGGCCTGCGAGCTATGACCTGGTGACGCTGCTTTTAGACCGCCAGCCTCAACCTCCATCGCTGGCGGAGGTGCGCGCACACCGTCTCTTTCTGCTGGAAGAAAGGCGACGGCGCGGCCTTGACGCTCTAGACCCTGACGATTTCGCGCGCGAGTTTCGTTTGATGAGCGTGCAGCGCGGCTTGAAAGCCATCGGAACATTCTCTTGTCAAACCGCCGTCTTCGGGCGCGGCGCGACCTACGCTCAATTCATCAAACCGACTTTCGAGATAGTTCTCCAGGCAGCGGAATGGCTCGGACGTTTCCCGGCTCTGAGAAAAGCGATTACGGAACGGATGGGAAGCGATGAGTCATGAGTCATGAGTGAAGAATAGTCAGAAACTGCTTTTCACTCAGCACTCATTACTCATCAATCACCACTTTTTTATGGAACAGACATACATCAACCAACTATCGGCGCATGTGGGTGAGGAAGTCACGCTCAAGGGGTGGCTCTACAATCTTCGTTCGAGCGGGAAGCTCTTGTTTCCGCAGCTACGAGACGGAACGGGCGTGGTGCAGTGCGTGGTTTTCAAGAAAGCCGTTTCGGAAGAAATCTGGGATGCTCTCAAAGGTCTGGGTCAGGAATCTGCGCTCGTGGTGCGGGGCACGGTGCGGGCGGATGAACGCGCTCCCGGCGGCTTTGAGATTGATGTTGTGTCGGCGGAAGTCGTCCAACCGGCGCATGATTATCCGATTACGCCGAAAGAGCACGGCACGGAATTTTTGATGGATCATCGCCATCTGTGGCTGCGCTCGCGCCGCCAGCACGCTATCCTGAAAGTGCGCCACACGGTCGTTAAAGCCGTGCGCGATTTTCTGGATGCGGATAATTTTACGCTCGCCGACGCTCCGATTTTCACGCCAGCTGCCTGCGAGGGCACGACCACGCTCTTTGAAGTTGACTACTTCGACGACCAGAAGGCCTATCTCACGCAATCCGGCCAGCTTTACAATGAAGCGACCGCCGCCGCCTTCGGCAAAGTCTATTGCTTCGGCCCGACGTTTCGCGCCGAGAAATCCAAGACGCGCCGCCACCTGACGGAGTTCTGGATGGTCGAGCCTGAGATGGCTTATGCCACGCTCGACGATGTGATGAACCTGTGCGAGCGATTTCTCTCATCAATCGCCGCGCGCGTGCTTCAGGATCGAGCGGAAGAGTTGAAAATCTTAGAGCGCGACACTTCAAAGCTCGAAGCCATTATTGCACCCTTCCCGCGCCTGCATTACGACGATGCCGTCAGGCTGTTGCATGAAGGCTTTGAGCAAGGGCTTGTTGAGACGCGCTTTGAGTGGGGCGGCGATTTCGGCGCACCGGACGAGACCTACATTTCGAGCAAGTATGATAAGCCTGTCATGGTTCATCACTACCCGGCGGCGGTCAAAGCCTTTTACATGGCGCGTGACGCGGAGCGGCCAGAGCTTGCGCTCGGCGTTGACGTGCTCGCGCCGGAAGGCTACGGCGAAGTCATCGGCGGAGGCGAGCGCGCAACCTCGCTGGATTTCTTACGTGAGCAGATAGCGTTGCACCAACTGCCCGAAGCGGCGTTTGACTGGTATCTGGACTTGCGTCGCTACGGCTCAGTCCCACACGCCGGATTCGGGATGGGCATCGAACGCTGCACGGCCTGGATGTGCGGCATCGAGCATATTCGCGAAACGATTCCGTTTCCGAGAATGCTGTATCGCCTCAAGCCATGAATTGCCCGGCTCGCGTTTATGATATGGATGCAAGGAAAGGAGCCCTCGTGAAATTCCTCATCAAATTATTACACGCTTCTATCCTGCTTTGTCTCTGCGCGACGTTTGGGCTGGCGCAAGGGGCGCTTACGCCGCCTGCAAAACGAAACTTCAAGTATGCGGGCAAAATCGTCAGCACATATGATAAGAGTAAAGACAAAACCATAGTTCTGATTCAGTTGATGGATGTCGAAGACGTTGAAGACCCCAGACCCGTCTGGGAGGACACGCCATCCAAGCCGCGTCAACAGGATAGATTAGGTTTGACGATGTTCTTCGGTTATCCGGGTGAGAAGCTGGCGACTCCTCAATACGTCTCAATCGGCTTTACCTATATAGCGCTTGAGCCGCAGCAGTATGGAGATCATCTGCTGAGCGCTAAAATTGACGGAGAGCGGATTACTTTAGGAAAGATGCAGGTTCTGGGAACGCAGGAAGTCATTGTGCGGACCGCTTACAAGCGTTACACGCGCAGGGCGCTCGAACTGGTGATTCCCTATGAGCAGTTTTTACGGCTGGCGAATGCTAAGAAGGTTAAGATGAAACTGGGCGAGACAGAATTCGATTTGAGCAAAGATCATCTTGAGGCCGTGCGCGATCTGGCCAGCCGCACAGTGCCATAAGGTTGATCTTTCGCTTAAGCAAGAGAGCCAAGCGAGTGTGGATTTATGACCGATACTCACGAACGCATTGTTACTATCTTTGGCGGGTCGCGCTGCGACGAATCATGTACCGAGTACGGGCAGGCGCATCGCGTGGGCGAGTTGCTGGCCGAAGCCGGATACACGATCTGCACGGGCGGCTATCTGGGCGTGATGGAGGCGGCGAGTCGCGGCGCGCGAGAGAAGGGCGGGCGCGTGCTGGGCATCGTGATGAACCAGTTCAAGGCCGAACCGAACCGCTACCTGACGGACAAAGTTGCGACCTCGCATTTTTACGAACGCCTGCAACACCTCATCATGCGTTCTGTCGGCTTCATTGCGTTGCGCGGCGGGATGGGCACAGTGACAGAAGTCTCGCTTGTCTGGAATAAGCTGCAAACTCATGTGATTGAACCGCGCCCGCTTGTTCTTCTGGGAGAGTGCTGGCCGCCGATTGTCGAAGCGTGGCGTCAGCATCTGGTCGTCAGCGAAACCGATGTCAGGGTGCTCGACTTTGCTCAGACGCCGGAGCAGGCGGTTTCGATTATCAATGAAAAGGCCAAAGGGGTTTCTTTATAGCTGTCGTCAATGCGGCGCAGATAAATTGATTTATTAACCTGGGGTTCTATGAGCGAAGTTTTAACGACACAGCAGCAACCGCAAACTCTTTCTTCGGATCGTCCGGGGGTGGGGCGGCGCGTGAGCATTCTCGGCGTGCCGCTCGGCTTCGGGTCAAGCCTGGCGGGTGTGGACATCGGGCCAGCTGCGTTGCGCGTGGCGCGTCTTAATCAACGCATCGCGCAGCTTGGCTACGAGGTGCGCGATCTCGGCGACATGCGGATTACGCGACCGCAACTGCCGCCTGAGCCGATTGAGAAGGTGAAATACTTGCGGGAGATTAGCGCGGTGTGCGAAGAACTGGCGCTGGAGGTTCATAATATTCTCGCCGGTGGAGAAATCCCGCTCGTGCTGGGCGGCGATCATTCAATCGCCATTGGCTCGATTGCCGGTGTCTCCTCTTTCTACCGCGAGCAAAATCAAACGCTCGGCCTGATCTGGTTCGACGCTCACGCCGATATGAATACGCCTGAGACTTCTCCCACAGGCAACATTCACGGCATGCCTTTATCGGCGTTGCTGGGGTACGGTGCGCCGGAGTTGACGCACGTTGCAGGCTTTGCGCCCAAGCTCGACCCGCGTTTTTGCGCGCACATCGGCGCGCGTGATTTAGATCAGGGCGAACGCGCGTTGATCCGGCAACTGGGCATGCGCTTCTTCACGATGCGCGAGCTGGACGAGCGCGGGATGAGCAGTTGCATTGACGAAGCGGTAGCCATTGCCTCGCGCGCCTCCGCCGGATACACCGTGACGTTTGACATCGATGCCTTAGACCCCGGCGACGCTCCCGGCTCCGGCACGCTCGTGCGCGGCGGCTTAACCTACCGCGAGTCGCACCTGGCGCTGGAGAAAATCGCCGAAACGGGCGGCATGCGCTCGCTCGAACTCGTCGAGATCAATACGGCGCTCGACAGCAACAACCGGACGGCGGAAATCGGCGTCGAACTGATTCTCTCGGCTTTAGGAAAAACGATCCTGTAAAAGAAGTCTGTCGAGTCTGTCGAGTCGGGCGAGTCTATCGTATCTCAAGTTCGCCTTGACTCGCCAGACTCGCTGGACTCGATAGACTTGCTAGACTTTCTTTATGAAAAAGTTGCGCGTTGGAGTGATCTTCGGGGGGCGTTCGGGCGAGCATGAGGTGAGTGTGCGTTCGGCGCGTGCGGTGATTGATGCGCTTTCTCCGCGCAAGTACGAGGTCGTGCCGATTGCCATCACGAAGGAAGGGAAGTGGCTCTCGCCCGCCGAAGCGACGCGTCTTCTGCCTGCGGAAACAAAAGGGCTGCTGACCGACGAAGTGATCTCCGAAGAGCGTCAGCCTTCCGCTCTCATTGGTGATCTATCGGGCAACGGTCTCGTCGCTGAGCGCAAGGATTACGAGCTCGATCAAGCGCAGCCGCTCGATGTCGTTTTTCCGGTGCTACACGGAACATACGGCGAAGACGGCACGATTCAAGGGTGGCTTGAGATGGTTGGGATGCCTTACGTCGGCTGCGGCGTGCTGGCCTCTTCCTGCGGGATGGACAAGGTGACGATGAAAGCTCTCTTCAAGGAAGCAGGGTTGCCGATTTGTCGCCATATCTGGTTTCTGCGAAAGACCTGGGAGAATGATCGCCAGTCTATCTTGCGCCGGACGGTGCGCGAACTCGGCTTTCCCTGCTTCGTCAAGCCCGCTAACTTAGGTTCGTCCGTTGGCGTCTCCAGGGCGACAGATAAAGCTTCTCTTGCGCGGGCGATTGAGTTGGCAGCGCGTTACGACCGCAAAGTGATTATTGAAGAAGGACTGGATGCACGCGAGATTGAATGTGCTGTGATGGGCAATGAAGCGCCGGAGGCGAGCTTGCCCGGTGAGTACGTGGTGCGCGACAAAGCAGCGGCCTTTCTCGATTACACGGAGAAGTATTCGAACACCGGGCACGTCGAGTTCGTCGTCCCCGCTCCGCTTTCAAAAGCTGTGATACGGCGCATCCAACGGATGGCGACACTCGCCTTTCAATCTGTTGACGGCACGGGACTGGCCCGCGTGGATTTCTTCCTGCGCCGCGACACGAATGAACTGCTCATCAACGAATTGAACACCATGCCCGGCCTCACGGATGTCTCAGGCTATCCCAAGATGTGGGCCGCCTCCGGCGTTCCTTTCTCACAAGTCATTGACCGCCTCATCCAACTGGCTCTTGAATATCATCAGGAAAAGTCGCGGAACGAGACCAGTATATAAAGCAGGGGTCAGAGGTCAGTGGTCAGGTAAAATCCTCTGCCTTTTACGATGCCGGTATCATCCCAGACCTGAATCTTATGCGTTCGCTCGAACGGCTTGAGGTGCGTTTGAAGTTTCCGCAGCCATTTCTGATCTGTGTGGCTGTAGCTGATGAAGACTTGATCGCGCACGACCCCTGGCCTCCTTCCTTTAACTTCGACGCGGCTTTCCCCCCGTTGACATTTTAACTTGATAAGTTTACTATGCGCGCTCTCTACACGAAGTTTAGAGTCTCGCTCTTTTGACCTCATTCACCCGATAACGATTTGAGAACAATACAGTAGATCTTCAATCGCAGCTCATCTCGTCTTCAAGTCAAAAGCTGAGCAGTAGTTTTTCCGGCCCAGATACGTCTGCAACACCCGAAGATTTCTCTTCATTATTACCCACCTCAGGGCATTAATCGGAGCGTGGTTTTCTGTGCGTCCGGCTGAACCATTATTCCCCCTTAACGTTCAGCATAGCTTGAACTGTGTCTCTCTCGCTCAATTAATGAAGCGTCACAGACATTTATAGAAACAGAACCTGAAAGGAATAATCTCTTGATCCTCGAAGAAGTAACTATCAATATTAACGAAACGGATGCCTTTACGAAGCATCTGGGCATGTTCACCCACCCGAAGGGGGCGCATCTGACCGAGCGCACGCGTCCGCTCGGCGACTGGATCAACCAGCGTATCGAGTTAAATACGTGGCCCTATAGCCGCTCGCTCGAAGCCTCGCCTTCGCCTCTGACCAGAGTCAAGAGCCAGAACGGTATTGTTGTCGAAGGCTTCAACTTCGGCTCGCAGGATTATCTGGGGCTGGCATCGCACCCGGCTATCCATGAAGCGGCCATCCGTGCTTTAAGCGATTACGGCCCGCACAGCGCCGCCTCCGCCATTCTACAGGGGAACACCGGCCTTTCTCGTCAACTCGAAAGATCACTCGCAGAGCTTTTACAAACCGACCACATTCTACTCTTCCCGACGGGATGGGCCGCAGGCTTCGGCGCTATCGTTGGCCTCGTGCGCCCAAACGATCACGTCGTGCTGGATCAGAACGCACATGCCTGCCTGATGCAGGGCGCGCGTGCGGCCACGCAGAAACACACCTTCTTCCGGCACAACAACGTTGCGGACGCTCGCCGGAAGCTCGAAAAAATCAGGGCCAAGGATACGACGAATGCGATTCTCGTGGTCACAGAAGGCATCTTCTCGATGGATTCCGACAGCCCCGATATTCTCTCGCTTCAGGAAGTGTGTCGCGAATTTAATGCCGTTTTGCTGGTGGACGTGGCGCACGACCTCGGCGCTTCGGGGCCGGGCGGCACAGGCCAGATCGGAATTCAGGAGATGCTGGGCAAAGTTGATCTGGTGGTCGGCGCTTTCTCCAAGACGTTTTCCAGTAACGGCGGATTCTTAGCGACCCATCACTCTTCGGTCAAACACTTCATCAGTGTCTATGGCGGCTCACATGCTTTCTCTAACGCGCTCTCGCCGATTCAAGCCGGAGTTGTCAATGAGGCGCTGCGTATCGTTCGCTCCGACGAGGGTGAGGGCCTGCGTGAAAAATCGCTGGCCAACATCCGGCAGCTACGCGCATTGTTTGCCGCCTGTGACCTTGAATGCTACGGCCAGCCTTCACCGATTGTCCCCGTCAGCGTTGGTGATGACAAACTGGCAAAGTGGACGGCACGACTGCTGGAAGAGAACGGGCTGATTGCTAATTTGGTGGAATATCCGGCGGTCGCCAGAGGCCGTGCGCGTTTCCGCTTTCAGGTGATGGCGACACACACCGAGGAACAAATCCAGGGGGCGGTGCAAATCTTCCGCAAGTCGCTGGCAGAGGCGCGGCTGCTTTCCGCCGAATAGCTTCGCTGACTTTCTAATAATTAGAAGCTATCTCAAATTCGGAAATGTGGTTTCCTTGAGCATTTTTCAAGCACGCGACTTCGGGTTCGTATTTTTGAGATAGCTTATAGAGCGGTTTTCAAATTAACGTAAGGCATAACCACAATATGTGAACCACGCACGAGCGTAAGCCATGCTTGATGCTATTCCGTTTCTTCCATACGCTCAACTGAAAACCGCCCTAGTTTTTTGGTGCGCGATAGCCTTTGCGTGTTCGGGCGATGAGTTCGGCGCGGGCGAGTTTGACTTCGATTTCGCGGAAGCTACCGTCGCGGGCGCGGTTTGATGGCCGGTAGGCGAGCGTGTACTGATTGCCGAGTTCTTTGAGGATGCTGTCGAAGGCGTCGCGCAGTGCCTGTCCGCCAGGCGTTGAGATATACCGTCCGCCGCTTTTGTTTGCGAAGTTTCGCAGCGTTCCGGCAGCTTGCGCCCTCGCTTGAACAGATGAAGTTTCTGGCGAAGACATATCCACCGTATAGATCGTGACACCTGCATTGAAGGCGGCAGCCAGCGCTTTCTCCATCGAAGCGGAACTTTTCGTATCGAAACCGTCGGACAGCACTATAATCGCGCGCCGTTTCTCAGGGCGACGCGAAAGGTCTTCGGCAGCGCGCAGGATTGCATCGTTGAGCACGGTCATGCCCTTGGCGCGCATCCCGAAAGCGAGCGGGGCGAGATCGCGGCTCGGCGAATAATCCTGGAGCTGCTCAATCTCGGAATCGAACTTGTAAACAGCCGCGACATCCTCCTCGCGCAATCCGTCCAGAAAACGAATCGCCGCCGCGCGAGCCATCGAAACGCGTTTATCCATGCTGCCGGAAAAGTCCAGTAGCACGGCTGCGGCGAAAGGCGTCTCTTCCGCTCCGAAGCTGGAAATCTTCTGCTCTTGTCCATCCTCAAACAGTTTGAAATCGGCACGACGCAAACCTCGAGCATACTTTCCCACGTTGTCAGTCACCGTGACATTGACGACTACCAGATCGGTATTGACCCGCACGACCTCATCGTCGTCGTCCTGAGACTGTTGAGCATAAGCAGCAGGGAAGGACAGGAAGATTGTCAGCAGGGCGACAAGTCCGTAAAGAGAATGTCTGAGGGGTGTGATATTTCGCCGGTAAGTTGACATCTTCTGGGAATCTTAGGTCAGCGTGTGAAGGTGCGTAGGTAATGAATGATTTCGAGCAGCTCATTGGCACGCTCGATGACAGAGGCAGAGACCACCTGGCGCGGCGTTTTCTCAACCACCTTACGCATCTTGTCGGAAATCTCGGCAATGCGCGCGAGCGCAGGTTCGATCTGCGTGGGTACGTCTTCTATCGTGACCTCTCCGTCAGAGCCTCCGGCTTCGCTGCGAATCTTGCGCGTCACCTTCTCCAGCCGCTCCAGCTTTTTTTGCTCAATGCGGCTAAATGCTTTGTTGCGCAGGTAAGCATCACGAATTTCCGTGCTGAGCTGCGCGGCCTCGCGCGCGCGCTCCAGATTCTCCAGGTGATCTTTCTCGGCAGCCCTGACATCCTGACGCGCCAGCATCTCCGCTTTCGGGCGTACCCACCATGATTTTGGAATCAGGGCCGGGCGCGGCTTTTTCCGCACTCACCGCATCATTGGGATTTCGCAGAGGACGGGACGGTTTGCGAGTTTGAGCCTGCGCCACAACGCTGATGCCGGTGACGAGAGCCAGGAGAAGCAGTGTCCGAAATAGCATCTGGGTTACCTTAAAGGAATCTGTTCAGTAAAGTCCTGCTCGATGCGCGGATTGTAGCGGAAACCTTCTCAGCACATCAAGCATGTCGTTTGAAGCAACTCTGGGACGATTGATAGGGAATGAATGGTTGTCCGTCAGGCTCTTTAGTCTCTTAAGATTCAAGGCAAACGGTCTCGTCTTCGATAACAGGGCTAAACGGTTAACAATAACTATTTTTCAGGTTAGCTCGCGCGACTCAAAGAATAACTTGAAGCATGTCGCCATGCCGACTCCTCATTCATCACATTAAGACGGACGCGGCCAAACGGATTAAAGATGGCTCAAATGAGAAACCTGAAAATATTTGTCTCAAGCCTTAGGGAATTCTCGCAGGGTTGTCAGGAGTGTTGATGAACTCTTCACCCTGCTTCGGTGTTGACGGTCGGTTGACGATAATGGTCTTCCCCTCTGGCGGGCGTTCCACAGGGCGGGGAATGCCGGGAGCTTTCTTGAAACCTATCTCGGTGGAATCAGGGCCGGATTTGATGCTCAGTATTTTGATGCTGCTGTAGTCGCCCGTCAGCGTTAGCTGATAGCGTCCCTTCTGATCCGGGGCAAGCTCCCTTGGCTCAACCTCCATCGAGCGCACCTCTGTGCCTGCGTCTTTACGGCGGGTTAGCTCGACTTCAAGCGCTATATTTGAAAGGGCTTCGCTGGAGATGTTGTGAACTGTGCCGCTAATCTGGGCTTGCTGGCCTTTGCGGACTGCTTCATCCATGTAGACCTGCACCTTGGTCGGAAGCGCCGGACGGACGGTTTTTGGTTGCGGCTGTGCCCCAACGCCAACTCGCTCTTCGTGACGCTTTCGCCAGACCAGGAAGCCGATGAGCAGCGTGGCGGTGATTGCCAGCGCCAGGACAATCGAGACAATTTTTATTAAGGACGAACGACCACGCCTTGTCCCGTCGTTGTCTGTCTCTGTGAAATTATCGCTAATGCTGTCTGGAGTAATCATCTTAAAACGTCCTCGCCGGGTTGAGGTATACGGTGAGGTCTGGGGAGGTAAAGGTTGTAATAAAAGAGCATTGCTCTAAAAATGGATTCCACTAATTGAGAGAAAAGCGCTCCTTGTCTGCTATTGCGAGGGAGTGCGTCCCGGCGGCGGCGCGCCCGTGAGATTTTCGATTAGTGGAGTCAGAAATTCTTCTTCGGCGACGCCCGTGCTTTTCAGCGTCACCCACTCCGGGCCGGAAGCGCCATCGCTGCGGCCTTCGAGTTTGACGTTGACCGAAACGTTGGTGTTATTGCCGTCAATCGGCTGAACTTCGACAATCAGGATGTAGCGACCACGCGTCCACCCGCGCGAGTTGAGGTCTGTGATTTCGGCGTAACGGCCCAGTTCCGAAGTTGCGACGACAGCCCCCTTTGTGAAAACGTATGGCTGACTAATCAGGATTCCTTCGTCAGGTCTGGAAGCCGCCGTATCGAGGACAAACTTGCGGTCACGCATGAGTTCCTCGGCTGCCTTGATGATGGTGTCGCGCCGGATTGAAAATCTGTAGGGATTAGGAATCGGCGGCGGAGCATGCGTGCGGCCTTTGCCAAAATCAATTCCTCTACCCGCTCCGGTGTCCTGCTTCGCGCCGTTGTTGGCTGGAGCGCGGCTATTCCCCTGATCGCGGATGCCTTGGTTCTGGTTATCAACGCCCTTTTCCGGCCCTTGAGCGAAGACGCTGATGGAAGCGAGCCCTAGCACGAAAATGACCGAGATTATTCTTTTCACTTTTTACCGCCTTTGATTACGAACAGCCGCCTTGGAGAACTTTCAATGCCGATTAGCGAGAGACGCTTCGGAGCATAAATCAAAGCCTCACGCAATTCAAGCAGTCTGTGGAAAACAAGGCGAGCCTCAAACGATTTATTGACCGCTTTCAGTTCTACTCTCACCGGCGCGCGCATCCCGCTCGCGCTCCCAGTTTCTCAAAGCCTGCACCCCGCGCTCGAAGTCCGCCGCGTTGTTATAAAAATTGTGTGCCCCGTCGTTCCGCGCAGGCTCACGAACGTAGTAGAGATAATCCGTTTGAGAAGGATTGAGTGCGGCCTGCAATGAACTGAGACTCGGCGAGGCGATAGGGCCGGGCGGCAACCCCGCGTTCAGCCGCGTGTTATAAGGCGACTGCCGGTCCAGATCGCTTTTATAAACCTTCCCATCGTTCTTCCATTTTCCCGCGAGCTTAGAGGCGTAGATGACGGACGAGTCAATTCCAAGCGCCATATTCTTCTTGACGCGATTATAAATGACAGACGCGATGACGGGTCTTTCTTCCGGCAATTTCGCCTCAGTCTCGATCAAGGATGCGACGGTCACTATCTGGCGCGGCGACATCCCGAGAGAGCGAGCCTTTTCCGTCCATTCGGGTTTCCATTGCTGGCGAAAGCGCTTCACCATCGCGGCGATCATAGAGGAGGCCGTCGCGTCGGGCGGAAAGTTATATGTATCCGCGTAGAGATAGCCTTCAAGATTGGTGGCTTCCGGGTCGAGATCACGAATGGCGCTTGCGTCATTCATCAGCGCCAGAGCCTGATCGGCGCTCTCTAAGTTCAGTTCAGGGGTGCGCGCCAGCGCGGCTGCAATCTCAAAGCGCGACCAGCCCTCGATGATGGTAAAGCGACTCAGACGCTCCTCGCCCTCTTCCAGTTTCCTGAGCGCGTCGAGCGGCGAGATAGGAGAAGGAAAGCGATACTCGCCTGCTTTGAGACGTGCGCCCGCGCCCGTCAGCTTCATGTAGGCCAGGAGCGGCCACTCACGTTTGATGATGCCTTCGGAGGCGAGCTTACCCACGATCTGTGATGGTGACAGGCCGCGAGCAATCTCAATATACTTGTCAGCCTTGTCATGTGCGACGGGCACGCGAAGCTCTCGGTACGTCCAGAAAAGAAAGCCGCCGATGGCGACACAGAAGAGCAGAAGGCTGAGCGCGATAAATTTACGTTTACGTTTCATCAGAGCTTTATTAAAACAGAAATCCGCCCCGTCTGTTAAGTTCAGGAAGGAGTTTAAGAGTTGTTGACCAAACCGAACCGCCGAGCAGCGCAAAAGCGGATTCAATCAGGGATGGACAGCGTAAAGAATAAATATAAAATCAGCACGGCTCTTTATTCTTTTCATCCTGTGGCTGTTTGGCAGGAATAAAAACTAAAGATGGCTAAATGGGCGTCTTTACTGGTAGCTATTAGTATGTCTACTATGCGCTATGCTTCTACCTTACGGTATCGTTCAGAAGAAAGAGAAAAATTATGAGTGATCACGCTTTCGCACATTCCGGTGATGACGCATCTGGCGCGAGACGCCCTCGCGCTCTTGACACGATTCTTTATGGTGGTTTGGTCGTCGGGATATTGGACGGGCTGTTTGCTCTTATTTTTTACGGTCTAATATTGGGCGCAAAGCCGATGCGGATTTTCCAATCCGTCGCTTCGGGATTGCTCGGCAAGGCGTCGTTTGAAGGTGGAATCCAGACATTTTTGCTCGGCATTCTGCTTCATTTCGTGGTGGCGACATGCATCGCCGCAGTTTATTACGTGGTCAGTCTGAAATTGCCGGTCTTGATTAATCACGCCGTTGTAAGCGGATTAATTTACGGGATGATTGCTTATCTGGTGATGAATTATGTCATCATCCCGCTTTCAGCCATCGGCTCTAGCCCGTCGTTCTCCTTACGCCTTTTTCTGCCGGCATTTATTGGACACGCCTTGTTGGTCGGATTACCAGTTGCACTGCTGGCGCGACGATCTGCTAAAGCGAATTAAGAGAGATTATCGAAACATGGCTACCTAACGGCTAAGACTGAGGCCTCGCAACTCATTCAACCCGACCCCTCGATAGCATCTCTTTCATCGTGATGTGATAAATTGCAGATTGTGTGCTGCTCGCTCGGCGCGGGATGACTCAAGCGTTCGGCGGCAGGAGTTGCGAAGAAAACCGACCTGCTATTAACTTTGTTGAGGCATGATTCCCTTACAAACTCAGGATTCAGACTACGAAAGACGGGTTCGCCAGAACTTTGCGCGGCAGCACGTGATGCAGTTGATCGGTGCAACGCTTGGGCGCGTCGAACCCGGCGCGGTTGACATCATGCTCCCGTTCCGCGAGGACCTGACGCAGCAGAACGGGTACATTCATGCAGGCATCATCACCACAGTGGCTGATAGCGCTTGCGGGTATGCTGCGTACACGCTGATGCCTGCCGACTCTGAAGTTCTGAGCGTGGAGTTCAAGGTGAACCTCCTGCGACCGGCAGGCGGAGAGATATTCGTGGCGGAGGGGAGAGTCCTCAAGGCCGGAAAGACGTTGACGGTGACGAGGTGCGATGTGTACGGCAGGGCGGGTGAAGAGGCGAAGTTAGTTGCGACAATGCTGGCAACGATGATTCGCCGTTAAGAAGTCCACCGGTCTTTCACCTTCGAGGACGCTTGCGGGCGGATGAACTCGGTCGCCAGGCGGCTATATGAAAGGTTTAGCGAATATGCATAAAAGGATTTCTCTTGTAGCCGGTCTCATTCTCTTATCTTCAATCTCTTGTGCTCAGATGATGCGCGAAGAAATTAAGGTGGAGGAGATCAAAGTTGAAGAGATCAAAACTAGAGCCGAAGAGAGTCTCAATGCTTTCATCAGCGGTGATTATCAAAAGTTAGCTGACTTAACCTACCCAAAGCTGGTGGAACTAATGGGCGGGAAAGCGAAGATGGTCGCGGTAACCGAGGGACAGGTGAAGGAAATGAAGGACCACGGTGCCGAGATCATTTCCACCTCCATCAGTGTCCCGCAGGAAGTCGTGCCCATTGGCTCTCAATTTTTTGCCATCGTCCCTTACACCTTGAAGGTGAAAACTCCCGAAGGTGTCTTGACCCAGCAATCTTACCTGCTTGCCATCTCGAACAAGGATAGTATCAAGTGGACGTTCTTAGATGTGTCGCAGATTAATGAATCGCAACTCAAGATACTGTTGCCGAGTGTCATCGGTAAATTGACATTGCCCGAGAAGCAGCCGCCTGTCTTTGAAGAGAATCCTTGATTCAACTCTGAGACCGCAAGGCTGCCGTTTGCCCAAAACTCGCCAGGTCCTGCTCTACAACCTTCTTATCTAAACGCCAGACGAAAATGGGCGCATCTTTCAGGGTTGCCTCGCTATAAAAGATATGACACCCTTGCGCGAAATCAAGGCGGAGACCCCCCAACCAAATTAAGGAGCACAGCATGTACGCAAGTCTGCACTGCTACAAGACGAGTTCCACCGAGAAAGCTATATCGCGAGTTAAGAGAAGTTTTTTTAATTGCTTTTGTCTTTTAATGCTACTGGTGTCCGTAGGCGCTCTCCAACAAGCCAGGGCTAACGTCGGTGATCGGACACGCCTCGGCCAGGCTGGTGAATGGAAGGACACGATTGGCGCGGTCGTCTCGAATAATCGTCTCTATACCATTGAGACAAGCGGTGCCCTTTACGTGACCGATCTATCCAACGGCAAATGGAGCCAGATCGGAAAGGCGGAGTTTGCCAATACCAGATTCCTCTTTGCCGTTGACCCAAATCTTTACACGATTGAGAGGGATGGCAGTCTCTATCGTGTCAACCAGATGAACGGCGCGTGGAGTCGCGTAGGTCAGGCTGGTGAGTGGGGGAACACGATTGCGGGTACTATCCTGAAGGGGCGGCTATACACAGTTGAAAGCAGCGGTATCTTGTATGAGACCAATCCGGCAACGGGCGTCTGGAAGCAGATTGGCAAGCCGGAGTTTGCCAAAACGCGTCACCTGTTCGGTGCAGATGGTTCGCTCTATACAATTGAAGATGATGGCCTCTATCGTGTGAACCCGACAACCGGGAGCTGGGGGTTGGTCGGCAAAGCTGAAGACTGGAGAGGCACTCGTGCGGTGGCAGTTATGGCTGGTCGGCTCTACACAATAAACAGGGGCGGCGGGCTTTATGCGAGCCAACTAACAAGCGGGACGTGGGTTGAAATGGGCAAACCCGTGTTTGGCAATACTATTCACATGTTTGAGAGCGGATACAAACTCTACACGATTGATGATGACGGGAGTTTGTATGTGGTCGAGACAGCACCCTGAGCGGGGTGACGGAGTTTTAGATAAGTAAAGGCCGGGATGCCAGAAGGAATTCCTTCGAGCATCCCGGCTGCTGTTTTTACGTAATGCTTAGCGGACTCTGACGCGGCTTATCAGCCTTGTGGTTGTCCTGCCGTTTGGCAAGTACCTGATCTGATAAGTTTCGCGGAAGAGTTGCCTGCCGTAGCGCACCAGGCGCGTTTGCGTCGTGACGTGGGCACGGCGGTTATTGCGCCTGCCCCATCTGTCTCGACCTTGATTTCCCCACTGCGGCTCAGGCGCATTGGCCGCGATAGTGGTCGCCGAAGCAACGGATGTTTTCGTCGCCTTTGCCTGTGCGGACGATGCGACAAAACCAATTGAAGCCAGTGACAATGTCAGTGCCAGTAATTTCTTCATCTTCCTTTTTCCCCTTTACAAACAAAATAAGCCAAGCTCAACCCCGGCGCCTTCACGCCTAGCGGGAGAGCTTGACTCAATATGTAAGACGCCGATTAAGAGAGAAGGGTTACAACTATTAACTCTCCACACCTGCCTGCTAATTGGTTGTGGCAGGCTTCTTGCAACTGACACCGTGAACGCACTGAGATGATACGAAAACCGTACAGCTCAGTACGTCTAATCGAGATTATCCGAAGATAGTAATCTCAAAAACGAACAAACTGAGAGGGGAAATAGATTATGGCAGAGACAACAGGTGCGTCCACCGGACGCTCACGCATGGTGACTGGATTGTTCAGGGATCGAGAGAGTGCGGAACGCGCTTACAACTCACTGACAACTCGTGGCTACAGCAAAGATGATCTCAATCTGGTGATGTCTGACGACACACGCAAGAAACATTTCTCTGATGATACAGATACCGACCTCGACACCAAAGCCTGGGAAGGCGCTGGCAAGGGTGCGGCTATCGGCGGCACGGTTGGCGCTACGCTGGCCGCTATCGCAGCCATCGGCACATCTGTGGCGTTGCCCGGCATCGGGTTGCTCATCGCAGGCCCGCTCGCAGCAGGTATCGCCGGCGCAGGCGCTGGTGGATTGACCGGCGGATTGATCGGCGCGCTCATCGGCTCTGGCATTCCTGAGGATCGTGCTAAGGAATACGAGACGGGAATCAACGAAGGCGGCATCTTGATGGGGGTCAATTCCCGTACAGATGAGGACGCTGAATACTTCGAGAACGATTGGAGAACCAATCGAGGCGAGCACGTCTACCGCTAAGCCGCGATTTATCTGACAAGAGGGAGGATCCATGCGACGAACATTAGCTTCCTTGTGCCTGCTCGCCCTGATAGGCATCGGTGCCGGTTGCAGCAGTGATACTGCTAACACCGGAAATACCGGCAGCAGCGCAAACAGTAGCAATAGCAGCAATGCTACACGCGAGGGCGTGATTGAGACGAACGCCAACGTTAGTAAAAAACCGGAAATGAATCCGTCTAATACGGCGACCGTCGTCAATAATAACGGCAACAAGAACACTGCCGGCGTTTCTACGACCAACAGCAACACTCGTGGAAACATGAATAACCACTAAGAGGTGTTGACCGGTTTGAACTACGGGTTGGTTATCAGGTGAAGAGAGCAGCAACTCTTTAACTCCTGTAACTACCGTTCACCGAATAGAGGCCGCTGCGCGAACCTATTAAGCGCAGCGGCCTTCTTTTTCTGATAGCTTATTTATTCTGAGCAAGCGATAATCAGCCACCATTTCGGCAAAGGAGATTTGGATAGTATTGAAACGATCTTTCGTTATCTTAACCTTTTGTTTGTTGTTCTCTTCAAACGCCCTTGCGCAATCCCGTAATAAAAGTGTGTCTCCCTCATCAGGTGAACAAGCGATCATTGATATTCGGCAGATAGATTTCAAGAACTTCGCATATACGCTTGGCGCGAAAGCATACAAACTCAGAGATGGTTACTATGCGGAAACAACCGCCGCCGGGACGCAGTGGGAGTTGGGAATGATTGACGGCCCTTACTACGGCGATCTGACGGGAGACGGCAAAGATGAAGTCGCTTTCGTTTTGGGTTATGGCGCGGCGCAATCTCCCAACGCTGCCGAAGCGCGTGTGTATACCTTACAGCAGGGACGCCCGCTGTTGCTTGCGACTTTTGTGGTGGCGGATTCGATTAGCTGCCGATTAGACCATTATCTCGAAGTCTATAACGGCATGATCGGCGTTGAGCGCATCTATGGAAACGATGCGCGCTGTGACCACAATGAGGTTGTTCAATACCGTTGGAGCGGAGGCCGTTTTACGCCTGTCGGCGCGGCAAAGATAATGAATTGCCGCTGCATGTGAGCCGAGGTGAAATAGTCAACGCCGTAACTTTGCGCGTCTTGTTTTGGAAGAAATGGAGTCGTCTCTCTAGCGGGGCATGTTGGAAAAAGATGTGATCGTCATTGGCGCAGGGGCGGCGGGTCTCTTGTGCGCGATTGAGGCGGGAAAGCGCGGGCGTAGTGTTCTTGTTTTAGAGCACGCCGAGCGCGTTGGTAAAAAGATAGGCATCTCCGGCGGCGGGCGCTGCAACTTCACAAATATTTACACGTCCCCGGAAAACTACATCTCGGCGAATCCACACTTCTGCAAATCTGCGCTGGCTCGTTACACACCCTCAGACTTCATCTTACTCGTAGAAAAACACAACATCGCGTATCACGAAAAGAAGCTCGGACAGCTTTTCTGCGATGGCAGCTCACGGCAGATTATAGAGATGTTGCTCGGTGAGTGTGAGCGCGCGGGCGTGGAAATTCGTTGTAGTTGTCAGGTGCTGAGCGTGAAGAAGGAGACGGCGTTTAGCGTAGAGACGAATCAGGGCAGTTTCCGTTCATCTTCGCTTGTTATCGCCACCGGCGGCTTGTCCATCCCGACTCTGGGCGCAACCGACTTTGGCTATCACCTCGCGCGACAGTTCGGTTTACGAATTGAAGAACCCAGACCGGCGCTGGTGCCTCTCACCCTGAATTCACAAACACCGCTCACAGAGTTGAGCGGCATCTCGCTTGACGCGATTGTGGATTGTCTCGGCACGGAGTTTCGTGAAAACATCCTGATTACTCATCGCGGCCTGAGCGGCCCGGCGATCCTGCAAATCTCTTCTTACTGGAAGCCGGGCGCACCAATCTCAATCAATCTCTTACCCGAAGAAGATGCGCTCGATATTCTGCAACAGAGTCGGGATTCGGAGATCGAGTTGATTAATCTTCTGGCGCAACACTGGCCGAGACGCTTTGCGCAGGCTTGGTGTCAACTATACGCAGCCTCCAAACCCGTCAGGCAATACGGGAACAGAGAGCTTTCCGACATCGCGCAAAAAATTCATCACCTGCAACTTGTGCCTGCGGGGACAGAAGGCTTCAGGAAAGCCGAAGTGACGGCGGGAGGCGTTGCCACCAGCGAGCTTTCTTCTCAAACGATGGAAGCCAGAAACGTTCCCGGTCTCTATTTCATTGGCGAAGTGGTGGATGTCACCGGTCATCTGGGCGGCTACAATTTTCAATGGGCGTGGGCTTCCGGCTACGTTGCGGGCCAATATGCCTGAATCTTTATCTCGATAGCTCAGGCAACATTTCATATTCATCCGGCCTTCTAAAAGAGAACTCAACAAGGAAGGGTAAAGAATCTCTACATGCGAAACTTATTATTTTCACTCCTGATGGGAGGAGTGACAGCGTTTACTTCGCCCGTCTATGCTGACGGGCAAACGTCAGGACTCCTGACGCGCACCGTTCAGTTGGGCGATAAATCTTACAGCTATCAACTCTACGTTCCGGCAAAACTTCAGGGTCAGGAGAAGCTGCCGGTTATTCTGTTTCTTCATGGAATCGGGCAGCGGGGAGATGGCGGGTTTATGCCAAGTAAAGGCCCGGCAGGCACGCTCGCGCGGGGATATTTAGAGCAGGTCCCGGCAATTATTTTGCTCCCGCAATGCCGCAAAGGAAGTTACTGGTCTGACCCGGAATATGGCGCGAATGGTGATGGCGTCGCTGAATCAGACCGTCAAGGAGTTTGGCGCTGATACCAGGCGACTATATTTGACGGGAGTATCAATGGGAGGTTTCGGCGTCTGGGACATGGCGGCAGAGAACCCCGGCAGGTTTGCCGCGCTTATTTCTATTTGTGGTGGGAGTTCGCTGCGAAGCGGGGATCGCTTTGCGCCTATCGCCGAGCGCGTGGGGAGCACTCCCGCATGGGTCTTTCACGGGGAGGATGACAGGATCGTGCCCGTCACCGAGTCGCGCCAGATGGTTGAAGCCTTAAAAGCCGTGAAAGGTAATCGAGTTCGTTATAGTGAGTATAAAGGCGTGGGGCACAACGTGTGGCTTAACGTGCTCAGGGAGTCGGAGTTAATGCCCTGGATTTTAGCGCAGCATTTAGATTAATCCTTGAGGGGCTCAAGCCTGCTGCGAATCGGATGCCTGATAAATCGAAGCGCCGCGAAGTTATTGATTGATAACTTCGCGGCGCTTCGATTTATTCCTGCCGATCACTAATCTGGTAACAAACGTCTCGTCTCACTTCGCGCCGAGCGGCGGTGCGACTAACGGAAGATACGGGATCGGGCTGGTCGGTTCCCCATTGATCCGAACTTCGTAGTGCAGGTGCGGGCCGGTCGAGCGTCCCGTCGAGCCGACGAGCCCGAGATGGTCGCCGCGCTTGAGGGTTTGCCCTACCACGACATCTATCCGCGAAAGATGACCGTAGCGCGTGGTGATTCCGTTGCCGTGATCAACGTAGATTCCATTCCCGTAGCCTTTCACCCATCCGGCTATGACGACGACGCCGTCGGCTGTCACGTTGATGGGCGTTCCGGTCGGAGCGGCAATATCCTGTCCTTTATGATATTCCACCGATGAACCGCCAAACGGGTTGTTGCGCATGCCGACGCCGCTGCGCAGGACTCCTGCCACCGGCCAGATTGAGGGAATGTTGGACCCTGCTTTCAAAGTGTTGAGCTTGCGGAGGGGCGCGGTTTCCTCCGCGCGCGAAATGATGACGATGTCGTTGGTCAGTGCCGGACCTTCTACGCTCTTGTTTCCAACTCGCGGAGAATAGGTCATCGCAGTCTTCCTGACATGAGGCTGCGCCGGCACCTTATCCACTATGCCGGGTTCTTTAACGCCTGCCTGTTCTTGATTGTCAATGCGGCGCAAACGTTCCTCAGGCGTGACACTGGCGCGCTTGGGTCGCGTCTGCGCTGAAGCCGAAGAGGCGCTCAGGACCAGGCAGAGCAGAGTGAATGCGAAGCTGATTGAAATCTCTGGCCTCTGGAAAAGGCTGAGAGGTGAAAGAGAGGAGCGCGAACGCAGATTGCCAAAGGGGATTGGGGAACAAGCACTCAAATTTTTATTCATTAACTCTTTTCCAGCAAACGCTTGACGCAAAAGTATTACCAGGGGATCGCCTCAAGCCTTGCGCAAAAGCATATTCACCGGGGGACTGGAGAAGACGCTTAATGTACTTTTCTGATTATTGCCCTAAGGCTTGCCAGAAGGATGCAAGCCCGTAAAATTGAGTTTAACTAATCAGGCAGCTTCTTTCAACCAGCAATTTGACCGCACGTGTCCGACTCTGGGACGTATTGTTATTAGCATAGCAAAAATAATTCCGCCCCCAGTCCAGTCTGCGGAATTCTGAAGTCTATCAGAGGGGAAGTGAAAACCGCACGTGTTCCTTAAAACAACCAGACGTTTTCTATCTGTAAATCTGCTGCTGCTGGCCCTGTCCTTGTTCCTGGCAGCGCCGTCCGCGCTGGCCCAGAAGCGGGATTGGGAGCCGCAAAGAACCTGGGTCTTTGTGGTCGGGACGTTGCGTTGGAAGCACTCTGATATGTTCGCGTCGTTTCCGCAGCAGAACCGCCGCGATGCCGAATTGGTCACCTTCTTCAGACAACAGGGCGTGCCCTCAGCGCAAATTGTTTACTTACGCGATAAAGAGGCTACCGCGAAACGGATTCAGAGTGCCCTCAACGCACTCCTCGCCCGTGCAGGGAAAGGCGATTTACTCTTCCTGTATTACACGGGGCACGGCTACAAGTCCGACGAAGGCGACACCTATCTGGCAAGCTATGATGCTGGCGATGAGGGCGTTCCCGGCTGGCCTGTCAACTCGATTCCCGTCAGCATAGAGCGTTTCTTTAAGGGGTCGCGTGCGTTCCTCACTCTCGACAACTGCTACTCCGGTGCGCTGGTCGAAGTCCTGACAAAACGCGCGACGCGCGTCTCCTACGCAGCCCTGACCTCCTCGTCTGCCGATCAATCTTCCACCGCCGAATGGACATTTACCGAAAGCCTGCTCGCGGCGCTTCGCGGCAAAGCCTACGAGGATACGAACAGCGACGGGCAGATCACGCTGGCAGAACTAGCTAATCAGGTTAAAGAAGACATGTCCTTCGCCGAGCAGCAACACACCCAGTTCACGACGACCGGCGACTTCAGCCCGCTAACGGTCTTGAGCAAAGCAGAGGAGAAACGCGACCCACGCATCGGCGAGCGCGTCATGGTCAAATCCGAAGGCGACTGGTACAAGGGACGCATCATTGATGCTGACCGGGCGAACTCACAATATCTGATTCATTATTACGGCTGGGATGATTCTTACGACGAATGGGTGGGGAACACAAGAATCCGCCAGCTTAGAGTAAAGCGATATGCGTCCGCTCGAAATCTAAATGTTAAGTGGGCGAGCCATAGGCATTCCCAGAACTGGAGTGGAGCGATGAGCCATTTTGCGATTCTCTTTGAAGGGCGAGTACTGATCGGTGGACTCAGCTCAAACTCACTTACATAGAATCCTGCTTAGGCCCCATCAAGGGATCGAAGGGTAAACAGTGTTTCGGTTATGAACGAACTGAGCTTTTCTCAGGTCCAGATACAGTTTGAGTCCTGTTTGGCAAAGATTGTTATAACTTCCGCTATGCGATACAAATTTTCTTTCCTAGGGCCTATAAAATCTTTCTTGACAAAGAAATATCTTGAGCCTATAAGTAATTCCGCTTTTCAGTCTTGATACTCACATGCTCGCTAACAAGGGTCTCGAGTAGATAACTCAGCTTCGCTCTTTTGTCAGTTTCCATTCTTTAAGTTTTTAATCGCGTGAGTGCTTATTAGCCTATAGCTATATTAGCTCTTCATGCCGCCATTTCATTTCAGGGTCACTCACGGTCCTTCTGCTGCACGGTTCTGCTACAGATATGTCTGACCCGGCAGTTATCTTGATTTGATAAGCACACGAAAAGGAAAGATAAGTATCCGCCGACTATTCTTTCACGGACTGTGGATTGGTCTTTGTTTTTTAGCGACTTGTGCTCACATCGCTAAAGGGCAGAGCCTGCAACCCGCCGCGCACCCCAATCACTATGTTTTGTTGATTGACGCATCGGGGTCAACCGTGACGCCCGAGGCAAAGAGAAAGCTCTATGAAAGCGCATTGATTGAATATTTGATGCCGCGAATATATGAAAACGGGTTCGGAACTGCCATCCCGCCTTACGACCCCGATCAAGATTTTCTCACTCTTAATTACTTCGGCGTCGTCACCGGCGAGGGGGCACTCGCTTACAGCCGTTTGGCGGACTATGACTTGATGACGCAATTCATACACCCGGCAATAGTACGGAAGAAAGGCGTGGGCGTTGATGACTTGAGAGATAAGCTGATCCCGACTCAAACCTATCAGTACACGATATTGTCTTGGGCCAAGCAGATCGCGCTGGAGAGAACACGGCCGAAATCGCAGGACGTGGTCAACCAGCGCACTTTCATGATCGTGGTGCACGACGGCGTGCCGAATGAGAACTCCCTCACTGAAGAGATAGAGATGGTTCGCCGCTGGGCCAAAGATAACTACGAGAAGGTGTCGCCGCTGGTGTCTGCCATAGACAGGGACTACAAATTCACCGACGGGCAAGGCAATAACAAGCCGGCATGGGCCGAAGGAGTTCGAGGCGGTGCGCAGAACGCGCCGGTCTTCATAGAAGCATATGAAGTCGTAACAAGTGGCCGAGCTAAATGGGAGGACGAGGGGAAACGGCTCAGGCCGCTGGACGACTTACAACTACGCTGGACTAAGGAGTCGGGGGACACGCCGGAGGGCGCACTTACCGCGTCCCTGAGCGAGGACTTTAAAACGTGGATGTCGTCGGCGAAAAGTGCAGAGGTTTCTTTGGCGGCGGAGTACGGCGGCAAGCCCCACACGGGTCAGGGCGTGGAAGTGCCGATGGTTTTCCAGAGGGCGCTCACGTGCGACCCGAAGACGTTCAAGGCGGTCCTTTACGTCTCGTTGCAGCAGACGGATCAACTGCTCGGCAGTCGGACGGTTAATTACGCCACCGCCCCGAACGAGGTCGTGGCCCCCCTCCCGACCCGATGTACCTTGACCTACATTGTCTTGTTCGTCGTCGCGGCGCTGCTGGCCGCGCTCCTCCTGGCCCTTCTCGCTTATTATATTTATTACCGCTACTTCGCCACGCACCTGAAAATCGAGATTCCCGGCACGCTCTCCCCCATACCCCTTAGAAGAAAGGGTAAGTTATCGTTCGACGCGCCGCTTGTGCCGCAGCAGGGGCTGGAAGCGCTGAACCTCAGATTGCCGTCACTGCTCAAGCAGCGCCTTTTCTACCGGGGGGCCACGATCGCGATTGGCTCGGACGGCAAGCAAAAGGCTTATTGGCATGACGGCGGGTCTGATTCGATCCTCTGGTTGCCGGTGGACCGCGAGTACATCCCGGCGTACTGGGCGACGCTGCCGCACGAACCCTCTTTCATCACTATCCAATTTCGGCAGAAAGGGAATCCGGCGGAAGTTTCATTGTCATACCCGGCCGGGGTGTCCAAATAACCCGATGGAGTAACGATATGCCTAATAAAGTTTACGTGGCTCTGGATTTAGGCTCCGAATCTATGGCGGCCTACTACGCCGACGCCTTCGGCAACGGAGCTATGATCAATCTGCAAGCTAAAGCCCCCGCCCTTTTAGGAATCAACGAAGATCAAGCGGATAACCCCGCCATCGGCGTCGATTTTTTGGAAGAAATGAACGACGGCAACGTCAAGCCCAAGCGTTCACCTAGAATGTGGAACCGCATCTCTTTCAATGAGGGTGTGCAGCCTCAAAACCTTGAGGACGATCATGCGCGGCTGCCAATCACTAACCAGACGGAGTCCGACAGGTCTTTATTCCGCTATTTCCATCAGAAGGGCGGTTGGCCGCCGCCGCTGATCATGCCGAATCCCAAAATATTATTTCAGCACCAGGTAAAAGATATACTGCCGAAAGTCGAGGCTCGCGGCGGAGGGCAGGTGGATTTATCGCCCCAGAAACTAATTAACCACCTCTCATTACAAGTCATTATCAACTTTGTGTTGAACTCCGAGGAATTAAAGCACTTCAACCCAAACGATATCAATCTGACAATTACGATCCCTAATGTCTATAGCCTTCCTCACGCTGAAAGTATCAAAAAATTCGTCGAAGAAAGCAGATTGGTCGGGGAAGTGGACGTGCTCTCCGAGTCCGACACTGTGCCATATCAAGTTTTAAATGGAATTGACGAGGCTAATGATCCTGACGACTTAAAGAAGTTCAAGAGAACACTTGATAACAGCCGCAGGAAGAGAGGCAAGCTCTGTCTCGTCACGATTGACGTTGGTAAAGGCACGACGGATTTAAGTTGTATTTTGTTTGAAGAGCCGAAATGGGACAAGACTTCCTGGCACCGTTCCCCTAAAGAAGCTCAAACAGGTACGGAACCCGAGGCCGCCAAACGCCTGAAACATTCTGTCCAGGGTAAGACTGGCAAAAGTAGCGGGGGGAATTATTTGAATTACCTCTTCGCCAGTTATTACGACGATTGCCTTCGGGAGATTGCCGATCAAATCTACCAGCAGACGCAGGTCAAAATACCATTCGGCTTTCTCTCACGCTCAAGCGACATTTATCATTGGTCCGCACAGATGAACGCGGTTTACCAATTAGAGAGGTTGATAGAAGAGGTCAAACGAAGTGTCGCGGAACACTATAAAATTGAACTGACACAAGAGCGCCAGAGGGAACTGCTCACGCCCATCATTGAAAACATGCTGGATGTTGTTCAGGGCACGCCTCAAAGTAAAAATGAGTTTCGTGAGCGCGTGATGAGTGAGCTGCTTTTACCGCGCGACCTGGATATCAGCGGGTGGAAAAAACTTCTCCCCTGGCGCAAGCTCACCCAGCGCGAATTACGCCTGCGTTCTCTCAAGCAAAAACTACAGGGATACGTCAGAGAGAATGTGGACGAACTCTTAGACAGCCTCAAGAGCCTGGTGAAAGAGCATCAGGCCATCACAGATAAGAGTGTCGAAATAGACAAACACAGCTTCATCATTGTTTCGGGACAGGCGTCGCAGTTCAGGCCCCTGCACGAGGCGATTGAGCGCAAGCGCAAGGCAATGCACATTAAAGCGAGTCAAATACATTTCATGAAGGGGGTGGCCTCAAAAGAAGCGTGTTGCAAGGGAGTGGTGAGCTACAAGCTGGCAAAGATGTGGCACGTTAACCAACATGAACTGCACGGGACTTACGGGTGCCTCCGGGCAAATTTAGTTGAGTTCAAGCCGTTCGATATGAAAAAAATTAAAAACGGGGGCAGCGACGTAGTGACCTTCACCGCGGATACAACTTACTATATAGTTTTCACCCCGCGTTCAATCGAAGAGGTGAAAAAGTCTTCGCCCGTCAAGAATGACGGGGCCACCGCTTTGATTGACGTCTTCGACGGGTATAGTTTTACCATCCATTATAATCGGAAGGATTTGGAGTTGAAGGTCAACGGCAGGACATTAGAGCTTCAGACGTTCGGCAGCTCGGACGGCTCCATCTATAAGAAGGTCTGGCCGGAGATACTCGGCCCGGCGAAGCCATAAGAGGAGGCAGGCGGTGAGAACTATTAAGTTATCTCTCGTACTTTTGTTGACGTTTCTGACGCTGCCGATTCAGAGCATGGCCCAGCCTGAAGAGACGGGCGTTCTCTTTCACTGGGCGACTCAGAATAAAGTATACCTTTGGACATCTCCCGACGACACCACGCCAACTATCGCCACCCTTACGAGCAACGAATGGGATCCGGTCGCCAGCGATGAGCTGCAAGCATGGCAGCCGATTATGAGGAAAGTCTTCAAGGGCTATCACCCGACGGTCGACGCGGACAAGTTTTCAGATCAGCAGCTATGGGTATTCATGCTGACCAAGCTGCGTAATGAATACACTTCCGTTAAGTGGTCGAAAAGTAGGATGCCTTCCGCGGAAGTGTATGTGCGTAAGACCGACGATAAAACCGTAAACGTCACCTTTTTTTGGAAAGAGAAACAAGCGACGAAATCAGAAAGCTTTGTCTTCAACTTAGTGGGCCAGACATGGCGGAAAGCGGGATCTATTCCTCTCTTTGAAATTTTCAATCTTCCTGAAACATCAAAGGAATTACTGCCCGTCTTTGACATCCCTCCTGATGGTAGCGTTCCTACTCGTGATCAGTGGCCGACTATCTGGGACAATTGGATTAAGAACTTTATCAATAGTGAAGAGGCAGTTCGGCCCGTCATGTACCGGGATCAGGTCAATTCCTTACAATGGCTTTGGCGCGAACGTATAGAGCCGGATGCTAAAATGCCGACAGCGCCGCGGCAGATGCCGCCTCGGCCAGACACCCTGCCCGACCCGTTCCAGATCAGCACCACTACCGGGGGCGCGGTTGAGTCCTCAACTTTAAATTGGAGGGCAATATTAATAAGCGTCACGATACTCGCTGTTATTGCTCTAGCCCTCTGGCTTCTCAAAGATCAAATCAAGGCTTGGCTTCATAGGTTTACTGGGTGTCCGGGTGTAACTAATAACCAGACGCGCCAGGCGTTAGTTTCTCGTGAGGGGCTGGAAGCACTTAATAAGCTGGCGAGGGAGCGCTGTCTGAGGGAACCTTCCATGTCGAACGAGCATCTCAAGGCTCTCGTCATTAACTCTCTCGACTGGGTTCATCAAGCATATCTAGCGGAGATGAACTCGAACGAGTTCCTGAGCGCATCGGATGAACTCAAGGCGGCCATTCTGAACGACTACAAACGGGAAATAGGTGTCGATCAGGTTGACGAGCGACTCCTTAAACGGCACATGAGTTTGGGGCAAATATCCGAGGAGGCTGTTTCACAAATCAATCAAGTGCAGGGCCTGTTATATGTAAGGAGAGTGCTCAAAAATCAGCTTAACAAGGAGTTCCTCACAGACGAAGAGTGGCTAAAACATTGGCCCGCTGTTGTTAACGAGTTAGACAGCCTCTTAATAAGCTCACAGCAAGACTACGCCGCGCTCAGCACTCAACATGAACAGAAAAACGGTCAGCACGAGAAAGAATTACAACGGAGAGAAAAGGAGATAAAGGCAGGCGTTGAGAGTGAATTAAAAGCTCTAAGGGGAAACCTCCAAACCCAGACGGACGGGTTTGCTGCTGTGAGCTCCAAGTTTATAGATGCGGAGAAAAAGATAGTTGACCTGCGAGCTCAACTCACCACCGAGTCGGAAGAAAAAGAACTGGCAGTGTCCGCCAAGAAACATTTCGAGGATAAGGCGAAGGAAATACAGAGAGTACAAAACCTTTCACAAGACCTCCGGCGGCTGGTTCACGGATATTTTTCTGACCAGCAGACTAAGGACGGAGAGTTAAGGTCAGTCGGGCTCGTCGCCACACTCATAAACTTTTCGCTCTACCAGATGTGCCTCAGTATCATGGAAGATGAGGCGGACTTGAAAAGGGCTATGGCGCAGAACCTTTTCAGGTCGGCCCAACTTTTCAGCCAGAGCTCAGGCTACGAGGCGGTTCACGCCTCCCTCAAACATTTTGACCCTCGCATCGAGTCAGCCCTCGACGAACTTAGAAACCTCGGCAACCATGCGATAGACGACCGGCTCTTCCAGGCTTTTTTAAGCAAGCTGAAGAAAGATACAGGTGTCAACCTCGGTCCGTTCTTCATTGACCTTGATGAGCAGAAAAGAATCACCCGTGTGAATGCCAGCTAGTAAATCGCTTGGCAGCGTCCACTGCGCAGGCGGCAGGTTTCACACTCTGCGGAGCGCCACCACTCTTCCTCATGGGGGACCGGAAAGCGCATCACAGTTTTAGCTATTCAGTCATACAGTTTCTTTATCTCCGGGCTGTTTGTTTCCAGGTTGACGCGCGCGAAAGCGGCTGGACAGCCGCAGAACTTTTAAGCCACGTCGCACTCTCGTCCGGTCTGTGGATTCTCACGTAACTACTCCGCCGCCGGTCATTCGGTAATGACTTAGAGGAGATCAACGATGTCCCCACTGGCTTGGTTTCTGTTCTTGGTATCTATTTTTTCAGCCTTGTGCCTGGTGTTCGGAGGCAGGGCGGCCGCCTTCGGAGACGAAAAGCGTTTTAAGGTCATCCTCACGGCCGGCGTTTGGCTCATCACTCTCCTGCTGGTCGGGATGGTCTGGTTATTCATCGGGGTGGGGGAATACGGCAGCCGGAACATCCCCCTGCACCAGCAACGCCGCATCGCTCACAGCGGATATTATTTCACCCGCGATAGAGAGTTCGTGTTTTCGGGCGGGCCGGCCGACACCGCGTCCGCGGAAGAGGAGAAGCAATTAAGCGCGGACGAGCAGGAAGCCAACCCCGAATTGAAAATCGTTCGCCAGTTAATGCCGTCGACTTCGGATCGCGAAGACCGGGATGGGCAGGCGAACGCTAAAGTTATAACTGAAGGCTTCGTCCACCCGGCGTTAAGACCGGGCGAGACCCTCGTCATGAATCCACTATGGGAGAAGGACAGGGCTGCGAAATGGAGAATCAGATTCAAAGCCTCAAGCCGCCCCCTCAGGGTTGAGAGCGTGGAGAACGAGCAAGTCGTCAGCAAGTGCGTGAACCTGACTGAAGATAGATGGTTGAATCCCGAGGACAGTCTTTCCATCAAGATCACGGTCGACGGCGAGAGGCGCTTCGCCGTCCTTAAATGGCAGCGTCGGGGAGAAGGGCTGGGGGGCCTTCACCCGATTGTCGAACGCTTACTACTTCGGCCAGGGCCGTGTGCAGGACGACGGCCAGCTCGTCTATGACAAAGGCCCGAATCTCTTAATGTCCGAGGTGACAATCGGAGACGGCATCGGGCTGGGGGATTTGATTAAGAGGGCAAGGCCGGACTTCCGCAAGCAGCTCGGCACGGTCGGCGAGGACTGGTGGAGCGCCTTCGATTACATCACTCTCGTGCGCGAGCGCCGGTACGACCCAACTTCCCGTGTCGGCGTCTTGGTTGATGACGACCTGGCCCAGCGGGCCGACCTAGAAATATATAAAACGTCCGTGGATAACGTCTCAACCCCTTTCACTCTGCAAGAGCAAGAGTTCACTTTCGACGTGCCGTCATCCGCCACCGTGGTTTACGGCTTTGAGGGTTATAAAAATTCTTTCGGCCTGAAGCTGAGCGAGGAGGTGGTTGACGACAACATCTGGGGGCAGATAGTCCATGTCACCATGACGCACCCGCAATACTGGCCCCTGCCGCCTAAGTACGCGCAGCCGCAGCCGCCCGCCGATAAAGATTTCATAATCACCTCCAGCACGGACTACATCCCGCTGGACGGATATTTTATTGACATAGGGGAGTCACCGCACACTTTTTACGCAAAGGCGAAGTTGACCGATGCTCTCGACGCCATCGAAATTAACGACGGCAAAAATAGCGAAAGCGATAAGACCGCCACGGAAGAGCAGGGCGGCGGGGCGGGCGCGCGCAAGTTCCCGCTCGACAAGGCCGCGTCGTTAGGAGACTTTCAGCAAGGTATCCTCATCACGCTCGTTCAGGCCCGAGCGGCCGTGAGTTATACGGGACTGATCGCCGCCGGACTGCTCCTGATCAACGCCCTCTTTTTCACAGTCCTCATACGGAGGCAGCACGCCGACCGCCTGAAACTTTTCCTCACCTGGACGTTGATTTGGGGCGGGCTGCTGACCATCCTGACCCTCCGCCTTATCCTGGCCTACAGGGTTAGCTTGTTACCGCCCTTCGACGCCAGCCTCAAAGAGATTCAGAACATCTTCGACAAGGGGGTGAAGTATAGCCTCTACGGGTTAGGTGCGAGCGTGGTACTCATTCTGGCTCTTCTTGCGTTACCCCTGATAACTGGTATTTGGCAGCGGATTGACGGCAGCCCTGCTTTCAAGAAGCTGCGTGAAAGTAAAGTCGCCGCCATTATCATAGCCTCGCTCTGGGGGGTAAGTGTCGTCACCTGGATCATCGCAGGTAAGTATTTGGGTACTAATCAAGCCTTCTTGTTCCTCCGCATTAATACTGCAACCTACCTCTTGATAATGTTCGGGCTCGTGCTGCTGGCGAAACATGTGACGGACACCGACGGCTGGCTCATCAAGGCCCTACTCATAGCGGTAACTGTGGCCGCTATCATTCTTCAAATCGCAGTCGTCAAAGACACGGGGGCCGTCATTTATGGAATTTCACTGATCTTATGTATGTGGCTGGTGATATTTTGGGAAAGCGTCTTCACCCTGGCGGGCGGCTGGCTGCGTCGCATTGCGTCACTCCTGATCGCTACTATCCCCGTAATCATTGTCTTCGCGGTCCTATTTCTTCCGCATCTCCTTCTGCCATACGTAACGCAATCCCAGTGGATGCGGAAAAATGTGAGGCCCGCATTCGAAACGGCGTTCTACCGTTTCGCCAGTTTCACGGACTCGGAAGAGTCCATCTTGACGGCGCGCAGTGGTGACGAGGACGCTAACCTCGGGGTCCTGCTCAATAACACTCGGCAGGACTGGCAGATGCTGCTCTACGCCTCCCACGGTGCTTCCAGGTATACGGGCTACGGGCAAACGCCTCTTTCCAAGCGCGGAATGACCTATGCCACTTCAGTCACGGACTGCGCCTTCGCGACTTACCTGCTGGCGGAGCACGGGAAGGCGGCCGGTCTCTTCTTACTGTTACTCTATCTGTTAATAGGGTGCGCCTGTCTTTTCGCGGGCTGGTATCTCCCCGAGGACCTGCGCCACAGAACTCTTCCGCTGGTCGCGATTGGAGGTTTCCTGGCCTGCAACGCCCTCTACATGGCGGGCGCCAACGTGGGTCTCATGGTTTTTACGGGGCAGAATATGCCTCTGCTCGGACTCAACTCCGGCTCCGACCTATTACAAGGGTTAGTCGTGATCGGCCTGGCCGGCTTCCTGCTCCTGACGGCCGAGACGGAATCCGACGCCAGGACGTTTGCGTCCGACCATCAGGTCGCCGCCGGGTTGGTGACATTATTCGCCCTCAGTCTGGTTTTGTGGGCCGGTCTGGTCGTGTTGAGAATGGTCAATATAGGGAAGGAGGAGCGTTACCGTCGTGACCTCAACTTCAGCGAGGCCACCTTTGATCGAATCAAGGGCCGCCTCCCCCCGAGCGACGACACGCCGGGCCAGGAAGAGAAGACTCCGTGGCAGTTTGCCGGGGACCAGTTAGTACCAAAACCGGGAGTCAAACTTGACGAGATAGAGGAGCAGTACGCCAAACAATTGAACGATCGGGCGGATAAGTTCAGCCCCAGCGGGGGACTCTATTACCTGGAGAGGTCGCGCAACCCGATCGGAGGCGCGCCTTACAACGTCAAAGTAAATGACCGCTACTTTTTTGCCAGATCTCCTTTTAACCAGCAGAAGATGTGGCGTGGGACGATAGTGGCCAGCGGGACCAGCGACCCGACAATCTACGCCCTCGGAGGGGCGTCCTCGATAAGTCTGGAGAATAAGGGCTACCCCGCCAGCATAGACCTGTCGCAACATTTACCCATGCGAGTGGCTCCTGCCGTACTGCTCACGGAGGACGGGCGGCAATTCTGCGAATTAAAGCGGAGCGGGGATCAACTGCGGTTAGACCCTAAGAGCCGTATGGGCGAGTGGGCTATCTACGTGGACGGCAAGCAGGTCAAGGCGGCTCTTAATTTGCAGCCGATGAGCATAATCGTCATCGAGTGGAAGAGGAAGGATGAGAGGCTGCGGCGCAACCTCATCTATTTAGGCCCGACCCCGCCGATCCTCGCGTTCGTCCAGTGGAGAAACGGCGAGCAGCGCCGGCTCCTCCCGTAGAATAATTTCCCTATCGTCGATCTGATCGGCAAGGCCGGGGACGTGGGCGAGCAGATGGAGGACAAGCTGCCCGCCCCGGAACACAGGATGCGAGACCGGCTCGCGCTCAACGTTGACATCGTGCTCAATAGAAGTCTGCAAAGGGCCCTGGCGAATTACGCACGCCAGAACGCAAACTACAACCCGTACCGCCTCCGGCCCAACAGGCTGGCGGTGACGGTGATGGACCCGTTCACCGGCAAGGTCCTGGCCATGCCGTCCTGGCCGCTCTTCGATCCGGGCAAGCCGGAGTACGAAGCGCTGATCGGCAAAATCCCGGAGTCCACGCGCTCGCGCTTTCAATACAACCACAACCTCACGAATCATATCGCCGGGTCCACCATCAAGCCGATTGTGTTCTCCACGATGGCGGCCGCGCTGTGGCGCAGGCAATGGGACCTGGGCCAAATCACCATTCTTAATCGCGGGGACGGCTACTCTCCTGCTCCCGACGAAAAGCCGCCGATTCACCCGCACACGAAAGTCGGTAAGATTAAGATCGCCATGTGGGACTGCAATAGCAATGACCCGGAATCCGACATGGGTAAGTTTTTAACAAAGTCGCGGGACTACCCGGAAGGCGTTCTCGGAATGCTCGGCATGGTGATGGACGAGCAGGACATCAGTAAGGTCCTGATTCCCACCGAAAATGGGCCGGACATAAGATACCGTGGCCGCGGCTACACCCTTGATTTGACGAAGGTATCGGAGACGGGCACCGCCTTCTCGCTCAAGGATCAGTTCGCGGGAGGTTTTGCGACGACGCGTGCTCCCGAGGCGATAAATGGCACAATCCTTTTCGACGGCCTGTCCACCATGTTCGATTTTAACAACCGGGACACAGATGAAGTGTGGCTACGCCGTAGTTCGAGCAATTTTCTTCCCATGCTGAGTAATGAGAAACTACAGCTCGACAGGAACAACTACATAGATAACATCATACCGGCCTCCATGAATATGGCCGGCGGTAACTTCCAAGACATCCGGGGCGGGCTCATCTCATGTTTCCTCGGCGGCGGGGATTGCGGATTTAATAATGTGCGTATGGCCGAAGCCGGCGCGCGCATCGCCACCGGCCAGCGGGTCGTCGCCCGGCTGGAGAACACGCCCGACACAGCTTGGCCTGACATGCCGGAGCCTTTAAAAAATGTGAGTTGGCGAAACGCTCACATTATAGAGCCGATGCAGGAGGCGGGCGAGGAGGAAGGGACGGCGGACGTGCTAAGCAGCTTGGTCCGCCTGCCGGCCCAGTACAAGGCCATATACAAAACGGGAACTATTCTGGAGGGCGACAAGGCCCGCGAGAGCGAAACGCTTATGTTTATTATCGGGCGGTGGCAAAATAACGCTTTCGTCAGGGGGAGACCGTGGCCGGCTATCTCTACATGGAGAAGTCCAAGGACCAAAACCGTAACGCGCCGGACGGGGCGATGAAAAAGTTCCGCTTTGCGGCCCCCATACTTAACGAGATAATTCGCTTCCTCAAAGAAAGAAATCCTAATACCGCGGGCCAAGGCTGAACCGGTGGCTCAAGCCTCAGGGCTACAATTCTGATTCGGATGTCAATTGTCCTTTACCTAGTGTAAGGCCAGTCTTTCAGCCAAACTGCTCTACAACGTAAGTGAACCCGATCAAGTGTGCTCCGCGAGCTATACGACATACTGCATAACGGGGGAATAGGATAGTTCGGATAGCTGTCGGCGTGGGCGGCGACGGTAACGAACTGTGAGGCAGCATAAGTCGTAATAAATTCCGTTACGCGCAACGCACGTTGACGCATTTGCAGCCGGTTGGTCGGGCGCAGCATAACAGATAGGATAGATTCATCCACTGCGGGTGCTTGACCGTTTCCAGCCCCATAAAGCGGGAGCCTACTACATTTTCTACTACATTTAGATGTTAAAGCAGGTCTGTGATTTGCTATAAGTTGTTGAAAATAATGGAGGCGGCGATCGGAATCGAACCGATGAATAAAGGTTTTGCAGAC
This sequence comes from uncultured Acidobacteriota bacterium, assembly GCA_963811065.1. Taxonomy (GTDB): domain Bacteria; phylum Acidobacteriota; class Blastocatellia; order Pyrinomonadales; family Pyrinomonadaceae; genus QHXM01. The sequence goes on from CAWEPR010000009.1 coordinate 245,827, forward strand.
CTCTGCCTTACCACTTGGCTACGCCGCCCGGAAGAGAGTGGGAAATCGAAAGGCGAAGGGCGAAAGTTTGAGAGAGGGTTTCTCCTTTCGCCCTTCGCCTTTCGACTTGATATTTGGAGCGGGAGACGAGATTTGAACTCGCGACTTCGACCTTGGCAAGGTCGCACTCTACCACTGAGTTACTCCCGCTTGCGGAAAATAGATTCTACAGATTCAAGTTTTCTTGTCAAGCGGGTCTCTCTTGTACGCCCCCAAAGGCTCTTTAATAATCGTCCGGCGCGGTCAGCCAGAGCGCCGCTTGCTAAACTTCTCATCCACCCAAAAGTTTCGCAGAACTTCGATGCGTGGGCGCGGGGGCGCTTTGCCTGGCTCATCATCAGGCGGCAGGATGACGCTGACCACATCATAACGATAGGGTGCGCCCGTCAAATCGAACAAACGGCGGTAGACGCGCGCGGCGCGTGAGATTTGTCTTTGCTTGCGGAGGTCAACGTTGGCTTCGGGGGCGGCGAACCAGTCTGAGGCGCGGGTTTTGACTTCGATGAAACAGAGCGTTGAGCCTTCGTAAGCGATGAGGTCAATTTCGGCCTGGACGAGCGCGCCGCGCAGATTGCGTCCGACGGGAAGCGTGAAGTTTGAGGCGACGAGCGCGTAACCGAGTCGTTCGAGATGCTCTGCCGCGAGACGCTCTCCGCGCTGCCCGAGCAGGAGATGCGGAGCCATTTCCGCCGGAGTCTCTTCACGAGCGGTGATGGTGGCGGCGCTCTCCGATGCTTTCGTCAGTAAAGTTTTCAGTCTTTGAGCATTGAAGTTCGGCCAACGCATGAGGATTGTCCTTGTCTCGTGAGCTATTCTTTTATTGAAAGAGATCAACGAGGCTGAAGGTTGAGGTAGCCTCTCGACTTAAGATTATCTTCGCCACACGCCAAACGCAAGCCCTCCGTTTCTCATAAATCCTTGCGAGTGATTCCAGTCGCGCGTTACACTTTCAAGCGCGCCCCGTAAAGCTTTGCCAATCTACTTTCCCCGCAACCAGCGTTGTCCGAAGACAGTGAAGATTTCTATGCAGCCTGAAGATGTAGAACAAGCCGAAGATGGGTCAGTTACGAGTGTCAGCGAAGCAGAAGCCCCTGAGCTTCCTTCAATTGTGAGCGTCGCTCTGCCGCTCGTCGCTATCGTTGGACGCCCGAACGTCGGCAAGTCCACGCTCTTTAATCGCGTCATAGCCGAACGCCGTGCGATTACGGGCGACGAGCCGGGTATCACGCGCGACCGCATCTATGGCGAGTCGGAGTGGAACGGACGGCGATTCTCGATTGTGGACACAGGGGGCATCGTGCCGGACGACGATGCCGTCATTCCAGCCAACATCCTGAAGCAGGCGGGGGCTGCGATTGAAGAAGCGCGAGTGCTCGTCTGGGTGGTGGATACGCGCAAAGGCATCACGCCGCTGGACGAGGAACTGGCGCGCTTGCTACGTACGACGGGAAAGCCCGTGCTGGTTGCGGCGAACAAGGCGGATGTTGCACGGTTGGAAGCAGAGGCAGGCGAATTTTTTAACTTCGGCTTTGAAGACGTTGTTCCTGTCTCGGCAGAGCAGGGCGATGGGGTGGGAGATTTGCTGGACGCAATTGTCAAAAACTTTCCATCAAAAGAAGCAGGAGAAGGTGAAGGGAAAGATACTAAATCGCGTGAGCTGCGCCTGGCGATCATTGGAAGGCCGAACGTCGGCAAGTCGTCTCTGTTAAATCGCCTGCTCGGAGAAGAGCGCGTCATCGTCTCGCCCATTGCGGGCACGACGCGTGACGCGGTTGATACGCTGCTCGAAGTCGAAGGCCAGCCGTTTCGCATCATTGACACGGCGGGCATCCGTCGCAAAGGCAAGACCGGAGAGATGGCCGAGAAGCTGTCCGTGATGATGGCCCGCAGGAGTCTTGAACGCGCGGACGTGGCTATCGTCGTCATTGACGCTGCTGAGGGCGTGGCGGCGCTCGACGCAAATATTGCAGGTTACGCGCACGACGCGGGCTGCTCAATCATTATCGCCGTCAACAAGTGGGATGCCGTGCCGGATAAAGAGACGGGAACTCCGGCGGCGTTTGAGCGAGCTTTGCGCGACAAGATGAAGTTTCTGGATTGGGCGCCGGTGGTGACAATCTCCGCGCTCACGGGGCAACGTCTTGAGAGACTTCTGCCGCTCGCGCTGCGTGCGAACGAGGCGCGCAATCGTCGCGTCCCGACTTCGCAGTTGAACGACTTTTTCGAGCGCGCCGTTTCGCAGCCTCGCGGCGGCAGCGCGCCCGCCCCGGTCAAAGGCGGAGTCTCGCGCCTCCACGTTAAGTACATGACGCAGGTCGGAGTGCGCCCGCCTGCCTTCGTCGTTTTCACGGGGGGAGGCAAACCCGGCCTGCACTTCTCCTACGAGCGTTACTTGCAAAATCGCCTGCGCGAAGAGTTCGATTTCTTCGCCACACCACTGAGAATTATTGAGAGACATCGGAAGGTCAAAAGATAGTTTTCAGTTTTCGGTTTTCAGTTTTCAGAGAAGGCAAGTTGCATATCTCTGAAAACTGAAAACCGAAAACTGAAAACTGAAGCCCATGAGCGAGCAGAAGACAGAGTTCGCAGAGCTGTTCGGACATATCAGTGACCCGGCCATCGTGATAGACGAGAGCGGGGCGCGTGTTCATGCCTGCAACAAAGCTTTCGCGGCGCTCAGTGTGCAATCATGCGCGGCTGTGGTCGGGATGGATGTCTCCGCGCTGTTGCAGTTTGAGGATGGGGATGACAAAGGCGCTGACGGGCATGAGCGCGCGGTTGTGCTGGTGAACGGCGAGCACCCCTTGCGTGTGCGCGTCGAGCGCATTGATTGCCACTGGCAGGACAGGCGCGCGACGCTCTGTCTCTTCAAACAGCCGGAAATCAAAAATTACACGGGCGAAGACCGCGATGCGATGGTGACGAGCGACGAGATGAGCGCGCTCTTTGATTACCTGCGCGAAGCCACAGAGCAACTCGAAGTCGTCAATCGCGTGGTCGCCGCCGTTAATTCCAGTCACACGATTGAGGAAGTGTTCAGCCTCGCCAGCCAGCAGATGCGCGCTCTGATTCCTTTCGACCGCGCCTCAATCGCGCTCTGCGAAGAAAGTGGTGAGACCCTGCGCGTCTTCGCGCTCTCTGGAGACTACGCCGGCTCGCTCTCTATCGGGGCGACTGCCGCGATGCGCGGTTCGGTCACGGAGAGCGCGCTTGAGCAGCATGAGATGGTCGTCATCCCTGAACTGAGCGCGGAAAAGCGTTTCAACATTTACGATGATCTGGAGCGCGAGGGGTTTCGTTCCGCCATCTGCTGCCCGCTCTTCTCTAATCGTCGCGCCATCGGCAGCCTCAACCTGACATCCAAAAGCGCGGACGCTTACGGGCGTAAGCACCTGCTCGCGCTCGAACGCCTCGCCCCGCCGCTCGCCATCGCCATTGAAAAAGTGTTGCTGCTTGAACAGGCAGAGAAGCGTTCGCATGAACTGGAAGCCACAGCGCGGCGTGAAGAGTTGGCCGGACGCCTCGGGCGCAATCTCTCCGGCTCGCTTGATCCCTCGGCAGTCTTGCAGGAAACGGTGGATGCGCTCGGCGCGGCGCTGAAAGCGGATCGCTGCCACGTCACGCTGTTGGACGGCGAGGAAGACTACGCGCTCGTCGGTTATGAATATCTGGCGCGGCGCGACATCGCCAGCCTGCGCGGGCATCGCATTCCGCTGCGCTCAAGCTCTTACGCGCAACGCGTAATCGCAGCGGATCAGCCGACAGCTAATAATGACATTCGCTTGATTGAGCAGGACGAGTTAATCAAGCTCTACGTGCGGCTCAACGTCTGCGCCGTGTTGGCCGCGCCTGTCATCGTTCATGGGATGCACAAAGGATTGCTTGAGCTTCACATGAATTGCGACCCGCGCGAATGGACGGAGGATGATGCGAAACTTTTGGGAGCTGTCGCGGCGCAGGTCTCTGTTGCGCTGACGAACGCGAGGCTCTACGAAGCCAGCCGTCGCCGCAGCCAGGAACTCGAAGGGCTTTACAAAATCTCGCGCACCTTCTCGACCCTGACCGACACCTCCGAGATTTATGGACGCCTGACGAGCGCGATTGCCGAACTGGTCGGCGGCGAGAAATGCCTTCTGGCGACCTACGACCGGCGACAGGGAATAGTGCGCGCCGAAGCACCCGGCTACAACACGCCGCCGGAGATGATTCGGGAATATCGCTTCACGCTGAATTCTGAGGGCGCGAGCGAGTACGTTTATCGCACGGGCAAGACCGATTACGCTTACCACACGGGCGAGCCTTTCTTCTCCAATGACCCAGGCAGGGACGAGCGTTTCAATCAGGAGTTCATCGCCCGCCACGAAGTTCGCTCCGCTTTGATTGTGCCGCTGATGATTAAGCGCGAGCTAATTGGCTTCGTGTATGTCGCGAATCGTCCGGGAGGCTTTCGCCGCCGCGACGTGCAGTTGCTTGAAATCTTTGCGGGTCAGGCTGCGGAGACGATTGCCAACGCGCGACTCTTCACTACCATTCAGGCGCAGGCCGAGCGTGAAGCGGTGGTCAATCGTCTCGTGCTGGCTCTGCAACAGGCCACCGAGTCGAAGCGCGGCGTCGAGGTGGTGGTCGAGCGCGTCGGGCGTGTGCTGGAGCTTGATCGCTGCATCGCTGTCATGTTTTCGGAGAACGAGCAGTCGGATATTTATGGTGAATGGTGCGCCGAAGGAGTCGCGCCTGTGAGCGATGACCCGGAAGTCCTGGAGCGCTCGCCCGTGCAGCAATGGTTGAAAGATCACCGTCAACCGCTGGTTGTCGTGGACGTGTATGAGCACAGGCTCGCAGAGGGGATCGAAGATTTGCTTGTGAAGACGACGTTGCAATCAATCGCGGTCGTTCCCATCATGCACCAGGGGCGCGTCATCGGTTCCTTGAGCGGTCACCAGACCATGCGGCAGAGACGCTGGGCGGAAGACGATGTTGATTTGCTGACGGCTGTCGCCACACAAATTGGGTCAACGCTGGAGAACGCGCGATTAATCTCTGAGCTGCGCGAGGCCAATCGTTTGAAGGACGAATTTCTCGCCACCCTCTCGCACGAACTCAGAACGCCCTTGACGGCCATCAAGGGCTGGGTTGATCTCTTGAGCGAAAACGACGCGCTTCAGTTTGACGAAGAACTCGCTGACGGCATAGAGGTCATCCGTAACTCCGCGTCGTCTCTCACGCAGTTAATCTCCGACCTGCTCGATTTGTCGCGCATCCAGCGTCGCGTCCTGCGGCTTGAGCGCAAACCCTCGGACATCAATCTCGTCATCCTCGATGCGGCGCAGGTGGTGCGCCCGTCTGCTCTCGTGCGCAGGCTGGAGATGCGCCTTGAGTTGGACGAACATTTGCCGATGGCACACGTTGACCCGCATCGTCTTCAACAGGTCGTCTGGAATCTGCTCAACAACGCCGTCAAGTTTACCTCCGAAGGTGGACGCGTCATCGTTCGCTCGCGCCTGATAGATAGCGCAGGCATCATGCTGGTTGACGATGAGTCCGAGCCCGTGCGCTGGATCATCATCGAAGTCGAGGACACTGGAGAAGGCATCTCGCCTGAATTTCTGCCATACGTGTGGGATCGTTTCCGACAGGCGGACGGCTCATCCACCAGAAGGCACGGCGGCCTTGGCATCGGCCTTGCGCTCGTCAAGGAACTGGTCGAAGCGCATGGCGGGCAGGTGTCGGCCAAAAGCGAGGGCGGCGGCGCAACCTTCACTGTGCGACTACCCCTGACGCATGCCGAGTCAGTTCAGGGTGATTCACGCCGGGACGATCTGGGATTACACATTTAAGCAGATTTTCAATTCAGCCTCTCAGCCGTTATCATTCCCTCGAACAAATGAATAAGAGAGCAATCGGATACGAACTTATCGCCCGGACGGCGAGGCGCGCAGCGGCGTGATTCAAACACGGCGGGGAATCATCGAGACGCCGGTCTTCATGCCCGTCGGAACGCTCGGCACGGTCAAGGGCACGCGCTTTGAAGCGCTCGAAGCCGCAGAGCTTGATGCGCGAATAATCCTGGGCAACACCTATCACCTGTGGTTGCGTCCGGGCGCGGAGACAATTCGGGAGTGCGGCGGACTGCATCGCTTCATAGGTTGGGAGCGGGCTCTCTTGACAGACTCCGGCGGGTTTCAGGTCTGGAGTCTCGGCGTGCTCAGGAAGATTACGGAGGAAGGAACGGAGTTTCGCTCGCACGTTGACGGCAGCCCTCGCTTTCTCTCGCCGGAAGTCTCGATGCAGGTGCAGGCTGCGCTCGGTGCGGACATCGTCATGGCGTTTGACGAATGCGCGCCGGGCAACGCCTCGCTCGACGTGTCGCGGGAGAGCATGCTGTTGACGGCGCGCTGGGCTGAGCGTTCGCGCCGCGCGTTTGATGAGTTACAGAAAGATGGCTTGGACACGGGCCGCGTCGATGAAAGGGAATTGCCAATTGATGCAGAGCTGAGCGGGGCGCAGGCACTCTTTGGCATCGTTCAGGGCGCGTCACATCTGGATTTGAGGCGGGAGAGTTTGAGCACACGGCTGCGATAGGGTTTGACGGCTACGCCATCGGCGGTTTGAGCGTCGGCGAAGAGAAGAGCGTGATGTACAGCGTCGTCGAAGAGATTGCGCCGTTGATGCCGGGAGGGTCCCCGCGCTACCTGATGGGTGTTGGCACACCGGAGGATTTGGTGGAGTGTGTGGCGCGAGGCGTTGATATGTTCGATTGCGTGCTGCCGACGAGAAACGGGAGAACGGGGCAGGCTTTCACCTCGCGCGGTAAATTGAACATCAAGAACGCGCAGTGGACGCGCGACCGCCGCCCGTTGGACGAACAATGCGCGTGCAGCGTTTGTCGTCGCCATTCGCGTGCCTATCTCAGACACCTGTACATGACGGGAGAGATGCTGGCGAGCATCCTTTTGACGCATCATAACCTTGCGTTCTTCCTTGACACTATGCGGCGCGTGAGGCAAGCTATTCGGTCTGGCGATTTCACGCGATTTCGGCAAGAGTTCCTAGAGGGAGTCGGCTCCGGTGTGGCATGAGCGCGCAGGCTGTTTGGCAAGCGCGTTTCGTGCGGAAGCGGTAGCGAGATTGAAGACCGGAAGCCAATGGCTCAGCCTCTGATTTTGCGCGTGCGCGGTCGCCTTGCGTTTTAACTATTTCAGTTCAACTTAAAATTCAAATGCCAATTATATTTATCTTCCAGCCAGGGCGGCAGTAATTTTCTCATCGCCTTTCCTGCCCTGGGTTCTGATCTTCGGTGTCTTCTACTTTCTACTCATCGTGCCGCAGCGCAAGCGCCAACGCGCGCTGCAAGAAACCATCGAGAACTTGAAAGCAGGCGATAAGGTTATTACCAACGGCGGCATCGTCGGCACCATCACGGCTGTCCGCGACGCGACTTTCTTAATCAGAAGCGGCGAGAAATCCATCCTCGAAATCTCGCGCGCCGCCATCTCAGGATTAGCGGCGGAGGATGAGGAAAAGAAGTAAAGCGGTCTTAAGTGTTAGGTGATGAGTAAAAGCTTTTGCTTTTAACCCAAAACCCAAAACTCAAAACGCTGAAAATAGGTATGAAGAAAAGAAATCTCCTTCAACGTTTCATCATTATTGCTCTCGTTACGATTGCTGGCGTGTATGTCGTCATTGGCCCGCACCGCCGTCCGAAGCTGAGTGACTTTACGAGTTCTGGCATCAAGCGTTCGCTTGAGGAAAACATTCGTCTCGGCTTAGACCTCAAGGGTGGCGCGCACCTCGTGATGCGTGTCAAGGTCGAGGATTATCTCCAGATGATGGCGGAAACAATGCCACGACCGCACTGGATGCGGCGAAGACCCTCGGCGCTAAAGTTAAGGAAGGACGCGGGAGGGACGTGTCGGGCGGCACATATCGCTTCTTCGTTACTGCGGAGGACGGCGCGAAACTGAACGAGATACGTGAAGAAGTTGCTAAGAGAATCAGCCAGAGGAATGGTCGCCTGCCATCTCTGGTAACACCATCACCTGGACTCTCACCACTCAGCCGCGCGCGCCTTGAGCCAGCAGGCGACCGAACAGGCTTACAACACAATTGACCGGCGCATCAACGAGTTCGGCGTTGCCGAGCCGACGTTGGCTTATCATGGCGCTCAAGGCTCTAACCAGATTCTGCTTCAGATGCCGGGCGAAAAAGACCCTGAGCGCGTCAAAAAACAACTGACGGTCGCGTCTAAGCTCGAACTGGTGCATGTCGTCAGCCCGCCCAGCCCTTCGCCGTCCAGACTTTTACCACCGAAAAAGAGGCGATTGATTCTCTGGGCGGAACAGTTCCGGCCAACCGTCAGGTCTTGCCCTACAATGAACGAGACGAGCCCTCGACCGCCGGTGGAGATCAAAGCGCTGACCCGAATACACCTAAGCCGGAGAAGTTTGTCGTCGTCGAGCGTCCAGCAATCATTGAGGGCAAAGAGTTGAACAGAGCCGACGCCACCCAGAACCAGGGTGCCAACGACTTCATGATCAACTTTAGTCTGAAGCCCACAGGGTCGAAAAAATTCGGAGAGTGGACGGGCGCAAACATCAATCAGTACATGGGTGCTGTGCTGGATGGCAAGGTCAAATCAGTAGCTTACATCAAGTCGCAGATTTTCGACTCAGGCCAGATTTCAGGCCGCTTCACGCAACAATCGGCGGAAGATTTGGCGAGGACACTCCGCTCCGGCTCTTTGCTCGCGCCGATTCAGTATCAGGAAGAACGCACGGTCGGCCCCAGCCTCGGCGCGGATTCCATACGCTCCGGTGTCCTGGCTTCCGTTGTCGGCCTCGGTCTCGTCGTTCTCTTCATGCTCATTTACTATAAAGGTTCGGGCGTCAATGCGGTCATCGCCCTGCTCCTGAACATGATTTTGACGATAGCGGCGCTGGTTGTCTTCAAAGCGACGCTGACGTTGCCCGGCATCGCCGGACTCATCCTGACCATAGGTATGGCGGTTGACTCGAACGTGCTCATCTTCGAGCGCATACGTGAAGAGTTGCTGACAGGGAAGACTCCTGCTTCTGCCGTTGATCAGGGATTCAATCGCGCTTTTGTGACGATCATTGATACCCACGTCACAACCATCGTCTCGGCGCTCTTCCTCTTTGTCTTCGGCACAGGCCCGATTCGCGGCTTCGCCGTGACGCTTATCCTTGGCCTCCTGATTAACCTGTTTTCAGCCGTCTACGTGTCGCGCACAATTTTCGAGTGGGTCTTGAGCCGCAAAGGAAAACGCGCGGAGACGCTCAGTATTTAACAACTGTAATAGGTGATGGGTGGTAGGTAATAAGTAAAAGCTTTTCTCCTATCACTCATCACCTATCACCTATCACTCAAACGATATGATTCAACTCTTCGATAAAGTACGTGTCGACTGGCTGGGACGCCGGAAGATTTTCATTGGTATTTCGGCTGTGTTGATGCTCGCAGGGCTGGCGTCTGCGGTTGTTCGTCAGGCTGTTCCCGGCGGGACGGATGCTTTCAACCTCGGCGTGGATTTCAAGGGCGGCACGGTGGTCACTGTCAAGTTTCTGAAAGACAGGCCATCTGATGACCAGTTACGCGCAGAATTCGCCAAAATAAGCTTAACGACGCTATCATCCAGTCTACGAACAAGCCGGAGGAGGTGCTGATCAAAGTTCCCCGGCAGGGCGCGGGCGAGACTAACGTCAGCGCGGAGGAAGTCCAGTCACAGGTTGACGCCGGGGGCGCTTTAGTCAAGCAGTCTCTGGATAGTTTCGGCGCGGAGAAGGAAGCCTACGAGATTCTGAGCAAAGAAGCGGTCGGCGAGGTCGCCGGGCGGCAATTACGCATTCAGGCCATCTCCGTCACCTTGCTCGCTCTGGTCGGAATGTTGCTCTACATCGCTGCCCGTTACGAATGGACATACGGCGCAGCGGCGGTGATTACCGTTTTCCACGACGTGCTCGTGACGATTGGCTTCTTCTCTATCTTTCAATGGGAGATCAGCTTGACGGTCATCGCCGCGCTCCTGACACTCGTCGGCTTCTCCGTCAACGACACTATCGTCACCTTCGACCGCGTCCGCGAAAATCTGAAGCTGCATCGGCGCGACTCGCTTTACAAGATTACCAACGACGCCATCAACCAGACGTTGTCCCGCACGGTGATAACTTCCGGACTGGTGTTCCTCTCTGTTTTGGCAATGGTCTTGTTTGGCGGCGAGGTGCTGCGCGGGTTTTCGCTGGCCTTGTTCATCGGCATCATCGTTGGAACATACTCGACCATCGCTATCGCCAGCCCCATCATGGTCTGGTGGCAGCAGCGCATTGAAGCTTCTAAGGCACGCCTGACGCCGACGAGCGCAAGCGGCAGCGGCGGAGGACGCACGCCCGGACAGCCCCCGCGCGCACGACGGGCGAAGGCGGGCGGCGGAGGCATCGTCAATCAGCCGCAGGGAGTTAAAGTCTAGCGAGTCAGAAGCAAGTCTGGCAGGCGAAAAACGGGTCAATCGGCTTCTAATATCGCCTGACGACTCGGCTTTATTCCTTCTTTTTATGCTTGACTTTCCTGTCGGTTGCGGCATAGACTGCCCGCGTTGCTGGCCAATTAAATATTCTCGAAATCGCGCCCGCGTTTACAGGTATGTGAACGGACCGGAGGCGCGGTTGTCTATGCTAGAGGTGGCTGGTAAGTTTTGTGTCATACCCGCGCGGTAGTCGGGCGGAAACTTATGCGGCGCATCAAAAGCGTCGGACGACTGCTGCTTCCCCTTTCAACTCTTTTTATTTATCTCTCACGGCGGGACTATGAGAGTGGCTTTTGAGATGCAATCATAAGGTTTTTGATTTTTCGCACCCCTGACCCTTTGGCACCGGATAGTGGGAGGAAAACAAAATGTTCGACAACCTGGTTGAGTCCAGCGTCACCACGATGATAGTGGACGGAAAGGCTGGTTTTTTCCCGGCACTATCGTCATCTACGCGGTGCTGATTAGTCGCTGATCATAGCGGGCATCAAAGGCGAGGACATCTACATGGACACGAAGAACTTGGCTGACCTCAAGCTGATCACTCCGGTGGTCGTTGAGGAGGCCGCGCCTGCTCCGCAACAGAAAGCAGAACCACAAAAGCAGACAGTGGTTAAAACGGATCAGCAGGTCTCCACGGTAAGGGAGATCATGCACGCGAATCGCCCGGAAGTGGTGCAAAAGGGCACTTCTGTGACCAGAGAAGGTCAATCTCCGCCGATACCCGGCGCGCAGAAAGGGCAAGGTAGATTTTCAGGCACCGCCCAGCGGCAGCCCGTTCGGCACGGAGACCGGCACCGGGCCAATGCCACTTCCAGCGCTCCGTCGCCGCCCCTTCGCGGATGATCCGCCGCCAGCACCTAAACCAACTCC
>CAWEPR010000010.1:0-205124 GCA_963811065.1 uncultured Acidobacteriota bacterium
AAGATCAGCCGCAATGAAGAGGGCGGCTACACGGCGGCGACGAAAGCCAAGAAAGACCGGCGCGGGATGATTTACGACGACCTGACAGAGACGGGGCGCTATAGCTGACAGATAAGCCAATGGGCGACGAGAGAAGAAGCGTACATCCAAAAGCTTTGCCCAACTACCAGAAAGCAGTCATTCCGCGTAGCAAGCTTGAGGATTATGCTCTGAATCCCGCATCAACCGAAGGACGACACAAAGCGCGACTTTTTAAGAGCATACTTGGGTTCGAGAAATCCGACTGGGAGAAGCTAGCAAAAATTATCCTTGATGAATTACCCTATTCTGAAGCATTACCCGCTGGAGAAGGGCAATGGGGGAAAAAATATCTTGTGGCTTTGCTAATAGTAGGTATCAACGGCAACGCTGCTATCGTAGAAACTATCTGGATAATCAAACCTGAAACTGACTATCCGAGTTTCGTCACACCGCGAACTATAAGAGAAAGAGGTGAGCCATGATCGAAATAAAAAAAGCTCACGAATTGGATATTGTCGAATTAATGGAGGACTTGCCTGAGTATGGCCTTTCTAAGGGGGCAAGGGGCACAGTTGTCGAGGTTTTTGATAAACCCGAAGAAGCGTACATGATTGAATTCTTGGAGGATTTGGGTGCGATCTCGAAGATTGCAGACTGGGTAAAGCCCGATCAAATCAAAAATATTGATGCTATTGCCAAAGAGTTTTACACAGAAGGCATGAAGTCTTTGTCTGGGGGGAAATTTGTCGAAGCACTGCATAACATCAGGAAAGCAGTCGACCTTATTCCAAGCTATGTTCGTGGAATGCATAATTCTCTCGCTCAATCCATTGGGCCTAACGAAGATTGGCCAAGATTCATCTTTGCCATGCATCTCGTCAGATTAATTGACCCCAAGTATGAAATTGCGCGGGACAATCTAGCCATTGCTTATCTGAACTATGGAGTACAAGAAGCTAAAAATGGAAAGTATGAAGAATCACTTCGTTTTTTCCATGCGGCACTCGCGGTAGAAGCTTCCCAAGAAATCATCACTCTTATCAAAGAGAACATTGCTGCAAGTCATACAGCGCTTGGGATACAAGCCTTTCATAACAGCGAGATGGAGAGAGCGTTGGCTCTTTTTAGATCGGCGCACTTCATCGCCTCTAATGAGACAACCAGGCGCAATTTTGGAAAGGCTCACGTTCACTTTGCAAACTTCTGCTTGAATAACGGTAACTTAGAATTAGCTATTGATAGCTATGAACGAGCTGAAGATGCCGGACTAATGTTGCCACAGGTTTTGAATAATCATGCTTGCGCTCTGGCTGACAGTAGACGGGTCGAGGATGCAATTATGATTTTGGAGACTGCCTTGGTTATGGCCCCCGAAGATGATGTGATCGAGTTTAACTTAAACAAGCTGCTTGAAATGAGCCAAGTTTTGGCACCAAAAGTGGAAACAGCAGTAAGCGATTTCGTTGCCGAAAATATTGAATGTGATTTTCTCACTCCTCCTATGAACACAGTCGCTCTCCGCATGAACGCCTAATCAAATGAAGTTTACACGCTATTCAAAATTCAAAGGTCTGGACGTTTCCTCAATCAATCTCGGCAATCTGATGGACGCGCTCTCGGACGCCGTGTTGCAGTCGGGCTACGACGACGATTACTACTGGACGCGGCAGCGACGAGCGCAGGACACGTCGCTCGATGCTTTGCGCCGTGCGCTGCTTGAGGCCCTTCTGGATCAGGGCTTGATTGACGAGCGGCAGATTCAGGAGATGCTGGCCGAAACGGAAGGCAACTTCAAAGGCTCTCAGCTCGAAGAGATGCTTAACCAGTTGATCGAGCGATTGGTGGAGGAAGGCTACCTGAATCTCAAAGAGGGAGAACCTCAGAGAGCGCGTCAGCCGAGAGCAGGAGGGCAGGGCGAAGTCTCAGAACCGTTGCCCCGTGATGTTCATTTCGAGTTGACGGAGAAGGGGCTGGATTTTCTCGGCTACAAGACGCTGCGAAATCTTTTGGGGAGCCTCGGCAAGAGTTCAATCGGGCGACACGACACACCGCACCTTTCGACCGGAGTTGAAGCGGCGCAGGCCAGCAAGCTCTACGAGTTTGGCGATACCGTCAATCTAGATGTCAACACCACGCTCATGTCCGCCATCCAGCGCGAGGGTTTGGGCGTGCCGCTTAATCTCGAATACAAAGACCTGCATGTTCACCAGTGCGATTTTGAATCATCGTGCGCGACCGTCGTCATGCTCGACTGTTCACACTCGATGATTCTCTACGGTGAGGATCGCTTCACGCCCGCCAAAAAGGTCGCGCTCGCGCTCGCTCACCTGATTCGCACACAGTATCCGGGCGACTCGCTGAAAGTTGTGCTCTTTCACGACTCGGCGGAAGAGTTGCCGATGGCGAAACTCGCCACCACACAGGTCGGCCCGTATCACACGAACACCGCCGAAGGTTTGAGGCTTGCCCGCCGCCTGCTACAGGCGCAGCGCAAGGAGATGAAGCAGATAGTGATGGTCACGGACGGAAAACCGACCGCGTGCTTTATGGACAAATCAAGCAATGCTCCCTTCGGGCGCAGAAGTTTTGGCGGGGAACGCAGTGATTCTTCAGGCCGCTGGCTCTACAAAAACCCTGGCGGCATGGATCCGCTCGTGATGGCTGAAACTTTCAAAGAGGTTCAGGCGTGTCGCAAGGCCGGAATTATGATTAACACTTTCATGCTGGCAAGCGACTATTATCTAGTAGATTTCGTCAAAGAGATGACGGCGATGACGAGCGGCAAGGCTTACTTTGCCAATCCGAACAATCTTTCACAGTTTGTCCTGATGGACTTTCTGAAAAGACGGACGAGCCGCGTGAAATGAGAGACGGAAGATGACGGTCGCGCGTGTGCGTGAAATCGAGATGGCTTCTGACGATGTGGGAAACGGCCCGGCGGTCGTTCTGCTGCACGGCTATCCGTTCAATCGCTCGATGTGGCGCGAGCAAACGGAGGCGCTCTGCGCAAGCTATCGCGTCATCACGCCTGATTTGCGCGGGCATGGTGAAACGAGCGTCACGCCTGAGACGGCGACGATGGACGACATGGCGCGGGACGTGGCCGCGCTCCTGGATAAACTCGACATCAGGCGAGTCACGCTGGGCGGCCTTTCGATGGGAGGCTACGTCACACTTGCCTTTTATCGTCGCTTTCCACTGCGCGTTCGCGCTCTCATCCTCGCGGATACGCGCCCTCAGGCAGACAACACGGAAGCGCAACGCAAACGCGAAGAGCAGGCCGAGAAGATTCTCAAAGAGGGCATGCAATCAATCGCGGACGATTTTCTGACGAAGGTGCTGACCACCGCGACGCTCAACGAAAAGCCGGAAACTGTGGAGCGCATCCGCGAGATGATTCTGAAGACTGACCCGCAGGGCGCGGCCAACGCTCTGCGCGGAATGGCTGTGCGCCACGACCAGACAGATTTTCTGGAAGAGATATTCGCCCCGGCGCTTATTCTAGTCGGGAGTGAGGATCAGTTGACGCCGCCGTCGGATGCCGAATTGATGCGTCGTGAGATACGAGGTTCGCGGCTCGAAATCATCGAAGGCGCATCGCATCTTTCCAACCTCGAACGCCCCGCTGAATTCAACCTCGCGCTCAGAAGTTTTCTGGATGCTTTGCAACCGTAGCAAGAGCTTGATAAAGTCTGTGCCTCTCGCACGCGAAACTTTCCGGGCAACTGATGGTTTAATTTCAAATTTCAAATTAACGCAGGAGGATTGTATGTATCGAACGAGACACCTGTTGGTGCTGTTAGCGGCCTTCCTTATGTTTACGGCTTGCGGCGCGAAGGATGAAGGCGGAAGCAATACGGGCAACGCCTCGAACAAATCCGCCGATTCGTCCACACCTTCCCCTAAAGCTTCTGATTCATCTCTCAGCGATCCGAAAGGCTCCATCGCCTACCAGTTCGAGTTACTGAAAGCCGGAGAGGCCGACAAACTCAAGAACTGTTTCACCGAACGCCAGCGTGAGCGGATTACCAAAGAGCGTGTTGATAAAGCCAGAGGGAATGTTGGGCAAATGACAATTGATGATCTTTTTGCCTCAATGGAGTCTGGCGAGTATGAAGGGAAGAAGACAGCCAAGGTGAAGATGAAAAACGGTCGCACGCTCACCACGCTCGTTCTGACAGATGGCAAGTGGCTCTCGGATACAGTCTGGTTCGACTAGCCAGCGGATTCTGCGAACGAACTCTAAGGAGTCAAACCTATCAACGAGCCGCTGAAATACATCATCGAGGAGCGCGTTCGCTGGGGCGATGTTGACGCGGCGCGCATCATCTTCTACGGCGCTTACATTCGCTTCTTCGAGTTTGCTGAGACCGAGCTTTTCCGCGCCGTCGGTCTGCCTTACAGCGTGATGTTCGACGAGTTGGACGTGTGGCTGCCGCGCGCGCATCTCGAATGCGACTTTCGTCGCGCCGCGCAGTTGGACGATCTCCTGGAGGTCTCCGTCTATGTCGGTCGCATCGGCACGAAATCCCTGCGCTTGAATTTTGAAGTCAGGCGCAAAGGCGAAGCTGAATTAGTCGCCGAAGCGCACTTCATCCTCGTCGCCGTCCGTCGCGACACCTTTGAGACCGTCACCGTCCCAGACGAACTCAAGCGCCGCCTCGCACCGTATACAGCAGTGACGAGTGACGAGTGACGAGTGACAAGTTAAAACAGGAGCACTCACTTTTCGCCTGTCTTCTTCTTGCTCGTCACTCGTAACTCGTCACTCGTCACTGTTTTTTTATCAGGGAGTAAGGCAGATGATAGAAGATAATAGTCTCGAATTTGATATGTTCGAGGACATGCGGCGCAGGCTCGTAGAGGTGTTGGTGAGCGAGGGACGCGAGCGGCTCGATGCGGAAAAGATCGCGCTTTACGTCGTGCAGGGGCTGCGCGAGATGCCCAAACTCGTCAAGATGCTCTCGGAATCCCGCTCTCACCCGCGAGCGGAAATCATCTCCACGTTAAAACTCGCGCTGGAGAATGCGAGCGCGCTGGACAAGGCCAGAGAAATGCTGCTGAACTTCGATACCGGAGAGCAGATTTAAGAGGCTGAAGCATTGGCCGAAAGCTACAATCCACAGGCAAGTCATCCCGCGAAAACTTATCATTGACTTTAGCGTGCAATAGTATTTAATCCGAGTTGCAAGCTATCACGGCATAGCCGCGAAAGAGGCGGCACAGTCGCAATTGATTCGGTATCTGGCTACACAAAACTCTCACGCGCAACTAATCTGTCAGTACCGCAGGCGATGATTGAAGTTCAGCAACTAACCAAGACTTACAATGAGACGGAGGCGCTTCGCTCTGTCAGCTTCACTGTGCCTGCGGGCCAGGTCTGCGGTTATCTGGGCCCGAACGGGGCGGGAAAGTCTACGACCGTTAAGATTCTGACGGGAGTGCTGCGGCCAACAAGTGGCGTGGCGAGAGTCGCCGGGTTCGATGTCGTCGAGGAATCCCTGGAAGTCAAAAAGCGCATCGGCTATGTGCCGGAGACGGGAACGCTTTATTCGACCCTGAGCGCCAATGAGTATCTGGCCCTGGTCGGAGCGCTTCACGATATGGAGCCGGAAGAGGTTGCCGAACGTTCCGCCCAGATGCTTGAACTGTTTCAACTGAAGGACGCAGCCGACCGCCGCCTCGACACTTTGAGCAAAGGGATGCGGCAGAAGGTCGTCATCTCTGCCGCCCTGCTTCACGACCCTGAAGTCGTGTTGTTTGACGAACCTCTTTCGGGGCTGGACGCCAACGCCGCGTGGTTGATTAAAGACATCGTGCGCGGGCTGGCCGACCGTGGCAAAACGATTCTCTACTGCTCGCACATTCTGGACGTGGTCGAGCGCCTTTGCGAGCGCGTGATTATCCTCGACCGGGGCGAGATCGTTGCCGATGGAATGACTTCAGAACTCCTTTCATCTTCCAATCGCGCGACGCTGGAAACGCTCTTCCGTTCGCTCACTGCCTCGGAAGACAATCAAGAGTTGGTCGGGGCTTTCCTCGGCTCTTTCAATGCAGAACTGGCGGGCGAGCCAAACGTGTCGCAGGGAGACGGACAACCGCAGGAAAAGAAAAAACAAGGCCAATGACCGAGAGTGTTCATGCGCCAGCCACGACGTTCACGAATCGCGTCATGCGCGCGATGGGTGTTCGTGTCCGTCCCTTTCGGGCGCTCCTGCGTGCATACGTCCTGATGGATTTCCGTAGCCAGCAGTTTGGCCGCGCCACCGCCAGCAAGCCCAAAGATTTAATCACCCCGCTCTTCTGGGTCGTCGGGCAATATCTATTGCTGAGCGTGATTACCTGCGCCGTGCTGTTCGCGCGCGTGGACGCGTTCTTCTTTGCGCTCATCAATCTGGGCGTTTCGATGCTGGTCATCGGCACGTCGCTCATCGTCGAGTTCAACGAAGTCGTGCTCGACCCCGAAGACCTGAATGTCATCGGTCATCAACCCGTTCCGCTCAGAACCTACTCGGCGGCGCGCATGGTGAACCTGCTCGGCTACGTGCTGTTGATGACAATCGCGCTCAATCTCTTTCCGGCCATCATCGGCTTAGGCTTGCGCGACGCCGGATGGATGTACCTGCCCGCGTACACGGCAGCCGCCTTTCTCGGCAACCTCGCGGTAGTAGGTTTTCTACTTCTGCTCTACACGTCTTTGATGAGCGGGCGACCCGGTGATGCCATCAGAGAAGTCTTAGCGTGGACGCAGACGATTCTCATTATGGTGGCGTTCTACGGCGGGCAGGCCATCTTCCGCGACCAGCAGGACAGGCTGGAGATGGCGGCTTACAACTTGCCGGATTGGATCATGTACCTGCCGCCCGCGTGGCTCGCGCACTTTGTTGATAGCACCTCTCCGGCAAGCGCGGGAACAAAATGGTGGATTCTCGGAGCGGGCGTTCTCTTCAACGTCGCTCTGTGGGCGCTGGTGATGCAGCGTATCTCAATCGCTTACGCACGAATGCAGCCGGGAGGAGCGGCGTGGCAGCGAGCGACTTTGCCCTCCCTTCGTCAACCCGGCAAACTTAATGGTGCGCTCACGAGATTGCTGACGCGCTCGCGCACAGAAGCGGCGGCCTTCTGGCTTTGCTCGACCATGCTGAGGCGCGAT
Organism: uncultured Acidobacteriota bacterium; assembly: GCA_963811065.1. Lineage (GTDB taxonomy): Bacteria > Acidobacteriota > Blastocatellia > Pyrinomonadales > Pyrinomonadaceae > QHXM01. Next base: position 7,175 of record CAWEPR010000010.1, read on the forward strand.
CAAGATTTAAGAATGCGTAGCTGGCCTTCGCTCGGCATGGCTCTGGCGCTCGTGCTGCTCGGGTTGTTTACGGGTCAACTGGGTGATCCGTTCGTTACACAGACGACGGCTGCCGTCGTGCTGCCCATCGCCTGCCTTTACCTGCTGGCCTATCCGCTGCCAACAATAATTCATAATCTGAACTTCAGCCGCGACTATGCCGCTTCGTGGCTGCTCTGGTCTGCGCCGGTTACTGATCGCGTTGCCTTCGCCGAGGGGATGCGAAAGGCTGTGACGTACAGGATTCTCTTCCCGCTCCTCGTCGCGCTGCTCATTGTCTTCACCATAGTCTGGCGTGATCCCTTGCATGCGCTGGCTCATACGGCTATGGGCTGGCTCGTCATTGTCGGAGCGGGACACGCAACGCAAATTGGCATCCTGCGCAAGTTTCCTTTCAGCGCTCCGGCGGCGCGTGGCTCAATCACTGGCAGCATCGCTCTCTTCGCCGGAGTGGTGAATGCCTCCGCCATGACGCTGGCTGTTGCGCACTATTTCGCCGTGCGCTCCGTAACCCATTTTGCTATCTACTTCGCAGCGGTGGCCGGATTGGTCTTCGCGCTCAGGATGCTTTCGCAGCGCGTCATCCAGCAAAGGTTTGCTGTGGTTGCGTCGTATGAATAAGCAAGAGCTACGAACGTTGAAAGGTCAGCTATTATTGCTCGGCGCGATGTTCGCCGGAAGCCTCGTGCTGGCTGCCTTTATAGCAACGCAGCGCGGGTTCTTTGAGAAGTTTATCGAGGAGAAGTACGGCGTGCTGCCCGCGACGATGAAACCATTGGCGGATGCGGCAGCCGAAGGTAAGATTGACGAGGAGGCGTTCAATAAACTCTCACAGGCAGAGCGCCTGCTCCTGTATGATGACTGGATGGCGCGCCCCGACCCGCCACCAGCGAGAACGCCGGAAGTTTTGGTCGCCGCCGATTCTGCATTGTATCTGGCACGCGCCGAGCGCACACTGATTGGCGGGCGCGAAGATCAAAAGCTGCGCGCCTTGAAATTCATTGAACTGGCGGGATCGAAGATGGCCGTTCCTCTTTTACAAAAGGCTCGTCAGTGGTCAATCAAGCGCCGGACTGCCCAGTTGACTGCAAAGATAACGGAAACGCTTCGCAGCCTTGAGCAAAATTAATCGGAGGGAGGAACAACCCCTCGTCCAACCTCAACCGGAATTAGAGACAACTCCTACAGGAGAACGATTATGAGCGACAACCCTAACGATCAATCCCAGCAACCGCCGCCCGACCCGCAGAACCAGAATCCGTCTTCTGGTCAAAGACCCTACCAACCGCCCGTTCCCGGACAGGTCTATTACCCTCCGGGTTACCAGCAGCCTCCAGAAGGCTACCAACAACAGCCGCCCCCCGGTTATCAGCAGCCACCACAAGGCTATCAACAACCCCCACCCGGTTATCAACAGCCACCGCCGGGCTACCAGCAACCGCCTCAGGGTTATCAACCGGGACAACCGCCTTCGCCGTACGACCAGCAGAACTACAATCAGTACGGCCAGCAGAATCAAGCCGACACCAGCGCAAGCAACGGCGCGTGGGGATGGATCATCTTCATTCTCATCTTCGGCGTGGGCAATCTGATTCTCTACAGCACAACCGGGTGGTTCATCATCCCCATTCCCCGGAGGTAACGGAAACGCTTTGGAAGTCTTGAATACGGTAGGCGTCGGGAGGCCAAACCCGGAGGCAAAGACTGTTGCGCCATACTGGATATGGCCGCTCAGGCTGCCTCCGTCGGCGCGCCGTGCGACGCACAACTTCGCAGGGCTGGCCCAGCCGTTTTGTGCAGGCTGGCGCTGGATGCCCGCGTCAATCGCCGTCGGCACGCTTCCGTTCCTCATCTCTTACGCGACGGGCGCGCCCGGTCATCAAATCATCTCGGCGCTGCTCCTGATGATGCTCTGCCTGCCCTGCGCGCGTGAGGACGATTGGGTCAAAGGCATCGGCGTGATAGCGCTCGCTTACGCGGCACACTGCGCGATGGTGATTGCTCTGGCTTATGCCGACCCGCAGCACGTCGCCTCAATCCTGCCCGGAGCTGATGCTTACTGGCAAAAGCAGATTCACTGGATACAGACCGGGAGCGACCCCGAATATAAATTGTCCGCGTGGGTTCCCGCTCATTTGACATTGCTCGGCGCGGCCTTTCTCTTCAGCTACACCTCACTGGGCGGTATCCTCTTCTACGAGGGCTTCTTCGAGGTTGACCTGATGAACTTTTACAATGCTCAGCTGATGGCGCAGAGCAGCAACCACGCGCTGTCGCTGGCGTTGGGCTGGCACATCTGGTCGTGGCTGCGCGGGCTTGGGTATCTCTTCATAGCCTTTGAGATAATCTCGCTCTCGCTGAGACGTATGACCGGAATGTCACAGGAGGGGCGACTTCGTTGGCAGCGATTAGGAGTTGGCTTCGCCTTCCTTATCGCCGACGGATTGGTTAAAGTAATATTGCTTGAGCCGGTGCGTGAACAGATGATGTTCAACCTGAAGTAGCCGGACTCATGGAAAGAGAGTTTGTTAGTTATGATGGATCCAAAAGACGCGCCTTACTACATTGGCTTAATCGCCGGACTGATCATCGGCACGCTCGGATTGCGAGCGCTGGGCGTCACCGGCATCTTTCAGTTCATCGGCGCACTGGTCGTCGGCATGGGCGTAGCTTTAGCAGCCGAGCACATACACAAGAGCAAGTGATTGCCTGTAGGACAGGCATTCCTGCCTGTCGTAGCGTGCGAAAGCCACGCTCTTGATGTTTGTCTACAGACTATTCGCGCTTGCGCGCTCAATGACAGACAGGAATGTCTGTCCTACTACAGTGGCCAGATGGCATTGCGTGCGAGCTTGCGTTTGAGATTGACGTAGCCCTGATCGCCTGCGACCAGTTGACGAAGCACCCGCTTAATGCCGCGATGCCCGCGTCCTAGCTCAATCATCCTCTCTGTAAACGGAGCGCCCCAGAAATTTCCATAGAAGCGGCGGCGCATCTCTGCCGCGCGTCTCAACTCCCGGCCAAAATCCTCGCGCCACCTTTTTTCATAATCAAACGGCACGCCGGCAAGATAGCTTTCACTGAAAAGCTCTGCCGAACGCAGCGCGTAGTAAATCCCCTCGCCTGTGACCGGGTCGGCGAAGCCCGCAGCATCACCAAGCAACGCCCAGCCCACTCCTGCTGCGCGCCGCGTGTCCAGAGTCTTCGCTGCCAGACCCGGAATGCGCGCCGCGTAACGCTCCGTCGTTTCCTCAAGCTCTTTCCGAATCAGCGCATTGCTTTCTGCATCCTGTTGGCGAGAGCGCCAGAGATGCGCCTTGCGATTGGCGCGCTGGCGGTAGTAACCAACCATGAACTTCCAGAGAAGCTGGTCGAGCGCCTGATGATCGAAAGCGTCCTGCGAGGTAGCGATGCCGAAGGAGATGTGATCCACACGCGGGAAAGCCCACGCGTAGCCAGCGTAGCCGGGAAGAAAAGCAACGACGGTCGGCGCATTGTCCGCCTTTGGCAGCGGAGCCCGATAGCCGAAAGCGACTTCCATTTCGGAAGGCGGAAGCTGACCTGCCAGCTCTTTCGCAATCCGGCTGCCTGCTCCGTCCGCCGCAACGAGCATCGGCGCAAGCCATTCATCCCCGCGCACCCCGCGCAGCACCCAGTCGTCTTTTTCACGCGTACGCTGACGAAACGAGACGCGCTCCGCGAAGATGTGCGCTCCGGCTTCTCCCGCACGCTCACGCAGGTAAGAGTCAAACGCGGTGCGCGAGTAGATAGCAAAAGGCTCTTCGAGTTTCAAATGAAGCCTCTTGCCAGCGGGCGAATACAGCTCCAGTTCGCTGATCGTCCGCCCGACGGCTTCCAGCAGATGCGGCCAGGCTTTGAGAGCCTTCGAGGTGACGCCGCCGCCGCAAGCCTTCGGCTCACCCGCAGGGCGACCATCAAAGAGCGCCACGCGCACGCCTCCACGCGCGAGCTTTTCAGCCGCAAATGATCCGGCTGGCCCCGCCCCGACGATCAGCACATCAAATCTCTCGCTCGTCATCTCAGCTTCACGCGCCTTCTCTTTTATCACGATAGGAACGTCGCTCCTGCCTCCCACTCGCACATCATAAATGGCTTTCTCGCAACAACGCAATTCCGCTCTTGCGGCCTCGACCTGCTGGTGTGATAGAATTTGTCTCAGTTCCCCTCCAGGAGAGTTTCGAATCAACGCCGTTGCCCGGTTCCTCCTTTTACGGGCCAGGGGCATTCGTTTCTCCGTTTATAGGTTTAATAGAAATGGGCACAGGCGCTCTGGTTTTCGCAGGCATCGCACCGCATCCGCCGATCATGGTCCCGGAGGTCGGGCGTGAGGCGGCTGCCGAGGTGCGTGGCTCTATCGAGGCAATGCGAGAGTTTACCGAACGCCTTGTCGAGAGCGGCGCAGAAACGGTCGTGATCGTCTCTCCACATGCGCCTTTAGAGGCGCGCGCTTTCGTTGCTTACCAGGACGCACAGCTTTATGGTGACTTTGCGAACTTTCGAGCGCCTGAAACAAAAGTTGAAGCCGAGCTTGATGAAGAGATGCTTAACGCGATTTCTCGCGCGGCATCGGAACAGGGTTATGAAGTGGTCGGAATTCGTAGCTACGATCTGGATCACGGAACGGCTGTCCCGCTCTATTTTCTACAACGCAACGGCTGGCGCGGGCGCGTGGTCGCACTCGGCTACAGCTTCTTATCCAACGAAGACCACCTTCGTTTCGGCGCGTGTATCAAGCGTGCGGCGGACGAAGCGGGAAGAGCGGTCGCGTTTGTCGCCAGCGGCGATTTGAGTCACAGGCTCAAGCCCGAAGCGCCTGCCGGTTATTACCCACAAGCCTATCTTTTCGATCAGGAAGTAACCGAGGCTATTCGTGCCGCTCAGCCTGAGCGAATCATCAACATAGATCCTGATTTGAGAAAGATGGCTGGCGAGTGCGGCTATCGCTCGATGCTCGTCGCCTTCGGTGTCACTGAAAGCGCAACACAAAACTACGAAGTCCTGCATTACGAAGCTCCATTCGGCGTCGGCTACATGGTCGCGCAGCTTGCGCGAGAACCTTTACCAGCCAGAGACAAGGCATCCGAAGAGAAAGCTGAGGTTGAAAATGGGACGACAGAGGAGCCGGGCGGGGAGGAGCTTCTTGCTTTGGCGCGTCGCGCGATAGAAACCTTTGTTCGTGAAGGCCGCGTGATTGAAAGACCTTCCTCGTTAGACCCGACCTTAAATCAGCGTGCCGCTTGTTTCGTCTCCATCAAAACCTTTGAGAGAGATTTGCGGGGCTGCATCGGCACTATCGAGCCGGTGAAGGAAACGCTCGCTGAAGAGTTGATCTCCAACGCCGTTAGTTCGGCCACGCGCGACCCGCGTTTTCCACCCGTCATGCCTGAAGAGTTGTCACACCTTTGTTACTCGGTTGATGTACTTTCAACCCCGGAGACTGTGCAATTCGAGGAACTCGATCCGAAAATTTACGGAGTGATAGTCGAGGACGAAAGCGGCGGGCGTCGCGGATTATTGTTACCTGATCTTCAAGGCGTCGAGACCGCGCGCCAACAGGTTGACATTGCAGCGCGTAAAGCAGGTATTGCGCCCGGTACGCCCCTCAAATTTTCTCGTTTCCGCGTCGAGCGCTTCCGCGAATCGGCGCAATCCAACAACTAAACGTCCATCACAAGGAGCAGATAAATGGCAAACGACAATTCCAGACAAACTTCTTTAGAAGAGAGCAACGCTGACCCGGACTTGAAACCGGATGCAACGCCGAATGCGGCAGAAGAAGTTAATCCGGCAAACGACCAGCGCTCGCTCGACATTGGAGAGTCAGGGCAATTTGCGCCCGGCGGCTATTACAACCAGCATGGTGTTGCAGAATCGGAACGCCTTGATTTAGACGAATACACGGCTACCAGAACGCCGGATGACAAAGCAGGGGATTGAGCGTAAAGCCGGGAGGATAAAAAGGGAGGAGCAGAGAGCTTATGTCTAAAACCATTGTTTCGGCTTTCGACTGCCGGCAAACGGCTAATCGTCTTCTCGCTTCTGCCATTGCCGAAGGATTTGACTCACGCTTCTTTTCCCTGATCAGTCCGGCGGAGACTGAGGAAACTCGACTCGATTCACTAAAGTTTGCGGTGCCGGGTATCCAGGCTCGTCTCTACCGTCAACATTTGCGGAGGGGTGATTCTTTACTCATCGCCCAAGTTGCTGAGGATGAGGTGGCGCGACTCATCAAACTATTGCAGTCAACGGGTGGCCACCATATCGAGGCATTCGACCAAGTGAATTCTCCGTAAAATTAGAGGAGGACCTCTGAAGACAAAAAAAATTCCGCTGCATACGCGAGAGGCATGCAGCGGCAAGATACACAGGAGGTAATAGGAGTCGCAGTTTATACAATGAAGCGTAGTGTGTCAAACAGCTTCGCGCCAAGACCACACTACGCTTCATCTACGTAGAGAATTAGACATCCAGGTTCTTAACATCAAGCGCGTTCTCTTCAATGAAGCGCCTACGCGGCTCAACCGCGTCACCCATTAGCACCGTAAAAATCTGATCCGTTTCTACCGCATCATCCACTTTCACCTGCAAAAGCGTGCGCTTCTCCGGGTTCATCGTGGTCTCCCACAACTGTTCTGGGTTCATTTCACCCAGCCCCTTGTAACGCTGAATCATCAAATCCTTCTTGGCTGCGGCGAGCACACGCTCAAGCAAACCTTCGCGGGTTGGAATTTCCTCGCTCGACCCGTTCTCCCCAACCACAAAGGGCGAAGCCAGGCGATCTTCCAGAGCCATGTACAGTTCCATAGCTTTCTGGAACTCCACATAACTCGCCAGATTCCAATCAATGCAAACATTTACACCTGAATCAGCCGTAGTTTTAATCTCCCACAGGCCGTGCTCCTCGTCAGTCGAGAGGTCAGTCCTATATTTTGCTTTATCCAGCACGCCCTCGACGCGGGCCATATAATCCCCATCCTGAAAGACACTGCGGAGAGTCGAGCCTTCTTCGCGGAGTACACCTTTGCGCCCGCCAAAGGCTTCAAGCAACTTGTCGAGCAGGCGGCTATCGCCACCTAATCTCCGTGTAGCCTTCTCGCAATAACGCTTAAATTCAACCATCTGCTCGAGCGCACGAGCCAGGTCACGGCCTTCTAAAGCTGTATCTGAATTTGCAGATTTCACCTTCAGATCACCAGTAGCTTGCCGCATCATATACCGAACCATTGACCTTTCATCCTTGATATACTCTTCCCGCTTTCCGCGTTTCACTTTGAACAATGGCGGCTGGGCAATAAAGACGTGCCCTCTTTCGACTAGCTCCGGCATCTGGCGATAAAAGAAAGTCAGAAGCAAAGTCCTTATGTGTGAACCGTCTACATCGGCATCCGTCATCAGAATGATCTTGTGGTAACGAAGCCTCCCAAGATCGAAATCATCCTTCCCAATGCCTGTCCCGAGTGCTGTAATCAGCGTTTTTATCTCGCCATGACCCAACATCTTGTCAAAACGAGCCTTCTCGACGTTTAAGATTTTACCTTTTAACGGGAGTATCGCCTGATTCTTACGGTCACGCCCCTGCTTGGCCGAACCACCCGCGGAATCTCCCTCTACAATGTAAATCTCGCATAGAGCAGGGTCGCGCTCCTGGCAATCCGCTAGCTTGCCCGGCAGCATGGTCGAACCGATAGCGCCTTTGCGAACAATCTCTCTGGCCTTGCGCGCAGCCTCGCGCGCCCGCGCAGCATCCACAGATTTTCCGACAATCTTTCTTGCGACAGTCGGATTCTGCTCGAAGTATTCCGTCAAACGCTCGTTCAGGAAGGATTCCACCGCCCCTTTAACATCTGAATTGAGTTTACCCTTGGTTTGCCCTTCAAATTGAGGTTGTGGCAGTTTTACGGAGATTACGGCGACAAGACCTTCGCGCACATCATCGCCGGAAAGCGAACTCTTGAAATTCTTTGCAAGCCCGGAAGATTGTGCGTAGGCGTTGATGGTACGGGTAAAGGCCGAACGGAAACCGGAAAGATGCGTCCCACCGTCAACCGTATTGATGTTATTGGCGAAAGAATAAACCTTTTCGTCGTAGGCATCATTGTACTGAATAGCCACCTCGATTGAGAGAGCGTCTCCTGTTCGCTCAAAATAAAGAGGCTTATCATGGAGCGTATTCTTGTTCTTGTTAAGATGCTTGACGAACTCTGCGATCCCGCCCTTGTAGTAAAACTCGTGTGAACGTTCCGTCTCTTCACGTTCATCCCTGATGGTGATGCGGATACCTTTATTCAGAAAAGCCTTTTCACGCAGTCGCTCCGACAATTTATCGAAACTGAAGACGGTCTCGGTGAAAATTTCCGTATCTGGCTTGAAAGTAATCTTTGTGCCGCGTTTGCGCGTCTTGCCGGTCTGCTCTAATTTTGCGACTGGAATACCACGCACGTATTCCTGCTCATAGGTCTTGCCCTCTCTCCAAATCTCAAGACGAAGCGTTTCGGAAAGAAAGTTGACGCAGGAAACACCCACGCCGTGCAGGCCTCCGGAGACTTTGTAAGCGTTAGAATCGAATTTACCGCCCGCATGAAGTTTGGTCATGACGACCTCGGCAGCACTCTTCTTTTCCTGCTTGTGATAATCAACGGGAATACCGCGCCCGTTATCAATTACTGTGATCGAATTATCCAGATGAATTGCCACCTCGACGGTATCGCAGTATCCGGCGAGAGCTTCGTCTATAGAATTATCTACAACCTCATAAACCAGATGATGCAGGCCGATATCACCCGTCGAGCCGATGTACATCGCCGGGCGTTTACGCACTGCATCACGTCCTTCAAGAACCGTAATTGAACCCGCATCGTAAGCCATACCTTTTTTCTTCGATAATGTTGACGTTGGTGTAGCCAAGTTAATCTCCTCTTTGTAAACCTTACTCATGAAAGTATTCTTTATCTGCCTTTGAAGCGACGCTCTTGTGCGCCTTTACTTCTACCCTTCTTAGATGCTTTCACTATTACCCATGACTGATGAAATCAGTTGTGCCCCGGACTCGCTTTCCGTAATTATGCCTTTAGTCACGTGATAGATATTCGCATGCGCTACAAACTGCTCGGCAAGACTCTCTTTGGATGTCGTAATGAACGTTTGAGTACGCCCCTCAAGATGTTCCAGCAAGCAATTTATTCGCTTTCTATCAAGCTCTGCATCCACATCATCTATGAGGAAAAGCGGATACTCACTGTGCCATGAATGATACACCGAAACCTTAGCTAAGTCAAGTATTATCAATGCGCTACGCTGTTGGCCGGAGCTTCCGAAAGCACGCATATTCCGTCCATCAAACTGTATCTCCAGATCATCCCGGTGTGGCCCTATCAGGGAATATCCGGCAGCTATCTCTGCCTGTAATCGGAACTGTAAACGCTCGGCGATGAGTGACTCGTAATTATCCAAATTTCCTTTTCCTTCAAGCGACGAGACATAGCGGATACTGATGTCTTCATTCCCAAAGAAACGGCGTTCCAGAACCTCATTCAAACGCTGTACGTAGTCTGTGCGAGCACGGTGGATTGCGGCGCTCAAACGGACGAGTTGCTCATTCCAGGGAGCTAAGAGTTCCGCCACTCGCTCAAACCTCATTTCAGAATCAGAGGCATCTTGCAAGAGGCGGTTTTTTTGCTTGATGACATGATTGTAATCGGCCAATGTCTGTACGTAAGAGGGATGAAGAGAGATAACTCCACGATCTAAAAACTTCCGGCGCGCATCAGGCATACCGCGCACGATGTTAAGTTCGTCGGCTGTGAAAGCAATGGCATGTAACTGTCCCAGATAACGTGTCACAGGCTCACGTTTACCGTTGACTGAAATTGATTTCGTAGTGCCTCTGATATTTACCTGCATCTCGCGATGAACTTTAGAGCTTTGTGCCACACGTCCACGCACGACAGCCAGGTCTTCTTCAAATCGGATTGTTTCCTGTAGACGTTGTGTTCGAAACGATTTGGTGGTAGCTAGGAGGTAGATGGCTTCGAGCCAGTTTGTTTTGCCCTGCCCGTTGTCACCGTAAATAATATTTAGTCCAGTGCCCCAGACGACTTTGCCACTCAAATTTCTAAAACTATGTACTTCAAGAGATTCGAGCAGCATGCGAATGATTTTAACACACGGCATACTTTTACGCCGCTTATTAGAGATGAATTTAAGGCACAAGAAAAAAGCATCTCCACCCTTTCGGATAGAGATGCTCAGATAGATGCACAATGTGGGTGTTGGCTTTTCAGACTCTCATAGGCATGACGACATATTTATACTCATAATCTCCACCTACTGCCGGGCGCAGTTGCGCCTGAGAGTTTCCATCCTTGAACTCGAAAGCAATCTGCCCGTCTCCCACGACATTGAGGAAATCCTGGAGATACTGCGCATTAAAACCTATCTCAGTTTCGTCGCCAGCGTATTCGGTATCCACAGTTTCACGCGCTTCGCCCTCTTCGGCGTTCTGTGAGCTGATCTGAAGTTGATTGGGTCCCAGATGAAAGCGAACAGCGTGGGAGCGATCGTCTGCCATCAATGCGACGCGCCGAATCGCCTGGTTGAGTTGCATACTGTCGAATACGACTGATTTATCGTTGTTCTTTGGCATTACCATTTCATAATTTGGAAACTGCCCGGAGAGCATCCTGGAGATTAAAAGCCGTGGGCCGATTTCAAAGTAGATATGGTTTTCATCTGCCCCCAAACCTATGTCGCCCTCAAAAGAGGTCGTTAATTTGGTCAACTCTGCCAGCGTCTTACGTGGTATTAGAGCGTCCAGAGCCTCACCAGACGCATTTTCACCCAAATCCTGACGTGCGATATAGGCAAGGCGGTGTCCGTCGGTTGTAACCATCTTAGCGCCCGATTTATCAAGTATGAATTTTGCGCCGGAAAGCGTGTAGCGCGATTCTTCCTGTGTGATGGCAAAAATTGTGCGATCTATGAATGACTTAAAAATCTCCGCGGGAAACTTTAAGGGCGCGGATTTACTGGTTGGTACTTCGGGAAAGTTCTCGCGTGGTAGACCTGGAATCTTTGAGCGAAAGTTTTCGCACTTGACGGTTACCCAATCGTTTTCTTCTTTATGGAAATTGACTATCGAATCTGGAAGCAGACGTGAAATATCGAAAAGTTTTCGCGCCTGAACACACATCGAGCCGGGAGTTTTGATATTCTCCGCTTCTGTTTCGCAACGTATAGTTACGTCCAAATCCGTACCGACGAGGCGAATTGTGCTTTCTCCGATTGACTCGATCAAAATGTTTGAGAGGGCGGGGATGGTGTTTTTCTTCTCAACAATCCCTTGCACGAAGCCAAGTTCTTTTTGTAGCGCATTCTTACTAATACTGAATTCCATTTACAAACTCCTCTAAGTTGAATAAATGCATTTTTCTACATTCTCTCTATCCGCTTTAGCAAGCAGAGCCTTTTACTATTATTACTAATTAAATACCTTGTATTTATATATAGTAGTAGTAGTAGGGACTGTGGAAATGTGGAAAAGTCACTTTAATGTTGATACTAAAGAAAATGCAATCCACAGCCCCTGTGGAAATTGTTGTGGAAATCTCTAGAAGATTGTGGAAAATCTAATCCCTTGCTGAGTTTTCCACATTTCCACAGGGAGACATTTCACTAATCCTGTGGAAATGTGGAAAACTTGCACTTAAGTTTATACATGCAAAGAGCTTAGTCGGAAACCATACTGTGGAAATAAATCTCCGCTTATGCTTGTAACTACTTACAAAGATTATCCATAAGGTCACTTACGATCCTGTGGAAAATCTGATCTCTTAAAACGAGCGCTTCAATCTTCTCAACGGAATGAATTACCGTAGTATGGTGTTTACCCCCGAAACCACGACCGATCTCAGGATAGCTGTGTTTCGTGAGACGTTTGCACAAATACATGGCCACCTGTCTGGGCACAGCTATCTGGCGCGCATTATTTTTTGAAGTCAACTCATCAACACGAAGGCGATAGTGTGCAGCCACTGCCTGTTGAATCTGTTCGAGAGTAATTCCGGCAGGGCGATTATCTTCAGCAATATTTCGGATTGCATCCTGCGCCAGCATCTTTGAGATCGGCACTCCACGCAAAGATGAAATCGCTACAAGGCGCACAAGTGAACCTTCCAACTCGCGTATGTTACTCTTTACCTTACTAGCAATGAAAAAAGCGACATCGTCAGGCAGTGAAACACCATCAAGATCAGCCTTGCGCTTAAGAATTGCGACTTTTGTTTCGAGGTCTGGTGGCTCCATGTCCGCAATCAAACCCCACTCAAAGCGAGAGTGCAGCCTTTCCTCTAAAGTGGGAATTTCCCGCGGCGGGCAATCAGACGAGATCACGATCTGCTTTTGACCATCATAGAGCGCATTAAAAGTATGAAAGAACTCTTCCTGAGTACGCTCTTTGCCGGCCATGAACTGAATATCATCCATCAGCATAACGTCAATCGAGCGATATTTTTCGCGAAAAGTCTGTGCTTTATCGTAACGAATCGCATTAATCAATTCGTTCATGAATTTTTCAGCCGAAATGTAAGATAATCGTAAATGGCGATTGCGTGCTTTAATTTCATGACCGGCTGCATGCATTAAGTGGGTTTTACCAAGCCCCACACCCCCATAAATATAAAGGGGATTATAGGTCTTGCCCGGTGCCTCAGCGATAGCCTGCGACGCGGCATGCGCGAACTGATTGCATGAACCGACGACAAAAGTCTGGAATGTATACTTAGGATTTAAAGATAATTCGATAGGTTCTATATCTACAAATGTTGTCGCTCCAGGCGTTAGTCCATCTGATTCTGCTGCCTCCAAAAGAGAGAACAAACTGGAGTTTTTACCTTTCCCGTTATTTGGCATGATTTCGGGAAGACTGTAATCTATCACTTGGTCCTCATTTTCCTCCGTTACTGTGTGATTGGTTGTGTTTTGTTCATCTTCTACCCTCCAATCAACGTGATACTTGGCGAGATTCAACTCTTCCAGCGATTCATCCAGTACATCCGAATAGTTGGAGCTGACCCAGTCCTTGACCACTTGGTTGGGCGCGCGTAAATGCAGAACCTGCTCAGAATTATCACAGCCATCGAACTTGATAGGACGAAACCATGTCTCAAAGCTCTGACGATTGAGCCGTTTTTCAACAGCATGAAGAATATCGCTCCAAAGTCTATTCTCAATCACAGTACTCATAATTTTGGTTTCCTATCTCGTCTTTAGGAAAATTTACTAAGGACGGAGGTGTTGCGAAATAATACAAAACCCTCACTCCCATTTCTCTCAAGCTATTCTTTGACTGAGACTATGGAAGATGTTGCAAACGCGTCTGTTGGTCTTAAATCTGGCTCTTCCTGTAGAGGTTTTCCACAGGGTTTTCCACAGGCTTGTGGAAAATCTCCCCCACTTAAAGTGTTGCTTTAAGTATCTTTCTTTCAACTACTTACAGGCTTGTTGGGAGCCGAAAACGAGGCGGAGACTAGCATAATCATAGTTCAGAAGCAAGAAAAATCCACAGGCAAAGGAAATAAATTTTCAGCAATGTAAATCTTCAATATTTTCCGATTATTTTTATCTTCTGGATTCACCGATAGGATGATAATAGTACAGTTTTGGCACGTTACCCAATTAGTATCCAGTGAGGATGACTTTGTTCTCAAACTGAGTATCACAGGGCTTTGCCCTGTCGTTTTCTTGACAGAATGCGCTCACGCAGTTAGTCTTACACTTTTCATCTGAGTGGAGAATTACTGACTATGTCGAAGCGAACATTTCAACCTAACAACCGCCGTCGCGCCAAAACACATGGTTTCCGTGCTCGAATGGCAACTAAAAATGGCCGTCTGGTTCTGAAAAGACGTCGTGCTAAGGGACGTAAGCGTCTCACACCATCACATTATTAAGTCGGTACTTGCATTTGCCTAAGCACCTGCATTTGCGTTCTTCCGGTGAATTTCGCCGGGTTTATGCACGTGGGAGACGCTACGAAGGCTCTTTGATGACTGCTTTCATACTTCCAAATGATTTGCCGCATCACAGATTCGGTATCACCGCCTCCCGCAAAGCAATCGGTAATGCAGTCGAGCGTAATCGCTCCAAGCGCATACTCCGTGAGGCCTTTCGCCAGAGCGGGGTGACGGTAGAGGATATAAAGGTAAAGTATGATTGGGTGTTCAATGCCAGACGCTCTTTATTGACCGTGAAGGCGATAGCGGCGCTTGAAGAGTTTCAAAAGATTCTAGCCCGTGTGAGAAGCGATGCGCGTAAGGACCTACTCAAGGCGAGCAGCCTAAATCAGTGAGATTTATTCTTGTCTTACTATTGAAGTTTTATAAGGCGGCCATCTCGCCTCTACTTCCACCTTCCTGCCGTTTTAGTCCCACTTGCTCGGAGTACGCGCGTGAGGCAATAGAGCGGTATGGTGCTTTACGCGGTGGCTGGATGGGCGTGCGACGGCTCTCCCGCTGTCATCCGTTTAATCCAGGGGGCTACGATCCGGTCAAATAATAAAGCGAAACCCTATAGCGAAGTGAATCATTATTGATTCGTGCATACTGTCAAAACTTTAAGCTTCTAGTTCAAAATAATGGATAAATCACGTTTCGTCCTTGCTATTGTTTTTTCCGCCGCCATCCTTTTCGGGTGGAGTTTGCTTTTCCCGGTTAAGCCGCCGCCACCACAAAGCAACGCCAACGCGAACTCTTCATCTACGGAGCAAAAGCCCAGCCCGACAACCGCTCCCTCTGAAACTCCCACAGGAAGTCAAGACCAGCAGCCAACACAAGGGGCAGTCTCTGATATTCCTTCCGACAATACGACACCGCGGAAAATAAAAGTTTCGACTCCTCTCTATGACGTAATACTCGACAACCGGGGCGCGGTTGCGACTAGCTGGATAATCAAAAAGAATAAAGACAATCAACGTCCTCTTCATTCGGTGGGGGGTACTAAGGATAACCCAAAACCTCTTGAGCTTATTTCGCAGGATAGAATGAATCAGGAACCACGAGAGGCTCCGCTTCGCCTGCAAACTGTTGATGGAGAGAAAACCGCTGAAGGTAGGTTGGTCGATTCCCTGCTTGATACAAGGTACTACGAGATTAAAGAGCTTAGAAGTGAGAACGAGAGAACGGAAATACAGAGTGATAATTTTGATATTCCGGAGGGAGGATCAAGAAGCGTAGAGTTTTCCTTACTGGTTAAGTATGGCCCAGAGGGTAAGGCGAGTAATCTTGAGGCGAAAAAGGTCATCACTTTTTACGCCGATAACTATAGGGCTGATATTAAAATCTACTTGAAACAAGATGACCAGTGGAAGCCAGCAAAACTTCTGATAGGACCGAGCATCGGTGACCAGGGAATCTCTCAGTACAACTTTTATTCAGTTCCGCCGGAAGGTATCGCTTCTGTCGGAGAAGAAGTCGGCCAGCGCCACCATGCAATGTCGATCAATCAAGGAAGCTCTGATAGACAACTCGTAAGCGGCCCTGTTGACTGGGCTGGCACTGGCGATACTTACTTCGCTATGATTGCCGTGCCATTTCAGAAAACAGAGGGTCTTGAATATCGCACTAAAATGATTGAGCACCCGTTTACAGTAAACGGGCAGCAAGGTAAAGAGGCAAGATATTTAATTACGGCCTACGTTCCTGTTTCAACAGAGGGTTCTCCAACAATTTTATATGTTGGCCCGAAGGATCATTACCTACTAAAAGCTGCGAATGAGCAAGTAAGCCAGGCGGTCGGGCGTTCAGTTGATCTTGAGGCCATGATTGACTACGGTTTTATGAGTTGGATGTCGCGTCCTCTGGCCGTTCCGATTCTTTGGTCAATTAAATTTTTATATAAGCTGACAAACAGCTATGGCATCGCGATCATCATATTCACAATAATTATCTATTCTCTTTTCTTTCCGCTCAAATGGCGCTCTTCAAAGGCCATGAAGAAAGCTCAGAAGATGGCTCCGCGCATGAAAGAGCTACAAGAAAAGATGAAGGCGATGAAGAAGACAGATCCGCGACTCAAAGAATTACAAATGGAGCAGATGCGTCTGATGAAAGAGGGCAACCCACTCGGCGGATGCTTGCCTCTCTTGATTCAAATGCCGTTTCTCTTTGCTTTGTATCGCGCCATTACCATTTCGATTGATTTTCGACAAGCGTCATTTCTTTGGATTCCTGATCTGTCTGCGGCGGAACCGACTTTCATCCACATCCTACCTATCTTGATGGCGGGATCAATGATGGTCTTGCAGTTAATAACACCTGCGCCCTCTGCTGATCCGGTTCAGCGCAAGATGATGGCTATAGGTATGCCGCTTCTAATGCTTTGGATGCTATGGAGCGCGCCTGCTGGATTGCTCGTCTATTGGTTGGTCGGTAACGTTGTAGGCTTCGGGCAACAGTTCCTTATCAATCACTTAACCAAAGCGAAAGATGATGAGCAGCCGCCGCCTGGTAAAAAAGCTGAGACGCGGTCGACGAAAAAGCTTAACGCGCGCGTTTCGCAGGCTTGAAAACAATTGAAGACACCGGCTACGTAAAAGCCAGAAATTAAAATTCACGATGAACGAAACGTGTGTTCAGTCACAGGATTTTCTCAACGCTGTTTTTAACGGCGCCGGGTTCAATCTGCGCGCAACTGTCGGTGAAACATCTGATGGGTGTCTTTTGAATATGGATGGCGCAGATGCTTCTCTTCTCTTAAACGAAGGAGGCGAGTTGCTGGAAGCGCTTCAGCATCTTGTCAATCAGGCGTTTGGTCGAACCCTTTCGAAGGGCGAGCGTATCGTCTGTGATGTGGAAGACTTTCGTGCAACGCGCGAAGCCGAGCTGCGTGTGATGGCTCGTCACGCCGCCGAACGTGTTCGAACTTCAGGCGTCGCTTTCACCTTTGGCCCAATGATTTCAAATGAGCGCCGTGTGATTCACCTCGCGCTTGCAGAAGAACTTGATCTACATACGGAGTCGATTGGTGAAGGCTCTGCCCGTAGACTAAAAGTAAGTTTGAAACCTTCCTCCAATCGTTAGTTATCAACTAATATCGCCACCTTTGTGCGGTCGCTTTACCTTGCAGTGCCAGAAATAGACACCATTGTTGCCTTAGCAACGCCACCGGGGCGTAGCGGGATTGGCGTTATTCGATTAAGTGGCGCACGTTCCCTACAAATTGCTAGATCGCTGATTCAAGATGAGCATTTCGAATCTGAATCTCACCGGGTGGTCTTAAAAAATCTCCACGACCCTAATACCGGAGAGATTCTAGATCATGTCCTTCTCACCTATTTCAAATCACCTCATTCCTTCACTGGCGAAGATGTCGTAGAGCTTAGTTGTCATGGCTCACCTGTTCTTCTGCGGTACCTTATTGATTTGATTTTGAGCTTTGACGCTCGCCTTGCTGGGCCAGGTGAATTCACTTTGCGTGCGCTCTCTAATGGGCGTTTAAATCTCAGTCAAGCGGAAGCTATTCGCGATCTCATTAACGCTCAAACGAGAGCTGCTGCACAACAAGCCACACGCCAACTCGGAGGCGAGCTATCAGCACGTCTTCAACCAATCAAGAATACCTTGCTGGATATCATCGTTCCGCTTGAATCTTCGCTGGAGTTTGTTGAAGATGATCTGCCGGAAATCTCGATTAACAAGCTCAAGATGACGCTCTCTGAACTCATTAAAATGGTGGGAGATTTAGCTTCCACCTTTAGCTCTGGAAGGCTCTTGAGGGACGGTCTTAAAGTAACTTTGGTGGGTCGCCCGAATGTGGGTAAGTCCAGTCTTTTCAATGCTTTACTGGCTCTGGATAGAGCTATTGTGACAGATGTTCCTGGTACCACGCGGGACAGTTTAAGTGAGATGACAACTCTACAGGGTGTGCCGGTTTTGTTAACTGACACCGCAGGTGTTCGCGATTCAACAGATGAGGTTGAAAGTTTGGGAGTAGAGCGAACCCGGCGCGCTATTGCGGACGCCGATTTGGTCATTATTGTGCTTGATGGCTCTCAGCCTGTTGTTCAGGAAGACAAGAATATCTTTAATGAGGTTGCAGAAAGAGATTATCTTATTGCCTTTAACAAGAGTGATTTGAATTCTTTCAAGAGATTTGAGCTAGAAGACTCAAACAATCAGCCAATTGCCGCGCTAATCGTTTCAGCTAAGACAGGTGTGGGACTTGACGCCTTACGTGCTGCTATACTGGAGCCTTTCGCCACCTTTGATGCAAATGATACTGGTCTGCTGGTTACTGATGCGCGCCATTTTGATTTACTTCAACGAACGCAATCTGCACTCAGGTCTTCTCTAGGCTTAATTGATCAGCGAGCGAGCGAAGAAATTGTACTTGTCGGGCTATATGATAGTTTACGCTTTGTTGGAGAGATAACTGGTGAAACCACACCTGATGATGTATTGACGCAGATTTTCGCCACCTTCTGCATAGGGAAATAATTATGAGTTTCGATGAAGCCTTTGATGTAATCGTGATTGGTGCGGGACATGCTGGCTGCGAAGCTGCCTCTGCTGCCGCTCGGTTGGGTGCTCAAACTGCCCTTGTAACTCTTAATTTGGACTTGATAGGGCAGATGTCCTGCAATCCTGCCATTGGCGGCATTGCCAAAGGACATCTAGTGCGTGAGATAGATGCTCTGGGCGGCATTATGGGCCGTATAATTGATCGTACGGGGATACAGTTTCGCCTGCTTAATCGCTCGCGCGGACCTGCTGTTCAATCTCCTCGCGCCCAAGCCGACCGCGCTCTCTATCGCACGGAAATGCGTCGCACACTTGAAGCAACCCCAAATCTTCATCTACGGCAAGGTTTAGTTGTAGACCTAATTGTACAGAATGGAACAATTTACGGCGTGGAATTACAGGATACCCGTCGCCTGCGCGCCATCGCTGTCGTGGTTGCGACCGGGACGTTTCTTAACGGATTGATTCATACCGGACGGCGTACATATTCGGCAGGTCGTGCCGGTGAGCCTGCTTCTATTGAGTTGGCTGAGAGTCTCAGGCGTCTAAGTTTTCCGGTTGGGCGTTTAAAAACGGGTACACCGCCGCGTTTGGATGGGCGCACAATTGATTGGAGCGCCTTCGAGCCTCAACCGGCAGACGAACGACCGGTCCCCTTTTCTTTCGCCACAGACCAGATTGAGCAGCCTCAAATTACCTGCTACGTCGGATACACAACGGACGTAGTGCATGATGCAATCCGTGCCAACATTCACGAGTCGCCTCTTTATTCCGGTAAAATCAAGGGCGTTGGCCCCCGCTATTGTCCGTCAATTGAAGATAAGGTGGTTAAATTTGCCGAAAAAGATCGGCATCAACTTTTCCTAGAGCCGGAAGGTCACAACACAAATGAAGTTTACCTTAATGGTTTCTCTACTTCCTTACCAGCAGACCTTCAGCAAGAACTGGTACGAATGATTCCCGGCTTGGAGCAAGTTAATATTATTCGGCCCGGCTATGCTATTGAATACGATTATGTTGACCCACGCGAGTTGACGCCACAGCTACAAACCGTTCGTGTTAAAGGCCTTTTCCATGCCGGGCAGATTAACGGTACAACTGGCTATGAGGAGGCTGGTTGCCAGGGACTTATCGCAGGCATTAACGCTGCCCTATTAGTTCAAGGGCGGGAGGCTTTACTTCTTAGACGCGAGGAATCTTATATCGGAGTCTTGATAGACGATTTAATTAAGCAAGGTGTAGATGAACCTTATCGCATCTTTACCTCTCGGGCGGAGTTTCGGCTTGCTCTGCGGCATGATAACGCAGATAGTCGTTTATCCCCATATGGCCGGGATATTGGCCTGGTAGGTGATTCAGATTGGGAAAGATTTAACCAACGACGTGATCGTCTTGTCCGGCTTCGGTCAGCTCTTGACTCAACTCGGTTTAAAAAATCAGATACAGCCTATTCTTATCTTACCCATACCACGAACATGGATTTGGGCGACTCTATCACTCTTTCTCAACTTATCTGCCGTCCCAATGTTCATCCAGAGCTAATCCAGCAACTTTTGCCACCTGATATCCGCGCTGAGTCAAGCCTTAAGGACTTAGAGTCTGCTTTTGCAGATTTATTATACAGTGGTTATATTAAAGCTCAACGAACCACCCTTGATCGTTTATACCAACACGATTCCCTCCGTGTTCCCGAAAACTATGATTTTCGAGCAATTAGTGGTCTGTCCAATGAGATGATCGATCGGCTGGAGCGATCGCGGCCACAAACTTTTGGCCAAGCGCGCCGTATTCCCGGTCTTACTCCTGCTGCGCTTTCTACCCTTCTCGTTCAACTAACTATCACACAACGGGCAGCTTAAGCTCCTATGTTTCACGTGTCCCAGACTTCTTGGTTGTAGCGGGACACGTGAAACATTCCTGTTAGGCGCGCAAAGTTGTGGCATGCGACCTCGTGATGTGTTAATTTACCGCCTGTTCAAAATAAGAGCTTCAATCTCCTATGGCAAAGATCATTGCGGTTGCAAACCAGAAGGGTGGAGTCGGCAAAACCACTACGGCAGTTAATTTGGCCGCTGCTTTGGCCGTGGCTGAAGTGCGTGTGCTCCTTGTAGACGCAGATCCGCAAGCAAATGCTACTTCTGGAGCAGGAGTTCAACGTGGTAGTTTCCGACGTAGCCTCTATCACGTACTCGTGCTTGAAGAGCAAGTCCACAATGTTATTCAGTCAACTGAGCTTCCTTTTTTAAAACTTTTACCCGCGGATAAAAACTTGACAGGAGCGGAAGTCGAGCTTGTTGAGCTTGAAAAGCGTGAATATAAGCTGAGAGAAATGTTACGTGGGATTGAAGACGAATATGATTTTATTATCATAGATTGCCCACCTTCTCTCGGCCTGTTAACGCTAAATGCTTTGACTGCTGCAGATTCTCTGCTAGTTCCAATTCAATGTGAGTATTTCGCTCTTGAAGGAGTAACGGAGTTATTCGATACATTAGCACGCATTCGCCGGGTTTTAAATCCAGGTCTCACGATAGAAGGACTATTGTTGACAATGTATGATGAGCGCACCAATCTTTCATCAGCAGTAGCAGCCGACCTCAGGGATTTTTACGGCCAACAGGTCTTTGAAACTGTGATTCCAAGAAATGTGCGACTGGCAGAGGCGCCAAGTTACGGCAAGCCAATTATTTTGTACGACATTCGTTCGCGTGGCGCAGAAAGCTACCTTCAACTTGCAAAGGAGATCATGGCACATGACAAGAAGAGTTCTCGGTCGGGGCTTGAGCGCACTGCTGCCGGATTCAACAGCGGCAACCAGTGAAGATTTCCTTGAAATTGATATAGACCTTATCGAACCAAGCGCAGCGCAGCCACGGACGCATTTTGATGAAGGGCGGTTGGAGGAGTTAGCACAGTCAATTCGTTCAAATGGAATTGTTCAACCCATATTGGTAAGAAGACGCGGCGCGCGATATCAGCTTATCGCAGGAGAGCGCAGATGGCGCGCAGCGCAGCGCGCAGGCCTTCAGCGAGTTCCCGCTGTTGTCCGAGAAATCCCTGATGATAAGTTGCTGGAATTAGCTTTAATAGAAAACATACAGCGTCAAGAGTTGAATGCTATAGAAGAAGCACATGCTTATAAACGGCTTATCGAAACACTTGGATTAACGCAAGAAACTGTCGCTCAACGTGTTGGCCGGGATCGGTCTTTTATAACTAACTACCTGCGTTTATTGCGCTTACCTGAAGATATACAGCGTTTAGTAGAAGAAGAAAAACTAACTATGGGGCATGCTCGAGCCCTGCTTGGAGTGGATGATCAGGAGATTCAGCGGAAGGTCGCAAAAAATGTGATTGAGCATTCCTTATCTGTACGTGAGACAGAGCGCGCTATTAAAAGAATTATTGCAGGAGCAAGTCCAACAATAGCTGTTTTACCTACCCCAAAGCGCGAGGATGCGAACATGCGATCTGCCGAAACTAAATTAAGACGGCGCTTTGGCACACAAGTGCGTTTGATACCGAGCCAGAAAGGCACAGGGGGGAAAATAGAAATAGAGTACTATAATGACAATGACCTGGACCGCTTATATCAACTACTTGTGGGCGGACATAACGCTCCTACTGTTTGACTGTCTGGAATCTCTTATCCTGACCAACTATGGAAACCATAGTGGTATAGATTGAAACCGGATATCTCCGTCTCCTTCAGTCACCGCACCTCCAAAATCATTATTGCAGATCATGCCGCTGGTACAATTATTAAATGCTCCATATATGCGGAAATAATCCACCACCGCCGCTGTGTTGGTACAAAGTAAAATGGGAAAAAGATTAACAGAGATGGTTTCGTGTGCTGGTTGAGTGGCTAAGCTTTCGCCTCGCGATCTTGCCCAAGTTTTGGGTAAGCTTCCACCACAGCCGATAAATGAGAACGTACTGGTCGGGTACGATTTGGCTGACGATGCCGGGGTGTTTCGTCTGCGGGACGATATTGCATTGGTGCAAACAATTGATTTCTTCACCCCGGTTGCGGATGACCCTCAGACCTATGGGCGAATTGCTGCCATTAATGCTTTAAATGATGTTTATGCAATGGGAGGGAGGCCTCTGACCGCGCTATCAATTGTGTGCTATCCACAAAAAGAAGACCTTGATGTTCTTGGTGAAATCTTAAACGGTGGGCAATCTGCTTTGAATGAGGAAGGCGTTGTCGTTCTTGGTGGACATTCAATTGATGATGCAGAAATTAAGATTGGATATGCCGTGACGGGAATAGTTAATCCCCGTCGTGTCATAACAAACGCGCAAGCTAAGCCGGGTGATGCGCTTATTTTAACAAAGCCAATAGGAACAGGCGCGATAAGCACAGCAATTAAACACGGTATTGCCAGTACGTCTACAGTTGAAGCCTCGATAAGGATAATGACAACTTCCGCCGCGGCGGCATCCAGGGAGATGCAGGAAGCAGGGGCGCACGCTTGCACTGATATTACGGGGTTCGGTTTATTAGGGCACGCTTACGAGATGGCGCGCGCAAGTAAAGTCTGCTTGGTAATTGAAACTGCTCGTGTGCCGTTATTACCAGACGTTTTGGATTTAATCGCACGGGGCATGCTCACGCGAGGAGATAAAAATAATAGGTTATATGTTGGCGACACAGTTGAGATAGGAGAACGAATTTCAAAAGAAATGCAAAGCGCCCTTTTTGATCCTCAGACGGCAGGCGGTCTCCTTATTAGTATTGCTAGCTCGAAAGCCGAGGCGCTAGTTAATAAAATTGATGGCGCGGTGATAATCGGCGAGGTCGAGGCCTACTCAGGGTTTTTGATACGAGTAATCTAACTACCGATGCAATTGTACTCGCCTTGACTGCTTGTGAAATAGCGTGCTAGACTCGCAGGCTTTTAGCACACAGCATTTCTTAATAATAAAGCTCAGAGATTACCTCTCGTCTAACTAAGAGTTTGTCGTGCGTTATGACCTTTGTGGCCTTCGCTGAAAATTCCATCCAATTAGTGCCGGACGGCACACTGTTCCTCCATATTATTATTATCCTGTTAATGGTGTTCGTTCTCAACGCCACACTTTTCAAGCCTGTCAATCGTATTCTTGAAGAACGTGAAAGGCGCACTCGCGGGCGTTCGGGAGAAGCGCATGACATCTTACAGAGCGTCGACGAAAAGCTTTCCCAGTACGAACGCACACTGCGGGAGGCGCGCTCTGAAGGTTACCGCTTGATGGAGCAGGAGCGTGCTGTAGCGGTAAGCGAGCGGCAGGCGAGGCTGAGCGCGGTACGTGATGAAATAAACCATTCAGTTGCGGAGCAAAAGGAAGTGATTCACGAGCAGGTTAATGAAGCTCGTGCGACGCTTGGGCAAGAGGCGCGTCTTCTTGCTACAGAAATTGGCTCACAGATTCTCCATCGTCCGATTAGCGATGCTGTGACCAAGAGTTCGGGCTTAAATGCTTGAGACCTATGTTTATCGCTCTAATCATAAATATGTTTGCGCCCGCCGAAGGGGAGTCAACTCCCTGGTGGAATATACCGAGCTTTGAGGTGTGGAGATGGCTCAATCTCTTAATCTTCGTCGGTCTGTTCATCTACATTTTGCGCCGCCCGGTGAGCGAAGCCATGCGTGCTCGCCGTGAGGGTATTCGGCGTGATTTGATGAGGGCGCAGGAGGAGCGCAACGCGGCTTTAGCGAAGCTGACAGAGGTTGAGGCACGCCTTGCAAAACTGGATGCAGAGGTCGCCAGCGTGCGGGAGCAGTCGGAAAGGGAAGCGGCGGAAGAGCGCGAGCGCATCAGGAGAGCGACTGAGGAAGAGACGCAGAAACTGCGTGTGCAGGCGCAGCGTGAGATTGAGAGTGCAGGCAAAGCAGCACGTCAGGAATTGCGTGAGTTTGCCGCCGAGCAGAGTGTGCGACTTGCTGAGGAGATGATCCGCCGCGACATCAAGCCGGAAGATGATGCGCGCCTTGTTAGCCTTCGAGTCGAAGAGTTGGGAGGAGTCAGGCGTTGAGCGTGCAAATGGTGGCGCGCCGCTATGCAACGGCGCTGGCAGATGTGGTGATGGCGAGCGGTGAGGCGCAAGAGGTGCAAAAGGAGTTGGCTGCCTGGTCAGAGATGATGCAGTCAAACGAACAACTCCTTGAAGTCTTCCGCAATCCGACGATTCCTTACGAGCAAAAACGAAAAGTCCTGAACACGCTGATTGCGCGCACCCGTGTTCGTCCGACCACCGCAAATTTCCTGCAAGTCCTTTTACAGAACCAGCGCCTGGCCGAGCTAAGCGAGGTCAATAAACGTTTCGCCCAAATCCTGGACGAACGCTCAGGTGTTGTGTCTGCTCAGGTCACGACGGCGCGCCCCGTACCGCAATCATCGCAGGAAACTCTGCGCGCGAAACTCGCTGCCATGACCGGCAAGAGTGTGCGCTTGAGTTTTACGACTGATGAAGACTTGATTGGCGGAATCGTGACGCGCATCGGTTCAACCATTTACGATGGCTCCGTCCGAAATCAATTACAACAGGTCAAGGATAGATTAGTAGGGAAAGGATGAAAGCAGAAGATAGAATTCATGAGGCATGACGTCAGACTGAAAAGGCGGAAACCGCTTTTGTTTTATTCTGAGTTTTGTGTCCTTAACTCTGCTTTTCATAGTTGAAATTTATGGAACCGATCAAAGCTAACGAGATTAACGACATCATCCGCCAGCAGATTGAGAGTTTCGGTGACGGTAGTGGCACTACTGTTACCGAAGTCGGCACGGTCATCAAGGTCGGCGACGGCATCGCCGAGATTCACGGCCTTGAAAAAGTGATGGCGGGTGAGTTGTTGGAGTTTCCGCATGAGGTGCGCGGTCTGGCTTTGAATCTTGAAGAGGATAAAGTCGGTACGGTGCTCTTTGGCGATTTTCAGGCGGTGAAGGAAGGTGACCTGGTTAAGCGCACGGGACGCATCATGCAGGTGCCCGTCGGCGACGCGATGATCGGTCGTGTGGTCAACGCGTTGGGTCTACCGATTGACGAGCGCGGGCCGATTATGACGGATACCTTTAATCCGATTGAGCGCATCGCGCCCGGCATCGTTGATCGCCAGCCTGTGAAAGAGTCTTTGCAGACGGGCTTGAAGGCGATTGACTCGATGGTGCCGATTGGTCGCGGACAGCGCGAGTTGATTATCGGAGACCGGCAGACGGGTAAAACGGCTGTGGCGGTTGACACGATTATCAATCAAAAAGGCAAAGACGTAATTTGTATCTACGTCGCCATTGGCCAGAAGGCTTCGACGGTCGCGCAGGTGGTCAAGACTTTAACGGACGAAGGCGCGATGGATTACACCATCGTGGTCAAAGCGACGGCGTCCGACCCGGCGGCAATGCAGTTTCTAGCACCCTACACGGGAGCAGCCATCGGCGAGTATTTCCGCGACAGCGGACGGCACGCGCTCACCATCTACGACGATCTGTCCAAGCAGGCTGCGGCTTACCGCGAAATCTCGCTCTTGCTTCGTCGTCCGCCTGGCCGCGAGGCGTATCCGGGCGATGTCTTTTATCTTCACTCGCGCCTGCTCGAACGTGCGGCGAAGATGTCAGACTTGAAAGGCGGCGGAAGCCTGACTAGTCTTCCGATTATCGAGACGCAGGCGGGCGACATTTCGGCCTACATTCCGACCAACGTGATTTCCATCACCGACGGGCAAATCTTTCTCGAATCCGATCTCTTCAACGCAGGCATTCGTCCGGCCATCAACGTCGGCAACTCTGTTTCGCGTGTTGGAGGGGCTGCGCAGATCAAGGCGATGAGGTCGGTTGCTGGAACTTTGCGTATTGACCTCGCGCAGTTTCGTGAGCTTCAAGCGTTCGCGCAGTTCGGTTCAGATTTGGACAAAGCGACGCAGGCGCAGATTGCGCGCGGCCAACGCCTGGTTGAGATTTTGAAGCAGCCGCAGTACAAGCCGATGGATGTTGAGAAGCAGGTCATCATCATCTGGGCTGCGACCAACGGCAAGGTTGACGATGTTCCGGTTGAGAATGTGCGCGACTTTGAAAAGAAACTCCTGAGCTTCGTCGAAAATTCCCACCCGGGTTTGTTGCAGGCTATCCGTGAAAAGAAGGCGCTGACCGACGAGATTAAAGCCGACCTCGAACAGGCTCTCAAAGATTTCAAAGACCGTTGGACTGAAGAAACAAACGTTGCGGCGCGACCGGCAAACACCGTCGCCCCAACACAAGCGACCGGCCAAACGACAGCCGCCGGAGCGTAAATTAGCTTTCAGTTTCCGGTTTTCAGTTTTCAGCGAAAAGCTGGCTACTGAAAACTGAAAACTGAAAACTGAAAACTGTTATGCCGAACCTTTTAGACATTCGTCGCCGCATCAAGTCGGTGAAGAACACGCAGCAGATCACGAAGGCCATGAAGATGCTGTCTGCGGCGAAGTTGAAGCGCGCGCAGGACACTGTGGTCGCGGCGCGTCCGTTTGCAGGGAAGATGATAGAGGTGCTGGGCGAGCTTGCTTCGCGCACGGACGAAGATTTCAGCCACCCGCTGCTGGATGCGCGCGGCGACGAGCGTTATCTGGTTATTTTGGTTACGGCGGACAAGGGGCTGGCCGGCGCGTTTAATACCAACCTGATTAAAGCGGCGCAGTCTTTCATGCGCGAGCATTCGGGCAAGACAATCGAGATGCTGCCCGTTGGTCGCAAAGGTCGAGACTTCTTTCGCCGTCGCAACGTGCCTTTCGTTGACGAGTACGTTGGCCTGACAGGTAAGGGGCGCATTGATTATGCGGAAGCGGTGGAGATAGCGCGCAACGTTATCAAACGCTTCACGGAAGATGAGACGCTCGACAAGGTGTTTCTCATCTACAACGAGTTCAAATCCGTGCTTCAACAGCGCGTCGTCATCGAGCAACTCCTGCCGGTTTCGCGCACGACCGAAACTGCTGACGAGGCTGCGACAGTTGATACGCCGCAGCGCCCGGTGGATTTGACTGAGTACATCTACGAGCAATCGCCTGCGGAGATTTTCAGCCGCCTGTTGCCGCGCCTCGTTGAAACGCAAATCTTTCGCGCGCTGCTGGAATCGGTCGCTTCCGAGCATGGCGCGCGGATGACGGCGATGGATTCGGCCTCGAAGAACGCCAGCGAATTGATAGACTCTCTGACGCTCAATATGAACCGCATCCGGCAGGCGGCGATCACGAACGAGATTATCGAAGTGGTTTCCGGCGCATCAGTGTCTTAAAATAAGACAAGAAGGATAATTGAGGGCAAGAGCGGGGAGAGAACGCGTCCCTGCTCTTGCTTTTCGCTTTATTCGGGCAAGTTTCAGGCTTTAGAAGACAATTTTCACGCCTGAGAGAGCAGATTTCGCTCTTGAGAAGCAATATTTCAAGCTTGAGAAAGCAAGTTTCAGGCTTGAGAAGTAAGCTTTCGCGGTTGAGAGAGTATCTTTCACGGTTGAGAGAACAAGTTTCACTCTTGAGAGAGCATCTTTGACGCTTGAGAGAGCAAGTTTTACGGTTGAGAAGTAATCTTTCACGCTTGAGAAGTGAATTTTCACGGTTGAGAAGCCATATTTCGCGGTTGAGTGGATATATTTTACGCTTAGAAGCTGTTTGGAAGTTACAAATTCTCTCTGTCCCGTCAGGGACAAACGAAAATAGCCCAGCGATTTATCGCTGGGAATCAAGCAGGGAATAAAACCTGAGTCCCGTAGGGACGGCTGAAATGTGTGCGGCTCTCTGGTTCAGCCGTCCCTACGGGACTCAATACAGCTATCCGGCTCTATTCACAGCGATAAATCGCTGGGCTATTAGCAATCGTCCCTGCCGGGACTTTTTCAAACTGCTTCTTAATATGAGCATCGTGAAATGGTAGCTGACAGCGAGAGGTCTGAATTAGAAGGACGACGGACGCGAGCTTGGTCTCGTCTCCGGCGCTATGGGCCACTTGTCGCCTGGATGGCTTTTATCTTCTTCGCTTCGACCGGGGCGTTTGCGGGCGAGAACACTTCGCGGATTATTCGCCCGCTGCTGCTCTGGCTCTTCCCCGAAATCAGTGAAGAAAAGATTGCTTTAGTTCATTTCATAACGCGCAAAGTAGCGCACTTTCTGGAATACGCCCTTCTGGGTTTACTTGCCGCGCGTGCTTTTTCCAGTTCCCGTCAACAATTCTTACAGCGTCGCTGGTTTTTAATCTCACTTCTGCTCGTCGTTCTCTATGCGCTCTCCGACGAGTACCATCAAAGCTTCGTTCAGGGGCGCGGTGCTTCCATTTACGATAGCTTTATTGATATGTCCGGCGGCCTGACTGCGCTTCTACTCTATGCGCTCTGGCGACACAAAGCACAAAACCAGTAGGAAATGAGATTCTTTCTTCATACTCATTTTAGCGGCAAATGTGTCACTTGATCAGCCCATTCCACAGGCTCAGTGACTTGTGCAATCAATCCTAAATCCTCAATACATTGACCGACGGTGATATTTAGTTGATGCGCGTAAATAACGCCAGCAAACTTTTCTCCGATTTCTTGTCGCCTCGCTGCTTCTCTCAGTAGATCATCATCTTGCGTGAAAAGAACACGGCGTAATTCTGTGGCGCGGTCAAGCAATCGCGGGTCATCAAATTCCCTTGCGCCGTCCTCTTGTGCTGTCAAAACATCCACACCGCGTAAGCGTAAACCTGTGGTGACTGCACGACGTACATGAACATCCATATAAAGCCCGATGCTCATTGGGGACAGTTTCCTGTCCTCTGTTTTGCATGACACTCGTTGCAAAGTTCACCGGCTGTAGGTTTAGAAGAACTTTCTTCATAGTTGTCCGTGGGCCATGTATTACAACTTCTACACCAATGCCAAGTGTCATTTCCTTTTGTTCTACGATAGATTACTACTGAATGCTTAACCTTGTTTCGGGCTTCTTTCAATGTCAGAAGCTTTTGCCTTAGTGAGGAATCAGATATTTTCCTGACAAGTTCATCACCCTCCCGCCATCGTTGCTCAATCTCAGCGTCTAACGCAGCTTGATTGTCGTAGTAATAAGCTAATGCTGCGTGAATCTGTGCTAGAGAAATATGGGGATATTGAAAATGCATTTCCTCAGGGCTTGAGCCATGTACAATTTTATCTATGACAATTTCGATGACTTTAACTTTTGTGTCATCTATCCAGGCCACTCCATTTTCATCAACCTCAATATGCGCTGTAGCAATGGTGGACATCCCTCTTCACCTCATCCTTAATCTACGATTAAACTAGCATGGCGTAGCTCAAAATCAAATGACTTAATGTGAGGTCGAGAAGATTAACAGGTTTTCGAGCGACTACCCGACAGCCTCCCTCTTAATCCACCTGTGTTGTTGCTCTTCCGCTCTTCCATCGCGCACTCTTTTATGCAATATTCTCCCGCACGGCGCGTCCGTCAACTCCGGGTACTTGAACCTCGCGGCGCGCTTGAGCGTATAATACTGGGCGGCTGAAACCACGGAAACCCTTAGCGCCGCTAAAAGGAGATTGAAAGCAACATGGGAATTTTTGACGCCATCAAGGCACAGTTTATTGAAGTCATCGAATGGCTCGACGAATCGGGCAACACGATGATGTATCGTTTCCCCGTTCGCGGGCAGGAGATTAAAAACGGCGCGCAACTCATCGTTCGTGAGTCGCAGGTCGCCGTCTTCGTCTTCGAGGGACAGATCGCAGACGTTTTCACTCCGGGGCGCTATACCATCAACGGCGGCAACACGCCAATACTCTCGAAGCTCGGCGCGTGGAAGTACGGCTTTAACTCGCCTTTCAAATCCGAAGTCTATTTTGCCAACACCAAGCAGTTCACAGACCTCAAGTGGGGCACGATGAATCCCATCATGATGAGGGATGCTGATTTCGGCATGGTGCGCCTGCGAGCGTTTGGCATCTATTCGATTCGCGTCGGCGACCCGCGCACCTTCATCAAGGAAGTCGCGGGCACAAACGGCCACTTCGAGACCGAAGACATCGAAGGTCAGTTGAAACGAACTCTCGTCTCAAGCTTTACCGATGCGCTGGGAGAATCAAAAATCGCTGCGCTCGATCTGGCGTCAAACTACGACGAGCTGAGCCAGTTTGCGCGTACCAAGCTGAGCGAAGAGTTCAAGTCTTACGGGCTTGAACTAACCAAGTTCTTCGTCGAGAACATCTCGCTTCCACCCGAAGTCGAAGCGGCGATGGACAAGCGCACTTCAATGGGCGTCATCGGCGATGTCGGGCGTTACGCGCAGTTTCAGGCTGCCGACGCCATGCGCGATGCCGCGAACAATCCTTCAGGCGGCGCTGGCATGGGCGCTGGCCTTGGAGCGGGCTTTGCCATCGGCAATCAAATGATGGGGCAGATGGGCAACGCCATGAACCAGCCTCAGCAACAGCAGGGCGGCGGTGGCAGCGCAGCAGCCGCGGGCATCAAGTGTCCGAAGTGCGGCGCATCCAACACAGGCGCGGGCAAGTTCTGTAACGAGTGCGGCACGAAACTCGAAACAGCAGCGCAGACTGTTCCGTGCGTCAAGTGCGGCAATCAGCTCCAGGCAGGAGCGAAGTTCTGCAATGAATGCGGAAGCAAGCAGGAGAAGCTGAAGTGTCCGAACTGTCAGGCGGAAGCCGCGCCCGGCGCGAAATTCTGCAACGAGTGCGGGACAAAGATCGAAGGCGCACCAGCGCCACCTGAACCTACCGCTTAATCTTTTAACTAAGCTGCTCAAAGCAAGAGGCGCAGACACTAACGTTAGTGTCTGCGCCCTTTGTTTTTTTACGCTGGTATTAACAAAGCGTTAATTAAATCGCTGTGCCTCTCTTTATCTCTCGCTCACTACTTCTATCGATCAATGAATAATATTTAACTGCTGATCCATTAATTTCTAAAATTCCGCGTTATGTAAGTGGAGGCATAAAACTTTGATTAAATGATCGGTTCTGCCTCGGAGGAATCAAGTACGAAAGTGAAGTATCAGGAAGACAAAACCATGAAACGATCCCGACATATCATCATCATCATCCTCGCATTAATGCTTTTCGCTAACAACGCTCTGGCGCAGACTGAAAAGAATGTGCAAAGCCAGCAATCATCAACGCCTGCCGTGACCGCCTCGGTCTCAGCCGGAAACATTCGCTTTGCATCTCCAGAGGGAGTCCTGCAAATGCGGCTGGAAATTTACAGCGCAAGCGGCGAACTGATGTTCGATTCGAGCCTTCGTAAGGGCAGCATCCTCGATTGGAAGATAACCGATGCAACGCAGGCAATGACCGACGGCTCATACGTTTCCGTCGTGACGGTCATGGATTTTCAAGGCCAACTCAGGCAGAGACTCGGCGCACTCACCGTGCAGTCCGGGCAACTTACTTTGAAACGTTTGGCACAGGGAGAGTTGAACGCGGCTCAGTCGAAAACTTTAACTCTCCGCCGCCAGTCGCAGAAGATAGAGTTGACGGATAACGACGACGCTCTGACCATCATGCGTGACGGTAAAGATCGCGCTGTGGTCGTCGCGGCTCACGATGGTCAGGATGGTCAGGTCACGAGCACGAGTGGTGCGCTCTCCTTCCGCACTGGCAACGTCTTCTCCGGCGCGGAGAAAGAACAAATGCGCGTCACGCCCGAGGGTCGGGTTGGCATCGGTACAAATAAGCCGGAGGCGACGCTCGACGTAGCAGGCACGATTCGCGCACGCGAAGGTATCGTGTTTGCCGACGGGACGGTACTCAAGTCGGCGAGCGAAGCGTCGAAAGTCAATTCCGGCGGCGTCACCGTTTCAGCCCCGACCGTCAATCCTACGGCAAACGTCGCCGGCACAGGCACGACGAGCCGTCTCACAAAGTGGACGGATGGCGTCGGCACGCTCGGCGACTCGGCCATCACGGAAGTAGGCGGCAACGTCGGCATCGGCACGGCCAGCCCGGCCTCGACGCTCCATCTCGCTGGCCCCGGCGGCGTCAACGCGATCACGCTGAATACTCCCGGCAACCAGAGGTTCCGCTTCCAGACCGTGCCCAACATCCCGAACTGGGGCGCGTTCACCATCAACTCAAACTACAACTCGGGCTGGTTCCTCGATGAGCCCGGCACCAACGGCTGGTTCTTCAAGCTCGACACGCGCGGCGGTAACAATGCGAACACGGAGAACGGTCTCTGGCTCTACAGAATTCCGTCGGGGCCGAACCCGCACACGAACGAGACGCCGGTCTTCGGCGTGACCACCGGACGTGCGTTCTTCGCGGACAATGTCGGCATCGGCGTCAACGCGCCCGCCGAGAAGCTCAGGTCGCGGGCAACATGAAGGTAGATGGCAGCGGCAACGGCATCATCTTCCCCGACGGCACGAAGATGACGACGGCGGCGGCGGGCGGCGGCGAGCATGACGGGCACGAGCATCGTCTCGGCCATCAACGACCCGGCGACCACCGGCGTCATCAACGACACTCGCCTCTCGGCGAATCTCGCGCGACTCAACGGCGCGAACGTCTGGACGGGAGCGAACGTCTTCGGTGCGGGCCTCTCGGCCAACAACTCGCTCGTCACCAACGTCGGCAACCCCGTCAACGCGGGCGACGCCGTCAACAAAGCTTACGTGGACGCCAACTTCGTCAAGTTCGTCCCCGGCGCGGAGCAGCTCTCGGTCGGCGACGCCAACGGCACGGCTCCGATGATTAACCTGCGCGGCGGCTCGACCTGCTGCTCAGGCCCCGGCGGCCACACGCCCGCGTGGTTCAAAGTCTTCCAGAACGGCAGCTTCGTCGCCACCGGCAACCTCGGCATCGGCGTCTCCCCGATGCAGGGCAAGGGCTATCGCACTTCTTGGGACACCTACAAGGGCGCGTTCCGCTCCGGCTACGCCGACAACGAATGGGACGACGCCAACGTCGGCTTCTTCTCATGGGCGGGCGGCAGCAACTCGACCGCCATCGGCCTCTACGCCCTCGCCTTCGGCGACACGAACTCCGCCGAGAGCACGTCGAGCATCGTCTTCGGCAGCGGCAATCAGGTGAAGGGCGCGGCCGGCTTCTCGGCGGGCGCTGGCAACCGCGTCTGCGATACCTACGGCGTCGCGCTCGGCAACAACGCCAAGTCGGGCGGCCCGCTACATCAACGGCAAGTGCGACCCCGACACCTTCAACCTCCGCGGACTGGCGGCGGTCGCCATCGGCTACAACGTGACGGCTGACCAGGATCACTCGACGGCGATGGGCAAGTTCGCCTCGAACAACGGCTTCCAGCGGCACGTTCATCTGGAGCGACGGCTCGGCCACCGCTTCGGCTGACACGTTCCGCAACACGGCGAACAACGAGTTTGCTGCGCGCGCTACGGGCGGTTTCCGCTTCCGCACGAATCTCGCCGGCACGACGGGTTGTAATCTTCCGGCTGGCAGCGGCGTCTTCAACTGCACTTCGAGCCGCGCCACCAAAGAGAACTTCCTGGTCGTCAACGGCGAGGACGTGCTCTCGCGCCTGCGCAATATTCCGGTGAGCACCTGGAACTACATCTCCGAAGGGACCAGCGTCGCGGCACATGGGCCCGATGGCTGAAGACTTCTACCAGGCCTTCAAGCTGGGCACGGGCAATACTTCCATCGGCGTGCAGGACATCGCGGGTGTGAGTCTGGCAGGCATCAAGGCACTTGACGAGCGTACTATTGAGTTGGAACAGAAGAGCGCGGAAGTCGAAGTTCTCCGCTTGCAGGTCGACGCGTTGCGCGCGGCCAACGCCGCCATGGAGCAGCGTTTGACGGCGCTCGAACAGAATGCGTCAAAGAGCACGCCGCGCAAAGCGAAAGGCCGACGCGGTTAATTTACACCTTTGACCATTGCGTCAAAACTAAAGAGCGTACATCTAAAATCGGATGTACGCTCTTTAACTTTTTATCGTCGGCTGCTTCTTTAGGCGGCTACTGCTCGATGCTGAAAGTTTTCATCGCCTCCGTCATCCTGAATCCAGTTTAGCGGCTGAAAGCAACCGGGTGGACTGCTCTCATGCCTGCGTTTCCCAGGGCAGGGCTATTCTACTCGCACGGCGAAAGCCTGCGTGAGAGTACAGCCCATGCTGTCCGTCAACTTAACAAAGATGATGGTATCGGTCGCTACTATGGGAAAACCTATGATCCTTCCATTTGGAAGCAGGAACAGGAACGGGGGCAGCGACCCTCCCGTGATCTGAAAGGTGTAAGGTGGTGTTCCGCCGATGGCTTGTATCCTGAAGTTAACAAACTGGCCCACATAAAAGGTAGGCAGGCTTTCAGTGAGAAACGTCAGGGTGCTGCATGACTGAGGCAATGCCGCCGCTTTGTAACTGCCATAGTGATTGCCCATCACGTTGCCTGCCGTATAACCGGGGGCAAAAGAGGTCATGGCAAGGATTATCACAACGACGAGAAGAATCTTTTTCATGGAATGCTCCTTTCGAGAGGCTAGTGAGTAAATGAAGGCGAGGACCACAGGAACGCCTTTTTTGTACTCCAATTATAATTGTCAGTCAATAAAGAAGCCGACTGCCCGAAATTGGGAAACACGCGCCTCTCCAATTTCCGCCTGCGCCTCTGAACGAAACCTTTCCAGCACCTCTCCGATGTTCCTGCATATTCTAATTAGCAGCGTCCGATGTTATTCTAAGGCGCGAACCTCCTCGGTCAATTCAGGCCGCAACATCAGAGGGACTCAGTTCATTATGTTGAGACGCATCAATGGCGCGCGCCGCGTCGTGATTACAGGGATGGGTTGCGTGACGCCCATCGGAATCGGGCGCGAGGCTTTCTGGAGCGCGCTTGCTGCGGGCGAAAGCGGCGTGCGGCGCATAGAGAGCTTCGATGTTGCGGATTCTCCCGTCAAGATTGCCGCCGAAGTGCGCGACTTCGATTGGGAAGCTGAGCTTAATCCGAAAGACCGCAAGCACGTCCCGCGCACCGTCCCGCTGGCGCTCGCTGCCGCGCGCGAAGCTCTCAGGGATGCAGGAATTCACACGAGCGATCTTTCCTTAGACGAGCGCCGCGAGATTGGCGTCGAACTCGGCACGGGCGGCGGTGGGCTGGCTTTCACTGAAAAGCAATATGAATACTGGTACGTCGGGCCGAGGACGAAGGCGAGCGTCTATACGATTTCTTCTTCAACGCATGGCGGACTCTCAAGCGAGCTTTCGATGGGCTTTGGCCTGCGCGGTCTCTCACACATCATCTCGACCGGCTGCACGAGTTCGACGGATGCCATCGCTTATGCCGCCGAGCATATTGCGCTCGGTCGTCAGAACGTGATGATTGCGGGCGGCGTTGATGCACCGCTTGCTCCCGGCATTCTGGCCGCCTTTAACTTGATGACCGTGCTGACGAATCAGTGGAACGACGAGCCGGGGCGCGCTTCTCGTCCTTTTTCGCGCGACCGTTCAGGAATCGTGCTGGGCGAAGGAGCGTGGATTTACGTGCTCGAAGAGTATGAGCGCGCCCGAGGGCGAAACGCGAAAATTTACGCAGAGATTACAGGCTACGGCTCGACGTGCGACGCCTATCATCGCGTGCGTCTTGAAGAGACGGGCGACGAGCCTGCGCGCGCCATGATGTTGGCGATGGAGGATGCCGGGCGCTCGATTGATGAGATTGATTACGTCAATCTGCATGGCACGTCTACTGTGCTTAACGACCGCATCGAGACGCAGGCGCTTAAAGTAGCCTTTCGCGAACAGGCAAAGCGCATCCCGATGTCCGCTACCAAATCTCAAATCGGACATCCGCAGGGCGCAAGCGGCGCGGCAGGAATCGCGGCGGCGCTTTGCGCCATGCACACGAACATGATTCCTCCGACAATCAATCTTGATGAGCCTGACCCCACGTGCGACCTCGATTACGTTCCGAACGAATCGCGCGCTGGCGACGTAAATATCGCCCTCTGCAACTGCATCGGCTTCGGCTCAAAGAACAGCGCCCTCATTATCGAAAAAGTTTAGAGTTTAGAGTTTCGGGTTACGAGTTTAAGCGAACCCGAAACCTGAAACTCGTAACTCGTAACCATGTTCAATCGTTTCCGTCATCGTAGCTACGAGCTTGAGCATCTGGATAAGGGCGATTACACGCCTGGAGAGTACGAAGGGTGTCTGGTCGAGTTGCGGCGCGTCAACCGTTTTCTGGGGGATGCGCGAGCGCTCAGGTATTCGTTGCTGGCAGAGGTTGAGCGCGAGGGGTTGAAAAGTTTTTCGGTGCTGGACGTGGGCGCTGGCTCCGGCGAGTTGTTGCGCGTGGCGGCTGATTGGGGGCTTGCGACAGGAAGAAGCGCGACGCTGGTTGGGCTGGAACTCAACGCGCGTTCGGCACAGGCTATTTCGGAAGAGTCGAGGCGGTACCCCTCAATCACTTCAGTGCGCGGCGATGCGCTGAGTCTCCCTTTTGCTGATGAGTGCTTTGATTACGCCATCTGCTCGCTTTTTACGCATCATTTCAAAGATGAGCAGGTCGTCGCCATCCTGAAGGAACTGAGCCGCGTCGCGCGCCGGAGCCTCTTCGTCATAGACTTGCATCGCCACCCGCTCGCGTATTATCTCTACACCACAGTGGGGCGCATCTTTCTGCACAATCGCCTGCTTCGCGAAGACGGCGCGCTCTCAATCCTGCGCAGCTTCCGCCCACACGAATTGGATGAGTTGGCCTCGCAATCTCGCCTCGCCAACGTTCACGTAGAGCGGCGCTTTCCCTTTCGCCTCGTCTTGAGCGCAGGCAAGAATTGAAGATAAGTAGGACAGGCATTCTCGGCCTGTCGTGGGACAGACATTCCTGTCTGTCGTAGCGTGCGAACAGCACGCTCTTGAGATTAGCTAAAAGTGTATTCGCGCTCTCCGCGCTCAATGACAGACAGGAATGTCTGTCCTACAAATTATGAATCGTTCCTCAGATAACTATGACGTCGTGATTGTGGGCGGAGGCCCGGCGGGGACGAGTGCGGCGATTCACTTAGCGACGCGCGGGGCGCGCGTGCTGCTTGCCGAGCAGAAAAAGTTTCCGCGCGCGAAGCTATGCGGGGAGTTTATCTCGCCGGAATGTCTGGAACACTTCGAGCGGCTCGGTGTGGCGGGTGAAATGCTGGGGGCAGGCGGCACGGAGTTGACCGCGACGCTCTTTTATTCGCGAAGCGGGAGAAGCGTCAATGTGCCGAGCGAGTGGTTCGGCAAGCATCGTTCGGGCGCGCTTGGGTTGAGCCGCGCCGAGATGGATGCGCGCCTGTTGATGCGTGCCCGCGAGGCTGGCGTAGAAGTTCTGGAAGAAGCTCATGCAACGGGGCTGCTGTTTGAAGGAAAGCGCGTGCGCGGTGTGAGCTTGAAGAAAGACGGGAGCGTGCTTGAAATTAATGCGGCGGTCACGGTTGACGCGAGCGGCAGGGCGCGTGCGCTGGCTCGCCACGTGGAGAGAGAAGGGAAAGCGAATGGCCGTGCGACGAGCCGTCGTCGTCCGTCGCTCGTCGCTTTCAAAGCGCATCTTGAAGGTGCGGGCGGCCATGAAGGCCATTGCGAAATCTATTTTTATCGCGGGGGCTATGGGGGCTTAAGCCGTGTCGAAAATGGCTTGAGCAATCTTTGCTTCATCGCTTCGGCGCCGGATGTACGCGCGTGCGGGGGAGACGCCGGGCGAGTGATGCGTGAAGTCCTGATGAAAAATCGCAGGGCCGCGCAAACGCTCAACGGCGCACGCGCACCTCTGGGCTGGCTGGCCGTCGCTCTCGAAGGCTTTGGCCGCAGATCACTCGTCCCGGCAGCCGGACTGATCAGCATCGGCGACGCCGCCTCGTTCATTGATCCCTTTACCGGCAGCGGAATGTTGATGGCTCTGGAAAGCGGCGAGATGGCGGCGCAAACAATTGCCAGCCACCTCACGACGCTTCGCCACAACGCATCGTTTGACGAGGCTGCTTCCGCTTATCGCGCGCTTTATAATGAGGTCTTCGGCGCGCGCCTTCGCGTCTGTGCGCTGATGAGGCGCGCGGCGTTTGTCCCGCGCTTCGCCGAAACGCTCATCTTTGCGCTCGGCGCAAGCGCCCCCGCCCGCCGCTATCTGGCACGCTCAACGCGGCGAGCAAGACGGAATGACGGAAAGCAGTAGGCAGAAGGCGGAAGGCAGAAAGCGGCGGAAGGCACAGTGTTTTTGCTGCCTACTGCCTGCTGCTTTTTGCCTTCTGTATTTTTATGAGGCGGGCGCGGCAAAGGTGTGGTAATTTCTCTGTCCAAGGTTATCTCTTCATGCTCATCAAAATGTAGCTATCAAAGCGGCAGTGAATATAAGGGCATGGGAAACTTAAGCAAATAGAAGTCTGAGAGGAGATGGTAAATGAAACGCTGTCCGGCTTGTCAAAAAGTATATGAGGACGCACAGAATTTTTGCCTTGATGATGGAACGACTCTGGTGAGCGCGGCTGGCGATTCGTCAGGCTCTTACCCGCCGCCACCGCCACCGCCGGGGAATCCTCCGTATAGCAGTAGTTCAGCACCGACGCAGGTGTTACAGGGGGGTCCGACAGCGGGTGGCTACGGAGCGCCGCCCACCGCTCCGCCTCACGTGCCATACATGATGTCTCCGACGCCGAAGAAAAGCCCCTTGCCCTGGATCATCCTGGGCGCGCTCGTGTTGATTGGGGGGGGGCTTGGTATTTATTTCGCCACGCGCGGCTCAGGCACGACAGCGGGCGGTGGCGACCCGACACCTTCGCCCAGATATTCACCGGGCGGAACGCCTACGAAGCCAGCGTCCTCCGGTCTGACTTACAACTCTACCGACGGACGCTTCAGCGTTGTGCTGCCTCCCGGTTTTAGCGCCTTCACCTCTCAGCAGAAGACTCAGCCCACCGCCGCAGGCCCGATTGAGCTAAACATCCTGCAATCGGAGAACACACGGGGCGCGTGCGTCCTCGGCTATTCAGATTTTCCCGAAGGCTCGTTTGTCGGACGGACTCCGAAGAAGATGCTCGAAGACGGGCGTGACGGCGCGTTGAGGAATATCAACGCGACTCTGGAGAAACAGGAAGACCTGACCGTGCAGGGAAAGACGGGCCTTGCCATCTATGGCTCGACGAATCAGGGCGGAAAAGACATTTACGTCCGCTTTCACTTTATCATTGACAAGCCTCGCGTCTATCAGGTCGGCTACCTTGCCTACACTCGTGCCGATCTGGACAAGCCCGAAGTGCAGGCTTACTTCGATTCGTTTCGCATGAAATGAGAGTAGTAGTCAGTAATCAGTAATCAGTAATCAGTTCGAGACAAGAGCTATAATACGCTTTAGTCGCCTGTTTTTACTGACTACTGATTACTGACCACTGACTACTCGTTATTGCTTTTCCCTGTGTTTTGCGGTACAAAGACGGCGCGTTCGTTGAAATAATTTGCTCCCGGCGTTGATTCCGGCCTGCGCTCTTAGCTTGAGACTTCGGGCCTGCTCATCACTCCCGAGAATGTGCGCCGCGAGCCTACCATTCGACTTAAAGACGACCTCGGTTTCCGCTCTCGTTGACGGGCTAAACGCTACTTCCTATCAGCCCGCCAGCGAATGTTTGTCTCTATAAACTGGCACTGCTTCAAGAGCCTCCATCTTTTTAAATTGTAAGGAGAAGACGAAAATGCGTGTGTTCCCTCCGCGATGTTTGGCCGTTTTTACCCGGCTCATCGTTCTGTGCGTAGCTACTTTTCTTTGCGCCAGCGCCGCCTTTGCTCAAGCACAGTCGAATGCGGCTGACTTGCAGGGCTTCGTGCGCGACCCGAACGGCGCGGTGGTCATCGGTGCGTCTGTCACGGCGCGCAACCCCGCGACCAACTTCTCGCGCGACACCACCACCAACGACGACGGCTACTACCAGCTTGTCAGCCTGCCGCCGGGCGATTATGAAGTCACTGTCGAAGCCCCGACCTACAAGAAGGCTGTCGTGCCGTCTTACAAGCTGACCGTCGGCGCACGCGCTGATTTGGATGTCACGCTTGAGATCGGCCAGATTACGGAGGTCGTCAACATCACTACGGAAGACCAGCCCGTCATCGAGATAACACGCACGACCGTAGCCAATACGATTGAACAACAACGCATCGAAAATCTCCCCATCAACCAACGCGATTATCTGGGCTTCTCCACGACCATCTCGACCGTCAATCGCGGCAACGACCGCGCCGTCGGCCCCGCGCCCTCTTCGGGCTTGAACATCGGCGGCCAGCGCGGGCGCTCAACGCTCGTACAGGTGGATGGCGCGGACAATACGGATAATTCCGTCAACGCCTCGCGCTCGACCGTCTCGCAGGAAGCCGTGCAGGAATTTCAGGTCAACACTAACTCTTACGTCGCCGAGTTTGGCCGCGCGACGGGCGGCATCATCAACGTCGTGACCAAAGGCGGGACGAACGAATTTAACGGCAACGTCTTCGGCTTTATCCGCCACAAGACAATCCAGGCGCGCAACGCCTTCGCTCCCGTCATTGACAATGATCCGAGCAAGAAGGCGCCCTTTACACGCGCGCAGTATGGCGCGACTCTCGGCGGCCCGATTGTCAAAAACCGCACCTTCTTCTTCGCGGCCTTCGAGCAGCGGCGTCGTCAGGAGTCTGGCTTCTTCACTTCCGATGTCGCAGCGGGACTGGGCGGCTCGGCGACGATTCCCGTCATCGCAGGCGTCAACCCCGTAGCGCGTACCTTTAATAACATCACACCGGCTCAGGCTGCCTTCATCAACAGTCTGGTCGGCACAGGCGTGGGCGCGAATATCTGTCTGGCTCGCACCTATGCCTTCTTTACTTCGAGTGCCGGTTCAACCGGTCTGAATGGCTTCAATCCTTTGACCAGCCCGAACGACGGGAGCGTCTGCCCGGCATTTAGCCCCATCACCCCCGGCGTGATCGGCGGTCGTTTCCTGCTTTCGGGTGCGCCCGTGCCGACGGCTGCCAACAATGGCATTCTGCCTGGCTTCATTACCGTTGACGGAAACGGTAATCCCGTCGGATTCCGCCCGCTTAATCAGTTGCAGCGGCTCTTCCCCATCTCGGAAGATACGACCTTCTTCTCGGTGCGTGGCGACCACAGGATTAATAAAGACAACCAGCTCACGATGCGCTTCAGCTACAATCCGAGCGATTTGAGCGGCATTCAGGACGAGTCGCAGAATCAGGTGAATGGCCAGAACGATTTTTCGCGCACGGGCATTCAAACTTTGCGGGACACTACGTTTGCCGCGAACCTCGCTTCGACGCTCACGGACAGAATAGTCAACGAAGCGCGTTTCCAGTTTGGCCGCCGCCGTGCGACTTTCGATTCGCAGGTTCCGAGCGTGGCTCTACAGATTTCCGGCGCAGCCTTCATCGGCTCTAATCCCTTCTCGCCCGTCAACCGCGTGGAGGATCGCTTTCAGATTGCCGACAACCTGAACTGGATTATCGGCAACCACACCACCAAGTTCGGCGCGGACTTCAACTTCGTTGACATTGACGCGACCTTTGAATTGAACTTTCCGGGTCTCTTCAATTTCGGCACGTTCGGCTTGCAGCCCGTCATCACCGGCCTGCCCGCCAACGCGCCGCCTTTGACGCCCGTTCAATCCTACGGACTGGGCTTCCCGAGCGTCTTCATTCAAGGCTTCGGTAATCCCCAAAGCTCGATTAAGAATCGCCCGCTCGCCTTCTTCGCGCAGGATTCATGGAAGGTTCGACGCAATCTGACAATCAACTACGGCCTGCGCTACGATGTGGAACTGACGGACACCATCGCGCCCATCGCGTTTCGTGATCCGCTGACGGGCATCAATCTTTCGGCTTCCGATTTGCTGGCCGCGCAGGACGTGGTAGGCGTGCAGCAGGGCTTCCCGCGCGACAAGAATAATTTCGCGCCGCGCTTTGGCCTCGCGTGGGACATCAACAGCGACGGCAAGACGGTCTTCCGCGCCTCCTACGGCATCTTCTATGACCACCCGTTGCTGGCCGTCGCCTTTAACTCGGACATCGCGGACGGCGCGCAGCAGCAGCAGTACACCAACGTGCTGCCCCTGAGCCCCGCTCCGAACGCGACCCTGAATCTTCTGAACATCTTTCAGGGAACGGTCTGCACGGCGGCAACGACCAACCCGCTTTGTCCTCCGGGGGTGACGACGCCGGGCGCAGCCGCGACCGCGCAGTATCTTCCGGGTCGCCTGACCTTCAACGATCAAACCTTCGTCGGCTTCGGCCCCATCTTCCCGTTCACACTGGCCGTCGGCAAAGACTTCGAATACGCCTACGCCAATCAGGCCAGCGTCGGCATCGAGCATCAGTTGGGCAAGAACCTTTCGGTGTCGGCCAGTTGGATTTTCGTCGGCGCGCATCATCTCCCGCACCCGCAGGACGTGAACGCCCCGCGAACTGATTTGCTCGCGGAAAACTTCCGTCGCTTCGCCGCGAACAACCCCGTGCTCTGCCCGACAGGTTGTCCGAACGGGCGCAACCCGACGAGTCTGTCAGAGGCCGTGCTCTTCCCGATTCCGACCACGAGCAATGCGCTCTACACGGTTCGCATTCCGGGACTCGTGGCCGTCAACAACACCAATGGTCAGGTCATCGTTAACGCCTTGGCCGCCAACTTCTTCCGTCCAAACGCGCCGAACTACTTCTTCGTCGTCGCGCAGACTGCCGGGGCTGTGACGCCCGCAGCCTTCAACGCGGCGATAGCGGGTAGCGTTCGCACACCGGGAGCAATCACTCCCTTTGGCGATGTGAGCGCGCAGCTCTCAGACGGCAACTCAAACTATAACGCTATGAATTTGGAAGTGAAGCGTCGCTTCTCAAACAACTTCCAGTTCCTGGCCTCTTACACCTGGTCACATTCGATTGACGACTCTTCGGACTTGCAGACACTTCTCAAGCCGCAGAACAATCGCAACTTCCGCGCAGAGCGCGCCGACTCGCTCTTTGACCAGCGCCACCGCTTCGTCTTTAGCGCCGTCGTCACCTCGCCCACTGCGTGGCGCAATGCGGACGGCTTCGCCAAACGCTTCCTCGCAGATTTCACCATCGCGCCGATTCTCGAAATCTCTTCGGGGCGTCCCTTCAACATCCTGACCGGTACGGACACCAACCTCGATTTGCAAAGCTCGAATGATCGTCCGAGCGTTGCGACGGACGGCACGCTCATTCTGCCGCCGTTCCTGTCAGATGGAAGTCTGGGCAGAAATCGAGGCACCACGCATCCTTACGCCAGCCTGGACCTGCGCGTGGCCCGCGCCATTCGTCTGACCGAGCGGGTTCGGATGGACATCATTGCCGAAGGCTTCAACCTCTTCAATCGCTTCAACGAAGCATCGGCCAACCCGTTCTTCGACGTGGTCAATACTTTCAATGAGCGTGGCCCGGGCGGGCGCTACTT
Organism: uncultured Acidobacteriota bacterium; assembly: GCA_963811065.1. GTDB lineage: Bacteria > Acidobacteriota > Blastocatellia > Pyrinomonadales > Pyrinomonadaceae > QHXM01. The sequence goes on from CAWEPR010000010.1 coordinate 51,113, forward strand.
CAGCCGCCCGACATCGGCCTACGACCCACGCCAGTTCCAGTTCGGCCTCAAGATTAATTTCTAAAGACCGAAAACAAAAAATGCGATTGCAGTCAGAGAGCGGCAGATATTGTCGCTCTCTGGCTGTTTGCACATTCTCAATTTAGGCCATTTCCTCGCCTACCTCACCGGAGACAATCAAATGACCAAGCGAATCCCTAAGCGGCTGCCAGAAGTAAAGTCTCTATACGAAATCCTGCCAAAAGGGACGGAGGGTGGTAAGGAGTTCGCTCGTATTGTTGATCTGCTTCTCTTTCATGAAGCGCGACGACAAGGCAGGAAAGTTTCAATCTTTAGCGATGCCGCAGGCGACTATTATGGGTTAGATAGTTTTGAAGGGGATTTCTTTCGCAAAGAAGGAACGACCGGCTACCAATACAAATTCTATCCATCACCGCTAAGTTCGGCACATCGTAAAGAGATTGCTGACTCTCTCAAAAAAGCCGCCGCGAGACAAAAGGAAATCAAGCTCAAAAAATGGATTCTCGTCACTCCGCAAGATTTGCTGGAATCAGCTACGCGCAAGGGTGGCGGCGATGTCACCTGGTTTGAGAATCTACGGACGGAATTGAAACTGAATTTTGAGCTTGAGCATTGGGGGCATAAGAAACTATTGGGCTTGTTTCTTCAAACTCCGACACTGTGCTTGTTCTATTATCCAGACTTAACCAGTGATGGTGAAACGAGAAAGACCATTGAGGACACTCGCAAAAGATACAACGATAATCTGGAAACGCTCTACCGCAACATAGAGTTTGTCGGGATGTCGGTTTACAAACAGGAGGCGACGAGAGGTGTTCCGATGGAACACATCTATATCCCTCTGACAGTTGTTCCTGAAGCTACTGACGAGCAGGACAGCAATGTAGTCAGGATAGACCCTATAAAATTCCTTGAGCCGATGGCTAAGCGCGTGGTGCTTGGAGACCCTGGCTCCGGCAAATCAACCCTGTTGCGATTCCTTGCCTTAGTTGGCACTTCCAAACCACTTCAGAAACGCAGCAAGGCCAAGCCCGACAAGAGACTTCCGATTCTCATCACTCTCCGGCGCTATGCTGATGAATTGAAAAATAGGCCGAACCTTTCGCTGATTGATTACATACTGGAAAGCATTCAGGGCGACTTTAATCTAAAAAGCGCTGACTTAAGTTTTTTCGAATTTTACCTTGAAACCGGACAAGCGATTCTCCTATTTGATGGACTTGATGAACTGCCCAGTTCCAATTTTAAACAGATTGTGCGAAATCGAATCCGCACTTTAGTAACCACCTATCCAGGCAACACTGTCTTAGTTAGTTCTCGCATCGTCGGATATGAGAGCACGCTTCGTTTCGATGACAAAGAGTTCGGTCATTACCGACTCACGAAATTACAACTCTCTGAGATCAAGAGATTCGTTAACGATTGGTATCAAGCCAGAATCGATAACGCGCAGGCACGCGCAGCCAACGCGCAGGATTTGATTCGTATTTTGAGCAACGAAGATAATACTGCCATTCGCGAGTTAGCTGAAAACCCTCTTTTGTTAACGATTGTTGCGCTTGTCCACAGGATAGATGCTGTACTTCCTGATGAGCGTGTAGTGCTGTATTTGAAATGCACAGAAACTTTGCTTGAAACGTGGCACACATGGAAACATCGCGACGCCGAGGTGAAGAATCGAGGAAGAGAAGAGCGCCGTAACAGACGGCGAATGGAAGCGATTGCAAACTGGATGCACAGCCGGAGTCTAGGCACACAGAAAGAGCAGCGAGCGGTAGTTCCTTACGATGATTTACTTAAATTCTTAACGAGATATATTACGGAGATTGAGAAACCTCATGATCTCGATAATGATCCGGTAGATATTGCGTGCGAATTCCTTGAATTCGTGAGAAGAAGAACCGGACTTCTGATCGAAGTCGGCGATAAGCAGTATAGCTTCGTCCATCAAACCTTTCAGGAATATTTAACTTCAACTTATATCATTACGAGTAATGAGACGGAAGGTATTGACGGCATCTGGGAAAACATAAAACGATACTGTAACGATCCGCGCTGGCTTGAGGTAATTAGATTACTAGTCGCTGGACTGAAATCCCTTGCAAGCCAAGAAGTGCTTGTTGAAAAAATCCTGACGGAGAAGATTAGTGGCCCGCAAGTGACAAAATCACAGTTAATTGCCGGTCTGTTACTTGATGGCGTCGAGCCTGCCGAACTGCGCGCAGAAGAAATAATAAAGCAATTAATCCAATCTGCCAGCTTAGTGGCTGAGAGCAATCAACTGAGGCCGCTACTATCAATGCTTCGAACGTGGATGGCAAAGGAGAGTTCCAACAAGGAGATTGCCGATAATGTTCTCCATTCTCTAATCAAAAAAGCCAAGACCAATAAACAAAAATTCGCGCTGTTCTTAATAGCCTCGACTCTAGATTTGGCTGGAGAAACAATTGAAGAATTGAACAAAATCGCTTCTAGAGGAGAAAAGGATGACGAGTTAGTTCATCTCTTCTTAATTAGTAGTGAATCTCAAATTAACTTTGAGCAGTTGCAAAAGGAGTTTAGCTTATTGTGGGCAATTGAAGATTATCTAGCTGAAATGGCGCGTGAAACGAATTCCGTTGCGGCAATTTGTCAGGCCATAACCACCTCACTACCTCTGAACATTGCCGCTAAGAGGTTCTTCAAAATGCAACTTCTCCTATTAAGTTACGGGTCTATCGCCGGACCATTCTTTGACTATAACTTCAGCAGTATTTTTATAGCAAATAGTGCAGGATCAGGTAACGATAAACTTATTGCTAAGTTAAGCTCTGATGGTCTGCCGAAAGGTTTTGGTAATACAAGGAGAATGGCTGCTTTATCGAAAAGATTGAAAGCGGTTTTGGGCTCTTTACAAACGAGACGGAGTCATATCTGGTCTTGGGACATCCGACATAAGAGAATTTCGGGGCTTAAGGAGAGTCAGAAAGAGCTTAATGAGCTATTAGATATGTCGGCAGGAGGTGGGTTGAATGTCTACAATCGAGATTGGTCAAAGATACTTTCCTCGCCCATGTCACATGATTATATAGTCAACCTCATTTGCCTCGTTTTTAATTTAGAGCCGCGGGCTCATTGGTGGGAAGCTTTAAGAGCATCCTTTCTTCCGGCAATTCCCCAACGGCTTAACTTCTTTTATCAGAGTGAGTATGAAAAGTTAGAGACTACAATTGCTGACGGGAAGGACAATGAAGGGAAAATATATAAGGCTGCTTGGATATTGCTTTTTGATTGTTGGCTTTATCTTGGTAAAGGCTATGACTCGCCTGAGCAAAGCAGTTTCAAGCGATTAGCTACATTAACTCGTGGTTCTGATGCTCCGCCTCTTCGGATTGCTCATTGTATCCGTGATTTGGCGTTCGGGGATGAATCGAGAAAAGATGATTTAATAGCAATGGTTCAATCAAATGAGCCTGAATACCGCGCTATTTTTGAAGGCTGCTTATGGAGAGCTAATAGCCTAACAAAAGAAAAGCCCAAGAAAAAAGTAGCATTAAAGCGTTCCACATCAAAATCTAAGCGTAAAAGCAAGACTTAAATCAACCAATCTACTTTTACGCGAGTAAACCCAATCGCATTTCAAGCCATCAAAAAGCCCGCACGCCTGAACCCTGCGGCGTCCGGCGGGCTTGAACACTGCGCGAGAAATTGAAAGAATTGAAAGCCATGAAAAGAAATCACCTCCAACGCCATCTGGCTCTCGTCGCTTCGCTCCTGATATTCGCAGCGCTGACGGTTCAAGCCCAGTCAGGCTCGACCCGACCGCGCCGCGTCACCAAGAAGGCGACGAATGCCGCGACCGAAACGAGTAAACCCTCCGACTCGCTGCTCGATGTAGAGCCTGCGAACTCCAATACTTCGACCGGAAGGCGCCGGAATACGACCACAGCTTCCGACGAGACCTCGACCACTCCGTTGCTCAACACGACCGCTTCCACGCCCGTTGCTCCCGTGGCCGGAGTCGCATCAGCGTCCGCCGACACCTCGCACGCGTTCAGCTTGCTGCAACAGAAACAGTATGCGGCGGCGCTCAAGGAAGCACGGCAGCTTACAGAGACCAATCCGAACGATTCCGAAGGCTGGAAGATCGCGGGCTTTGCCGAGATGAATTTGAAGCAGTACGCGGAAGCCTCCGCCGATCTGCAAAAAGCTCTCGACTTGCAGCGCACAGCCAAGCAGGAAGACCCGTTCACCTCGGACGCGCTCGCGCACGCCTACTTTCTGTCGGAAAAGTTTGACCGCGCGCTTCCGCTGCTTGTCACCGCGATGACTCGCCCGAATGCCAAGCCCGAAGCCGTGACCGTCTTCTATCGCGGCGTCGCAGAGCTTCGCACGGGCAAACCCGCAGAGGCGGAACGCACCTTCACACAAATCGTCAAAGACAATCCAAAAGATTCAGTCGCGCTCCTTTATCTCGGCCAGATTGCTTTCGAGCGCAACGACTTTGACGCAGCCATCGTCGCTTTGAATCGCGCCACGCTCGCCGACGCGCGCTCCGCCCCGGCCTGGAATCTACTGACTGTGGCTTACCTGCAACGCGCAGGCGCAGCGACAGTGCCGGAAAAAGCAGACGCGGATTATCTCAGCGCCGTGCGCGCCGGTGAAGGTCTGACGCGCATCAGAACGGACGCGGAAGCCAACCTGCTCTTCGCGCAGGCTCTCATCGCGGCAAAGCAATTCCCACGCGCTGCGGTGGTTCTCGAACGCGTTGCTGCCGGGGCCAACGCTCCTGCTGCCGCGCTCTACCTGCTCGGTGTGGCGCAGTCGCGCGCCCAGAATTTTCCGAAAGCCATCAGCGCCCTTGAACGCGCCGCCGCCAAGACGCCCGACGACGTGAACATCTACCGCGAGCTTGGCTACGCCTACGAAATCTCCAAGCAATACGCGAAAGCGCTCTCCGCTTACGAAAAAGGCGCGAGCCTCGCGCCCAACGACGCCGACTTCAAAGCATCGGCTGAGCGCGTCAGACCCTATGCGAAGTGAAGTTTCGGGTTACGGGTTTCGAGTTACGAGGTCTCTTAACTCGAAACCCGTAACCCGAAACTTGAAACCTGCAAGCGCACGCTGTAGCATCCCTTCCATGAGAAACCCTAACTTCCGCGATGTGCGCCGCATGGTCTTGGTAGTAGGTCTGGCTTTTGCTTCCCTCATCATCTTTTCCCAGCCGGTGAGGGCTGAAGGCTGGAACAACATAGAGCCTTTGAAATCTCGCCGCGCCGATGTCGAGAGAATCCTCGGCAAGCCCATTCAGGATCAGCCGGGACAGGATGGGACGCTGCATTTCAACGTCATGGGCGGCAAGGTGACAGTCATGTTCGTCAACGCCCGTTTCGCCGCGACGAAGAAACTTTACCCGGAGCTTGAAGGCACGGTGCTCCAAATCGTCTTGCAGCACGAACGCTCCTCTGAGACGCCTGAATCAATGCTGCTGACTGGAAACTCCCGCTTCGAGCGCGAAGACACGCAGGGCGGAATCATCTTTCGCAATCTGAAAGACGGCATCGCCTACACCTTCTTCAACGGAAGATTGAAAACATCACGCTACTCGGCCTCAGCCACACAACTGGGAAAGGCAAGAAAGGGATGAGGGATGAAGGAGGAATGATTCAAGTTAAGCAATCTTATTTTCATCCCTCATCCCTCATCCCTTCTGACTCATGCTTTACCAGCATCTTCTCAGCCAGGCGCTCGAAAGTAAGCGAGAAGAGTTTCTACGCTTTGATCGGGTGTGGCGTAGCGACGTGCATGATTACGTGCGGCGCTTACAGGCGCTTGGCGGGCGAAGCGCGGAGGATGTGGCCGGTGCTATCTCGGCGGTGAAAGAGCCGGGCGCAATTCCTTCACGTGAATTGGACAGCGCAGGTTCGATAGTCGTTTCCTTCGGGAAAAGCTGGCGGACGCATGAGGAGTCGCGCCGCTGGGCGATTGAGACGCTTGAGGGCCGCGTGACGTTTGCCGCAGACGGCAGCCAGCTTGTGCCGGGGCGCGACGTGTCGCTGCCGGTGGCCGCCGTGCAGGTGGCGCTCTTTGAAAACTCACATACGCGCGGCGGGCAGTATCGCAAGGAAGCCCGCTTCTCGATTGTCTCGCCGCAGGAGTTGCTGGAAGGCTACGATGACCGGAGCAACGCTGACACGATTGTCAGCCTCAGCCGTTTCCGGCTGGAAGTAGAAGTCTTGGGCGAGTGGATTGAGAGCAAGCGAGGATGGCAGGAGCGTAAGGAGAGGACTCCGCTCGGATTTTTCGACGGCACGCTGATGATCTCGATTGCGCTGCCGAAGACAAAACTCCAGGATGCTTACGTTGACACAATCGTCAACCTCATCAAGTTGTCGCGCGAGGCGCGAGTGCCCATCGTCGGCTTTGTGGATCAATCTTACGCGCGTGACCTCGTCTGGCTTCTCGACACGCTCGATAAAGGTGCGACGAGCGTTCGCAGCCGTTCGCTCTTTGACGCACAACTCCTGCACGCCTCGCCTGAGAATGAGCCGCCGATTTTGAATGCGTGGGGTATGCGGACAGCTTTTTGCTATTGTGTTCGTAAGAATTCGAGCGAAGCCTTCAAGGATGAAGAGAGTGGTGAGCCGCTCATCGGGTTCACCTATTTGCAGACGACGGGCGAGAGTGTGCCAGCCCGTCTGGATGTGCCCGTCTGGATTTATGAGGCCGGTTTGTTAGATGATGTGGTTGATACGGTGCGCGCCGAATGCATCAGCGGCCTTGGCTATCCTTACGCGATTGAGGCGGCGGACGAAGCGGCGCTCATCCGGGGCAGCGACCGTGAGCAATTCCTGCGCGCCGTGCAGGAATTCGCCGAACGTGAGAGCCTGCCGTTCGGTGTCTCACGCAAAGCGGCAAGCAAAGTTCGACGACGATGACAACGGCAAGATACGTTGAAGTATAGATAGCGAGACGAGCAAGATGGAAGACCCCGCTATGCAGACCGCCATTTCGCCAGTTCCGCTTCGTGTGTGTCCTGCCTGTGGTGTCGAGGCGAGGCGCGTGGATGCGCGGTATTGTTCGGCCTGCGGGCGTTTCCTGGATGAATCTTATCTTCCAATGGACGCGCTTCGCGCTTCGTACAATTTGCAGCAACGCCGCAGCGCTGTGAGCCGTAATGACAGCAAAGCGAGCGTCAAACCCTTGAAAAGCACAATGTCGTCAATCTTCCCCGCACGAAACAGCAACGGCGCTTCAACGACGGCGCTGGCCTTTGTGACCTACTCGCTCGTTCCATATCTCGGAATCCTTTTCTGTCCGGGCGCGGTCCTGATGGGCAGCGTCGGACTGTATAACTCGTTTCGCGCGCCTGAGCGTGGCGGACGACGCGCCTCCTACATGGGACTCACTTTCGGCGTGCTAATCTTCTGCGCACAGCTTTTCCTCTGGTGGATTCTTTACAAGATTCCAGAATGGGCGAAGCAGTAATCAGTAGTCAGTAATCAGTACTCAGCGAAGACGGGGGATAGGTAGCATTGAGCTTTTGCCTTTAACTGACTACTGATTACTGACTACTGACCACTGACCACTGATTTATGATTAAGCTTGCCAAGATAGTTAAATCAAACTCGCACGTTGATTACGTGGGGCGGGTGATTGATGTGCTTGATGCGGATGCGCCGCCTTCGCCTTCAGATTACGGGTTCGCGCAGTTTGTCTCCATCCCGCTCGAAGATGGCTCGCAGGTCGTCGGCGTTATCTACAACTCGCAGCTTATCAATCCTGAGTACGGGAATTTTGGCCCGCGCCTGTCTTCGCTCACGGACAATTCCGTCCTGAGTCCGGACTATTTGAACGAGCAGGGCTTGCTCGTCGGCATCCTGCTTCTGGGTTGGCGGGACGCGTCGAAGGTGAATCATCACAGCGTGCCGCGCCGCGTGATTCCGGTCAATCAGGACATCTATCGTCTGGCGGAAGAAGATGTCCACCGTTTTCATCTTGACGGGGATGGGCACGTCCATCTTCACTATTATTCGCAGATTGTCACGCACGCCGGGGCGTTCAGCGCCGCTTTGATTGAGGCTATCATCGAGCAGCTCGAACCCGTCTGCGAGCCGGAAGACCGGCAGCGGCTCTGTGTGCTAAAACAGGCGCTCGTCTGGCAACGCACGGTCGGCGGACAGCGTCTTTAAGTAGTACGACGGACGGAAAATGCTCACACGCCTTCGCCCGTCGTCATCTACAGTAAATTATCCGATCTAAGTTAGAAGGGAAGAAAGTAATGAAGGTACATAAATTTTTAGGGGCGGGACTGCTCGTTGCCTTAATGACGGGAGCGGCCTTCGCGCAGGGGCCACGCGCGACGGCGACAGATACGACACAGCCTGCCGGTGTCTCGGCTCCGAAACCAGCGCCCGCGCCGCAAACATTCAAGGCGAAATATGAAGGGGGAATTTTCGGTTATAACAAGAAACAGGACGGCACGCTCAGTTTTGATGATGCTAACAATCGCCTCGTCTTTCGCAACAAGGAGCAGAAAGAGGTTCTGTCAATTCCTTATTCGGCGGTGATGGGAGCTTACGGCGACACAAAGGCGGGCAGGCCGAAGGCCGCGCAAGTCGTCGGGGCGCTTCCGCTACCCTACGGGGCTAATATGCTTTCGTGGCTGGCAAGGAAAAAGTATCGCTACCTGACGCTTCAGTTTAATGATGTAGACACCAACGCTCGCGGCCTCACGAGTTTCAAGGTAGATACCAAAGAGCTACTCAACTCCGTGCTCTACACGCTCGCCGAAAAGGCGGAGCTTGAGGCACGCGGCGACGGTTTCATCCGCCGCAAAGTGATGAAAGAGCCGGAAATGTAAAGCGGAATTAAAAATTAAAAATGAAAAATGCAAAAGTGAGGCTGAAACCACGATAAAATAAGAGTGGTTCTGTGGCCTTCCTTTTGCATTTTCATTTTTAATTTTGCATGGTTAACGATGAACGATTGCCGCCTTCATGATAATTCAACGGTCGTCATCATCGGCGGCGGGCCGGGCGGGGCGGCGTGCGCCATCAAGTTATTGCAGGGCGCGGACGCGCGCGGGCTAAGATTGCGCGTCCTGATCTTCGAGGGCAAGGATTTTAATATCCATGCCAACCAATGTGTCGGCGTGCTCTCGCCGCCCGTCGAAGATGTGCTCGCTCGTGAACTGGACATTCAACTCCCGCCCGCAATCATCAAGCGGCAGATTTTCGGATACAGGCTGCACGGCGCGCACGAAAATCTCCTGCTCACGGGACACGGCGCGACCGCCAGCGACATCCGGCTCCGGGCGCGCGACCTATGCCGTCGAGCGCGCCGAGTTCGATCAGTTCATGCTGGGTCGGGCGCGTGAACTGGGCGCGCAGGTTGTCGAATCGCGCGTGACCGGAGTTGAGTTTGTGCGGGGCGACGGGCTGGACGAGGTTCGCGTCTATAGCGAATCGGAATATGAAAGAGCGGACGTGGTGGTCGGCGCGTTCGGCCTTGACGAAGCGATGCTGTCCGTCTTTGAAGACGTGACGCGCTCAGACGGCGGCTTCGTGCGCCCGTCGAAGTGGCTCAAAAGTTACCTGACGACGATTGAGACGACCGCTGCAGTTTTCAGACTGAAAAACTCGGCCACATCGTTCATGCTTTTCTGTCTTCCGCCGCGCTGCCCGCGCATAGAGTTCGGCGCGATCACGCCGAAAGGCGATCACACCCTGGTCAACATCGCGGGCGAGAACGTTTCATCACGCGACCTAGACCAATTTCTGCAAATGCCTGCGGTGCAGGCGCTCCTCCCGGCTTCGACGCCCGCCCAGATTAACTATTATGAAGGGCGCTTTCCTTCGGCTCCGGCGCGCGGCGCCTTACGGGCATCGTTATGCGCTCGTCGGCGATGCGACGGGCTGGCTGCGGCCTTTCAAAGGCAAGGGCATCAACACGGCGATCATCACGGGCGTGCGCGCGGCTGAGACGATGCTTGAACACGGTGTCTCGAAAGCAGGCGCTTGAGAATTATCGAAAAAGTTGCGGCGATCTGTTCGGAGATTATCGCTACGGCGTCATGGTCCGGCGCTTGATGCTGATGGGCGCGCGTCTTTGTCTGGACCCGATGATAGATGTCGGCAAGACAGACCCGTTGATGTATGATGCGCTGTTCGATTCGGTATCCGGCCACGACTCCTATCGCAACATCATCAAGCGTTCGCTCAAGCCGCGTCTCGTGAGAAAGGTCGCGGCGCGAATGTTCAGCGGCGTGCGCCGTCACAAGGCGCGCAGGGCCAGACGTATGCCGGACATCACTATCCGCAAAATGACCGTCCGCGACATAGACGAAGTGTTGCGCATAGACGAAAAGATCACGGGCAAACCGCACGCGGCTTACTACGAATCGAAGGCCGACGCTTACATCAGCCGCGGGCCTGAATACTGCCTGGTCGCAGAGCACCGCGACCGCGTCGTCGGATTCGTTCTGGGAGACGTGCGCGGCTGGGAGTTTGCGCGCGGAGCTTTCGCGGGTGGATGGAGATTATCGGCGTTGACCCGGACTATCACGGTCAGGGCGTGAGCCGCGCTTTGATGAACGAGTTGTTCGCGCGTTTCAAGCGCGCGGGCGTGACAGTCGTCAACACGATGGTCAACTGGAACGATGGCGATTTGATTGACTACTTCCATGCCAACGGCTTCGAGCGCGGCGAGTACGTCAATCTGGTTAAGAATCTGGTAGAGGAGAAATAGAGAATAACGAAAGTTCGACGCAAGCAGAGAATAAGTCGGTCTCTCACGTCGAACCCACGTTATGTTAATACCAAACTCGGATTCTACGGCACTGTCAGCGTAAAGTTATACCACCCCGATTTCCCGAAAAACCTCTTCCCGCTCTGGTCATACAGGGCCAGATAGAACTTCAAGTTATGTTTCTCCCCGCTTTCCATATTTAGCGCAACGTATGGGATGAAGAGCTGCAAATCCTTATACCAGGCGGGATCATACTGTGGAGTAAAGTTAGTGCTGGCGCTGACATTCCCGTCCGCATTGCTATACTTTGGGTCGTCAGATTCAAGCGGTTCTCCATCCACGTCGTAAAAGTAAGCGATCAACTTACAAGGGTTATTGAGTCCGTAGTTCACCGTAAAATTTGCATGAACTCGCATCCCCTTCTTGCCGGCGACGGTCACGTTATGCACTATCCGCGCCGCATGAAACTTTGCTTCCGGGTCATCGGGAGCAGCCGTCGTCAAATTCAATCGAATGCTCTCAAAGGTTAGAGCGTTCTTCCTGCTTCCGGCCTCCTGCGCCGAGACGGCACAAATTGAAGCGGACAAACAAAGCATGATTAGAGTAAATCTGAAAGCGATTCTTCCCATAATGCTGAGCAATGAATACTGGTTGTTCATAAACATCTCTCCTTATTTGTCGGGTCTGTTGGTGTCTAATCCCTGTACCAGGTAGCTTCTCCCTGAGGGTTTTTCCCATCGAACATATCTTCATAAGAGTCGTACAGCGTTATCTTCATCTCACCGGGTTTCTCTCCTTCACCCATAGATAGTGAAAGAAACTTTGTAAAATAATTGAGCTTTCCCGGGGCGGTGATTTGCAGGGAGAAATGTTGACCGTCGGTCACTTTGGTAACATCCCGGTAACTGAGACGTCTATCATTTGCAAACCGTATTTTGGTCGCAGTAAGAGAGATCGTATCTCCTCGACCGTTAGACCAATTGCCAATGTAGGGCAGTTGGGCGTGCGCAGGGATTTCGCTGTTCACCCCAAAACTGTTGTTAAGCTGCTGTGGCGCTTGCGCCATCGCCCAGGGGGCAACAGTCAGGACTAAAACGAGCGTGCTTGAAAGTCGTAGAGACCTTTTCATCTATTCTCCTTTGATCGGGTAAGAGTGGCATACGGGCAAGATGCTGGCGATAGCCTATCGAAAGGTTGGCCTGATGACTTTATGTTTTATTACGAGCGAGCCTCAACATATATTCTGACGCATTGTTAAGTCAAGAATTGTTTGATTCGCTGAACCTGCGCAGGGTTAGTTTTACCTATATCCTTACGCCCGTCACTCGCTAGACATGCGCGCGCGCCGTGTGCCACAATCCTTCATTAATCAAACAACGAAAATTGAATCAGGAGAGGAGAGCGTTTTACTCACATGCAAGAGAACGAAACCGCGCCGGACGCCGCCGCCGCCACTGCCATTAGCGCGCCCGCAGAGAGCGGTGAACAAACTGCGGTAGCCGCCGCCCCAGCCGAGACAGCCCCAGCCGAAGATATTACCTATCACGCCGTCGAAAAGGACGGACAGGTGACGGCCATCTGGGAGATGCAGGGGCGCAAGCATTTGCGAACGATTGATCCACGCTCACGTCAGGGTCAGGATATCTTACGGCTCTACACAGCGGATCATCAGGACGAACAAGGCGCGACAGCGCCGAGCGAGTCTTAAAGAAGGCAAAAGTAAAAAGGTAAAAGGCAAAAGTGAAGATGAGAGGCTGGCTCTTTTGTCTTCACTTTTGCCTTTTGAGATGAGATGAAAGACGCCGAGGACGAGGTTAATACGCAGGGCGAAAGCTACCGCAGCGGATATGTCGCGCTCATCGGGCGACCCAATGCGGGTAAGTCCACGCTTCTTAACCGGCTCGTGGGCGAAAAAATCGCGGCAGTGTCGAACAAGCCGCAGACGACGCGCCACCGCATTCAGGGCATCATCACCAGAAAAGACGGGCAGATCGTTTTAGTTGATACGCCGGGCGTGCATAAACCCGGCTATCTTTTGAATCGGCGGATGATGGCTACCGTGCATGACGCGCTCGCCGGTGTTGATCTGGTCTGCCTGCTCCGCGATGCGTCTACTTCGACGGGCAACGGCGACCGCTTCGTCCTCGATCTGGTCAAACAATCGGAGAAGCCCGCGCTCCTGCTGTTGAATAAAACGGATAAGCTGGCGGACAAATCGAAACTCTTGCCCTTGATGGAGTGGTACGGCCAGGAATACGACTGGCGCGCAACCGTTCCCGTCTCCGCGCTGAAGGGTGACATGATCGAAGTCTTACTCGCGGAGATGATCAAGCATTTGCCTGAAGGCGAAGCCATTTTCGGCGAAGACGAGTTGACGGATCAGCCGCTGCGTTTGATGGTGGCGGAGATCGTGCGCGAAAAGATTTTGCAGGTGACCAAAGAAGAGCTTCCTTATGTGACGGCGGTCGTCACGGAGAAGTATGACGAATCGCGCGCCGATCTGACCGTCATCCACTGCGCCATCTTCGTCGAACGCGCCAGCCAGAAGAAGATTATTATCGGTCATGGCGCGCAGCAGTTAAAAGAGATCGGCACGCGCGCCCGTCACGACATCGAACACCTGCTCGGCACGCGCTGTCACCTTGAGTTGTTCGTCAAAGTCGAAGCGGAATGGCGAAACAAAGATCACCTGCTCGACTCGCTGGGAATTCAGGAATAGCTTTTATCCAACGCCCTCAAAAAAGGAAACATAGATGACCCTATTATTAATCGCGGGTACGTTTTTCGCTGCGCTCACCCTCGTCTTGCTCGCCGCTTTCTTCATTACCGGCGGCAAAAACCAGAAGTTTAGGTATCTCGCCGGAGGCTCAGCCATCATCATGGGCTTGATCTGGTTACTCAGAACTCTCATGCGGTAGCCGGTCTGTTTTAAGTCATGAGTGTTGAAGCGAAACAGGAGCGCGTCTGGCATGCGCTTGAGGTAGCGATAGAACCGGCGGCGCAGGAATCAGTCGAGTATGCCTTGATGGAAGCTGGCGCCCTCGGTACTGAAACGGCTGACGAGAACGGCGAGTTTGTGCGCGTCGTCGCTTACTTCGAGACGGTGCCCGAGCGAGAGCAACTGCGCGCAACACTCTTTGATGCTCTGCGGGTTTACGGTCTGTCGTCGTCTTCCGTGCGCGAGATGCGTTTGCGCGAAGTCGCAGACCGGGACTGGCTCGGCGAGTGGAAGAAAAACTGGCAACCGGTTCGCGTCGGCGCACGATTTCTCATCGCGCCGCCGTGGAGCGAAATCTCGGAATCGGAAGAGCGCATTATTATTCGCATCGAACCCGGCATGGCTTTCGGGACGGGGACGCACGAGACGACGCGGCTTTGTCTTGCGGCCATCGAAAAATATTTCACGGGCGAGAGTTTGCTGGATGTCGGCACGGGCACGGGCATCCTCGCCATCGCCGCGGCGAAACTTTTCCCGGCGGCGCGCGTCGAAGCCTGCGACACGGACGCCGAAGCCGTCGAGATTGCGCGCGAGAATGCGCGTTTGAATGAAGTCATGGAGCGCGTGGATTTCTTTGTCGGGACAATTGAGGAAACAACTGCTTCCGCGAATCTGGTCTGCGCGAATCTGACGGCGGATGTCATCCTGCCGCTCCTGCCTGCGCTCATCAGTGCGACGTGCGGGCGTTTGATTCTCTCAGGCATTCTCGATTCGCAAACAGAACTCATCCTCTCGCGTCTACAAGAACTCGGAATCACACAACCGCCGGAAGTCAGGACGGATGGCGAGTGGGTTGCCGTAATCGTTTAAGGGCGTTTCGAGTTACGAGTTACGGGTTGCGAGTTCAAATCCTTTAACTCGCAACCCACAACTCGTAACCCGAAACTCAGGAATATGACTCGCAGACGTTTCTTTGCACCGCCCGAACAGTTCGCGCCTGACGGTGCGACGGTTGCGCTTGAGGCTGATGAGGCGCGTCATCTGCGTGATGTTCTAAGATTGAATCGGGGCGATGAGGTGTTCGTCTTCGATGGTGAGGGCAGAGAGTTTCGTTGCGTAATAGAAGATTGCGGGCGTCAGGGAGCAACGCTCAGTATCGGCGGTGGAGTTGAGCCTGCGCGTCCTGAATCGTCGCTTCAACTGACGCTCGCGGTCGCGTTGTTGAAGGGCGAGAAGTTTGATCTGGTCGTGCAGAAAGCGACGGAGTTGGGCGCAACTCACATCGTGCCCGTCGTGACGAAGCATGCGGACGTGCGGCTGCGTGATGAGGCGGATGCTGGTCGCCGGGTGGCGCGCTGGCGGCGCATCGCGCTCGAAGCGTGCAAGCAATCCGGGCGGGCGCGTGTCCCGGAAATTGATGCGCCTATCGCTTGCGAGGCGCTCATCAAGAGCGTTGCTTCAGACTCCGGTCAATGGCGTGTGATGTTTGCCGAACGAGGTGGCAGTGGATTAGCCCGGACGATTGAAAATCTTCAGGCGCAGCCACACGCTGTCACGGCGCTCATCGGTTCGGAAGGCGGTTGGACGGACGAAGAGATTCAGCTTGCTCAAGCTGCCGAGTGGAGCATTGTCACGCTCGGCGGGCGCACACTACGGGCGGAGACAGCGGCCATCGCTGTGACCGCACTGTTGCAACATGCCTTCGGTGATTTAGTCTAACGTGAGTCCGAGATAAGAGATGTTTACATTGTCAGCCCCGGCAGGAGCGGAATATCAATAGCCCATGACGTGAGTCATGGGAACAGGCAGGGAAATATTTATCAAGCCCCGGAGGGGCGACATATATGTCGCCCCTCCGGGGCTTCAATAATTTGTGATGCGATGAACCCAGCACTGACGTGCTGGGCTACTGATAGCTCGCCCCTGCCGGGGCTGGATTTCAAAGCTGTTGCCTCTTTTAAGATTGCATCTCATCCAGCAGCTTGCGCGCAATCTCCCGGTCGCGTGCTAACTCGAAAGCCCATTGAGAATCGAGCGGCGCGTCGAGGAGAGCTTCGAGTTGGGCGCGGGCGCGCTCTGTGTCTCCTGTCTCAAAGAGCATCTCGGCGAAGTAAAGGCGCGTGACGGTGTTCGCGGGCGCAAGGTTGATTGCTCTTTCAAAGTTTGCGCGAGCGCGTGATGTTCCGCCGCCGAGCAGTCGCGGGAGTTTGTGCTGAAGGCGAGCGAGGACGCGCAAAGGCCCGGCGGCGTGATAAGCGGAATCAAGCTCGACGGCGCGCCTGAGCGAGCGCTTGCGCTGAGAACATAGCGCAGAGCGTTGAGATGGTTTTCGACTTGTGCCAACAGCGCGAGATTAACGCCCAGCCAGAAATGGCCTTCGACGCGCTCGGTTTGAAGGCGGGCGGCACGATTAGAGAAAAGTACGCCGCGAGCGTGAGAGCACCGCTTCTCCTCTTCGCTTTGAGCTTCCTGTCCGAGAAAGAAGAGCGCGCGCCCCAGCCGCCACGCCGTTTCATACTCGCCAGCGTATTCGGCTTCCAGCAGGAGCTTGACGCTGGCGCGCACGTTACCGTCATGCTCTCGCGCGTCGTAGAGCGCGTCGGCGCGGCGTCTAATCTCTTCGAGTGATTGCTTCATCAATTGTGGCGCGGGGCGCGAACCCGAACGTGTCTTCAGAAAACTTTGACGAAGCACCCCGCACTGGCGCAGAATACGAAAGGACACGCACGCCGGACAAGGCTACAAAGTGAGGTGAGCGCATCCGGCGCGCGCAGGCGCAGGGCGAGTTTGAGAGAAAACGAGTTGATGATGAGCGAAGGCAAGGAAGATTTGGTTGGACGCGCGCGGGCTGATCTGGCGAAACGCCTGAATGTTTCCGAAGATGAGATTAAAGAGGAGACGGTCGAAGAGGCGGATTTCCCGGACATGGCGCTGGGCGCTCCCTTAAAGGACGAGATGAGCGGGCAGATGATAACATCGGGCTGGCGCATTCGCCTGAAAGCCGGAAGCAGCGGCGGCTACGAATATCGCGCCAATCAGAATCAACTCCGGCTCTACAATTTCAAGGGGTCGAATTACAAGGTTTAAGTCCAGCGAGTCTGGCAAGGCTGTCGAGTCCAGCGAGTCAACCGGCTTCTAACTCGATAGACTCGATAGACTCGCCAGACTCCGAGACTTTTTTTTGAGGTGAAGCAATGAACCGGCAGAATTTTTTGGGACATCTGGCGCTGGCGCTGACGTTGATCGTGCTGGCCGGGTTTGCGGGACAGATCAAGCGATGGCAACGTGAACCCAAGGTATATATTCCGACAGAGAGAGTTGACTTTGACTACTCCGCTGCCAGGGAGAGGGTCCGCGAAGAGGCGGAAGTTTTCGACGAAGCGGAAGAAGCGGAAAGCGGCAACGCAGAAGTGCTCGTGCGCTTTCGTCCCGGCACGTCGTTGGAGAGAATTAAAACTCTCGCGCGGATGAATAACGACCGTTTCGAAGATGAGTACGAGAACGTCAAAAATCTCGTCGCGCTTGAAGACGAGGACGGCCTTGATGCCGAAGAAGTCGCAGAAGAATACCGCGCTCTGCCTGAGGTTGAATATGCCGAGCCTGTGTTTGAGATTAATCTAGATCACAGTGCGCCGGGCAGTCATAAGCATGCGAACGACGTGAGATTCGGTGAGCAGTGGTCGCTGGAAAACACCGGACAGGGCGGCGGCAAGGCTAACGCCGACATCAGTGTCTTAAAAGCATGGTTCAAGACGACAGGCAGCAGCAAGGTCGTCGTCGCCGTGCTCGATAGCGGCGTGAATTACGTACACCGCGATCTCGTTAACAACATGTGGGTGCGACCCGCCGGGATGTCTCCCTATATGGACGATGAACTCGGCGAGTTCAACGACCTGCACGGATTCAACGCGACTGACAACCAGCGCGACCCGATGGACGACAACGGTCATGGCACGCACTGCGCCGGGATCATCGGCGCGGAAGGCGATAACAATTACGGTATCGCCGGGATTAACTGGAACGTCGAGATCATGCCCTTGAAGTTTCTGAACGCGAACGGCTCAGGCACGACCAAAGATGCGATCGAGGCGATCAACTACGTGATTGAGCGTAAGCGCGCGGGCGTCAACGTTCGCATCATCAGCGCGAGTTGGGGGTCAACGCAGAAGTCCAACGCCCTGCGCGATGCCATCAAGCGTGCCGGAGACGAGGGCATTCTGTTTATCGCCGCCGCCGGTAACAACGGCGATGATTCCGACAAGCGACCGCATTTTCCCGCGGGCTACGATCTGCCAAACATGATCAGCGTCGCCGCGCTCGACCGCAACGACGCGCTGGCCGTCTTCTCCAACTACGGCGCGAAGAGTGTCCACATCGCTGCGCCGGGTAAAGAGATTCTGAGCACGTGGCTCGATGAGGGGTTTTATGTAGCTTCGGGAACTTCAATGGCGACGCCGGAAGTCGCCGGTGTGGCCGCGCTGATTCTCTCTAAAAATCCGAAGCTGTCCGTCAAAAACCTGCGCGACAAGCTCTTCACTTCAGTTGATAAACTCGATTCGCTCAAAGGCAAGGTGGCGACCGGCGGTCGCATCAACGCCGCGAAAGCTGTCGGAGCGGAATAGACAGAAGGCAGAAGGCGGAAGGCAGAAGGCAGTAGGCAGCATAATGGCGCTGCTTACTGCCTTCTGCTTTCCGCCTTCCGCTTTCTGCTTTTCCCCGCTTGCGCGCGGGCGTCGGATGTGTGATTATCGGGTATTGAGATGCAACCCTATATTCATACTTTATGCCCCTGATCTTTTAAGGAGACGAACCGAAGTGAGAGCGGAATTAGAGCAGTTGATCGCTTTGCAAAACGCAGATACAAATATACGCAGATTACAGGCCGAAATAGAAGCTATCCCGAAAAGGCGCGCTGAGATCGAAAAAGAGTTCGATCAGCGCGCTTTTGAAATTCGGGAACTGGAAAAAGCACGCGATGACGCACGCACTGAGCGTGTCCGTCTTGAAACTGAAGTTGTGGAGCAACGCTCCAAGCAGGAACGCTCCGAACGCAACCTGATGTCTTCAACGACGCAGGACGAATACCAGGCGGCAATCCGCGAGGCCGACGCCGCCCGCAAGCACATCTCGCAGCTTGAGACACAGATTCTGGAAAAGATGGAAGCCTTCGAGCAGGCCGAAAGCAAGTTAAAAGAGCACGAGCCTGAGATGACGCGCATGGGTGCAGAGATGGAAGCGCGCATCAAGGAGTTTGAGGAACTAACGCGGACGCAGGCAGAGCAACTCACAATTAACCAACAGGAGCGCGAGCGCCTGGTGAAGACGCTGCCCAAGCCGATGGGCGCTCTCTACAATCGCATCAGCGCGCGGATACGCGATGGCGTGGCGGTCGCCGAAGCGCGCAACGGCTCATGCACCGCCTGCTTTATGTCGCTTCGGCCACAGGTGATGGCCGAAATCAGGCGCGGCGAAGATGTGATTATCTGCGACAACTGCAATCGCATTCTCTACTACGTGCCGAGCGGAGCGGCGCAGAAGGAAGCCTCCTCGGCAGTCGCTACAGAAAACGCGGTCGCGTAAAGACAAATTAGAGTCCCGTGAAGGAAACTTGATGATAGCCCGGTGATTTATTGCCGGGCTATTTTCGTGCGCTCCTGACGGGACTTTAATCGTGTATCCTGTGCGTCTGCCACGTCTTTCCCTTTGGGCATGAGGTTTGATAGTCATCTCTGGAATAGGGAAAGAGCGAGCCGTTTTCGGACAGTCGCGTAGCCTATGGCTCGGTAATGTGTCCGTTTATCGTGACTGATATTTAAGGAGGGTTGGGAAGATGGAATCTATGCAGGAAGCGTTACAACAAGCTGGAATAGCAAGTGATAGCCTTGAGCAGGGCGGCGTCAGAGACAGCAGTGTGAACGTCGGGCAGACGGAGCGCTGGGCGTCTGCGGTGGCCGGAGGCGCTCTGGCAATTTATGGATTGTCGCGGCGGACGTGGGGCGGCGCGGTGCTGGCTCTGGTCGGCGGCAGTTTAATTTATCGCGGCTCGACCGGACACTGTCAGATGTACGATTTGATGGGCGTCAACACCGCTGGAACGACCGACAATCCGCTGGTGAGCGTGCCTGCGGGACACGGCATCAAGGTTGAAAAGAGCGTGACGGTTAATCGTGCGCCCGAAGAGCTTTACCGCTTCTGGCGAAACTTTGAGAATCTGCCGCGTTTTATGAACCATCTCGAATCGGTGAAAGATTTGGGCGATGGCCGCTCGCACTGGGTGGCGAAAGCTCCGGCGGGGAAGACCGTTCAGTGGGACGCGGAAATCTACAACGAGAAGGAGAACGAATTGATCGCGTGGCGCTCGCTTGAAGGAGCGGACGTTGATAACGCGGGCAGCGTTCGTTTTGAACCGGCGACGGGCGGGCGCGGAACAGTCGTTCGCGTGACGCTCAAGTATGACCCGCCGGGCGGCGCCCTCGGCGCACTAATCGCCAAGCTCTTCGGCGAAGAACCCTCGCAGCAGATCGAAGATGACCTGCGCCGCTTCAAACAGGTGATGGAAGCGGGCGAGACGGCGACCACCGAAGGACAAACTTCCGGACGCAGCGCGAGTGCGTAAAAGCAGTAGTCAGTAATCAGCAATCAGTAATCAGCTAAGAGTAAAACGCTTTTTTCTTAACTGACTACTGACTACTGATTACTGATTACTTTTTTCAAGGGGAGAAAAGATAATGAAAGCCTTATGCTGGAACGGTAAAAACGATGTGCGGGTCGAGACCGTGCCCGATCCGAAGATTCTCAATCCGCGCGACGCTATTATCAGGATTACGACGACGGCCATCTGCGGCTCGGATTTGCATCTCTATGACGGCTACATTCCGACGATGCAGAAAGGCGACATTCTCGGCCACGAGTTCATGGGCGAGGTCGTGGAGGTCGGAAGCGAGAACAAGAAACTGAAAGTGGGCGACCGCGTCGTCGTCCCGTTCACGATTTGCTGTGGGCACTGTTTCTTCTGCGAAAGAGAGTTGTGGTCTCTGTGCGACAACTCGAACCCGAAGGCCGGAATCGCCGAGAAGCTCTACGGCTTTTCGCCCGCCGGACTCTTCGGCTACTCGCACATGACGGGAGGCTACGCGGGCGGGCAGGCCGAGTACGTGCGCGTTCCGTTCGCGGATGTCGGGCCTCTCAGGATTCCCGAAGAGATCGGGGACGAGGAGGTCTTATTTCTCGGAGACATTTTTCCGACGGGCTACATGGCTGCGGAAAACTGCAACATTCAAGGGGGCGACACCATCGCCGTCTGGGGCTGCGGGCCGGTGGGACAATTCGCTATCAGAAGCGCCTTTCTTTTGGGCGCAGAGCGCGTGATAGCGATTGACAGCGTACCGGAGCGTTTGGAGATGGCCGCGGGCTGCGGAGCCGAGACGCTCGATTTCGACGATCAGGATATTTTCGAGAAGTTGAAAGAGAAGACGGGCGGGCGCGGGCCTGACGCCTGTATTGATGCCGTCGGCTTGGAAGCGCACGGCACAACTTTCGATGCGTTGTATGACCGCGCGAAGGCAGCGATGTTTCTGGCGACGGATCGCCCGCACGCGCTCCGGCAGGCCATTCATTCCTGTCGCAAGGGCGGGACGGTTTCCGTTCCGGGCGTCTACGGCGGATTCCTCGACAAAGTTCCTTTCGGAGCGGCCTTCAACAAAGGCTTGACGCTCAAGATGGGGCAAACGCACGTGCCGAAGTACATGCGCCCGCTGCTCGAACGCATACAGAAGGGTGAGATTGATCCTTCGTTCATCATCACGCACCGGATGCGCCTCGTTGACGCGCCACAGGGCTACGAGCTCTTCAAGCATAAGCAAGACAACTGCATCAAGATAGTGCTCAAACCGTAAAAAAAGTGATGAGTAATGAGTAATGAGTGATGAGTTAAGAGCTTGTCTTTTACTCATCACTCATCACTGTTCCTAGAGGGGGAAATCAAGATGGCAGACGAGAATAAGAGCGAGAATCAGGAGGGCGGGCAGGGCAGCACGTCGAAGGAGAGCGAGACGGGCGACCCCGGCAGAACGCCAGGCAAGGCTGAAGGTGACGAAGAGACTGTGGACGAATCTCTGCGCGAGAAAGAGAACAAGCCGCTGCACTGACTCATACAACACTATAGCAAGAGGCCGCCTCCGAATGGCGACGGCCTCTTTTCTCCTAAACAAATTGAATCTTGTTACGCTATGACGGCGCGGCTTTTCAATCTTCCGCTCGCGCCTCTTTTCTTTCCAGCGACATTCTCTTCAAATCTTTGTTTGCCGGGCCTTGAATCACCCGCCCATCGTAGTTAAAGCGTGAGCCGTGGCATGGACAGTCCCATGACTTCTCGGCGCTATTCCAAGATACGATGCAGCCCATGTGCGTGCAGGTGGCCGAAACGGCATGCGTTGCGCCGTCTGCAAGCTTGCAGACGGCAACCTTTTCACCGTCAAGCTTGATAACCCGGCCTTCACCTTCCGCCAAATCGGCTGCGCTCTCTTCATCCGGCACGGAGAGACGGTCCCCGACAAAGTGCTTAGCCACATCAACATTCTCGACAACGAAATCTTTGGCAGATGTGAGCGGCTTGAAGCGGTTCGGATCGAAAAGCGAACTCCAATCATTCTTGTGCTCCAGAATCAGGTCGGAGAGAAGGATGGCCGAAACCATGCTATTGGTCATGCCCCAGCCGCCGAACCCTGTGGCCACGTAGAGTCGCTCACTTCCCGGCGAAGCCTTGCCGATATAAGGCACTTTATCCACCGTCACGTTGTCCTGCGTTGACCAGCGATATTCGATTGCTTTCACGTCAAAGCGCTCGCGCGCCCACAATTCAAGATTCCTGTAACGCTCAGAGGTGTCACCGCCCTGCCCTGTCTTATGGTTCTCGCCGCCCACCATCCAGATTTCACCACCGTCTTCCGCCGGGTTTGACCGGAAAGAATGAAACGGAGCTTCGGAAGTGATGAACATGCCTTCGGGAGCTTTTCCGCGCAGACGACAGCCAACGACGTAGGAGCGTTTCGGATGCATGCGAGAGAAATACATCGCATGGTCTGGATAAGGAAAGTGGGTGGCAATGACGACCCGTCCCGCCCTGATGATTCCCCGGTCGGTCTTCACGCTGCAAATCTCATTCTCTTCGTCTATGTCCAGCGCACGTGTTTCTTCACAAACGTAGCTGCCGCCGCCCGGTAGCTTCTCGACGAGCGCAAGCAGGTATTTACGCGGGTGAAACCGCGCCTGATCTTTAAACTCAACCGCCCCCTTGATCTCGAACGGGAGTGGGGTGGTCTCGACATAAGAGGCCGGAAGATTCAGCTTTGTCGCGGCCTCAACCTCAGCCGTGATTCGCTCTATCTCGTCTTCGTCTTCCGTATAAACATAGGCGCTCGTGCGCACGAAATCGCAATTGATATTGTTCTCTTGAATCAGAGAAGCGATCTTTTCAATGGCTGCCTGCTGAGCGTCGGCGTAGGCTTGCGCGCCATCTGTTCCGAACTGCGAAATCAGATGGTCGTAAATCAAGCCGTGCTGCGAAGTAATCTTGGCAGTCGTGTTACCCGTTACGCTTTTGACGACCCGCCCAGCTTCAATCAGGGCGACGCTCATTCCGGCCTGCTTCAAAAGAAGGGCCGTTGTAATTCCCGCCATCCCTCCGCCAATCACGGCGACATCTACGGAGATGTCACCGGCGAGCACGGGAAAATCTGTCTCAGGAGTCGTCGCTAACCAGAGCGAGACAGGCTCGCCCGGTAAATCGTTTTCGTTCGGCGGCTTGTTAAGCTCGATGGTGTTCAATGAAACAAAACCTTTTTTCTTCTCTGAAAGTAGAAACCCCTTGTCAGGAGATGCGTGCCTTCGCTGCTTCATCGCGGCGCGTGTCGTGCTGCGGATTGACGCCGACGCCATGCTTGAAGACAAGCTCGCCTCCGAGCCAGCCGGAGATGGTGACGACAA
Source organism: uncultured Acidobacteriota bacterium (assembly GCA_963811065.1). Lineage (GTDB taxonomy): Bacteria > Acidobacteriota > Blastocatellia > Pyrinomonadales > Pyrinomonadaceae > QHXM01. The sequence continues at coordinate 74,784 of CAWEPR010000010.1, forward strand.
TCACTCCGACGACCGAGAGGGCCATCGGAATCGTCAAACTATCGTTGACCATGTCTGAGCCGTTATTCGTTCTCAAGTACCAACTGGCGGCAAAGAGCAGGAGCGCCAGGACGTTGAGCCGCGCGTGCCAGTTGGCGATTTTCACCACGCGTTTGTCTTCAATTGCGAAGTAGTCAATGATACCAAAGACGGCAGCCGCGATTGCTCCCAGACAACCGGTCAGCAGAGTGTAGAAGGCGAACACCTCCCAGATCGGATTGTCGCGCCACAGGTAGACGATGTCCGCCACGAGGGAAAAAACCCAGAGCGCAATCGGAAAGGGAATTAGCATCGGGTGAATCGGATGCCCTGCGATACTTGCCGGACTTGCCATCTTTACGTTCCTCCTTGTTGTTGATACGCACAATTACGCACTACAGTAATCAGGGGTAGACTACGGGCGGGGAACAGTATTAGGATTGTTTCCTAATTGCCCGTCAGGTTACTCTCTAATACCCGGCGTTGTAAAGAGTCTTCACAAGAGTAATCCAAGCGGTCAAAGCATCTTGCAACCTGCCTGCGCGCGTGGCCCGTCATGAAGCGTGCGCGGCAAATGATGAAGCCAACACGTCGCAGAATAAGCTGCTCTCAACCACCACAGAGGAGCGAATTTTGAATCTCGCCATCCGCAACTCGAACGCAAGCGAACAACCTCACGAGGACCTATGCCTCCCGAAATAAAAAAGCCAATCACTATCTTTGTCACCCTCCTGGGAATTGTCAGTGCCATTGTAGGCATCCTGGCGACTGACAACTCAATCCGCATCCCGGCTTTCATCGTTTTGTTTGTGACAGTGGTCGGGCTGGCTATGTGGATCGTGCTTCGGAGGTGGCAAAGAAAATCCAGCCATCAATTCCCTCTGGTCAATATGAACGACCTGGCTGCCAGATACAGTGTGGATCAAGCTACGCCTCAGGAAGTGAAGTGGATCGCCCAACTCGAAGAGAGAGCCTATCCCAGAGATGCAGTGCCAGAGCAAATTTTAAAGGAATGGTATGATAGTAATCACGAAGGCTTCTCTATTCTCAGGATGAATGGAGAGAAAATAGGGCACATTGATATTCTGCCATTGCGCTCAAAATCGCTCGGACTTTTTATCGAAGGAACTATAATCGAGCGAGAACTACGCGGAGACAGTCTATACCAACCGGGTGATCGGGACTTAATTCGAGACCTTTACGTTGAAAGTATTATTGTCCGTCCTCCGGGTGGCCGGTCGAACGCTTCCGATATGGCTTTGCTGCACCTGCTGTGTAACTTCATCCCTCTGACAAGGAGAATGGCTCATCCCGACAACATTGAAAACATCTACGCGGTCGCCGCCTCTGCAGAGGGCGAGGATTTTATGAAAGACCTCGGGTTTGAGCTTATCAAGAGCGGCCACGAGAGAAAAGATAAGCACAATCTCTATGTTGCCAGGTTCGCCGAGCTTAAGCTAAGAATAGCCGACCTCTGTAGAAGGCGGCCAGGGTACAGAAGAAGCCAGAATTAATTAACTAAATGGACGGGCAGGATTGGTGTCAATAAGCAGAGGTCTTTATCAACCTTAACCTTGACGAATCCTGCGGGCGAGCTTTAAGCTGAAAGCGCGTACACCGAAGAGAAGTGTACCGGGGCGACCGAACGCCAACGAGTGAACAGATGAAGAAACAAACTTACAGCCTCTATCGCTATTACTACTATTACGGCTCGCCTCCCGCGCGGAGGGACGGGGCGGTGACGAAGGGCTGTCTGAGGGCGATGATCATCTAGCGCCACACGAAAGACAGGATTCCTGGAACCGGCCACCTATCCTTCCCGCCGGGGAGGATAGGTGGCCGGTTCTCTTTGTTTCTACGATTAACTGGGGCTGTAGCTTCAGTGAGGAGTTTTCATCATGACCAGACAAACAGCAGAGGCGTTGTTGCTCGACCATGTTGACACGCGAATAGTGGCAGCGGGCAGCAACGAGGCGGCAGCCGACCGAAACACAATCGTTCAACTCGACCCAGACCATCCAGGCTTTCGCGACGCGGAATATCGCGCTCGCCGTAATCATATCGCGCAGATCGCACTTGCTTACCATGCGGGCACACCTATTCCTGATGCGCCTTATACGCCGGAAGAGCACGATGTCTGGCGCAGAATTTGGGAGGCACTCGAACAAGCGCATGAGGCGCACGCCTGCACAGAGTATCTTGAATGTGTGAGGCGTCTGGAACTGCCGGTAGATCGTATCCCGCAACTTCGAGAAGTGGCGGCGAAGGTCGAGGCTCTCAGCGGTTTTCGGCTTGAGCCTGTGGCGGGACTCGTCGAGCCTCGCGTCTTTCTTGAGTCTCTGGCTGACGGCGTGTTTCTCTCCACGCAGTACATCCGCCACCATTCAACGCCGCTCTACACGCCTGAGCCTGACGTGGCGCATGAAATCATCGGCCATGCCGTGACCTTGGCAAGCGATAACTTGGCCGAACTCAATCGCCTCGTGGGTCGTGCAGTCAAACGCACGAAATCTACCGACGCGCTTGCGCGACTGGCGCGAGTCTACTGGTTCACCATCGAATTCGGCGTGCTGCGCGAAGACGGAAAAGTAAAGGCTTACGGCACGGGGCTCTTGTCATCGGCTGGAGAACTTGAGGCTATGCACAAAGCCGAGTTGCGTCCACTGGATTTAGAGGCAGCGGCACGGCAGGATTTTGACCCGACCGCTTACCAACCCGTTCTCTTCTGCGCGAACTCATTTGAAGAGATGTCTCAAGCCTTGAGAGCGTATCTGATTGACTGGTCAGACGGAGATTAGCTGAACATCACTGTCGGGCTTTTCCGCGAGGGAGAAAGGCCGTAACAGTTTCCACACGAGTAAGGCTTAAGATGTGCAGGCTGGTATTGTCGGGCAGGGGGCGTAAATGGCTAGCACGGAAGCGGCAGCAGCGACAGTAGCATCGAAGGCAGAGCGAAGCTCGATTGAGATCGTCGAGCGTGGTGCGCGCCGCCGCTGGTGGCGCAGGCTCGGCTCGAAGCGTCGCGGCTTCTGTTATGAAGATGCAAAGGGTCTTCGCCTGACAGGTGAGAGCGATTTAGCGCGCATCGCGTCGCTGGTGATTCCGCCCGCGTGGGAAATGGTGCGCATCTCGCCTTCAGCGCGCAATCGCCTGCAAGCCGTCGGGATTGATACCGGCGGGCGCGTCCAGTACATCTATCATCCACAATTTGCCGCGCGCCAGCAGCGCAAAAAGTACGAGAAGATCGAACGCTTCGGCGAGCATCTGCCTGCATTGAGGCGCAAGACCAACGAGGACATCCAAAGAGAAGGATACCCGCGCGAGCGCGTGCTGGCCGTCATCGTGCGCCTCATCAACGATCTCTACTTTCGCATCGGCTCGGAAAAGAGCGTCAAGCATTATCGCACCTACGGCGTCACGACCTTGCGTAATCGCCATCTGGAAATCAAGCGCGGTGGGTGGCTCTCGTTCAACTTCGTCGGCAAGCATCACATTCGCCATCGCGTTCTACACGTTGATGAAGAACTCGCCACGCTTATCAATGATATTAAAAAGATAGGCGGGTCAAAACTCTTCGAGTATTACGATACGGAAGGGAAGGTGCGCGCCATCCGCCCGCGCGACGTGAATGAGTATATTAAGGCTGCGACCACCGCAGAGTTTTCCGCTAAAGATTTTCGGACGTGGGGAGGGACGCTGCTGGCCGCCATCGAATTAGCGGAAATCGGCAAGGCCAAAGATGAGAAGCAGGCTAAACGCAACCTTGTCAGAGCGGTTGAGCATGTAGCCGAGCGTCTGGGCAACACGCCGACCGTCTGTCGAGGCTGTTACATTCACCCGAAGGTGCTGGACAGTTACCTGCAAGGCGTCACGCTCGAAGAGTTCCGCCGCAAGGTCGAGCGCTCCATCCATCGCATCGAACCCGAATACCAGCCCGAAGAGATGGCGCTGCTGAAGATGCTTAAAGCGCAGCCCAACGGTAAAAGCGCACAGTAAATTTTGAAAAGAGCCTCCAGGTCAGGACCGCCTGAGGTAGTAGCCCTGACCTGTGGCGCACTCAACCTTAGGACGCATTTATCCAGAAGCCGAAATTCTTATGATTCGTTAGCCACCAGGTTGACGCGAAGTACTTGCGGTTTGTTCCGCCCGCCTGACTTTGCAAAGGCTTGGTCACCTTTAGGCCGCTACGCACTGCTTTCTGAGTAGAGGTTTCGGGGACTACGGGGCAGATATGACCATGATGGTTGGGCACTTTGTGCTGCGCGCAGATGATGACTGCCAGACCATCGTTGGCGGCGTTCTGTAACTCGGTTAAATCAAGTGTTCTCCTCCACCCGTAGATAGAGCCGTAATTACTGAACCAGATGACAAGCCTGTTGGCGGTGATCTCATCCACCGTTTTATCATAAATGGGCGCAACGGATTGACCCGCCTTTAACTTCGCAATCGCGTCTTCCCTCCACCACACTCGCGGTAAATAGACACCTGCCAGATAGCAGTAGTCATACGCGTAGATATTGCAGTAGGTCGCGCTGGATGTCGGGCCGTACCTCGTTTTGTTTTCCACGTCCAGCCATTTGACGATGGCCGTTAATTGTTTAGCTTTCTCCTCGGACGTGCCCGAACTGTTGCGCGTCGGTTGTCCGGCCTCGTTGAGGGGGAAAGCGCGCCCTGTTCCGTTGCGAGTTATACTACTGGTCGTCGAGAGATGAACCGGCGTGATGCTGCTCACTGTCAGAGGCCCTACGAACTCGTCATCAGGAATTAAAAAATTACTGTTGACGAACCCTGTGCCTGACGCTCCATCAAGCGTCGTTGATACTTCCCACCAGCCGAGGGTTGAGGATTCGGCTATTTTGGTTACTACTTGACCCATCGGCAGCACAGCTATCTTAGTGCTGTCTTTAACGATAGGCTGAGACCTGAGATATAACCCCAGCGAGGCTTTGTCGCTTACTCTGAATTTAGACTGTGACATGTCTTCCTTATCTCCTTTAGAGGTGCGGTCAGAATGGAGTGATGAGAAGCTGACGAAAGTCAGCTTTTATTAGCAGAGGTTTCTCGGTGGTGTGCCCGTTTCAAATTCGACACGGCCTTTTCTCCGGTTGATATATCTATGGCAGAATTATCAATTCCACGCCTTTCTAATATAGATATGTCGGTTGGAGGCAAAACGTTTCAGAGGCTATCTGCGAGCCGGGCGTGGGTTGAGGAGGCTCGTTATGAAATCAGCCGCTACCAGATTGTCAGTCAGGCAGCGGCACAGTATTTACGGAGAGGTCGTCTTAATTGAATCTTCCAGCAGTTAGAAATGCTTGCTCGTCGCCTTTCCAGATTTTCCGCGTTTCTTCATTCGGCGCCCGTCAGTTCCTTTGAGTGAGGCCAGCGGCCACAGCTTATACTCGACGGTCGCCAGGCCAGCGCCGATTACAGCTTCAATCACTTCCTCAGAGGATTTATAAGCGGGGGCAGCTTCGTCCAGAGGCACGCGCCCGTCCGTGTTGACGAGAATCCCAGCTTCTCTGTACTCGTCGTCAATCTGTCGCTGGTCGAGGCTGCGCGTCGCAAGCCCCCGCGACATGCGGCGACCCGCACCGTGATTGACGGAGAAGCCGCTGTTGACCGCACCCACAGCGGGGCGCAGGATGTAGCTCCAATCTTTATTCGAGCCGGGAATCAGGACAGGGTGTCCCGTCTCTTCCCAGAACGTTCCCTTCAATTCCGGATGGCCTGCGGGAAAAGCGCGCGTCGCGCCTTTGCGATGCACCCAGACCTCTTTGTATTCAGGATGCCACTCACGCTGCACGAGGTTGTGGCTAATCTCGTAAATCAACTCCAACTCTTTGCCGAATGTCTGGCGAAAAGCCTCCGCGACCTGCTCGAAGATAATCAGGCGGTTGATAATCGCATAGTTGCCACCCGCCGCGACGGCGCTCAGGTAGTCTCGGTAGTGACGCGATTCGGGCGTGAAATAGCCCAAGTCAATATCCGTGATTGTCTCCGGCTTCTCAGCCTTCGCCAGCTCAAAATAGTTTGTCGCAAGCCCGTGCCCGAAGCCGCGACTGCCGGTGTGCGCCTGCACGAACAACGTTTCGGTCTCGACAGATTTCTGCAATTCGATAAAGTGATTTCCTCCACCGAGAGAGCCTAACTGATCCAGCCCGCGCTCAGGTCTGCCGCTGCCTCCCCAGGGAATCTGCCAGTCGTCGTCTACCGGCAACCGGTGACGTTCGGCACGACTACGATCAAACTTTGCGCCGTACTTTTCGACATAGTATTCCGCGCCGCCACGAACCAGATTATTGAACTCGTTCTTATCGAGACCCCCGAGCTTAACGCTCTTGCCGCCTGCGCCCATGTTCACACCCTGCATCACGGCGCGATTGAACTCCAAACGCTTCTCCGGCGTGGCTGCATCAGCAGGAACATCTGACTTCGCACTGAGCATTCCGCAACCAATGTCGTAGCCCACCGGCCCCATTGCTACCGCGCCGGATTCTGCGTCAGTCAGGATTACACAACCAACTGGCACGCCGTAACCATAGTGCGTGTCCGGTGTAATTACGACCAGCTTGACACCGGGAAAGCGCGTGGCGTTGACGATCTGCCGATAAATAATGTCTTCCGTATTCTTGAGCAGAGACGGCGTGAGAAAGAGACGCACGGGCACATCCCCTGTGTCTTCGGTCTGAAGAGTATAGTAACCATCCCCGTGCCAGCGTGCCGTGTGTTTCCAGTTATCAGCGTTCTTGAGTTGTTTCGCGACCTTCAATGCTTTCGCGTCTTCCCGGTTCCTGGTCATAGCTTCCCCTGTTTACATTTGTTCTTTTGTGTCTCGCGACAGCGCCTCCGCTATCTCTGCGGCAATTGCGTCTGCGTCTTTTCCGTCGTTAACTCTCACGCGCAGCGTGGCCTGATCGTAAAACGAGCGTCGCTCATCGTAAAGTCTGCGCGCGCTCTTGAGGTCTCGCGCCAGTGGGCGCGAGAGGTTTCCGCTCGTGATCCGCTGCCAGCATAGCTCAAAAGGCGCGTCGAGCCAGACCGTGAAAGCGCCATGCTCTTTAATGAGCGCGCGGTTATCGGAAATCGTCCACGTCCCGCCACCAAGCGCGATGATGCGCGCGGACTTGATTGCCAGAGCATCGCGGAGCGCTGCGCTTTCGATTTCACGAAACGTGGGCTCACTGTCTTCGTCAATTATCGCTTGCGCTGTGCGCCCTTCGCGTTTCTCTATAAACCTATCCAGATCGATCATCGCGCAGGCGAGTCTGCGGGCGAGCGCAGAGGCTACGGTCGTTTTGCCTGCGCCCATGAAGCCTGTGATGATGATTGGTTGTGCGCGCTCGCTCATCTTTCAACTACTGATTCCAGCAACTCGAAGAACTCAGGGAAAGAGACGCCGACGCATTCTTTTGCGCCGACGATCTCGGATTCGCCTTCAGCGATGAGCGCGGCGATGGTGAAGGCCATGGCGATGCGGTGATCTTTGTGCGCGTCGAGACGCGCCCCGCGCAATTGCGCGCGCTCACGAATTCTTAAACCATCGTCGTATTCCTCAACCTCTGCGCCCATCGCGCGCAAGTTCTCGATGGTCGCGCGCAGGCGGTCGGATTCTTTCACGCGCAACTCAGCCGCGTCACGAATCTCAAAACCGCCCAGAACCTGCGAGCCTAGAACTGCCAGCACAGGCAATTCGTCAATCAACTGCGGGATGAGCGCCCCGCGTATCACATTTGACTCTCCCGTCTCCAGGGGGGCGAGGCCGGGGCCGCCCGTGACGCTCAAGTTCCCGAACGGCTCGTCGAAATCCTCCATTGCCCCACGCCATTCATCATCGCTGCGCTCAAGTGAGTCAACGTGTACGTCAACGCCCAGAGGGCGAAGCACGGCAAGCAATCGTGTGCGCGTCGGGTTGAGTCCGATCCGGTTGATTTCCAGCTTCGAGCCGGGCAGCAATGCGGCGGCGGCGATGAAGAATGCTGCCGAAGAAATGTCGCCCGGAACCGTGCCGTCACGAGCTTTGAATTGCGTGCGGCCTTCAATCGAGATGGCTTCTCTGGGGGGGAGGCCGTTGCCATGAAGCGCACGACTCTTGATCGAAACGCCTAGCCAGCGCAGCAGGCATTCCGTGTGGTCGCGCGTCGCGTCCTGCTTTTCAATAACTTCCGTCAGCCCGTCCGCGTTAAGACCGGCGAATAAGATAGCAGATTTGACCTGCGCGCTCTCCACAGGCATCTCGTAATTAATGGCCTTGAGACGCGGGTTGCCGTTGATATGCAAGGGGGCGCGTCCATCTTCAGACTGGATGCGCGCTCCCATCATCTCCAGCGGCTCGATAATCCTCTTCATCGGGCGCGAGCGGAGCGATTCGTCGCCCGTCAACGTCGAAACGAAATCCTGCCCGGCCAGCACGCCGGAGAGCATCCGCATCGTCGAGCCGCTGTTGCCGCAGTCGAGCGGGTCAATGGGTGCGCGCAATCCCTGAAGCCCAACACCTTCGATACGGACACTTTTGTCGTCACGCTCAACGTGGACGCCGAGTTGAGCAAGGCAGGAGAGTGTTCGGGCGCAATCTTCGCTCGTCGAAAAGTTCTCGATTCGCGCCCGCCCGTCAGCCAGTGCTGAAACAATTGCGACCCGGTGCGAAATGGACTTGTCGCCGGGCAAATACAATTGTCCCTTCACTCTTCGTGCTGGCCGGATTCTCATGCGGAAAGTATAGCAAAGTGATCAGTGGTCGGTGGTCGGTGGTCAGTTAAAGCAAAGACGCAAGGCTGCATATAGCTCGTTTTCTTATTCTTACTGCCCACTGCCCACTGCCCACTATTCTTGACATGCGCGCTCCGGGCGTGTTACACCGTCAATCTTCCGGTACGTTTTTCGAATCCTGTATCAGCAGCCGTATCCGGGCGGCTTTAGGAAAGGCTACGCCTGATTTTGACCGAGGAGCTGAGTGAACTCATCTTGCCGAGCAGCATAGAGGCCATCCAGAATGCTGCCTCAGCCGCCGCCGAGTTCGTGATGCGTTCGGGATTGGGCGAGGATGCCGCCTACGCAGTTGATATGGCTGTGCGCGAGGCTGTGACCAACGCCGTGCTGCACGGCAATCGTCAGGACGAGGGGAAAAAGGTCGAGGTCAGTTTCAAGAGTTTACCTGACGCCATTGAGATTACGGTGCGCGATCAGGGAGGGGGTTTTAATACCGGAAACGTGCCTGACCCGACCGACCCGCAGAACCTTTTGAAGACCAGCGGGCGTGGCATTTTATTCATGCGTAATTTCATGGATGAGGTTGAATGGTCGCGACATCCTGAAGGCGGCACAATTGTCAGGATGACGAAGAAGAGATAAGGCAATTCAGGAAATTTTTGATTTGCGATTTTTGATTTGCGATTGGAAGAGGATAGGAAATTTTAAGTCAGAAAATTGAAAGCTCTGCTTTCATCCTTATCCAATCAAAAATCAAAAATCTAAAATCGCAAATCTTTAACAGGGGAGATTCTGCAATGGCTGAACTTAGTATCAAAGAGCGTCAGGCCGGAGACATCACCATCCTCGATATGGACGGCAAGATCACCATCGGTGAAGGTTCGGTTGCGCTACGCACCGCCATCCGGCGCTTGCTGGAAGAAGGCAAGAAGAAGATTCTCTTGAATCTCAAAGGCGTCGGCTACATTGATTCGAGCGGCATCGGCGAGCTTGTTTCGAGCTTTACGGCCATCACCAAAGAACCGGGCGGCGAACTCAAGCTTCTCAATCTGACGCAAAAACTACAAGACCTCTTAGGTATCACCAAACTCCTGACCGTTTTCGATTGCTTCACCAATGAATCAGACGCGCTTGCCGACTACAAAAGCGGCGATGTGAAGAGTGATGAGGCGAAGAGTGGTGACGAGAAAGAGCAGTAATGAGTGATGAGTGATGAGTAACGAGTGATGAGTAACGAGCCGTTGTTTTTAACTCATCACTCATCGCTCATTACTCATCACTTTGCCTTCAATGTTTCGTGCCACCATTCGCCGTCTGCTCGCGATTGATGATCCGCCGGAGCGGACGGCGCTTGCCTTTTCTATCGGCGTCTTCATCGCCTTCTCGCCCTTTCTCGGACTGCACACAATAGCGGCGACCGCGCTTGCCTTCGCGTTCCGGTTCAACAAGATTGCCATCTACGCGGGAACGTTCGTCAATAATCCGTTCCTGACGCTCGTGCCGATTATTCTGGCCTCTTACGCTACGGGCGCGCTCCTCCTGGGCAGGCCGCTTGGGTTGCCGCCGGAAAGCATGGAACTTCTCAGCCACCCGCACCTTTTGACGGGCGAGTGGTGGGGCAAACTCTTTTCCAGCGGCGGCAACGTGCTCCTGCCCTTCTTCATCGGAGGAATGGTGCTCTCCGTTGTTTGTTCGAGCATCGCTTATCCATTAACATTACGATTCCTGAGAGCCAGGGAAAAGCAGAAAATAGAAGATAGGAATCAGGAGACAGGAGACAGAAGAAAAGAAAATCCGTAGCAGCGGTTCTCGGCCTTTTCATTCTGACTTCTGACTCCTGAATCCTGTGCTCTGAATTTTGACTCCTGCTTTTCAAATGTTTTATGAAAAAACTTCATCTCGTATTGATCGCCCTGATGCTTTGCGGCCAGATAGTTTATGCGCAGAATAAACCGTCGCCGTCGCCAACCCCTGTTCCCCAACGTCCGGCCACACAAACCGCGCCGCCGCAGCAGCAGCCACCAAGACAGGTCAACGTAGACTTGTTGGAGTATGGCGTGCAGATCAGGCCGGAGCCGCGCCTTGTGGTGGTGATGGCGGCTCTCGACGCTGCCGGGTTCGACCCGACGCCTAATGGTGAAGAGCCATCTGTTTTTCGCGCGCAACTGAGACGCGACCTGGCGAATCTAGACCCTGATTTGCAACGACGCTTAAAGAGTTTCTATGAGCGCAACAAATTGTCCACCGTGAATGGGCGTGAGCCGACGCCTGCCGAACAGGCCGCGCGCTACGTCACGCTGGCTTATGCGCTTGGGTCTGCGCCCGGTTTTGAAGAACCGGCGCGCTCACTCGACCTCCCGGCAGGCTTGCTGGAGGTGCTTGATTTCGCGCCACTCGTGCGCGAGTTCTACCGCAAGTCAGGCATTGACGAGCGCCTGCCCTCTTATGTCAGGGCATATCAACTGGAAGGCGACCGCCTGCGACGCTCGACCGCCGCCGCCATCTACGGCATCGTCTCCTATCTACACACGCGGCCAATCACGACGACGATAGAGCGGATTCCCATCAGAGCGCCCGGAGCGGGAGACAAGCCGAAAAAGGGTGCGCCGGTAAGGTATGAGACGCGCGAGCACGAGCGGCGCTTCACGCTCGTGCCTGATTTGCTGGCCGCGCCGGGCACGGTTAACTTCCGCGTTATCGCAGACGACTACTACGTGATCGTGCCGTCCTGCGAGGAGACGAAGCGTTACTGTCACGGGCGCGACAACAATCCGGTTTCGCCCGAAGTGCGCCGCGCTTATATTCAATATCTCGTTGATCCAATCGTCGTGCGCTTTAACCGCGACATCAGTGCGCGCAAAGATCAACTCAAGCAATTGCTCGACGCACGCACGGCAGCCGGGGCAAACGTCTCGCCTGATGCTTTTCTGATGGTCGGGCGCTCGCTCGTGACAGCCATTGACGTGCGCCTCGACGAAGCCGCGAGACTCGATGTGCTCTCGCTTGAGGCGAGCGACAAGCTGGCCAAAACCACTGATGCGGCCAGACGCGCGGAGATAGTCAAGGAGTTGGAGGCTGCGCGCGCGAGCGTGGCGGACGAAGCCATTGCCCGGTTAGCGGAAAGCTATGAAAGCGGGGGGATGCTCTCTTTCTACTTTGCGGAGCAGTTGCGCGGGGTGGAATCTTCAGGGTTCGATTTCACCACTTCACTCGCGGACATGATCGCGTCGTTCGACCCGGCGCGCGAGCTGCGCCGTCTTGAAGAGGCAGACGCCGCACGAAAGCGAGCCGCCATTGCGCGCAAAGCGCGAGCGGCTGAAGGAGCTAATATGACGGCAGCCAGCTCGCTGCCGAATGCTGCTCTCGTTAAAAAGCTGCTCGAAGTGGACGGACTCTTGCAGTTGAAAGATTACGCGGCGGCTGAAGACCGTCTGCTCGCACTGCTCCGCGAGTTTCCGGGTGAGTCGCGCGTCTTCTTCGCACTCGCAGAGACGGCGAATCTTTCGGCGCGCGATGCGACGGACGAAGATGTGCAAAGCCAGAGGCTCAACAAAGCATTAGTAAACTATCGCAACGCCGTCCGCGAAGCGCCGGCTGATGCAGATCGCTGCATGCTCGTGCGCGCACACGAAGCGATGGGACGAATTCTTGAGTTTCTGGATAAGCCGGATGAAGCCCTCAAGGAATTCGACGCCGCCGTCGGGGTCAATGAGACGACATGCGGATCCTACAGGGATGCGGTTGAGGCGAAGAAAAGGCTCTCGCAGTCGAAATAAGAACGGACAAGTCTAACGAAGAACAAGGCTGAAGAATAAAAGAAGGGCGACTCAAGTTGAGTCGCCCTTCTTTTATTCTTCAGCCTTAACTTTCAAACCAGGTCGCTTCAATCAAAATACGGACAGGGGACAGGCAGCAGCGATTTAACGCTTGGAAGATTCATCAAGCGTGGCAGATTCGTCATGCTCGGCAGACTCATCATCCGCGGCAGAACTGATCCCTCCAGCTTTGGCATGACGAACGACTCGACTCTCGGCAATGCTTGAAGAGTACGAACCTCCGGCATGTCCATCAAGTAAACCGGAGGAATAACTCGCATGGCGCTTGCCGTCGGTGTAATGTCAGACAATCTGAAGGTCTGATTCGGCCTGCGCTCCGGCGTCACTTTAATCGTGCGCTGCGACTTGTCGCGGATAATCGTCAGCGTGACCTCGCCCTCTTCTTTGCGATTAACGGCGCGAATAAAATCATCAGAGTCTTCCACCTTCTCGCCGTTCACTTCCGTAATCACATCTCCGGCTCTCAGACCAGCCTTAGAAGCCGGGCTGTTTTCGCTGATGGTGGTGATGAGCAACCCGTGCCCGCCTGAGACGCCGAAAAAGTCTGCGAGTTGTGTAGTCAACGTAGTCGTCATGACGCCGACGCGACGATTATTGCCCAGCGCCAGGGCGTAGGCTTCAGGCGCGTTGCCCCAGACCTGCGGCGCGTTCGGTGGGTTCACGCGGAAGTAGCCATTCAAATCAGGCCTGCCCGCTCTAAGTAAGCGCGAGGTGTCTGCGCGTTGACCGAGCGTGACCGTCAACTGCTGCTCAGAATTATTGCGGCTGATGGTCAGTCTCACCGTCTGCTCCGGCGCAGCCTCGCCGAGTAGTCGAAGCAGTTTACGGCTGCTCGTCACAGGCTCATTGTCAAACTGTAAGATGACATCGCCTTTCTTCAATCCGGCTCGCTCGGCAGGACTGTTCTGCGAGACGCTGCTAACGCCGATGCCGCGAGGCGCGCTCAGCCCATACTCATTCATGTTCTCCTTATCTATATTTTCCGGCGAGACGCCCAGATAACCGCCTCCATCGGAGAACGAAAAGGCAAACGGCTCACCCGGCGGCACGGGAACAGTTATGGTAGAGGACGACGAAGGGGGCGAAGGCGTGCGCGGAGTCCTCTGCGCCAGAACGTGCGCGCTCGCCAACAGCACAATCGCGAAAAGCATCAGCAGATTTCTTATTCTCATGGATGGAAAGCCTCCAGATAGGAATTTTTCAGTTTCACGTCTTAGCTGCGCGAAAGTTCCAAAAACAGTAATCAGTAATCAGTATTCAGTATTCAGCTTTTAACTGATCACTGATTACTGACTACTGACTACTACGTTTTACGATAAACTTCGCGCCCGTCGCCCAGTTCCAGGGCAAGTTTGCCTTCCGAATGTGCGAGGTCTAGATGAGCGACGGTTTCAGAGACGGCGAGGAAGCGGTGAACATCGTCTGCCCCCGGAAAAAGCTCGCGCGCTACATCCCAAGCGGTCGCGCCGGATTTCGGCACCAGCCGGATAACTTCCTGTTGCCGTTCATCGACAGCGCGCAGGTAACGATGGAAAAGCTCCTCAAAGTCCGTGACATCATCGCCGTGCCCGCCATGCACCAGCGTCGGAGATAGACTGCGTATCCGCGCGAGACTGACCAGATATTCCGAGAGCGAGCGGAAACGACGCGAGGAATCAACGGGGTCAGGCGAGAGAACCGGATTCGGCGTGATGCGCTTCAAAACACAGTCGCCCGCAATCACCGTCCGGTCGGCTTCACGCAGAAACGAGCATGAGCCGGGCGTATGGCCGGGCGTGTGAATGACACGCAAACTCCCGGTCGTAAACTCCAACTCCATCTCGTCCTTCAATTCACTGTATTGATCATCGTCCAGCGCATCGGCATAGGCGCGCACGCCTTCGTACATCCGCCGCATCTGTTCTATCTCTGCATCAGGCACACCCGCGCGCACGAGTAGTTCTCGATGCTCGTCATACTCAAGCCGACCCTTGCGATGTCCCGTCTCCCATCCATGCACGAGTATCTCTGCATCCTTCGCCTCATCACGAAGCGAACGTGCCAACCCGCAGTGGTCTTCATGCGCGTGCGTCAGCACGATGCGACGAATATCCGAGACGCGAAACCGCGCGCGCCGCAAGCCCTCGCGCAGAGCCTCAGCCGCCTCTTTCGTCTTCGGCCCGGTATCAATCAGCGTCAACGGGTCTTCGGCAATGAGGTAACAATTAACCGGCCCGACGTAGAAGGGGGTGGGAACTGAGATGGAAACTATTTTCATAATGAAAAATGCAAAATTAAAAATGCAAAAGTGAGGCGGAAGCCGCTTTTAATTAAGATGTGGTTCTCCGCCTTCCTTTTGCATTTTACATTTTTAATTTTGCATTAGTAGACGTACTTGTTCGCCTTAATCAACACGTCCGCGATGCGCTGGCGCGCACTGATGGTGTTCATCGGCGTGAGTTTGGTGAAGCGGCGCAGCGCCGCCAGGAGTGTGCGTAGCTCGTCGCCCTCGCACATGCCCGCGAGCGTGTTCTTGGCGTGCGCTTCGATGCGCTCGACGGCATCGTTGCAGAAGACGCGCGTCATATCTATGTAGCGCGCCGCCGCCTCTTCGCCCTGCGCGGCTGAGAGTTTCTGCGCGCGCAAGATGGCAGACTCCATCGCGAAGGCATCGGTGATGATGTCGGCGATGCCCATCAGGATTTCCTGCTGCTCCCCAAGCCCCATCATGTACTTCTGCACCGCCGTCCCCAGCGCCATGAGCGCAACCTTCTTCGCGTTCTGCGCCAGCTTCATCTCAGCCGCCAGCACAGTTTCGTCCTCATCAAAGCTCGGCATGGAGGGCGAAAGAATCTCGTTCATCAAGCCCTGCGCCGCAGGCAGCAGAGCGAGCTTGCCCTTCATCGCACTCTTTATCAGCCTGTCGGGGATGAGCATCCGGTTGATTTCGTTCGTGCCCTCGAAGATGCGATTGATGCGCGAGTCGCGGTAGGCGCGCTCCGCCGGGTAATCTGCGGAGTAGCCGTAGCCGCCGTAAATCTGCACCATCTCGTCGGCCACAAAGTCGCAGTATTCCGAGAGCGCGACCTTGATGATCGAACATTCCGCCGCATATTCCTCAATCGCGCGGAGCTTCGCGTCCGGGTCTTTGTTGTCGCCGATGGCCGATTCGATCAGGCCGACCGTGCGATAGGTCATCGCTTCGCCGACCCACGTGCGAATCGCCATCTCGGCCAGCTTGGCCTTGATCGCACCGAAACTGGAGATGGACTTTCCGAACTGATGACGCTCGTTGGCGTAGCGGACGGATTCGTGAATCATCAGCTTCATTCCGCCGACGCACGACGCGCCGAGCTTGAAGCGACCGATGTTGAGAATGTTGAAGGCGATCTTCGCGCCCTTGCCGACTTCGCCGAGCAGATTCTCGACCGGGACTTTGACATCCTGAAGGATGAGCGCACGCGTGCTTGAACCCTTGATGCCCATCTTGTGCTCTTCCGCACCGGTCTTCACGCCCTCGCCGTTTTCGACGACGAAGCCGCTGAACTTGTCACCGTCAACTTTCGCAAAGACGACGAAGAGGTCTGAGAATCCGGCGTTGCTGATCCACATCTTCTCGCCGTTCAGGATGTAATGCTTGCCGTCTTCGCTGAGCTTGGCCGTCGCTTTCGCCGCGAGCGCGTCCGAACCCGAACCCGCTTCCGTCAGCGCGTAGGCCGGAACAAGCTCGCCCGAGACGATCTTCGGCAGATACTTTTTCTTCGTCTCTTCGCTGCCAAAATAAACGATGGGGAGCGTGCCGATGCCGGTCTGTGCGCCGAAGGTGACGGCGAAAGATGCTGCGCGCCCGAAGTTTTCCGCGACCACCACACCGCTCGTCTGATCAAGGCCCAGCCCGCCGTACTCTTCAGGAATGACCGCGCCGACCAATCCAAGCTCAGCAGACTTCTTAATCAGTTCACGCGCGAGCGTCCAGTCGTGCTTTTCCAGTTCAGGAATGCGCGGGCGCACCTCATTATCAATAAACTCGCGCGTTGTCTCGCCGATCATCCGATGCTCTTCCGTAATATCTTCCGGCGTGAAAACATCTTCGGGGCTGCGTTCCTCGATTAAGAAACTCCCGCCTTGGATGATCTGTTTTTCTTCGGCTACTGCTGACATAAAAAATTCCTTTCGTCTAAAGACTACCACTCAGAAAGATCAAGTTGGCTAGTTCACCTTCTTGATGCTGGCCAAAAGTTGCTTGTATTCGCCCGCATGTTTGCTGAACTGCGCGGGGGCGGCGAACGAGACTACGAAAACGGGCTTCTTGGCCTGTAGAATGTCAACTTCCCAGACAATCTGCTCGTTATCAACTTCGCCAGTGCCCGAAGCCGTATAAGCTTTCATGCCGTTATGCGTGGTCTCCTGACCGGGCGAAGTGAGCTTTGAATTCTTGATGACACTGTCCAACTGCTTGCTTAAGTCGTCAACTGCCTGATTGAAATCATCACCCTTTGGAACCCAGAAGACCACAGAGAGAGTATCGTCCGCCGTCATGACGGTCAGGGCATCGTCATCCTTCTTGGACTTCCAGTTAGCGGGTGCGGTGAACTGAAGACCGCCCTCCTGATGCGTGAAGACTTCTCCCGCATCTGATGAAGAACTAGCGCTGTCGTTGGTTGTGGCTGGAGTCGTCGTCGGCGCTGGTGTAGAAGCACTGGATGTTTTGGTGTTTGAATTGCCAGTGTTCGAGGAGTTGGTGTTGGTCTCAGTCTTAGAACATCCGACGAAGAACGCTGCGGCCAGGCCGAGCGCGAAAATAGGTTTCAACGTTTTCAAAAGAGTCTCCTTCAAAATATGCAGGGGTTAAGGTCAAGCAGCGAGCGCTGTCAAAAAGGGGGCGCTCGCTGCGCTTCAAGGTTTCAACTCAAATTCTCTCAAAAATTCCGGCTGCGCCCATCCCGCCGCCGACGCACATCGTCACCATTCCGTAACGGCCATTGCGACGTTCAAGCTCTCTTAAGATGGTTGCCGTCAACTTCGCGCCCGTGCAGCCCAGAGGATGTCCCAGAGCAATCGCGCCGCCGTTGACGTTCACCTTCTCCGGGTCGAGTCCCAGTTGCTTGATAACGGCGAGCGACTGCGCGGCGAAGGCTTCGTTTAATTCGATGACATCAATCTGGTCGAGCGTGAGTCCGGCAATCTTCAAGGCTTTCGGGATGGCGAAGACAGGCCCGATGCCCATCTCTTCAGGCGGGCATCCGGCGGTCGCGTAAGCCACGAAGCGCGCCAGCGGTTTTAAGCCCAACTCCTTCGCGCGTGCGTCCGACATCACAACGGCTGCTGCTGCCCCGTCCGACATCTGCGAAGCGTTGCCCGCCGTGATCGTTCCTTTAATGTGAAATGCGGGCTTCAACTTCGCCAAGCCCTCTATCGAAGAATCGCGGCGCACGCCTTCATCTTTATCGAACGTCACCTCGCGCTTCTGCTTCCTACCCTTCTCATCCAACTCTTCAAAAGTGACGGTGAGCGGTACGGTCTCATCCTTAAACTTCTCTTCATCCAGCGCAGCCTGGGCGCGCTGGTGCGATTGAAGCGCGAAAGCATCCTGCTCTTCACGTGAGATTTCATACTTGCGCGCCACGTTCTCGGTCGCCAGTCCCATGTTCAAATAAAAATCCGGGTAGTGCTCGACCAGGTATGGGTTGGGACGAATGATGTGCCCGCCCATCGGAATCATGGACATCGTTTCCAGTCCGCCCGCGACGATTACCTCCGCGCCCCCGGTGCGGATTTTGTCGGCGGCAATCGCGATTGATTGCAGCCCCGACGAGCAGAAACGATTGATCGTCATCGCAGAGGTTTCGACCGGTAGCCCCGCGCGAATCGCCGCCGCGCGCGCCACATTCATTCCCTGCTCGGCTTCGGGCATCGCGCAACCCATAATCACGTCTTCAATCTCTGAAGCCGCCAGCCCTTCGACGCGCCCGATGGCTTCTTTAATCACAGCCGCGCCCAACTCGTCAGGCCGCGTGTCTCTCAAAGTTCCCTTCGGCGCTTTACCAACGGCAGTTCTGACTGCTGAAACAATAACTGCATCTCTCATCTTTAATCTCCTGACCATAGACGATGGACGATAAGAACAGATTGTTCATCGTCTACGGTCTATGGTCTGTCGTCCATTGTCAGTTTCTCAGCGGCTTCCCGCTCTTGAGCATATGCCCGATGCGCTCCTGGGTCTTGCGCTCGCCGCATAAGCTCAGGAAGGCTTCGCGCTCTAAGTCCAAAAGATATTGCTCGCTGACGCGTGTGGGGTGATTCAGATCACCGCCCGTCAGAATGCGAGCGAGCTTCTCTCCGATCAGCGCATCGTAGTCAGAGATGAAACCGCCGCGCTTCATTTGATGTATGCCGAGCTTGAGCGTCGCAAGCGCCGGAAGGCCTAGCGCGAGAACGTCCGTGCGCTGCTGCGGCTCGATGTAGCCGGTCGCGGAGAGCGAGAGAACTTCCTGTTTGGCATCGGCAATCAGCCTGTCGCTATTCATCGAAATTGAATCGTCCGCGCCGAGGAACCCGAACACGCGCGCCTCTTCCGCAGACGTTGCGACCTTCGCCATCGCGATGGTTTCAAACGCGCGCTTGACGAATGGGAACGGGTCGGCATCAGATGCCCCACGCGGTATCGCATCGAGCGCCCGCACGAGCATCTCTTTCGTTCCACCACCCGCCGGAATCAAGCCGACTCCGACCTCGACCAGACCGATGTACGTCTCAGCCGCAGCCCTCACGCGGTCGCCGTGCAAAGCCATCTCGCAGCCGCCGCCAAACGTCATCTGGAAGGGTGCTACGACCACAGGCTTCGCAGAATAGCGCAGGCTCATCGTGGCGTTCTGGAAAGCGCGGATGATCATGTCAATCTCTTCCCAGTTCTCCTCCTGCGCTTCCAGAAGAAGCAGCATCAGATTCGCGCCCACCGAAAAGTTCACGCCCTGATTGCCGACGACCATCCCGACGAAATTCTTTTCAACTTCGGCCAGAGACTGTTTGAGCATCTGGAGCGTGTCGCCGCCGATGGCGTTCATCTTCGAGTGAAACTCAAGACACGCGACGCCGTCGCCAATATCCAAGAGAGACGCGCCCGCGTTTTTCTTAATCACACCCGTTCGGTCTTTGACAGACTTTAAGATGATGACGCCCGGCTGCTCGTTCACAGGCACGTACTTGCTGGCAGCAAAATCGAAATAAGACTTCTGCCCGTTCTCGTCCTTGTAGAAAGATGTCGCGCCCGCGTCCAACATCTTCTGGACGTTCTGGGGAACACTCAGTCCCTCTTCCTTCATCCGCGCGACAGACTTTTCGACTCCGATGGCATCCCACGTTTCAAAGACGCCCAGTTCCCAGTTAAAGCCCCACTTCATCGCGCGATCAATTTCCACCACCGTGTCCGCGATTTCGGGGATGCGATTCGCGGCGTAGCGAAACGTGCGCGACATCGTTTTCCAGAGAAACGCACCCGTGCGGTCTTTGCTCCAGACCAGAGCTTTAATTCTCGCGGGCGTCTCTTCAATGTTCTTCGCCATGTCGAGCGCGGGCAGTTTCAGTTTCTGCGCCGGTTGATATTCGAGCGAAGCGTGATTGAGCGTCCAGATTTCCTGCTTCTCGCCTTCGCCCTTCTGCCGCTTGTAGAAGCCGCCTTTCGTCTTGTTGCCCAGAAGCCCGCGCCCGATCATCTCAGACAAAAATTCAGGCGCGACGAAAACCTCACGCTCGTCGTCTTCCGGCAATGCTTCGTGAAGATTCTTGACGACGTGTCCGAAGACATCCAAACCGACAAGGTCAAAGGTGCGGAAGGTCGCAGACTTCGGACGCCCCACCGCCTGCCCTGTCATCTTGTCTACTTCCTCAATCGAATAACCTTCCTCCAGCATCGTCTTGATGGTCTGCATTGCGCCGTAGGTTCCGATGCGGTTGGCTATGAAATTTGGGCGGTCTTTGGCAGGCACGACGCCTTTGCCGAGACGCTGGTCGAGAAAACCCGCTACCTGGCAAGAGACTTCCGGCTTCGTCCACTGGGTGGGGATGATTTCGACCAGATGCAGATAGCGCGGCGGATTGAAAAAGTGTATGCCGAGGAAATGCGCGCGGAAATCATCGGAGCGACCTTCTGCGAGCTGCCCGATAGGAATGCCGCTCGTGTTCGAGGCAACGATTGAGCCGGGACGACGAAACTGCTCAACGCGCTCGTAAAGACTCCGCTTGATGTCCAGATTCTCGACGACGGCCTCGATGATGAGATCGCAGTCTTTTAGCTTCGCCAGATCGTCGTCAAAATTTCCGACCGTGACGAGCGAGGCGAGATCGGACGTAAAGAACGCGGCGGGCTTGGCCTTTTTCGCCGCTTCCAGTCCTGCGCGCGCGATGCGGTTGCGGACTTCTTTGGATTCAAGCGTAAGACCTTTGGCCTGTTCTTCAGGCGTCAGTTCGCGGGGAACAATATCAAGCAGGATGACGGGGATGTGCGCGTTAGCCAGATGCGCGGCAATCTGCGCGCCCATCGTGCCCGCGCCTAAGATAGCCGCTTTTTCAATCCGAAGCATTTGGAAGAATACCTTTCCGAAGTTTAGGGTCAAGCGAGGAACGCTTATCATACTGAATGAGCATTCATTCAGCAAGCGCGAGCGCTCCTTGCCGGAAATGAGTGGCTTGTCCTGAGTTGCGCTCGACAACGGTTAAAAGGAAGATTGAGATTGAGATGTCTATGCGGTTTGTAGCCGATGGTCACCAGCTTGAGTATGCCTGGTACGGGCCTCCACCTGACGAGGCGCCCACCCTCGTGTTTCTTCACGAGGGGCTGGGCTGCATCTCGACGTGGCGCGACTTCCCCGCCCGTGTCGCCGAAGCCACAGGTTGCGGCGCGCTCGTCTATAGCCGCGCTGGCTACGGAAACTCTGATCCAATCACGTGGCCGCGCCCCGTCAACTTCATGCACAGGGAGGCGCTCTTTACGCTTCCCGCAGTGCTGGACTCTGCCGGTGTGCGAGATGCGATTCTCGTCGGGCATAGTGATGGCGGCTCAATCGCGCTCATCTACGCAGGGGGAGTGCAAGATGTGCGGCTCCGCGGCCTCATCCTGGAAGCGCCACATGTCTTTGTCGAAGATTTAAGTGTCGAGAGCATAAGGCGGGCTGCTGACGATTATGAAAGCGGCCAGTTGAAACAAGCCCTGGAGCGCCACCACGGCAGCAATGTCGAATGCGCCTTCTGGGGCTGGAACAGGGTGTGGCTCGATCCCTTGTTCCGCTCTTGGAATATTGAAGAATACCTGCCTGGGATAAGTGTACCCGTGCTCGTGATTCAGGGGGAACAAGACGAGTACGGCACACTTCTACAGGTCGAGGCTATCGAGAGAGGGTGCAAGGGGATTGTCGAGAGCATCATCCTGCCC
Organism: uncultured Acidobacteriota bacterium; assembly: GCA_963811065.1. Lineage (GTDB taxonomy): Bacteria > Acidobacteriota > Blastocatellia > Pyrinomonadales > Pyrinomonadaceae > QHXM01. Next base: position 96,753 of record CAWEPR010000010.1, read on the forward strand.
GGTTGTGGGCACAGCCCGCACCGCGACCAACCGGAGCGCACATTGGAGACCATCAACGCATTCGTGAGAGGCGAGTTGTTGCGCACGGGCGAGCGATTTACTTCAAACTGAATAAGCAAATCTATTTATAATCAATCAAGGTGAAAAACATCTCCGCACAAACCAAAGCTCTGATCGAGCTACTCAACCCGCCTGCCAGTTTCTGGGAAAGACTGACGGGCAGGCGTGAGGACGCAGAACTGTTGTCACGTGTCGCCGAGGCTGGTGAGCTTGCGGCAATAGTCGAGATCGCCCCCTTTGTCCTCTCTGAGAGGCGCGAGGTGGCGCATGCAGCCGCAGCCGCAGTAGATAAGTTGGCAGCTAGTGCCACTGCGGTAGAACTTGCCCAACTCGACTTGCTATTCAGAGCGCGCTCACCGTACGGCGGCAGATACCGTATGGAGTGGCACAAACTTGCGCCCGCAGAGCTTAATAAGTTGGAGAGATTTGGCGACTATTCAATTGCTCTTCTAGGGATGGCCAGCTTTCACGAAAGCGGCTTCGTCAGAGAAGAGGCAATCAAGAGGCTTGACCAGAAATCGAGCGGTTTTGAACTCCCCTTCCTGCTTATCCGGCTCAACGACTGGGTTGACAATGTCCGCGTAGCCGCTCAAATGGGCATCATCTCAAGGTTGCAACCACACTACGCCGACAATTTTGTGGCGAGTCTCCCGCTGGTTACCCGGTTAGGACAGGCAGGACGCTCAGAGCATCGGCAGACTGTAGAGGCCATCGAGAGCCTGCTGAAACGAACAGATTGCCGGGACGCTCTTCTCCGAGGATTAAAATCACCAGACCGTTCTATCAGGCGAATTAGTTTCAGCTTGGCGGTCGATTCGACTGACGCCGCTTCGTCCTCAATATTGGAGCGGGCGCTCGCCGATCAGGACACCGTCATTCGGTTGCTGGCTGCGAGAAAAGTTTCTGCCGAATTCGCAGGTGCGCCGCTTGATAAATTCCTGTCGCGCATGAGAATTGATAATTTCATGCCGGTGCGGCGGGAAGCGCTCCGCGCCTTTGTTACCCGTCTACCGGAGCAAGCGCCTGTAGAATTACGGCGGGCATTACTTGACCCGCACGTCTCAATGCGTGATGAGGCCCAATACCACCTGCGGAAATCAGAGAGCTTTAATCTAGCTTCATTTTACCGGCAGGCTCTGGCGAGCGCGGACAATAGGATATTGTCTGCTGCCCTGCACGGCCTCGGAGAGACGGGCTCTGCCTCTGACGATAAATTGCTAATTACGTTTACGCATCATCCGTCGGCCAAAGTGCGGAGGATAGTGATCAGGGCGCTCTCAAGGTTGAATGGGAAAGCGCACGTCTCCATTTTCACAGCCGCGCTACAGGATAAAACACCAAGCGTCTCAAGGGAGGCGCGGAAAGCTCTATTAGATAAGGCGAGTGTTGTCGGCGGCGAATCACTCCGGGAGATATTCAACTCATCGCCGCTGCGTCACGTTCGTCGGAACGTATTGCACTTATTTACACGTCTAAACAAGTGGGACAGCATCTACTTTCTCGTCAGCGCAGCAACTGATAATGACGAGGAGATTGCAGAGTTGAGTAGTTTCTACGTGGAGCGCTGGCTGATGCAGTTCAATCGCAGATTTACACAGCCGACTCAAGCGCAGTTGGCTAGACTCAGCCGTGCGCTTAAGGAGTGCGGCCATCTGCTGGACGAGAACAGCCGCGAGCACTTGTGGTTTTCGATGAAGGACTTTTGAATGATAAACAATTATCTCCTGCCGCTCTGAGATGTATATGAAAAAGGGATTCGTTGAGGCTGTCGAACGAGACGGTTATGCAATTATTACCGATTGTCTAGATGCCGAAATTGTTTGTCGCCTTCTCAGAGAGTTAGAGGAAGTCAAGACGGACGAAGCCGTTAGTCAGAGGGCGGGCAAAGCGTTCGGCATCAGAAACCTGCTGAACGTCTTGCCCTCGACACGCGCTCTGGCTGAGAGCCCGACGATTCGTTCACTCGTCGAAGCGGTCTCGTGCAACGAGGCGCGAGTAGTTCGCGGAATCTATTTCGATAAGCATCGGGATGCCAACTGGAAAGTAGCATGGCATCAGGATTTGACCATCGCCGTGCGCGAGCGAATAGAGGTAGAGGGCTTTGGCCCCTGGTCGTTGAAAGCTGGCATTGAGCACGTACAACCACCAGTCTCAATCCTCCAGAGCATGCTCGCTCTGAGGGTGCATCTCGACGATACGGACGAGGCGAACGGAGCGCTTCAGGTGCTTCCCGGCTCACATCTACACGGCAGGCTGTCAGCACACCAAATCCAGTCGTTAAAACAAGGTGGTCGGCCTGTTACCTGTCCTGTTCCCAGAGGCGGAGTGATGTTGATGAGACCGCTCTTACTACACGCTTCGTCCGCCGCAGAGAGCCCACGTCATCGCCGCGTCTTACACTTCGAATACTCTGCTTCTAATTTACCCGGTGGGCTGTCGTGGTACGACGCCTGAATCTAAGCCAGTTCAGCATTCTGGATTCTACAGCACGAACAATATGGAAAATTCCCCTGGTGGAATCTTTTCATCCGCAGCATCACCCACAAACTAGCTTGTCGCTCAATCAAGCTCTGCCTGCTACCTCGCCCGTTTGTGTGCTGACACGGACCGTTTCACCCTCCTTGATAAAGAGCGGGACGCGCACGGTGATGCCTGTCTCCAGCGTGGCCTGCTTGGTTGCTCCCCCGGCTGCTGTGTCGCCGCGCATCCCCGGTTCCGCAGAGACCACTGTCAGTTCGACGTATTGCGGCAATTGCAGCGAAACAGGCACGCCGTTGTATTTCAAGACCTGTAGCGATGCGCCGTCTTTGAGATAGCCACGATCTGTATCAATCGTTTCGGCTGAAAATGTAAACTGCTCGTAGCTCTTCTCATCCATGAAATGAAAACCTTGCGTGTCACTGTAAAGAAAGGACGCGGGTATCAGCTCGACATCCGGCTCCTCGAACTTCTCGCTCGAACGGAAGCTCTTTTCTATGACAGCGCCGGTCAAGAGATGACGCAATCTTGTGCGAACCATCGTCGCCGCGCCGCGCGCCGTCGGTGAAGCAAAGAAAACTTCAACGACCACGTAGGGCTGCCCATCAACCGCGATCAGTAATTTGCGCTTTAGTTCGTTGGCTGAAACAAGCACCATTCGGTTTACTTCCTCCCAATACTCAAAAAACCAAGCCTGCGCCCGATGAGTTTGCAAACTCATCGGGCAGCTTGCTACAAGGTGGCTCTGATGAACCTGCCTTGAATTTTAACCTTCTTCAATCTGCTATCAGCGCGTTCGGCGCTCCGAGATATTTCTTCAGCCAGGCGTGGACTTCCTGATAGAAGAATTTGCTGTTCTCGCCTTTGAGAATCCAGTGGTTCTCGTCTGGCCAGACGATCAGGCGGCTGGGTATCTGCAAGCGTTGAAGCACGCTCCAGTTCTCAAGCGTCTGGTTCAAGGGCACGCGGAAGTCGTTTTCGCCGACGGAGAGCAAAATGGGGGTACGGAAGTTTTTGGCAAAGCGAATCGGGTTTTGCTCGCGCCAGACTGCGCCCTGTTCCCAGACAGGGCCGCCGTTATTTATCTCGCGGGAATAGATGGTGTCGCTCGTGCCCCACTGCGATTCGAGATTGATGAGTCCGGCGTGGCTGATGAGAGCTTTGTAGCGGGTGGTGGTGGCCTGCAACCAGTTCGCAAGGTGCCCGCCGTAGCTTGCTCCCGCCGCCGCCTGTCGTGTCCCGTCAACAAACGAGAACAGACGAATCGCTTCATCCGCGCCTTCGTTAAGCTCATTCGACGGGCCGACGAAGGGATCGCCCTGAATCCCCTGCGCGAACTTTTCGCCAAAGCCGGTCGAGCCGGAGTAGTTCGTCAACAACACGACGTAGCCGGGACGCGCCAGCAGATAGTAGTTCCAGCGCAGACCCCAGTTATCACGCCACATGCTGTGCGGGCCGCCGTGCATCAGCACAAGCAAGGGATACTTTTTATTCTCATCGAAGTTTGGCGGCAGTGCCACCATGTTGTGAATGCGCTTGCCCGCCTTGCTCGTAAACCAGAAATGGCGAAGCGGCTGCCAGTCAACTGTTGCGACGCGCTCGGCGTTGAAATTTGTGAGCGGCTGCTGCGTTTTGGATTTCAGGTCAAGGCGGAACACTTCCGGCGGGTTCATCGCGCTTTCCCAGTTGGCGAAGATGATGGTGGACGAAGCCCTTTGGGGAATCTTCATCCCCGTATAGACGCCGCGCATCATGTCCATCGCGAGGCGCACTTCGCCGCCCGCAGCAGGCAATGTGTAGAGCTTTTCGTTTCCGGCCTCTTCGGCTGTGAAGTAGATTGACTTGCTGTCGGGAGTCAGCGCGATGCTTCCGACAGAGCGATCAAAGTTTGCGGTGAGCACGACAGGCGCTCCCATGTTGGGCCACGAGAACATCGCCAGGCGGTCGAGGTTATAGACCTTGCCGTTGCTCTCGACGTTGAAACTCGCGTAGAGAGCTTTACCGTCCGGGCGGAAAACGGGGCGGCTGAAGCTGTCTTTGCCGGAAGTGATTTGTAAGGGTTCGCCGCCTGAGGCTGCGACCTTGAAGAGAGCGGAGTTGACGTTTGCGTAAGCTGCGGTGTTTCTCCCCGTCGTCGCGACAAAGATGACCGACTCATTATCCGGCGTCCAGACGGCATCGAACTCTTCGCCCGAATCCGTCACGCGCCCGGCAAAGCCCTTTTCATTGACCAGCTTCGTTCCGGCCAGCAGGTCTTTGGCCTTCGCTCCCGGCTCAAGACTCTGGACGAAGAGATGTCCCTGCGTATCGTCGAGCCACTTGTCCCAGTTGCGTATCGGAAAGCGGTCATAAACGCGCGCCCTGTATTTCTGCGCCTTGCGCTCGGCAGCGATTTTCTTGTTTGCTTCTTCATCATTAGCACCCGGATAAACCGTGCCGGTGAAAATCAAACGCCTGCCATCGGGACTCCACACGGGCGAGCGCGCTCCTGTCGAAAGCGTTGTCGCGCGCACGGCCTCGCCGCCCGCTGCCACGTCCATAATGTAAATCTGGCTCACTTCATCGCCCTCGCGCTTGGCGGAGAAGGCCAGGCGCTGGCTGTCCGGACTCCACGCCGCGCCGCTCTCGCCGCCCTTCGTGAAGGTCAGGCGGCGCGGCTTGGCACTGCCGTCCGCCGGGACAATCCACAAATCCGAGACCTGATCCTTTTCATCATACGCAGGTTCAACAAGGGAGAAGACGACCCACTTGCCATCTGGACTGGGATTGGGCGCGCCGACGCGCTTCATCCCCCACATCCATTCATGCGTCAGCGGCGTTTTGGCGGTCGCCGTTTGCGCGCTCAAATGAGGCGATAAACTCGACTGCGCGAGGGAAATAGTTACAACGGCGACGATGAAAAAGCGCAGCAAACGGGCGCTGTAATTCCTGGCGGGCATCTTTTATTCTCCTGTTGAAGTGAATTGTCTCAAGTCGAAGTTATAGTACGAAGAGAATAGACAGGATTTACAGGATTCACAGGATAAGATAAGAAGACTCAAGCTGCATTGCCTCGTCTGTTTTTCTTAATCTTGATAATCCTGTTAATCCTGTCTATTCCTTCTCTTCTTCAATTCAGTAGTTCGTCAAAATCGCTTCAGGCTGAAAGCCCATTTGTTCGAGGCGCTGGCGTGTCTGCCCGATCATCTCGCGCGAGCCGCAGATGAGCGCGACGGGTGAAGATAAATCCGGCAGGACGTGATCGAGCAAAGATTGGACGTAGCCGGTCGGGCCTGACCAATCGTGGCCGTCTGGACGCGAGATCACCCGGCGCAACTCGACCCCGGCAGCTTCCCACTCGTCCACCTCATCGCTGTAGCAAAAATCGTCGGGTGTGCGCGCGCCATACAACACCACGAGTTGACCAAACTCGCTCTTATGCTTCACCACATGCCGAAGAGCTGAGCGCAAAGGCGCGACGCCCGTACCCATCGCGACGAAGACCAAATCTTTACCCTTCTGCTCGGAAAGCGCAAAGCCGTGGCCGACCACGTCTATTAACTCGACCGCGTCGTTCTCTTTCATCTCGTAGATTGCGCCGCCCGCCCCAAAGCCTCGTTTGACTAAGAACTCAAGCTCCGCATCTTCCGGCGCGCTGGCGAAAGCGAAATAAGCCTGCTCATTGCCCACGCGCAGCACGGCAACCTGTCCCGGAATAAACGAAACTCTGCGCGTGCCTTCTTCTGCGCCTTCGGGCAGCATATCGAACGAGCGTATCTCGCGCGCCTGTTGCTGAACGTGCTTGATAAGAAGTGTCTGCGGTTGGTCTAACATGAAGAGAGCCTTTGCGAGATTCTTATTTACACTGTCGGTGCTTTGGCCTCTTCATACAGGCGATCAATCACGTCTCGGTACTTTTCATCAACCACGCGCCGCTTGACCTTGAGCGTCGGCGTCAACTCGTCGCCGTCAATCGTCAATTCATTTTCGAGCAGCGCGATGCGTTTGACGCGCTCGTATTGCGCCAAATTGGGCGTCAATGCCGCGACCTGACGTTCGAAAAGATCAAGAACGCGCGGGTGTTTGCAGAGTTCGGCGGGCGTGCGTTCCTCAATCCCTTTCAGTTCGGCGTAAGCGCGAATCTGTTCCCAGTCGGGCACAATCAAAGCGGCGGGAAAATTGCGCCCGTTGCCGATGAGCACGACCTGATTGACGAAGCGCGACCCCTTAATCATCTGCTCGATGGGCTGCGGCGCGATGTACTTGCCGCCGGAAGTTTTAAACAGCTCTTTCTTGCGATCCGTGATGCGAAGAAATCCGTCTTCGTCCAGCGTCCCGATGTCGCCTGTCTTGAACCAGCCGTCTTCCGTGAACACTGCCCGCGTCTCTTCAGGCTTGTTGTAATAGCCCTGCATCACGTTTGGCCCGCGCGTTTCAATCTCGCCGTCTGCGGCGATTCGCACCTCGACGTTCCTAATCGGTTTTCCGACCGTCCCGATGCGATTGTCTTCGAGCCGCCCGGCAGAGATGACCGGAGAGGTCTCCGTCAACCCGTAGCCCTGCACGATGGGCAGACCAGCTCCGGCGAAGACCAGCGCAATCTCGTCGGGCAAGGCCGCTCCGCCTGAGATGAAGACGCGAATCCTGCCGCCCAGACCCTCATGCCATTTCGAGAAGACGAGGCGCGAAGCTATCTTATATTTGAATGCGAGCATGGGCGGAACTTTCTGGTGATTGAGCGTGTGCCGCGCATAGTCTTTACCGACGTTGACTGCCCACGCCAGTATCGACGCTTTCATTCTTCCATCCGCCGCCGCCTTGTCTTTGATCTTCATGTAAATCTTCTCAAACAGGCGTGGCACACAGATCAAGATAGTCGGACGCGTCTCGCGTACATTGTCGCCGATCTTCTCCATAGACTCCGCGTAAAAGACGCTCATCCCGTGATGCAGGTACATATACATGGCGAGTCGTTCAAGCACGTGCGAGTAGGGAAGCACGGAGAGCACGCTGTCTGCTGCGGAGAAAGAGAGGTGGCCGGACGAGTCAATCAGGTTGGTCACGAGATTCGTGTGCATCAACATCACGCCTTTCGGCTCGCCCGTCGTGCCCGAAGTGTAAATGATCGTCGCCAAGTCTTCCGGCTTGACGGCGCGCGCCAGTTCTTCGCTAAGATTCGGCTTCTCTTTACTTAACTCGCGCCCGCGCTCTTCCAATTCCGAGAACGTCCCGGCGGAAGAGTCTTTCACTCCCTGAGAGTCGAAAAAGATGACGCGTTCCAGCGCCGGGCAATCCTTGAGCAGGTCTTTGATCTGCTCGAACTTTGCTTGATTCTGGATGAAGAGAACGCGCGCCCCGGAGTCTTTCAGGATGTAGGCGACCTGCGGGGGCGTCAATGTCGGGTAAATGGGAACGTCTATGACACCCGCGAAGAGACAGCCCGCGTCAGCCAGCGTCCATTCGGGACAGTTCTCGGAGAACAGGGCGACGCGGTCACCGTGCCGTATGCCGAGCAATGAGAGGCCGAGCGCGAGGGAGCGAGCGCGGGCGAGCATCTCATCCGACGAGATTGAACGCCATGCGCCGTCTCTTTTGTAGTTGAGCAGGTCAGGCTTTTTGTGCAAGCGGACGGTGCGCTCCAACATCTCTATGAGCGTTGTCGGCTCGCCTTCTTCGAGCGGCACGCGTGGAGGCAGCGCGTTCTGCAAGTTGGGTATGGGGGTCGTTTGCATTATTTTCTGGAGCTTACACCGTTGAGAAAAATGTCCAGTACCTGGTCAGCCATAGGCGCGAGCTTATAACGACGCTTCGAGAGAATCCAGTTGGTCGCCATCTCGTCGAGCGCGCCGAAGAGAATCTTGGCGACGACCTTGGCGTTCAGTTCCTGACGAAAGACGCCCGCGCGCTGGCCTTCTTCAAAGGCGGAGCGAATCAGCCCTAAATATTCGGCAAAGCCTGCGGCGGAGAATTCCTGCATGAACTTGGTGGAGCTGCGAAGCTCGACCTGAAAGACGACTGCGAGATCACGGTCTGCACCCAAACGTTCGAGGTGCAGGTGCGCGATGCGGCGCAGCTTTTCGCGCGGGTCGGAAATCGAAGCGACCTGCCTGCGGCCTTCGTGAATCGCGTCGCCCACGCTCCGGTCGAAGATCGAATGCAGAATCTCTTCCTTGCTCTTGAAATAGAGATAGACCGTGCCGTCCGCGACACCTGCGGCGCTGGCAATGTCGGCGACCTTGGAGTTGAAGTAGCCGTTGCGCGCAAAGACACGGGTCGCGGCGCGCAGGATGGCCTCGCGCTTATCTGCGACGGGCGGGCGAATTGATGACAGGGAACGAATTGAACTCATTGATGTAAATTTACAATTAGTATGACGAGGGACAATACTGAATGAATAGCCACTCAGCCGAGTACCCTTAGCCTAACCTAAAGAAGGAAAAAGGTAAAAGTAAAAAGGCAAAAGTGGAGAGAAGCCCGTTTAATTTGAAGCGAGTACGAAATTAGCCGCGTAGCGGCCATCTGACTTTAGCCCGGCGTTTCAACGCCGGGTGAGAGCGTAGTGATAAAACGGAGTCGCGTCAGCGACGGTTAAATTCGTTGGACCCAACCGTCGCTGACGCGACTCCGTTATTCAATGGCTCACCTTGTCCTGGCCTTGAAAGGGCGGGCTAACTTCATCCCGCCGCTCGCGCGGCAGGTGTCGCACCTGTTTCGTTCAATTGACAACAATCTCCCCTTCACTTTTACCTTTTTATCTTTTCCTTCTCTTCGTCTTCCGGCTGCTCTTCGGGGCCGAGATCGTCGCCGTCACCGGCGGGAGCAAGTTTGAGCGAGCCGCCGCGCAGGTTCAGGTCTTGTTGCGGGAATGGAATCTCAATCCTGGCTTCTTTGAACAGGCGCTGGATGCGATAGTTGATGTCGCTCTTAATCTGCGCGTACCGGCGCGGTCTGCTTGTCCAGACGAGCAGGCGGAAATTGAGCGAGTAGTCTCCGAAGCCCAGAAATTGAACGCTGGGTTTCGGCTCCTCCATCACATGGTCCACGCCTTCGGCTGCTTGCAGCAACGTCTGCGTCACCAAATCCACATCCGAATCGTAAGAGACGCCGATGGGAATAGCGATGCGCGAGCGACGCTCGCCGTAAGACCAGTTGATTAAGGTCTGGTTGACGAGCTTCGAATTAGGCACGACCGCCGCGATGTGATCGTTGGTCATGACAATCGTCGTCCGCAAATTGATACTCTGCACGCGCCCTTCCGTGAGTTTGCTGTCCGGCCCGGTGATGGTGACAAAGTCTCCGACGCGCACGGGACGCTCAAAGAGCAGGATGAAGCCGGAAGCAAGATCGCCCGCAATGAATTGCAGACCGAAACCGATGCCGACCGAAAGCGCCGTGAAGACAACGGCGAGCGTCGTCAGATCAAGATTAAAGGCCGTCTTTAGCGCAAAGAGGATGCCGAGTGTGATGACCAGGTAATGGATGAGGCGCAGGACTGTGTATTGAATGCCCGGATCGAGGTTGATGCGAGCGGCCATCCGGCGTTCCATCAGAGAGCGCACCGAGCGCGAGATGATGATGGCCGCCGCGAAAATGGCGATGCCGATGACGACGTTCGTCACCCTGATCTCGAAGTTACCGATGAAGAACGGCTGATTGATATAGTTCCACGCGCGCCGCAACCAGTTCTCGCCCTGAAACAACAGGGCGAGATATAAAAGCGGTGTCTGACTTAGTGCTCCTAGCATAGCTCTTCAACTTCTACTCAAAATCTAAAGTCCAATGTCCGAAGCCTGAACCTTGGACACTGGACTTTGGACTTGAGAATAAATGTGGCGGAGGGAACAGGACTCGAACCTGCATGCGCGTTAGCGCGGTAGTTTTCAAGACTACTGCCTTACCAATTAGGCTATCCCTCCGTAATGAACCTCTGCATGACAATTAGGACAAATCAACTCTAAATTTGATGACTCGTCCTTCCCACCCTTTGATCTCGGCAGCACATGATGCAAATTAAGTATCGAAGGAAGGCGAGAATAGTTGCATCTCTCACATTTCGCTCCGCGCTCCTCCATAATACGAACCTTCAAGGAGCGAATTTTTAAGACCCGGTTGCTTTGGTTTCCGGTCTTATACTTCAATCCCGTGCGGTTCTTATTGGCACAAGCCCTACTGCAAGTTTTACCGCCACTCCCAGATAAAATTTCCTTACCACAAATCGGACAAGGGTATGGCTTTCTACAACTCAGGCCATAACAGGTCTTGCTGCAATATACGTTGCCTCGATCTAATTCCACCGGCCTACGATAAACGCTTACCCCGCACACAACGCAGGCCGCATTTGGTCGTCTTACCATTCAGCCATTCTACCATACAACGTTGCTGCCAATTATCCGAAGGAATCTTCGATAAATATACCGCACGCGCACGGACTCGCTCAACTTGAAGCGATAGTGAATTTTTAGTCTTTAGATACGTCGCTCTTCCGGGATCAGCGATTTGTGAATATGGATGGCGGCCATCGCGCCTTCGGCGGCGGCGACGACCGCGAGTTGAGAATGCGGCGTGATGTCGCCTGCGGCGTAGACTCCCTCGACACTTGTCTGCTGCTCATCGTCAACCTCAATCAGTCCGCATTCTTCATCCAGCTTGCAACCGAGCATCTCGTGCAGCTCGCCCGACATCTCTGTGCCTAGATTAAAGAAGAGCGCGTCGCAGTCGAGCGGTTCGCCGTCTTCAAAGCGCACGCGCTCGATTTGCTTTGTCTCCGCGTCGCCCTCAAGACCGATGATGCGCCGGTTAGTGTGTGGAATGTTGAAATGGGCGAGCTTGGCACGATGCTCAGCTGTAATGTCGCCCTCGTCACCGTTTGTCAAAAGCGTCAGCTTGTCTGTCCACGTCAGCAGGTTGAGCGTGAAGCCGATTGCTTCACGGCCCCGACTGAGCACGGCGACGCGTTTGTCGGAAACTTCGTAGCCGTCGCAATCCGGGCAGTGATGCACGGAGATGCCATAGAAATCTGTAAACCCCGGACAATCCGGTGTCAGATCACGCATGCCCGTCGCGAGCAGGATTCGGCGGGCTTCAAACGATTTACTCGTCTCGCCAACAGCCTCTTTCTCATTTCCCGTGCTCACGCGAAAATGCTCATCAGTGATTCTTTCAACTTTCGTCACGCAGCCTTCGACGATCAACCCGCCATGCTTTGTCACCTCGTCACGTCCACGCGCCAGCAACTCCTCCGGCAGGATTCCATGATGCCCCAAAAAGCCATGCACGCCATGCGAATAAAGATTGCGCGGGCTGTTGTGATGAAAGGTCAAAACGCGTCTGCGATAACGCGCCAGAAAAAGCGCACCAGACAGACCGGCAGGCCCCGCGCCGACTACTATGCAGTCGTAAATCTGTTGAGACATAAACGGGTTCGCTCATCTGAGCGGCAGAAATCCAATCTGCCCTTCCCATTCGCCATCAAGACTGTATTCAGCCACAAGAAGGATTTCTTCGATAGCTTGTCCGATAGGCAGGTCTTGGTTTAATCTGAAATTCCCCGTCAGCTCGCTGCGGGGTCGCCGATAGAAAATAAGGGAGTCCAGAGGGAACAATGTTCCCTTTGGTCAAGGGCGGGGTCAATACCTCGCCCGCGAAGTCAGCGTGCGGCGCGTTAGCGATGCCGCTGTTTATTTCAAACACACCTGGCATCGGCAATCCTGCGGCGATGCGCTCATCAACGTACTGCTTCATTGTGGTCACATCATGTGTCAGGAGTATGCGCTCTTCCGTTGCTGCCCACTCAAGCAACTCAGCATCCCCTCGCCCACTAAGCCCGGCATCCTGCACGCGCACGATGTCCAGACCGGGATTGCGACGCAGCAACCCGCGTAGAATGCGATTGTTGAAATCTTCGTCGGCTGCTAGGCGCAGCATGAATAATGTCCCCTTATCTCTTCTCCGGCAGTATTTAAGACCGCGCCGGGATTATAGAGTAACCCTTAGATTGGGTAGTGTTGGGTACTGGCTTCGTTCATCTGTACCTCTAAAAGAGAAAAGCCGACCCCTTCTATATCAGGAGGTCGGCAACATACGTCGCTTCATTAGGGGGCATACGCCCCGCAACCCTTATTCGTGCCCACATTGTAACAGAAACTGAATCTTGCGCTAGGAAAAATCTTTCCGAGACAAGAGACGTTCACGTACACCACGAGGATCAAAACGGGATTCAATCTCTTTTTTTAGTTCCTGCCGCTCGACTTGCCTTTGAGCCAAATACGTTTCAACTTCAGTCTGATTCTGTAGGTAATGATTGATGACTGCGTAAGCGTCTTTCAAATTGAGCGTCGGATATTGCTGAACAATCTCTTCAGGCGTTGCACCTGTCTGGAAAGCGTAGATGACTGAATCAAGGGATACGCGCGTGCCTGTGACGCGCAAGACGCCTGCCTCATCTTGGGAGAGTGGAACTGTGGTCGTGGTCTGGCTCATTGCTGAAAGTATAGCTTAGATAGCGTGAACGTGGCAGCGAAAAATCGCGCCATTATGTAGTCAGTCTTCTATAAATGCCCGGCATGCGTTCAGGCAGAGACATCACGTCGTCAATGATCGTGTAGCCAATGTCGCCGTAGAGGTCTTTTAGTTCGGTTTCGGATTCGCGGTCAATGGTGATGCAGAAGGGGGTGATGCCCTGAATCTTGGTTTGCCTGAGCGCTTCGCGTGTGTCTTCGCGGGCGTAGCGGGCGTCGCCGTAGTCGTGGTCGTAGGGGCGGCCGTCGGAGAGGATTATCAGCAGGCGCGTGCGCGCTTCCTGGCGAGCGAGGCGCGTGGCGGCGTGGCGGATGGCCGCGCCCAGGCGTGTGTTGTTCTGGTAGGTGATGCCGCCGATGCGACTCTCGATCTCTTCCGTGTAGCGTTCGTTGAAATCTTTGACGACGTAAAACTTGACGTTGCGGCGTCCTTCGCTGGTGAAGCCGTTAATCGAATAGCAGTCGCCGACGGCTTCGAGCGCCTCGCTCATCAAGACCAGGCCTTCTTTCTCGATTTCAATGATGCGGCGACCGGGATGCGTGTAGGGCTGCAAGGGATGGCGTCCGATTGTGCGCGCGGTTGACGAAGATTGATCAAGCAGGAAGGAAACGGCAACGTCGCGCTGGCGGCGCAGGCGCTTCGTGTAGATCCGCTCGGACTGGTGGCCGTCAGCGCGGCGGTCAATAACGTAATCAATCACGGCGTTGAAATCATATTCTTCGCCATCCAGTTCATTGGCGACGCGCGTCAGGTTCTCAGGTTTCATCAACTGAAACTGGTGGCGGATTGAAGAGATGACGCCTCTGTGCCGCTCGCGCGTCTGCTCTACAAAGATGGGGTCGCCGCGCCGGACGCGCTTTTCGATGACGCGACACCAGCCCGTGCGATGATCTGTTAAATCTCTATCCCACTCGTCGTAGTTAAATGCTACCTCGCCTTCTTCCAAATCTTGCTCAGGAATCTCCGCGCGCGTCCAACTTTCCGCGCCGTCCAACTCGTCAGGTTCGCCCTGCGGCTCAAGGCTGTTCCAGGCGTTGAAGAGCTCGCGCGCATCCGCCTTTCTGGACTTTCTCTCAGGCATGCTCTCCGCGTCGCGCATTTCGAGGGAAGAGTTGCCTTCGTCAGCCTCGGCATCTTCTTCGGTAGTTTCCGCCTGCTGCTGGCTCTGGTCGGGCGCGATTGATTGAAAGAGCGAGTAGACGCGGCTCGTCGCCATCAAGGTGTCCGCCACGCTCACGCGCGCGCCCGTGAGATAGTCCGCGACGATGGTTTCGAGTTCGGAGACAATCTGACTGTAGAACTGTCTGGCATCATCGAGCGCGCCGCCGCAGAGAGCGATTTGAAAAAGCAACTCGAAGGGCACGAGCGTGACTGGAAGATCAATGATGTGCGGACGGTTGGCGCGCAGGTGCTCGCGCGTCAGGTCAAGGTCGCGCGCGAGGCCGCGATAAGCCAGACGCAGCCGACGATCAATGCGCCCGTTCTCAAGCGTGCCGAAAATTTTGTGCGCTAAACCTCTCTGCGGAAAGAGAGCCAGCACCGCTCGGTAATCCGAATCAGGTGGCAATGTGCGGCGAGTTTGTTGAGCGAGTCTCTCTTCTTCTTCGATTGATAGAGCGCGCTCGCCCTTCTCCCTCTCGTTGATGTAGCCGTCGAGCGCAAAGGCATCGCGCGCGTCCGCGTTCTCCTCTGCGTAGAGTTCGGCGATTGAAGTATAAGCAGCTCTCAAATCTGAAGAGTCGCGCTCGTGCGTGCCGAATTCAATCTGCCCGGCGGCGTGCGCGGCCAAGACTTTGTAGAGACGAAAATCAAGCTGCTCGTCATCGAACTCGGCAACGTGCGACGGCAGATGAATTGTTCGCCCATCGTTGATGCGCGCTTCGACGGGCACGGCGGCGAGCGGCTGTATCTCGACCGCGCTTCCCGTCAACGCTTCGATGTAGAGACACAGGAGATGCTGAATTTTCTCAAGCGCAACACCTCCAGCGCCGCCCGTGTGGAGAGCTTCGTTGCTGCGGCGCGTTTCGAGCGCGAAATAACTCCGTCGCGCTCGTTGATCCTTTTTCTCTGCCGACAAGCCGTCGCGCGCCCACTGCTCAAACTGCTCGATGGAGACAGTTTGCAAAGCCTGCGCGCTTGAGCGAAAACAGGCGAGCGCCGCTTCTCCGTCCAATTTTGCGACCTCGCGTGTGATATTGATGACGCGCAAAGCTAGCTCTACGGTGCGAGCGCGCTCCGTCTGGTTGACGAGGCTTTGAAAAAAGGAGGGGCCGGAGCGAACGAAGGCGATCAGGTTGGCGTTGCCGTGCTCGGCCACAGCCCACAGTAAATCAATCCACGCGTCGAAGGCTTCGGGCAAAAGGCGCAGGACTTCGCCGCCAGCGATAAGCACGTGCAGAGCCGCACCACCGCCGCGCTCCAGAAACTCACCCGCACGACGCATCAATTTGAGCGCGTTCTCGATTGTCTGATTTGCCGACGCCACGGGCAGAGCAGTCCATGCGTCGGCTGCGATGCCGCCTGCGCGCGCAGCGAAGGCTGAAGCCAGCTGCGCGGCGTTGCGGAATGCGTGCGTAGTGTCTGCGCCGAAATCGCGCATGCGCCTTACCATGCGCGGCGTGGCTTTCAGAAAATCTGCGCTGTGGCGGGCTGAGCGTTTGGAAATCTCCGCCGCGACTTCAAAGATTAAGCGCAGCGCCTCCGTGTCCGTGATAAGGATGGCGAGCAGCGGCGCGGTTTTGAAAGTCTCAAGCGCGACCGCGCTGGAAAGCGTCATCTGGCGCGAGCAGACTTGAAAGATGAGAGGCCGCGCACTTTGCGGCACGTCTCTGAGAGCTTCAACGCCCTCGTTGAAAAAGCTGACGGCGGTTTCCACGTCGCCCATCGCAAGGCGTCTGCCCATCTCGCCCCATGCGCGTAGTTCCGCTTCTTCGAGCACGCGCGAAGCCCTGGGCGCGGCGCGTAAAAACTCTATGCTCGCGCGCAAAGAGACGCCCGCAATCGAAGCGCTCATCTCAAGGGCGGCGCGCGCCGCATCAACCGGCAGACTCCCAAGCTCGCGCGCCAGACCCGCAATCGTGCGCCGCTCCGTCACGCTCTTAACAGAGCGCAGGCGCTCCTGAAACTCACCCTCGAACGGCGCAGGCTCTCCGCTCTCCGCTTCGTCGGCGTCAAACTTGTTCTCGTTCTCGGTCATTACGATAAAAATAAAACTAATGAGACAGGATTAACAGGATTATCAAGATTAAGAAGACCAGACAGGTCAAAGGAGCTTGATGTTGCTTCTTTCATCCTGATCTATCTTGTTAATCTCGGTCTATTTCTTCTCCATTGTAGTTTTCTTTTGAAAGCTTAGAGAATTCAGGTAGAAAGGGCAATCAGCCATTGTGCGACTGAATAGGTGCTGAAGATGAGAAGCTGTGCGCTGCGGAATCGGCCTTTGAATTTGTCCAGGGCGAGCAGGGAATCCGACGCGATGAAGAAGAGCGCGCCGAGCATGGCAAGGAGGCTTCCCGGTTGTTCCGTCCAAACCCAGCGGCTCGTCGCCGTCCAGCCCATCATCAGGATCGCCATCACGTAGGCCAGCACGGGCACGCGCATCTTCCCCAGATGAGGCCACAGCACGCGCAGCATCAGGCTGCCGTAAAGGATGAACGGAGTTGCGCTCAGCATAGAAAATTCGACTCCGCTCTCGTAAGTGAAAGCCGCGATGTAGAAGAAGTGTGCGATAAAGAAACTGATGAGCCCATGGATGAAGAAGCGATCTCGCGGCAGCATCAGAAAGATGTCGCCCGCGAGCGAGAACAGCAGCCCCGCTAGAATCGTGTACCTGTAAAAAGATGAAGTGGGATGATTCGGTTCGAGCGCGATGAGAATGATGAAGACAATGGTGAGAGGCTTGAAGAGATAATGCGCGAGCCGCCAGCCCTGATAAGCCGCAAGGATGGTGAAAATCATCGCGACTAGGGCTAGAACTGTCAGGATGATTACAGGCATCTTTCGTCTTTCATCAAAAGCTTCGCCACCAAAAAGCGTATCTCAAGGCCAGTAAGGAACGTCTTCAGGCACTCGCTCAACCTTTTCTATTCCCGTGATGGCGAACTGAAAGCGGTACTGGTTCAGATGGCCATAGCCGTCCTTATTGGAAGCCTCAAACCGCCCCGTGAGAACGGCCTTTGCCCTGCCCGAACGCCCACGCGGGATGCGATTGTTGTTTTCATCGAAGAGCAGAGCGAGATAAGCCGCTTGCAGTTTCTTATCCCCCTTCTCCCACGCGGCGTCTTGTGTGACCCACACGCGCGTCTCTGCCGTGCTGCATTGCGGATCATATAGCACCTGACTCTCAATGCCGATGGCGGAGATTGCTTCCGTGCGAACGACTCTTTTGTCATACAACTCCGGGTGACTGATGAGTTCGCAGAAGGCGACAATCGGCACTTTAGACGAAGGTTTGATTCTCGGCTTGTGCCTGCGTTGCGCGTCACCGGTGACAATAAGCGTCGTCGCGCATAGCAGCAGGAGCAAGACGGCAACCATCGCGCTCAACAATCGTCTATTCATTGATTTCATCCTCGGATGGTTAAAACGATAAGCCCCCGCTGTGCTTCATGCGGTGGATATTCTCGCAAAGCCGAACGCGAGCAGCACTACCGCCACATGCATCAGGACGCCGACAATTAGCCCGGCGCGGAAGGTGCGGCGATTCATGCTGGCGCGCGCGCGCCTGAGCGTGATTGCGCCAAGCGGGACGAAGAGCAGCAAACCGGAGACGAGACCGGGCGAGTATGAAAGGGTCACGACGCTCGCGACCGCATGCACCACTCCGTTAATCAGCACAACCATGCCGAAACTCACCAGCAGCCAGCGATAAGATTTCGTCTTAAGCACTAAGATGACGCCCACCGTCATCATCACCAACGCCCCGCCGTTCCAGCTTAAAAAGTTACTGAGTGAGCTTTCCACGCCCCAGAATCTCGCAATCCAAGCGGGGAAGCCGCCCCAGTATTCCTCCGCGATGTGGATGAGATAGCTGAGCGGAAAAAGCCATGCCCAGCTTCCGGTGAAGTTATCATTGGGTGTCAGGCTGAGTTCTGTTCGCATCGGCCTCTTCGCCGAACTCTTCTACAATCTCTCAGAGCATTCTGATCTTCAAATGACAGTCGTGACTATTTCGCGGATGCTGCGTTGTAACTCACGGTCGTCCGTGATGGGTGAGCAGAGCGCGACCTCGGCGGCGGCGATGGCTGGGATGCCGCGCGCAATCATCTGTGCGGCGTAGATGAGCAGGCGCGTCGAGACGCCTTCTTCAAGCCCGTGCCCGCGCAGGTTTCTAATCTTCTGCCCGATGAGAACCAGATCGCGCGCTACTTGTTCGTCAACGCCGCCTTCGCGCGCGACGATCTCCACTTCCATCTCCGGCGGCGGGTAGTCGAACTCGATGGCGACGAAACGCTGGCGCGTGGATTGTTTCAAATCCTTGAGGATGGATTGATAACCCGGATTGTATGAAACGACGAGAAGAAAATCGTCCGGCGCATCCAGCACCGTCCCGCGTTTTTCAATCGGCAGCCGACGACGATCATCCGTCAACGGGTGAATGATGACGATGGTGTCCTTGCGCGCTTCGACGACTTCGTCCAGATAACAGATCGCACCGTTTCTGACAGCACGCGTCAGCGGCCCGTCGTGCCAGACTGTTTCCTCACCTTCGAGCAGGAAACGCCCGACCAAATCCGTCGCAGACAAATCCTCGTGGCAGGCGACCGTAATCAGCGGGCGCTCCAGCCGCCACGCCATGTGCTCGACAAAGCGCGTCTTGCCGCTCCCCGTCGGCCCTTTCAACATTACGGGCAGACGTGCGGCGTGCGCGGCTTCAAATAACTCGACCTCGCGCGCGACAGCCAGATAGTAAGGCTCGGCTGCAACGCGATACTCTTCAATGGCTCTTTCCATAAATAATAGTCTGGAGTCTGAAGTCTCAGAGTCTGGAGTCAACTGGTCAAAAACAAATTCTTTCTTTTGACTTCAGACTTGTGACTCACAGACTGTCTTGACGGGCTGACGTTTCGCCTCGTTTAAGGTATCCTTTTCGTTTGGAATGAGTCAGCTTTTCTCAACAGTGGAGCATCTTAACACCCGCCGCGAACGAGCGGCAAACAGACGAAGTTTCGAGTTACGGGTTTCGAGTCTGGAGCTAAAAAACAGATCCCGAAACTCGAAACCCGTAACTCGAAACTATTTTTATGAAGATCGCAGTAGCAATGAGCGGCGGCGTGGATTCTTCCGCAGCGGCGGCAATTTTGAAGGCCGAGGGGCACGAGCTTGTCGGCTTCACGATGCAGTTGTGGAATCAGCGGCGCGGGATCAATGTTGACGAAAACGGCGAGCCGCTGCCCTCGCGCTGTTGCTCGCTGGATGATGTCTACGACGCGCGGCGCGTGGCCGAAGAGTTGGGATTTCCGTTCTACGTGCTCAATCTCGAAAAAGATTTCGAGCGCGATGTGGTGCAACCATTTGTGACGAGTTATCTGAACGGCGAGACGCCGATTCCGTGTGTGGCGTGCAATAGCCGTTTGAAGTTTGCTTCGCTCGACCGTCTGGCCGAGAGTTTGGGCTGCGACAAGGTTGCGACCGGACACTACGCGCGCGTCGAGCATGACGAAAAAGCCAATCGTTATCGCCTCTTTCGCGGGCGCAACCTGCAAAAGGATCAATCCTACTTTCTCTGGGAATTGACGCAAGCGCAACTGTCGCGCTCTCTGTTTCCGCTGGGCGAGATGTCCAAGCCGGAGGTGCGCGATGTGGCGCGCTCAAGCAAACTGGCCATCGCGGAGAAGGCCGAGTCGCAGGAGATTTGTTTTGTGCCCGACGGCAACTACGCCGGGTTCATTGATCGTTACCTTGAAGCCGAAAATGAACGAGAGCGTTTGCCCGGCGAAGGCGAGATCGTCAATGCACAGGGCAAAGTCCTGAACAAGCACGGCGGTATACATCGCTACACCATCGGGCAGCGGCGCGGAATCGGCATTTCGAGCGAGCGCCCGCTCTACGTCATCTCGATTGACGCTGAGAAGAACCGCGTCGTCGTAGGCTCGCAGGATGAACTGCTGCGCGAAGATTTCACGGCGGCGGGCGTCAACTGGGTCGCTTTCGATGCGCCCGAAGCGCCCGTCCGCGCCGAAGTCCGCGTGCGCTATCGCCACACGGCTGCGCCCGCCACCATCACGCCGCAGGAGAACAATCGCGCTCACATCGTCTTCGATGAACCGCAACGCGCCATCACGCCCGGACAGGCCACAGTCTTTTATCGCGGCGACGAAGTTATCGGCGGCGGATGGATAGTCAAGTGAAGGGATGAGGGCGGAGGGATGAAGGATGAAAGCGTGCTGATTCAAGTTGAATCACATTCCTTTCATCCCTCATCCCTCATCCCTTCGCTAAACCTTTTCCTTTCGGCATACGTAAACGACAGCGGGAGTCGCGCGCCTCTTGAAAGTGCGCGGGCGCTCCTGTCTTCGGGAAATTGGAGTTTTCTAAAAAATTAACTATGGTAATGTCTTGCGGGCGTAAAATCGCAATTATCCTTGGCAGTCTCTTTCTCCTCTTTGCTCTGATTGTCGGCATCGGAATCGTTTTCATTTTCTCTGCGCTGCGCGGCAGCGAGCCGGTCATCCGCGATAACAGCGTGCTGGTTCTCAAAGTTGAAGGCGAGTTGCCGGATTACGTGCCGGATACTCTGACCCGTCGTCTCTTCGGCAAAGACGAACTCTCCTTGACCACCCTCGTCGAGCAACTCCGAAAAGCGAAAGTTGATAAGCGCATCAGCGGGATTCTGCTTGAGATTGATCTCCTGGGCGCGGGTTGGGCAAAGGCCGAGGAGCTGCGCGACGCGATTGCAGACTTTCGCGCCTCCGGGAAACCTCTCTACGCTTACATCGAGGTCGGCACGAACAAAGAGTATTACATTGCGACCGCCGCCGAGCGCGTCTTTGTCTCGCCATCGGGCGATCTCTTCATCAACGGGTTTGCGGCGGACGTGATGTTCTTTCGCGGCTCGCTCGACAAACTCGGCATCTACCCGGACGTTGTTCAGATAGGCAAATACAAGAACGCGCCTGACCAGTTTACGCGCAAGGAGATGACGAAAGAGCATCGTGAGGTTATCAACTCGCTGCTGGATGATCTCTACACTCGCTTCGTCAACACGATAGCGGAAACACGCAAAAAATCTCCTGACGAAGTTCGCGCTCTCGTTGACAGTGCGCCGCTCAGCGCCAAGGAGGCGCAAAGCGCCGGATTGATTGACGGAACGCTTTATCGTGATGAAGTCGAGAATGAATTGAAGAAGCGTCTGGGCTACAAGGACGAGGACGAACTGCACGTTACAAAAGCCGAAAGCTACAGGCAGATCGATGCTGAGTCGGTCGGCCTGAATCGTGGCGAGCGAATCGCCATCATCTATGCGACGGGTGAAATCTGGCCGGGCAAATCCGGAGACAGCGCGACGGGCGGCCAGTCCGTCGGCTCTGAAACGATGGTCAAGACCATCAACGAGGCAGCCCGCGATAAAACTATCAAGGCGATAGTTCTTCGCATAGATAGTCCGGGCGGTGTGCATTACGCTTCGGACGCCATCTGGCACGCCGTCGAAGTCGCTAAAAAGAAGAAACCCGTCGTCGTTTCGATGAGCGACCTCGGCGCATCCGGCGGCTACTACATTGCCTGCAACGCCAACAAGATTATCGCAGAGCCTTCGACCTTCACCGGCTCTATCGGCATCTTCGCGGGCAAGCCCGTGATGAAAGGTCTCTACGACTGGCTGGGCGTCACCAATGAGTATGTGCTGCGCGGCAAGAATGCCGGCATGTTCCGCGAAACGGAGAAATTCACGCCGGAAGAGCGTGCCAAGTTTGAAGGCGTTATCAAGAGCAAGTATTACGACGAGTTTGTGCCGAAGGTGGCACAGGGGCGCGGGCGCGAGCCTGAGTACATAGATTCAATCGCGCAGGGTCGCGTCTGGACGGGCGCGCAGGCGAAAGAGAATGGGTTGATTGATGAGTTCGGCGGGTTGGACAAGGCTGTCGAAGTCGCACGCCAACTCGCCAATATTCCCGCAGACAAAGGCGTGCGTCGCGTCATCCTCCCGCACCCGCGCGGCTTCTTCGACAATTTCTTCGGAGGCAACGAAGAGGACGCGAGCGTTCAGGTTAACCTGCAACAACAACGCGCTATGTTCGCCGCACTACCCGAAGACGTGCGCCGCGCGCTTCAATATGCAGCCACCTTGGATCGCATGAAGCGCGGCGAAATCATGGCAATCATGCCATTTGATCTGAGAATAAAGTAATCAGCAATCAGTAGTCAGTAATCAGCTGAAAACTGATTACTGACTACTGATTACTTCTTTCCCATTCATGTACGGGCGCAGGGCTTCGGGGATGACGATGGAGCCGTCTGCCTGCTGGTAGTTTTCGAGAATGGCTATCCATGTGCGCCCGACGGCGAGGCCGGAGCCGTTGAGCGTGTGAACGTATTCGGGCTTTGCGCCGCTCGTGCGACGAAAGCGAATCTGCGCGCGCCGAGCCTGAAAAGTCTCATAGTTTGAGCAGGAAGAGATTTCGCGGAAGGCTTTCTGCGAAGGCAGCCAGACCTCTATGTCGTAAGTCTTAGCCGGACCGAATCCAATATCGCCGGTCGAGAGCGCCATCACTCGATAGTGCAAGCCGAGCTTTTGCAGCACTGTCTCGGCATTGCGTGTCAGCGATTCCAACTCGTCATAAGAATTTTCGGGCAGCGCGTACTTGACCATCTCCACCTTCTCAAACTGGTGCTGGCGAATCAGCCCGCGCACGTCGCGCCCGTAGCTTCCGGCCTCGGAACGAAAACATGGAGTGTAAGCAGCCCACTTCATCGGAAGCTGCGCGGCGTCGAGCATCTCTTCACGATGATAATTTGTGACGGGAACTTCGGCAGTCGGGACGAGATACAGCCCGCGCTCGTCCGTCAGCTTGAATAAATCTTCCTCGAACTTCGGCAACTGCCCCGTGCCGAAAAGAGAGTCTGAGTTGACGATGAACGGAGGCAGCGTCTCCGTATAACCGTGCTCGCGCGTGTGCAGTTCGAGCATGAAGTTGATGAGCGCGCGGCTCAAACGCGCTCCCGCGCCGTTCAAGATGGCAAAGCGCGCACCCGCTATTTTGCTGGCGCGTTCAAAGTCCAAGATTCCCAGAGTTGTTCCCAGCTCAACGTGATCTTTAGGCTCAAAATCAAACTCGGGCTGAGCGCCCCAGCGCCGCTCCTCACGGTTGGCGGTTTCATCCTTCCCAATTGGCACGCTCTCATGCGGAATGTTGGGAAGCGTTGAAAGCAACTCGCGCATCCGTGTCTCCGCTTCATCGCGCGCACGATCAAGCTCCGCGATGCGCTCCTTTAACTCACCGACTTCACGCCGTCGCCCTTCGGCTTCGTCCTTCTTTCCATCTTTCATCAACGCGCCGATCAGTTTGCTGGCAGCGTTGCGTTCGGCGTTGAGTTGATCGGATTCCGCAATAACGCGGCGACGCTCCGTATCTGCACGCGCGAAATCATCAAGCGCGGCGGTTGGAAATGAGCGCGCTTCGAGAGCAGCACGCACCCTGTCAAGATTATCGCGAACGAAGTTAAGATCGAGCATTTGCCGCAACCCTCTGTCTTATGGTATGAGAGACACCTTTGCACTGGTCTCAAACGAAAAGCGTCACGCTATCTGACTGTACAAGCGCGTGTCAAGCATGGTGAGCGTTTACGCCCTGCTTAAGCTTAATAAGCGCGGGCGTCGCGTCGCTGCTTGATTTCAGACAAGGGGAGTTCCTGAGGTTATGCCACAAAAAATTCGCAAGGCAGTCTTCCCGGCGGCGGGACTGGGCACGCGCTTTCTGCCAGCCACGAAAGCATCTCCGAAAGAGATGCTGCCCCTTGTTGATAAGCCGCTGATTCAATACGTCGTCGAAGAAGCTGTCGCCTCCGGGATTGAATCCGTCATCATCGTCACGGGACGCGGCAAAAGCGCCATCGAAGATCACTTCGACATCTCCTTTGAGCTCGAACATCTGCTGCGCGAGCGCGGCAAAGAAAAGGAATTAAGACAAACGCGCTCCATCTCGGAAATGGCGCGTATCAGCTACGTGCGCCAGCGCGAGGCGCTCGGACTCGGCCATGCCATCTTGCAGGCGCGTGACCTTGTTGGCGATGAACCATTCGCCGTGCTGCTTAGCGACGACATCGTTGACGCGGAAAGACCCGCGCTCAGGCAGATGCTGGACGTTTATGAAAAGTATGACGCGCCGGTGCTCGGCACGATGCAGGTTGAAGGCGAAGCTATTTCGCGCTTCGGCGTGATTGACGCGGAAGAGGTGGAAGAAGGCGTTTACAAGATTAAAGATATGGTGGAGAAGCCTGCGTTTGAGAAAGCGCCTTCAGACCTCGCCATCATCGGTCGCTACATTCTGACGCCGGACATCTTCGCGGAGATTGAGCAAACGCTTCCGGGCGCGGGCGGCGAAATACAGATCACCGACGCCATGCGCGCGTTATTGAAGAAGCGCCCGTTCTACGCAGTGCGTTTCCAGGGAACACGTCATGACGCGGGCGATAAACTTGGCTTTCTCATCGCGACAGTCGAGTTCGCGCTCAAGCGGCCAGACCTTGCGCCGGAGTTTACAAAGTATTTACGTGCCTTAAAATTGTGAACGAAGAAGGATAGATGCTCGAAAACAGCGATTGTCATCACCTCTGGCTTTCAACTACTAATCTGGATTGGAGAATCAATATTGGACAACTCAGTAAAGCCTTTTTCTGGACGGACAGCAATCATCACAGGTGCAACGCGAGGCATCGGGCGGGCGATAGCTCTTGAACTTGCCAGGCGCGGCGCTGACATCGCTTTCAACTACGCAAAGAGCGCGGAAGCTGCTGATAGTCTAAAGGCAGAGATGGAAGCGATGAATGTGCGCGTGTTGGCGACCCAGTGCGATGTGGCGCAGACGAGCGCCGCCGCTGAGATGGTGAAGCAGGTCAAAGAAGTTTTCGGACGCATTGATTTTCTGGTCAATAACGCGGGCATCGTGCGCGACAATCTGATCTTGCGGATGAAGGAAGAAGATTGGGATGCCGTCATTGATACCAATCTGAAAGGGGCATGGAATTTCGCCCGCGCCGCCTTGCGCGTGATGTTAAGACAGGAAGAGGGCGGGTCGGTCTTAAACATCTCTTCGATTAGCGGGCGCGTCGGGATGGCCGGACAATCGAATTACTCTGCATCGAAGGCCGGCATGATAGGGCTGACGAAAGCTCTGGCTAAGGAAGTGGCAAGCCGCAAGGTGACGGTCAATGCGCTCGCGCTCGGGTTGGTCTCAACCGAAATGGCGAGTGGGCTTGATGAAAGTTACCAGGCGAAACTCCTTGAACAGATTCCGCTGGGGCGTTTCGCAGAGGCTGATGAAGTAGCCCGCATCGCCTGCTTCTTACTTTCAAATGATGCGCGCTACATCACAGGGCAGGTGCTTCAGGTTGACGGAGGATTGGCGATGTAAAGGAGTGCTTCTTATAGATAGAGGCAAAAATTAATTGATTACCAAAAGAGGGAGCCCCGTCAATCTTTCGACTGACGGGGCAAAAACTTTTAGGGCAGGCTCGGAGATTCAGGGTGGCGTTGGCAATGAACTGAGAATCGTCACATACGTTCGATTCCGTGTTTTATAGGCAGTGCGTTAGTACGGGCGAGATAATTCCGTGCGGCTCAAAATGTAATTGCGCGATTCTAAGCGAAACCCTAACGCACCAACTTACTGAGTTTCGAGAGAAGCGCTCACCGCCACACTTATCAATCACCGAAGCACGCCAACTTGGTTCTCCTGCCTCAGTATGTGAGGAATTATACCGAAGTTTCGTGAGGTGTCAAGCACAATTTTCACGCACAATCACAATATTTTCGTAACAAAGCGGAAACAGGCTAAATTTTGTTCAAAATTGGGGTTTAAGGTTGATTCTCAGGAACGGCGGGTTAAGCGTTAATTAGACTTATCTTGAGATTTCTATGTTGATTCTAACGTGGCGGACGGATTCGCATAAAAATTTGCGTCTTTTCCCGGTCGGGTGTTCCAACGTTTGTGAATCCAGAGCCACTGTTCAGGGTATCGTCGGACATAACTTTCGACAACAGATGTGAAGAGGGAGGTCAGTTGCCTGATGTCTTCTGTCTGATTGCCAGTGGGTGTAATGGTCAGCGGCGGATCAATGTGGAGGGTGAACCGCTGCTGCTTTTCATCCCAGGGGACGAAAACCGGAAGAACTGCGGCTCCCGTGTGCAGCGCAAGCGTTGCGAGGCCGGAGGTAGTTGAGGCGGGAATGCCAAAAAAATCTACGAAAATGCCTTCGTGGGGCTGTGTGTTGAGATCAACGAGAGTGCCGAGTGTTCCACCTGCGCGAAGGGTGCGCAGCATGGGGCGCATGGCGGCGCGTTTGTCTATCGAGCGATTGCCGAATCGAGTGCGCGTCTTCTCGATCATTTGCTCGACGCGAGGATTATCAATGCGGCGTACAAGAAAGCTCAAGGGATGGCCGAAGGCAGAAAGCGCGAAACTCGAAAGCTCCCAGGCGCCCAGATGTCCGGTGAATAAAATAACTCCACGTCCGCGCTCTCGCGCTGCCTGTAAATTTTCTAAACCCTGACACTCGACAATCCGACTTAAACTCTCAGGTGTCGCGCGGGAAAATTGGCTGAACTCACCGAGCAGTCGGCCAAGATTTGTGAAGCAGCCACGAAGGATGCGCTCTCGTTCGCGCTCGTCCATTTCGGGAAAGGCGAGTTCGAGATTGCGAAAGCCCGTCAGCCGCAACCTATCGCTCAAACCGTAAGCGAGGCGCGCGACACCGCGCCCTGTGGCGACAGCGAGGCGACGCGGCATCCAGCCAAGTCCGGTGAGCAGCGCACGCGCCGTCGCATACTCCAACGCGTTTTGAACTTTTCCATGTTTCCCCATCTTGAAAGCGGGTCAGACCCGAGTTAGTGTAATGCGGCAGCCACTAACTGGCAAATCAGCGCTTTTCCTCACAAGGGTGCTCTAAACTGTATTCGAGAGTCGGAATGATTAACTTGCTTCCTCTGGCTCCTGAATTCCAGCTTCTGGCTTCTGCTTTATCCCTTCAGAACTCGTCAGCCCTTGCCAAACAAATACCCTTACCCGGCTAAAGCTTTACTGTCCGAATCTATTACGATATTCAGCGGAGTTAAGGAACCCATCAATCATCTGACGATAATCTCCACCATTAGAGTTCATCAACTGAATCCAGTTCAAATACGAGATGTCAGCACTCCTTCTCAAGTATCCGAAGTACTGCATGATCACGAACGCCTCATTGTAGTACTTCTGATAAACCTGCCCATCCTCCGTCACCGACCTCAAGACCACGGCTCTCGAAGTCCCACTGTTCAGGGCATTGACCCACGCCTGCTTGTTCGCATGCGTAGGTAAGCCCAAAGTGTTCAACAATGCCGTCACATAAGCCTCATTGCCCGTGATCGACCCGTACAGGTTCTGGTAATCACTTCTGGCCATGAACTCATTGATGAACGCCACCTTGTTGGCTTCCAACTCCTGAGCCGAGAGAAATCCACTGACTTTCGCAAAGTCAGGCATGAACTGCTCGTAGAGCGGAATCCTCCCCACGGCTGAGTAGAAGCGATAGAGGGGGTAGGCTCTCGTTTGGAACTCTTCACTACGGAAAAACGCACTGCTGATCTCGATGCGGTCACAGGGTTGCTGCACGGTCGTCCCGCAATTGTTGTAGACGTTGAGCCAGCCTGAGAGTCCCGCCGGTTCAGGTTCACGGCCCAGAAAGTCGATGTAATGCTCGCGGATGAAGAAGGCAGCCTGGTCTATCGGATTACCCCCGGTGTTGGCATTATCGGTGATGGTCACGGTGGCCGAGGTGGTTGAACCCAGACTGGCTCCACTGGGATTGCTCAAGGTGAGGGTGAAAGATTCGTTGCCGTCTGAGATGTTGTCGTCGATGACGGGAATGTAGATGGTCTTGGATGATTCTCCGGCGGCGAAGCGCAGGGTGCCGATGGAGGTGGCGTAGTCGCAGCGCGAAGAAGCAATGCCGGTATTGATGGTCTGGCAGTTTTGCGAGATGGTGAAAGTGTCGGAGGTCGCATAGTTGACGGTCGCGGCGCTCGCAGTGTCGGTGCGAGTGACGACGAGTTGGGCGCTCCCTCCCGCTTCGCTGATTGAATAGCTCGCCTGGCTGAGCTGTACTTGAGGACCCTGGGAATCATTGTTGATGATTGTTAACAGAGCAGTACTGCGAGCGCCTGCTATAGCCCCACCAGTCGGATTGCTGAGTGTTAGATTGACAGTCTCATCACCTTCATAAATACCATCGTTGACAACGCTGACAGAAAAGGTTTTTGAAGTCTCACCCTGATTTAAGGTGAGGGTCCCTGATGCGACGAGATAATCAATTCCTGCGTCGGCTGTACCGTTACTAGTGGAATAATCAATCGTAACTGTTCCTGTGCCGCCGTCTGTGCGGGTCACTGAGACAGTCGCGTTGCCTCCTTCATTTACGCTGTACGATTGGGCACTGAATTGTAATGTGCCTGGCGCATCATCGTTGGTGATAGTGCCTATACCTTGTCCGTCAGCAATCGTCCCATTGTCAGGAGTTGAAAGAGTGACGAAAAAGGTCTCGTCAGGTTCAATCTGATAATCACCGAGAACTCTGACTGTAAGTGTTCCAGACGTAGCTCCCGCCGGAATTGCCATAAAGGAACTGAAGACGCGTTGATAATCAATGTTGGAAGAAGCAGTGCCGGCAGACGTAGCATAACTGACGTAGACATCTTGTGGGCTGGCAGCTGAAAGAGTCACGGTGAAATTTGCGTTAACCGTCCCAGTATTTCCTTCCGTGACAGTAATGTCATTGATTGAAATAGTCGGGCCGTCATCATCAGAGATCGAGCCTAGACCCTGGCCCATCGTGATAGATGAGTTTGTCTGACCACTTAAATTTACGAAGAAAGTCTCGTCAATTTCGTCAACATTATCACCGATGATCTGTACCGAAATGCTCTTGGTTCTCTCGCCCGGATTGAAGGTTAATGTCCCTGAGACGGGCGTATAATCGCTTCCTGCCGTCGCCGTTTGGTCTGCGGTCGCGTAATTAACAGTGACAGCCTGATACGAAGGATTCGATAAAGTCACATCGAAGACGGCATTATTGGTCGTCCCCGTTGCGCCTTCATTCCGATAAACGGCGGCGGTGATTGTAATGCCCGGCTGGGGATCATCGTTGATGATTGTTCCCTGTCCCTGCCCGTCCGCTATGGTCGCGTTGGTCACGCCGCTCAGATTTATGGAGAAGGTCTCATTAGGCTCAAAAATGTTGTCGGCTGTAACTGGAACGGAGACGGTCTTTGAAGTAGTCCCGATGGGAAAATCCAGTGTGCCTGAAACATTGGAGTAATCAGTGTTTGAGGTCGCCGTTCCTTCAGCCAGAGAGTACTGGACGGAAATCGGTTTTTCACTGGCGGCTGATAGAGCGACTGTGAAAGTCACCGACGCAGGGCTGACTTGATAGCTTTCCGAGATCGCCGCGTCATTGACGGAGAGCGATGGCGGCGAATCATTATCAATGATTGTTCCTAAACCCCTCGCGTCGCTAATCACCGCGCCAAGCGGCGTCGAAAGCCCGACGTAGAAGAGTTCGTCGAATTCGTCTATGGAATCTCCTTTAACCGGCACGTTGATAGTATGCGTAGTTTCGCCGGGGAGAAAGGTCAGTGTGCCAGCGCCGCTCTCGAAATCCACACCCCTTTTCGCCGGGGTGTTGGGGAAGATGTAGGATGGAGCAGAGTAGTAGTTCACGCGCACGGTCTGCGCGCTCGGCGCTGATAACTTAACGGTGAAGATAGCGTCAATTGTCCCGGCATCGTTCTCCGTAATCGTTACGTCGTTCACGCTCAGGCATTGCTGTGCGGTGGTGAAGTTGTTCAGCAGCAATGCAACGCTGGAAGAGCTTGGCTGCGTGAACATAACATCGTCTTTACCGTCATTATTGAAATCACTGACGACCAGACGATCCGACACGGGGCCGGCAGAGAAGTTGATCGCCGAGCCGAAAGTTCCAGAACCCTTGTTCGATAGGACAGCGATGCCGCTCAGAGTGTTGGCCACGTAAATATTACCGCTGCTCACAACTAAGTCAGGTTGGCCATCGCTATTAAAGTCTCCGCTGCCGAGAATGCCTGAGCCATCCGTCGGGTAGTCAGTTCCTGCACTAAAGCCTTGCGATCCATTATTGAGCATCACGGAAATATAGCCCTGCCTGGTGGCGGGGTTGGCTAAAGTCGAATTGCTCACTGCTATGTCTGGCTTGCCGTCGCCATTCAAATCTCTCGCTAAGACCGAAATAGGCGTGCCCAGTGTCTGCAAGGCGGCATAGCTCGAAAAGTATCCGAACCCATCCCCCAGGAAAACATTAACTACATTGATGCCGCCCCTGACAATGGCTAAATCCAATTTGCCGTCAGCATTAAAATCGGCAATCGCCACATCGTCGGAGTAGGTGTTAGTACCCTGAAGCGGATAACTGGCAATCGCTGTAAAGCTGCCGTTTCCATTACCCCGAAAGACCACGAAGTTGTTGGAGTTTGGAGTTACGACAATCAGATCGGGATAACCATCGTTGTTGATATCCCCGGCCTTGATACCTGAGGGTAGAAACCCGTAGGGGTTGGTCGAATAAGTCGGGGCGGAAAATCCATCAGTGGAAAACCCGCCAGTGCCGTCATTCAAAAGGATAGAAACTTTTCCGTTGAATGGTTGCGTGACAGCCAAATCAATCTTGCCGTCATTATTGAAATCTGCCGCCGCGATTCCCCATAGGAGCGTCCCAGGAGCGAAACGAATCACGGAGTTCTTCGTGAAGCCGCCGCTTGCATCGCCCAGCGCCACCTCTACCCTCGAAGCGCCCGGATTGTTTCCGAGATAATCCTGGCTGACTGCGGCGAAATCCTGCTTGCCGTCGTTATTAAAATCGGCCGTTACCAAATAACGCGGACTGGAAATGCTGGTATGGTAACTCCTCGCATCATTGAATGCGCCTGTGCCGTCGCCATCTAGAATGCCGATGCCCTCCAACTGAACGGCAGCTAAATCCACTTTGCCATCCTCATTGAAGTCACCGAGCGCGGCAAAATCAGCACCCGACCCGTAAATAATATTTCCGGAAGTGTAGGATTTAGCCCGGGCAAAATTTCCCGCTCCATTTCCCAGCATGATTGTCAGACCGCTCACCCCGCCGACGATCATATCTATATGGCCGTCGTGGTTAACATCTCCGGCTATCGCAGAGTTATGCCCGGGAAAATCTATCATGATGGGCGTTGCGAAACTCCCTGTTCCGCTGCCCAGCAGCACATAATCATCACTCACAAGGTCCAGATGCCCGTCCCCGTTGAAGTCCGCTGCGGTCAGCGTAATTACATAGCTGATAATTGTGGGTGTGTTCACCCCCGGCGCAAAAGCGCCTGTCCCGTCGCCCAATAGAATATCTACACCGCCGGAACTGCCGGGTAAGGCTAAATCACGTTTGCCGTCTTCATTGAAGTCGCCAATGACAACCTGAGAAGCATTTGCGCTGGAAGATATGAAGGGTGAGTTTGGGGCGTGAGAAAAGCCCCCTGCGCCATCTCCTAAAAGGACAGCGACTTTCCCATCCGTAGTTCCACTGTAAAGTCCAGACACCAGGTCGAGCTTCCCATCATTATTAACATCGCCAAGCGCAGGCTGATAAGAACCATTCGTCAAGTTGGTAGTAATCGGCGCACCGAAATTGCCGCTTCCATCATTGAGCAAGACGGAGAGGCTGCCTGTGGGGTCTGAGGGGTTCTGATTGGTTACTAAATCGGGCTTACTGTCTCCATTGAAATCTCCGACTGTTACCGTCTGAGGCAATGGCGTGACGGGGAAACTAACCGGGGGGCCAAATTTTTCATTTCCTCCCCTCCCGAATAAAATCACCACCCCACCGGCGCTGGCGGTGGCTAAGTCGAGATGGCCGTCACCGTTGAAATCCGCCACGGCAACCCCGTAGGGAGTGGCTTCCAGTGTTAGGCCTGGAGCGATCTTAAAGCTTGCCGACGAACAGCCATCAATGGCATAAGCCGAAGAAGTAAATCCAACCCCCAGAGCGAAGGCGAGGATGAGGGAAACTAAGAGTTGTCTGGTGATGATGTTCAAGGGAGTAATGCCAATCTTTGATGATGTGAAAACCGCGCGGGAACGACCTTGACGCCTGCCAGTCAGCGGTTGAGAGTGATATTGACAGCGAGTAAGACTTGTGCTGACGAAAGGGGGAAAAGAATGAACTGTTTCAGATTAGTATTTGCCGTGAAAGGTTGCTAAAGAATCCTTAAAAACTCCGGGAAAGAGAGACGAAAGAGCCTGAATTCGATAAATACTATGCTCGATTGGGCTTGACTGAAAAGGTGAGAGATTTGAGGGCAGGCTTTTCATCAACCGGAATTTTTCATGTGAGTTGTTACACCGACACGTTTAAGTGTCCTCGCCGCTCTCCAGATGAAACTCCACTATGTCTTCGATGTGCTCTGCGTACCCTGGCGGCAACTTCTTAAACTCGACTCCCAGCCCCACCCCTGGCAAATGATACGCGACCCGCCCCCAGACAATACCTTCCATTACGCTCTCGCTCTTGGGAGCTAATAAAAGGCGAATGAAGAGCGGCTTGCCTTGAGCAACCTCCAGCGGAGTCTGGAGGAAGCACCCTCCGACGCTGAGCGTCGTGACTTGGCCCTGATGGATGCAGGCGGGCGTCTCCCCCCAATCTACACTGAGAGCGTACTTAATGCGCGGGTGTCTACGGCGGTCTTTGAATGATGCAGGATGAGAATTTTTCATTTCATTATTCCGGCGAGAGATCACGCCGCGAACATAAACCAGTCGAGCTGAAGATGCCAGGCAGGGACCTTCCTTCAATACAGTAAATGGGCCAGGACGGTCAAGAGGCTTAAGTTAGAGTTATTCACAATTACTACAACTTCCCACTTACCCACGTAATCAGATAGCTACCGTGTTTCTCTTGTCCCTCTCTGTTTTCCTGGGGAATAACTGTGATCAGCTTTTCCTTTTCCAGTTGTTCCATAATCTCTGCTATTGCCAGCCCTGGTACTTCAACTCCTGCGGCAGTGAGCTTTTCATGAATTTCAGCAGTGCTGATTCTTTCGTTGCCGAGGCCGGTCTCATTTCTGATGATGCTCTTGATCTTATTCAACAGTATGTTATCCAATTATTGCCTCCTCATCGACAACCTGTTGTTAGGAACTCCAACCTTCTGGCCGATTCTGTTGAGGGTTAGCCTCATTGATTCTTAGTGATTCCAGGCATGTCGTCTATCAATTTATCAATAGCACCAAACAATCTTAACCCAAACTTGTCTGTCTCATTGTCATTTAATAATCCAAAAAGTTCTATTTGCCAACTGCAGGCCGACAAAAGAGCAGGTTTTGCGTTTCCTCGCAATGCTCGGTTTACATAATTTATCACCTGTACATGGGCGCGCTCTGACCAGCGCCCCGTCCATGTTCTCACCCTTGGTCTTTGTGAGGCGCGCAAGCCGTCCTCACTTTCGGCTGCGTTTGGTAGGGTCATTAACCACCTACTCCGAGTACCGTACATTCCTGGTCGCAAAAGGAAGCGCACGGCAACGCTTTACACCTACCCCGCCACAGTTCAGCAATGACGACGAGAATCTGAAAAAGTAAGTAAGCCTTTGAAGGTTATAGGATAGAATGGGCCGGAAAGGATTTAGTGAATGCCTTCAGGAAAAACACTTTACCCCTCGCCCGATTCTTTCTAATCCTTACTGAAGATTACTGATTCGCGTGAGGTCGCAGTCCCTAAAGTGCTGACCTTTACCGATGAGTTCTGAGAAGTTTAGTCACAAGGGTAGTCACAAGCTGAACTATCGGGCTATATAGTCACAGCGCAGGCTTTTTCTTCTTCTCATAAGTTTATGATGAGATAGAGTGGATTCGTTGAGCTCGCACACTTTTCGCACGCAAGCAGCAGTTGTCCGGACACATATCTTAATGGCTCACTAGTCAATTCGGACATTATCAAGCTACACACTGTGAAGATGGAAAGCCACATACACACTTTGGCTGAGAAGGTTTGGCAGTACCATAAAATGAATCATCAACTTGAAAAAGCTGATGCGATCCTCGTGCTCTGTAGTTACGATAAAAGAGTCGCTGAAAGAGGTGCCGAGTTATTTCTTCAAGACTGGGCTCCCCTTCTCATCTTTTCCGGTGGCTTGGGGGCTATTACTAGAGGAATGTGGAGTGAACCCGAAGCGGATCAGTTCGCAAAGATAGCGGTGAGCATGGGAGTGCCAGAGGAGAAGATACTGATCGAGAACAAATCGACGAATACGAGTGAGAACGTCTTATTTACAAAGCGATTACTCTCAGGAGAAAAGCTTGATCCTGAGCGTTTTATTCTGGTGCAAAAGCCGTATATGGAGCGGAGAAGCTATGCCACTTTCAGCAACTGGTGGCCGGAGAAGGAAGCGATCGTCACCTCCGCGCAAGTATCATTTGACGAGTATCTGAATCAATATAACAATCCACAGTTAACAAGCGATGATGTCATCAACATCATGGTAGGAGATTTGCAGCGGATCAAAGTCTATCCGGAAAAGGGTTATCAGATTTATCAGGAGATACCGGAGGATATTTGGGCTGCATATGAAGAATTGGTTAGAGCCGGTTATAACAAGCATCTTATCAACATTTGATATCTATAGAAGTTACGCAGTTGAAAGAAAATGTAGTAGAAAAAGGGCATGAATCCGCCCAAGTGCTCTGACGATGACTACATTAACTTTGTGATTGCCACGCCGCGCTCGGTCAGCGCCACCGAAGCGGCTAAAGTACAAGGCGGCGAGCAACAAGCGCCAGCCCATGACGCTTTCACCCGCTTGCTGCACCGACTGGAGCCTGACGCTGAGACACTCTGGACGGAAGCTCGCAGCCAAGTGAGCTTGAGCCAAGGCATCCTTGTCATAGACGACTCGACCTTGGACAAGCCCTTGCGAAGAAGATGGAGTTGGTGACGCGACACTGGTCTGGTAAACACCATCAGGTGGTGAGCGGCATCAACCTGATTACTCTGCTCTGGAGTGATGGCGACCGTCATGTGCCGGTTGACTATCGCATCTTTGACAAAAAGAAGGACTCTTTGACCAAGAACGACCACTTCTCTGCGATGGTCAAAGCCGCTTGCGGGCGAGGCTTTCGGCCTGCTTGTGTGGTCTTTGATAGCTGGTATTCGGGCCTCGATAACCTGAAATTGATTCGCTCTTTCGGCTGGGTATGGCTGACCAGACTCAAGAGTAATCGCAAAGTTAACCCCGACAAACAAGGCTTGCGCGCCGTCAGCACGGTCGAGATAGGTGATGGCGGGCGCATCGTGTGGCTTGAAGGGTTTGGGCTGATCCGCGTCTTCAAGATAGTCGCCACAGACGGCGACATTGCGTGGTGGGCGACCAACCATCTTGAGATGAGCGAACTGGCAAGAGTCCGTTTTGCCGGCTACTCGTGGGCGATTGAGAACTACCATCGCGGGTTGAAGCAGTTTTGTTTGATCGAACGTGCGCAGGTTCGCTCTCGCCGCGCGTGGCGTAACCACATCAATCTTTGTTTGCGAGCGTTTCTCAGACTGGAGAGTCATTGTTATCACAAAGGCATCAGTTGGTATGAAGCGAAGACGGCAATCATCAGAGAAGCGGTGCGCGTTTACATCGCCAATCCGCTTTACTCGCTCATCCCAACTGCGTAACTTCTAATATAAATAGAGGTGCGCAGAATTCACACTGGAGATGAGTTCTGAGCGCGCCATAACAACTCGTTCAAACCAACTGGTCGATAGCACACAAATCCTAAGCACAATCGATTCATCCTTTTTGCACGAACCCCCCATAAACATTGGCTCAAGTGAAAAAGTCCTGCTGGTGAAAAGAGTTTGCGTGCTGAGTCTAGAGAGAGTGCGGTCGCGCGACACCCTCAGAGTTGAGAGGGCTGGGAAGGACCCGTAAGGCAGGCAGGGGTCAACGACGTTTGTGGGATATACCTTTGCCCGAGTCTACTTCCCGGGCCGTACCGTCTTCATCAGTATAGTAAGAAGTATAATAGTTCACGTAGTAGTAGCTGAGAGCATCTTGTTTCAAGTTATTGAGCACAACGCCTAAAAAGTGTGCGCCAGCATTCTCGAGTAGACGCTTAGCTTGTTGAACTATAGGGACAACGGTCTTTCCACCTTCAACAACGAGTATCACCCCGTCAACCATTGCCGACAGTATTGTGGCATCAGTAAATATAAATGCTGGTGGCGAGTCGATGACGATGAAGTCGTAATTCTTGGTTAGGCCAATAATCAGTTGACGCATCGTGGCTTGGCTGAGGAGGTCAGCCGGGTTAGGCGGAACTGGTCCTGAAGTTAATACTTTGAGGTTCGGCAATTTCTCGTATGTTTTAATGAAAGCAGGGAAGTTACGCTCCCCAGTGAGGAAGTTCGTCAGCCCGCTTACATTGGAGATACCTAAAATAGTGTGGATGCGTGGTCGGCGCAGGTCGCAATCGATGATAATCACCGACGCACCAGTCTGCGCAAGGCTAAGGGCAGTATTTACGGTTGTAGTTGTCTTCCCTTCGGAGGGAGCGCTCGATGTAACAAGTATGGTCTGCGGTGGTTGGTCGCCCATGGTGAGGAGTAGGGATGTACGCAAATGGCGGTATCCCTCGGCTGATGGTGAACGAATATCATCGAGTACCGATAGCTGACCACGGTTTTCTGGGATGATCGCAAGCAGGGGTAATTCAATGTGGCGTTCTACATCCGCAATGGTTTTAATCCGCGGAATCTGAAATTTCCTATAGACCCATACATTTAAGACGACAGTGCCTAGTATAAAAGCTAAAAGGATTACAACTGTCGTTGACACGGGATAGGTTTGAATTAACAGAATTACCCCGCCAAACATCACCAGAATCAACCAACATTGAATGGCCACTCCTAAGAGTATCAGTAACCTCGTAGCATAAATAAGAGCGGCCCCCTTAACGGGGCGTTCTAGTGGCAGCCTATATATCTTTGTGGCACTAATCATCTATCTGCACCCCGGCTGTTATCGAAGAACGCTTCACCTGATTCTGTACTGATACCTCGGTCAAGAGTGTTGTCTCATTCTGTGAAGAAATCTTTTTCCAGAAGGTTCTGACATCAGTATAAATAAAGTAGATCATGATCGCGAATGCAGCAACGTCGAGCAAACTTATGGTTATGAAGAAGACCGCTTTAAAGGGTTGGGCTGAAGAGCTTTGAACGGCGGAGGCTGTAGGTGTGTGAAGTCCATTATTAAGCCACCGTTCTATAATATTTGCCGTAATGGTAAATAGCCCGTGTATGACTAACCAGAAGAGCATGAAGGCAGCGTCAATGACCAGTGACGCACCTAAGATACAGAAAGTCTTAACTCTATGGCTAAGCAAATCTAGCCAGCCAAGGGCCGGATCCTGAACCTCAATGGCATCACTATCATTGTCTTCTGTCATGATTCTCTTAGGCCGGTGGTGAAAGCAGTGAATTACAGTAGAGAATGTAAATCACTTAAGAGGTATAGTTAACGCGCATAAAGTATTCGTATTGACATTGGATGTCAATGGTTGTCTTGCCTAACTCCTTATAACTTTTTAGATAGGAATAAGAGAAAATTCAAAATCTATAATAGAAGTTTGTTTGGCAGTCGCAGATTTGTACGCCAACCAAATACTTAAAAGGGTCATGCTCGGAAACGGTCGGCGCTTGCTACGTCTCCGGGTGATTTCTTTTCAGGCTCCCCGGTTGCCATTTACATGCTAGCCGAAGTCACTCAAGGGTAAATGGAAGACCCGCGCTTGCATTGACTGCAAGCGCGGGCTCTGTTCGGCGGGCCATGCCGTTAGATTCAGGTGCTTCTCAGTAGCCTGAAGTTACCTGTTCCAACCGCAGCGGCTACGTTTTCAACATCCGATTTGGTAGGAGATGTTGAGTCATCGTCCTCGCGCGCTGCCGCTACGGCAGCGGCAGCGCGCTGAACGGTCACCGCAATTGTTTCCAGAAATGGCATTTCTAACTCCTTTTGAAGGTGCCCGTTTGGGCTTGCCGAGCAGATAGAGTTACCTTTCGATTTTTCTCTAGCTGCCCATTTGAGCAGAGTAAGGGCGTTGTTTAGCAGGTCACGCTTTGTTCTCAGGCCGCCCAATTTCAGGAGTTCTTCAAGGACTTCCATCTGCTCCTGTTCTATCTCGACCTGAAGCCTTACTGTTTCAGCCATATGTGGCCTCCGTGGTTGACTTGAACTGGTAATGTTGGAGAGAAATGCGAACGATCACATCGAGCAACATTGCCAGTTCTGAATGTTTCATTTTCACTCTGCTCAAATTAACGAGCATTGACCTTAGTGTCGGGTTTCCTGAACGTGCCATATAAGATTGACATAGAATCTCCCTTTTACCTCATTGTTGAGCCTCGCACCTACTCTGAAGCGTATTTCAAATATAGAGTGGAGGCTCAACAACACGGCAGAAAACCTATGAAGATCTCTCCTACAAGAAAGAATTCATTCTTTCTCCTGAGAAAGATACTTCACTAGGATTCGTAATAATCCCACTACCAAACTCAGCAAAGAACCGACCAGTGCAAACACTAAAGCCGTCGGTAAAGTTATTGTTCCGAGGCCAAGTAGAACAATGATCAGAAGCGCAGAATAGGCCAATCCAGAAAGGAGCCAGATAGCCAGCTTTACTACAGCCATTTGGCCTCGTCTTCTTTCCTCTGTGATCAGAGAGCCTATAATCTCTTCTGCATCCAATTTGTCCTTTTTGTTTTCTGGTACGATCCATCCGACAGTAGCGGGTCTTTCCTGGTTCTGTTTGGTTAACCCTTCGCCCTCATGCTCCGCGCCTACCTTAAGGCGGGTTAGAGTCTTGGGTTCAGGATCATGAGTCATACCGAACCGTCCTTGTTGTGCTCCGCCACACCGGGTCAGTTCACTGCCTCCCCTTAACGGCAGTCGTCGTCACGCGCTGTCAGTAAGCTACTCCTGTTTCGAGTACCTGTCAACTCATTTTCCGAGTAGTAGATGGGAAGGGGGAAGGGTTTATCAAGCCGCTGTGCCCTGCTCATCTTCTTCACGCCAGTATCCAGACAAAATACTTTTCATGCAGGCCGCGTACTGGGCATAGTTTCCAGTCGTGTGCGCTCTCTCCTTCATGCCCATCGCAGAGAGCCGTGACTGGGTGCTCACCAAGGGAGGTCATTCAGGAACTGATGGGACACTCGAAGATTGAGATGACCAGAATCTACGTTCATCCCTCTTCAGAGACAAAAAACAAGCTGTCCAGAAGGCTTTGGTCACATATTGGTCACAAGAGGCCAAACAGCAGAAAGACGAAAAAGCTGATAACTGTTTGAAAGCGATAGGGTAGAATGGGCCGGAAAGGATTTAGTGAATGCCTTCAGGAAAAACGCACGACGCCATTACGATTATCCTGGCTGCGCCGACTTTCGTGGCCGCATGGGGGCTGACGGCTAACCTGACGCTGGCTCTGCTGGCGACGGGCGCAATGCTCTTTGGTGGTTTTATGTTCGGGCCTGACCTTGATATACAGTCGCGCCAATACGCGCGTTGGGGAATCTTCCGTTTCCTCTGGCTTCCGTATCGTGCTCTCTTTCGGCATCGCTCCCGCTGGTCTCATGGAATCATCTTCGGCACGCTGATTCGCGTTATCTACTTCACGATGGTGCTGGCGCTGATTGTTTCAGCAGGAGTTTACCTGCGCGCCGTGTTCTTGAACGGCCCTGTACCGACTTTTGACGAGATTCTACAAGCGTGGTCTGCGATTGAAGGCAGCGTCAGGCAATCTGTTGGGGAACATGCCGTCTGGGCTGTGCTGGCTGGTTTATGGTGGGGGGCCGCGAGTCACACGCTGACGGATGTCGGGTGGTCGGTGCTGAGAAAAGGCTCAGAGATTTTTTGAGCTTTGATGTGAGGATGCCTTGCAGCAGAATCAAGGCCGGGTGCGACTCTTTCTAAAAGGAGCGCACCCGGCTTTAACTTTTGTGATTGTTCGTGCTGGAAACTGACAAAGACGCTCAGGCACGCCGCCCGGCAATCAGGCGATACACAGCCAGGATAATCAACGCGCCAACCACGCCGAAACCAATCTTGGCGAAGAATCCGGTGCTGCCAAACCCGTCAGAATCTTTTGCGAGTTTCAGGTAGTGCGCGAGAAATCCTGCCAGCACCGCGCCGCCGATTCCCAAAAGCATGGTGATGGCACAGCCGCCGGGGTCTTTGCCGGGCATGATGATTTTGGCAATCGCGCCTGCGATCAGGCCGACGATGATCCAGGAAATTATATCTAAGACTCCCATATTCCC
The DNA here is from genome assembly GCA_963811065.1 of uncultured Acidobacteriota bacterium. Taxonomy (GTDB): domain Bacteria; phylum Acidobacteriota; class Blastocatellia; order Pyrinomonadales; family Pyrinomonadaceae; genus QHXM01. The sequence continues at coordinate 137,330 of CAWEPR010000010.1, forward strand.
TCTCTTTTTGTGAGAGCGCGCACCTAAGATTTCACGCGCGCTGGCGGTTGTTACGGATGCCCGTCACACTCTTTTCATAAACGGAAGAGTTAAACGAACCGTTTGAATCAAACAATCAATCGAAGCGATTGCTTTCGAGAAAATCCTGACTCCCTAATTCGGTAGCGCGAATGATATGGACAGCACAGGCTTCATGTCAATGAATTTTCAGTGCCCGGTGCGCGTTGACACAAGACGATAAGCCTGGCGGCGCACTGCTTCCGAGACATTACGGTTCTGCGAGATATGTTGCAGGTCTCTGGTATGGATTCGCGGCAGGATGTTGACTGCGGTTGGAATCGGGGTGCGCGGATTGCGCGCGATATTGAGAATGATTGGATAGGAACGCGCCCAGGCACGATTCATGGCGATGGTTCGCAGCACCTCGTCGGAGACCGTCCGCATCGCGGCGATGCTTTCAACTTCCTGATCGGTGATGCGCGGATTGTGTATGACGGCCTGAGCGACGACGCGGTTAGAGTCGCGGATGAGAATGGAGCGCGCCTCGCGGTCGCCTTTCATGCCCAGCTTGACGCGATCCTTGACGGTCATCATCATCACGCGGCGGATGAGCGAAATGCGCTCGGGATGCAGTTCCTTTCCCTCGTTGCGCGTATCGTTGATGATGCGCTCAACGTTCGCCAGACGCTGTTCGTCGGTTTCTTCAAACAGTTCTTCGAGGCGTTCGAGCGCGAGCCACGAATCATCTATCTCTACGTCGGAGACTTCGATATGCTGGGCGATGATCCACGCATCATCAATCGTGAGGATTTCGCCCACGCCGACCGACTCTGCCGTCTCGATGAACTCGGCGGCAGCCGTCTGCCCGCGCGCGCGCAACTCTTCGGCAATCTGCTGTGCGCCGCGTTCCTTCTCGAAAAATTCGCGCCGCGTTTCGCGCACGCGCCGCTCGGCTTCTGAAGTGCGCGCAGGGTTACTGATGATGGCTTCGATGATGGCGGGCGCGCGGATCAATCTCTGTTGATTGATTGAGATTAGCTCAAGCAATTTGCCGTTGGAGGTTGCGCCCGCCAGCAGCGCGACGGCTTCATCAGGTGTGCGCGTGTTGAGCGTGACGGCTTCGTGAATTTCGTGTCCAAGATTGGAACGGGCGGCGAGATAGCCCAGCACCGAAGGCGCTATCTCCGAGCTTGCGGCCATGCCCAGCAGCGTTTCCGGCTCTTGTGCAGAGAGTGTCTCTTCAGCCGCTTTAACAATGTCCGCGTTGTCGCTCTCCCGCAGCGCCACCAATGCCTCAAGCATGTCAGCCTGATCGAGCGGCAATAACCCCCGCGCCGCAGCCATGCGCGCGGCCTGCGGCGCAGTGCCGGCGACGATGGCCTGCACGACAGGATTAGTTGAAGTAGAGTTTACACTCATTAAGTCTGGGGTTGGTCCGTAGAATTATTTGCCGGGGGCTTACTACCAAATCAATTTCTATCAAGCCTGCACGCTTGTCTAACTAAAGATTAAAGTTGTACTCAATTTGAATGTATTGTGAAACCGGCTGACCATTGAGCATCGCGGGGATGAACCTAATCTTGCGGGCAGCGTCAATGGCTCTTAGCGTTAGGCCGTGTGGAAGTCCGCTCACTACTCTAATTCCTCTGATCTTGCCGTCGAAGGCGAACACAGCACGAAGCACAACCGTTCCTGCGACGTGATGTTCTCTGGCATCTTCTGTGTATTGTGGCTCAGGTCTTCCCAAGATTCTTGCTTTCGTGGTGACATCGGCGGGCTTGTAAATATTGCCGAAAGTGCTGCCCGAAACATTATTCGTGGACATCTTCGCGTAATCACGCAAGATTTCCGCGCGGGAGTTCCATTCCTGTACTGTTGACGCTGATGGTTTTGAACTGAGCTTCAGATACTTGTCTGCGCTTTCAGCCGCTAACAAAAGTACGGGCTCGAACTGTTCGATATTATCAACACCTTTGTTGGCAAATGTGTTGGCGAATATCCATTCCAGCACCATTTCTCCGGCTTTTGTTGCCTCTTCATGGGCTTTGCGAGCATCTTTCGATTTGCCCTGGCGCTCATACGCAAGTCCTAAAAAATGCCACGCAGCGACCGCGTCTTGACGAGCTTTAACTACACGACGAAGCAACTCGATTGCGCCTTTATCATCCCCCTGCTTGTAGAGTTCAATGCCGCGCTTAAAATCCTCCGTCACGTCAACCGCCGGACTTTGCTGCGCGATAACGCCCGCGCGTGCATCGCCCAAAGCGGCTTGAGCGCCAACCAACATGATGAGGAAGAGGAGAGACAAAACAAACCTGCGAGTTTTGAGCATCAGCAGTTCCCCTGAAATAGTGCCGGCGCGCTTTCACGCGCCGTGGCACTTCTTGTACTTCTTCCCAGACCCGCACGTGCATAATTCGTTGCGCCCGACTTTCGGCTGGTCGCGGGTGATGGTTTTGACCTTGCCCTCTGCCTCGCCAGCGGCTGTTGCGCCCTGATTCGGCCCGGTGAAGCTGAGCGCCGAGCGACGCGGAGCGCGTCTTTGCTGTAAAAGTTCGACCGGCTGCTTGGCTTCGACCTTCAGGTTGAAGAGCGAGCGAATCGTTGTCTGGTCAATGCGGTCGAGCATCTCCTGAAAAAGATCAAAGCTCTGTTTCTTGTACTCGACGAGCGGGTCTTTCTGCCCGTAGCCGACGAGTCCGATGCCCTGCTTGAGGTGGTCAATCGAGAGCAGGTGGTCTTTCCACTGCGCGTCAATGATGTTGAGCATGTTGATGCGCTCGTAGGTGCGCATCACCTCAGTGCCGATCTGCTCTTCCTTCTCGGCATACTTGGCTTTGAGCTTCTCCCAGATGTTCTGGTCAACACTTTCCGAGGTTGCGTTGTTGAAATCTATTCCTTCGGCGTCGGCATCGAAATCGTAAATCGCGTGAAGCTGAATGACGTAGTTATCAACATCCCAGTCTTCAGGGTCTGCTTCCGGGTTAAGGTATTGTTTCGTTAAATCCGAGAGCAAATCGCGCGCAACACCCGTCTCGCCCAGCAGGTACTCGCGCTGGTCTGGCTGCTCCATCAACTGGCGGCGCAGACCGTAGATCGTCTCGCGCTGCTTGTTCATCACGTCGTCGTATTCAAGCAGATGTTTGCGCGATTCAAAGTTGCGTCCCTCGACAGACTTTTGCGCGCCTTCGATGCGCTTACTGACCATCTTGGATTCAATGGAGACGCCCTTCTCCATTCCGAGGCGCTCCATCAGCGCTTTGACACGATCTCCGGCGAAGATACGCATCAGGTCGTCTTCCAGCGACAGGAAGAAGCGCGACGAGCCTGGGTCGCCCTGTCGTCCGGCACGCCCCCTGAGCTGGTTATCAATGCGGCGCGATTCGTGACGCTCAGTGCCGATGATGTGCAAGCCCCCTGCCCCGACAACCTCTTTATGCTCCTCTTCGACGATGCGCTTGGTTTGAGCGAGCGCTTCTTCGAACTGTTCATCGGTCGCTTCGTCCGGATCAATCTCCTGTTTCTTCAGCATCTCGCGGGCGAGAAATTCCGGGTTGCCGCCGAGCAATATGTCCGTGCCGCGCCCGGCCATGTTCGTGGCGATGGTGACAGCGCCCTTCCGGCCCGCCTGCGCCACGATCTCAGCTTCGCGCTCGTGATACTTCGCGTTCAGGACGTTGTGCGGCACGCCGACTTTCTGCAAGCGGCGCGCTATCAACTCGGAGTTTTCGACCGAGACTGTGCCGACGAGTGTGGGCTGCCCGTTCTCGTGACACTCCTTGATCTGCTCGACCACCGCATCCCATTTCTCAGGCAGCGTGCGATAGATAACATCGGAGTTGTCTATGCGAACCATCGGCTGATTGGTCGGGATGACAGCGACATCGAGCTTGTAGGTCGAATGAAATTCTCCGGCTTCTGTCTCAGCCGTGCCGGTCATGCCGGAGAGCTTTTCGTAGAGGCGGAAATAGTTTTGCAGCGTGATGGTGGCGAGCGTCTGGTTCTCTTTCTCGATCTTGACGCCCTCTTTCGCTTCGACCGCTTGATGCAAACCGTCTGACCAGCGGCGACCCTTCATCAAGCGACCCGTGAAGTCGTCAACGATGATGACTTCGCCATCCTGCACGACGTACTGATGGTCGAGCTTGTAGAGCGTGTGAGCTTTCAAAGCCTGCTCCACACAGTGCAGCATCTCCATGTTCGCCGGGTCGTAAAGATTGCCGACGCCGAGCAGCCGTTCAGCCTTGTCCACACCCTCTTCCGTCAAGACGGCGGTATGCTGCTTTTCATCAACCACGTAATCGCCGGTCTTGAGTTTCTCCTTTTCCTCGCCGCGCTTGAGCTGCGGGATGATGGCATCCGCCCTGAAATATTTGTCGGTCGCTTCGTCCGACGCGCCCGAGATAATCAGGGGCGTGCGCGCTTCGTCAATCAGGATGGAATCTACCTCGTCAACGATGGCGAAGTAGTGGCCACGCTGCACGCAGGTCGCCAGATCAAACTTCATGTTGTCGCGCAGGTAGTCGAAGCCGAACTCGTTGTTCGTGCCGTAGGTGATATCTGAGGCGTAGGCGGCCTGTCGCTCAAAGTCGTCCATATCGTTCTGAATGCAGCCGACTTCGAGGCCGAGAAAGCGGTGAATCTGCCCCATCCATTCGGCGTCGCGCGCGGCCAGATAATCGTTGACCGTGATGACATGCACGCCGCCGCGCCCCGTTAAAGCATTGAGATAGGCGGGAAGTGTGGCGACGAGCGTTTTACCTTCGCCGGTTCGCATCTCTGCGATCCTGCCTTGATGCAGCACGATTCCGCCGATCATCTGGACGTCGAAATGGCGCATGCCCGTGGAGCGCACGCTCGCTTCGCGGACGATGGCGAAGGCTTCGGGCAAAATCTCGTCCAGAATCTCGCGCTCGCGCCGCTTGCGATCTTCCAGGTCGGTCGCATCCGCCACCTCACGTGCGACGCGCTCTTTAAACTCGACGGTACGCGCCCTCAATTCATCGTCCGAGAGCTTCTTGACGGATGGCTCAAGCTCGTTGATCCGCTCGACGAGCGGCTGAATGCTCTTCAGGTAGCGCTGGTTCTCGCTGCCGAAAATCTTGGTCAATAATTTATCAATCATGGTCGTATGAATCCTATAGGCAAAAAGTGGAGCGCACGGTTAAAACGCGAACTTAACGCAGTTCGGCGGAACTTTCGATTGTAAGGGAGCGGGGAAACCGATGGCAAGCGGGGCAGTTTTGAAGGGCGTGCGCGTCTATTCTTCGTCTCTGCTCAGACAAGCCTGTAGCGATTTCGCAGGCTGTTCTGAGAGAGCTGCACGGGGCAGATGTGTAATGAGCAGGACTTGATTATTGTCTGTGAGAGCTTTGGTGTTTTGATAAAGAACTACTTCGGGCTGGCCTTTTGCCTGAGCCGCAAAGTCTGGAAGCCAACGGGCGTCAACGTTGAGCACCTGAAGGCTTGAAACTGCCGACGCTGCCAATCGCAAACGGCTTGACGAAGCAACGTATTGATAGACAGCTTCCGGCGCTGCCTGCCGGGCATTGATCTCAGCGGGCACACCCGTAATCAACAGTCCGAGACAAGCACACAGGACGGTGATGGAAAACGGTGCGTTGGTGTTTCGAGGTTCGTTCACGTTAAGTCAATCAAGCTCAACTTCCAGTTTCCAGCTTACACGCAAAGGCGGCTGATTAACAACTAGCTGGCCGGAATCTGCTTCTTGAGCATGTCACTGATGGCCGCGCGCGGCAAATTGAAATTGATGGTGATCTGTTTGCCGCTGGCCGTCACCTTGGTGTTCTGCATGATAGTCCCTTCGTCGCGCCCACGCTTGAGCAGCGCGCCTCCGGCCAGCAGTGCGTTATAGCCGAGAGCCTTCTGCCTGGCTTCTGCGTCGGATGCGGCGTCGGTCGAAGCGCTCACGGAGATAATAGCGGCGTCGAGTTTCATCGTCAGAATCAGGTGGTCTGTTCCTTCTAGAAAATTAAGCGCGCCGCTGGCGCTCAAGGCCGCGATGAAATCCTTAGCGGCTTCGATCAATTTCTCGTCGCCGGACTTACGAATCACCACGACGTTGCGCAATGTTCCGTCCGGGTTGCGGTCAGCCTCGATGGTCATCTCAACCGGATTGTTTAGGTTAAGCTCACCCTTATCCTTCATCTCATTGTATTTGACCAGAAGGTCAACGAAGGGGCGCTTGTTGACCGTGTTGGGACGCTTGACCTTGTTCTGCTCCGCCACCTTGTCCAAATCATCCTTGGCCGCGCCCTCTTCGGTCGTCGTGCCCGAAGCGGTCGCATCGCCCGTCGCAGGAGAACCAGTCGTTTGAGGCGAAGGACTCGGCGACGGCGACGGTGTCGGCGTCGGCGTCGGTATCGGCGTTGGCACAGGAGTCGGAAGAGGCGTCGGCTGCTCTATGATATCCGGCGCCGGATTGTTGAAGTCGTTGTTAAAATAGCCGGGCGGGTATTGAAACTTCTCGCCCCCGTTAATCATGACGGCTTCGCGGATGTTGATCTTGTCGTAATCCTCGTCAACGTATTCGGCGTCGGAAAACCTGCTCCCGATGTGAAACGCCTCGCGCAGGATCGGCACGTAGATAATCGCCGCGAAAAGGAGTGCGTGCAGCACGAAAGAAACGCTCGTCAGGCGCAGCAACTTCTGCCAGCGAGGCGACTTATTAATCTCAAAATCTGCTAACAACTCGGCCATTTTCTTCACATTTCGCGCGCCTTCCAACTCCAGCGCACGCGACCAATCTTAGACGCTTTCAGCCCGCAAATCGTTGTGAGCTGCGCTGATAAAGTTACCATCAGGAGAGGGGCAAATGCCAGAGTATAGATAGGATTAACAGGATTATCAGGATTAAGAAGACAAGTTCGGATAGGGAAGCTCGCTGCTTCTCTTATCTTGTCCATCCTGTTAATCCTGTCTATATCTTTGGCATCCAGCTTTTTTACGTATCTGGGTTAGAATGACGCTATGCCACGCCAACGTGTTAACAATCGCCGCAAAAGGCGCAGCCCGAAAGATTCCGGGCGCGCGGGAGCAGCGGAGCAGCGCGGGCGGGATGAAAAGTCGCGTCGTGCGGATTCGGGCAAAGATTCATCAGCGCCTCGCCAGCCGCTTCAGAAGAACAATGCCCCGACGCGCGAGTTGCGCCGCCTGCTTCAGGGCATCGGCACACCCCTGCCCGCGCCGTTCAAGCCCGATTCGTTCCAACTCGAAGCCCTCGCCGCGCTCGAACACGAGGATGTGCTGGTCACTGCGCCGACGGGCAGCGGCAAGACGTGGATTGCGCGCGAGGAGATTCGCCGCCTGCTCGCTGAGGGCAAGCGTGCGTGGTACACCAGCCCGCTCAAGGCGCTGACGAACTCCAAGTATCAGGAGTTCAGGGACGAGTTCGGCGCTGGACAGGTCGGCATTCTGACGGGCGACAGGAAAGAGAACGGAGACGCTCCCCTCATCGTCGGCACAACCGAAATCTACCGCAACCAGCTCTTCGATTCTCTGCGCAGCGGCACAAACATCCGCGCTGACCTCGTCGTCCTGGACGAAGCCCATTATCTCGCGGACGAAGAACGCGGCCACGTCTGGGAAGAAGCCATCATTCTTTCACCACCGCGCGTCAGGCTCCTTTTGTTGTCGGCGACAATCGGAAACGCAGGCGAGTTTGCCGCGTGGATTTCGGAAGTGCGCGGCGTTCGCTGCGGGGTCGTCGCGCGTCCGGGAGCACGCCCCGTGCCTTTGCGCGCCGCGTTTCTCTACCCGGACGGGCAGTTGATACCGCTTCTGGGCGACAACGGAAATCTCCATCCGGAAATCGCGCGGCTGGGCGAACAGCAGCAGAAGCAGCGGCAGGAACGCACGCAACGCGGCGATTGGCGCTCGCGCCGTTAAATGCAAAATTAAAAATGTAAAATGCAAAAGTGATGCATAAAGACATTCAGAATCGGACATTTGAATTCGCTGTTCGTATAGTTAATCTCTGTCGGCATCTTGATGAAAAGCCGGGAGTCGGACGAACGATTGGAAGACAATTATTGCGTGCAGGAACATCTGTCGGAGCTAACGTCGAGGAGGCGCAGGCTGGTCAAAGTAAGGCTGACTTCATCAGCAAAATTGCTATCGCGCTGAAAGAAGCTCGTGAGACTCTTTACTGGCTTCGCCTACTTGCCGCTTCAAAGGTGTTACCTGAAGAGCGACTACTCGGCCTTAAAACAGAGATCGAAGAATTGATGCGGGTGCTTGGTGCAATAATCGTCTCAGCTAAAGACCATAAATGAAGCCTTGAAGTTAGCTCTTCCTTTTTGCATTTTGCATTTTTAATTTTGCATTCATGAGGAATTTCTTATCTTGAAGCTCAAAATGCCCGAGATGCCGCCCGCGCAGCTTCTGGCGGCGTTGAAGTCTTACGACCTTCTGCCTGCCATCGTCTTTCTGCCGACGCGCCGCCGCTGCGATGAGGCTGCACAGGAGGCTGCGCTCGCGCGCCGCGAACAGAACACGGAACGGCGAGAGACAAGGCGCACAATCATGCGCGACTTTCTGCTTGAGCACCCGGAGGTGCGCGGGCATCGCCACTGGGACACGATTATTAAGGGCGGCGTCGCGGCGCATCACGCCGGGCACATCCCTGCATGGAAGCTCGCCATCGAGCGCCTGATGTCCGCAGGACTCCTCGATGCCATCTTTGCGACGGCAACGGTCGCGGCGGGCGTGGATTTCCCGGCGCGCACGGTCGTCATCTCAAACGTTGATGCGCGCTCAAACTCCGGCTGGCGTACCCTTTCGGCTTCCGAGCTTCAACAGATGACGGGACGCGCCGGACGGCGCAGCCGCGACAACGTCGGCTTCGTCGTCGCCGCGCCCGGACTTCATCAAGACCCCGAGCGCATCGCCGTGCTGCTCACAGCGCCGCCCGACCCTCTGCAAAGTCAGTTTCGTGCGACCTACTCGACGCTGCTCAATCTGCTGGACGCTTACGAGAACTTCGCTCAGGTGCGCGACATTGCCGAAAGAAGCTTCGCACACAGGGAGACGGCCAGACGCATCACTCGCGCGGAGCGAGAACGCGCGGAGGCCGAACAGCGTATCAGGGAGAAACTGGACGAGGCTGGATGCAGCTTGCCAGCGAGCGTAGCGCGCGGGCTTGAGAGATTGGCGAGCGCGCGGCAGCGTCTGCTTGAAACTCTGCCGCAGACGCGCGCCGAGATGTTCTCATCCTGGCTCGATGAAGTGGTTGTCCCCGGAAGAATCGTCGGCGTCGGGCGCAACGGTCGCAGGCTTCTACTCGTGATGCGCAGGCGCGGCGGAAATTTGATTGGAATGCGCGAGGACGGGCGCGGCGCAAATCTCGCGCTCGAACGTGTCGGGCGGGTCTATGCGCCCGTCTACCCGCTCATGGAAGACGCCATCGAAGCGGCTTTCGACGAGGTTAGAACAAAGGGCGGCGAGCTTGCTTTGCCTGAACCGAAGTTGAGCGAAGCCCGCGCGGGTGAAGACGACGCTGTGAATGTCATCAACGAAATGATTGACGGGATTGCGCCGAAGTCTCTGAGCGAAGATGAAAGGAACGCTTGCGCCGAAGCCTTGTGGGCTGTGATTGAAGATGCGGAAGCGGTCGAGCGCGGCGAGCGTCGTCTTTTGAGCATCCGTGCAGAAATCTGGGAGCCGTTTGAACGTCGCGCACGGGTGCTCGCCGCTTTCGGTTATCTGGATTTTACTGCGGAGCGCGTGACGGAGCGCGGGCGCTGGCTCGCAGACCTGCACGTTGACAGGCCGCTTCTCGTCGGCGAGGCTCTGGACAAGAATCTGTTTTCACCACTCGATGCGCCGCGCGCTGCCGGGTTGATGGCGGCGCTTGCTTCGGACGCAGACCGCGATTACGGAGAGCTTGAGCTGGACGACGCGCTGGTGAGTGCGCTTGCGCGGTTTGAGGAAGTCGCCTATAAAGTTGCCACCGAGGAATGGAATCAGGGATTAGAGCCAGCGCCGGAGATAAACTTTTCGGCGGCAGCGACAGCCGCGCGCTGGGCTGCCGGGTGCGAGTGGGTTGAACTGGTGAAGGAGACGCGCGCCGAAGAGGGCGACCTCGTGCGGATGCTTTCGCGCACGGGCGAGTCGCTTCTGCAAGTCGCCGGACTCCGCCGCGCACACGCTGCTTCCGCACGCGTCGCGGCGCAGGCCGCCGAAGCCATCCTGCGCGAGCCTGTCAGGTAGAGCGAGGGGGAACGTGAAATTGCGTTGTGAGAAATTCAAAGGCAGCGAGTGCTTGCTGGCGCTCCTGCTTTTTCTTGTCTGCGGCGCGGCCTGCGCGCAATCCAATTCATCGAAGAAAGAGAATGTGACGAGCATGGGGACAGCGGAACAGAGTGCGTCAATCGTTTACACGGCGCTCGGAGATTCGACCGGCGCTGGCGTTGGAGCAAGAGATGGTAGAGGCTATGTTGCGCGTCTCTTCGAGCGAATCGGGAAGGAGCATGCGGGCGCGCGCCTTCACAATCTGTGCGTGAGCGGCGCGACGACTGAAGACGTGTTGCGCGGGCAGCTTGACCCTGCTATCCGAACGCGCCCGACGCTGGTGACGCTCGGCATCGGCATCAACGACATCGGGCACGGGATGACGGTCGAGAGGTTTGCGCGCAATTACGAAGAGATCATCAAGCGTCTCAAGGCGGAGACAAGCGCGGTAATCGTTATCACGAACATTCCCGACATCTCATTTGCTCCCGTCGTTCCCGCAAGCGCGCGTGAAGAGACGCGCCGCCGCATCAATCTCTTCAATGAAAAACTCGAAGCGATTGCCAAACGCCACGAGTTGCTCGTCGTGGATACTTACGCGGAAACGCACAGGGTGATTCCGTCGCATCCCGAATTCTTCTCCGAAGACGGATTTCATCCGAGCGCCGAAGGCTATGAATACTGGGCGGAAGCGATGTGGCCGACGGTGAAGGCTGCGATTGATAAATGAAGCGTATGCGAAATTCAGCCGCTACGCGGTGATTCACGCGTAGGCTTCAGACAAATAGCCTTAGCGAATCACATCGGCCAGCGGCTTGTCGTTGACGAAGACTTTCACCGTGTTGACTGAGTTGAATTGCATCGCCGTTTTTTCTATCTGCTCGGTGATTCGCGGCTCATCGCACACACCGGCGACGAACGGGCCTTCTCCAGTAATATGAATGGTCGCAACCCCTTCAGTAATTGAAACCATCTTCAGCTTCAGATTCTTACCCCGCCAGTAGTTTCCCAACTCCTTGCTGTATTCATGTGGGATAGCCAACAGTTCCTCAATCGCGGCTTTTAACGGCGCGACGGTGGGTTTAATCTTCCGTGCGACACGAACGAGACTGTCATCACAGCCGATCTTGATGCCTTTTTTTCCGTTATCCCCGACGGCCACCAGATAGATGTCTACCTCCTCTACCATTGGCGCTGACGTTGACGCTGCGACAGGCGATGAGGCTGGAGATGAGGCTGGAGATGATGCAGGCATTGACGCTGGTGCTCCTCCTCCTGATGACGTTGAGGCCGCATTAGCTTCGGGTTTTGCGTCCGACGTTGTATTAGACGTTGTGTTCGATGTAGAAGCGCAGGCGAATCCCACCAGCGCAAGGCAGATTAAAATTGCCGTGTAACTAATTGAATGAAATCTTTTCACCGTGTCCTCCATTAAATGTGGCCATCGTCAACGACCTTGATTGTAAATTGAACTCTGCTTCAAGAGTAATCGTACACACACTCTGAAAGCAACCAGACCGGCTAGGCTGAGATTCAATCCAGTGCCCGCCAAATAAAATCTGAATGGAAAGGCGAATCATGCTCCTGAAAAACTGCTCAAGACACCTGAAACTTCTTCTTTTGGCACTCCTGACACTCTCATTCGGATTACAAAGAGCGTCGGCGCATCCCGGCGATGACGACTTCGGAGAATTGGAAAAAGTTATCCTTCAGGAGTTAAAAGAAACGGGCACGCCGGGCACGGCGGTCGCCATCATCAAGGATGGCCGCGTCATCTTCGCTAAAGGTTTCGGGGTCGCAAGCATCGAAACGGGCGCGACGGTGACGCCCGATACGCTCTTTCGCCTCGGCTCGACGACGAAAATGTTTACGGGCGCGGCGATGGTCAAGCTCTCCGAGCAGGGGCACCTCAAACTCAACGAGCCGATAGGCAAATACGCCAAGGGTCTTCCAACGAAGGTGTCGCAAGTCACCCCTCATCAACTCATCAGCAACACGGCGGGCGTCGGAGATTTCAGCGCGCCGCCGCCGCTCCATGACGATTCCGCCCTGGCCGCGATGGTGCGCTCCTGGAAAGACGACGTGTTGTTTGGCGAGGCTGGGAAAATTTATTCTTACTCCAGTCCGGGCTTCTGGCTGGCCGGTTACGTCATAGAGGAGACTGGCGGCAAGCCTTACGCAGACATGATGGACGAGCTTCTCTTCAAACCGCTCGGCATGAGTCGCACCACTTTTCGCCCGCTCGTGGCGATGACCTACCCGCTCGCCGTCGGCCACGCCGCGCAGGAAGACGGCAAACCCGCCATCATTCGTCCGGCTTACGACAACGTCGCGCAATGGCCTGCTGGTTCGATCTTCTCCTCGGCCAACGACCTCTCACGCTTCGTCACTGCGCTTTTATCCAGCGGTCGTTTAGGCGAGGCGCAATCGTTGTCGCCAACGCTCTTCAAAAGCCTTTCGGGCAAGCACACTCTGATACCGGGCGAGCGCGACGCTTACTACGGCTACGGCCTGCTGAACTTCGAGGAGCGCGGCGTGCGGATGATAATGCACGGAGGGTTTAGTCGCGGCTACGGCTCGATGATTCAAATGGCGCCGGAGCATCGCTTCGCCGTCATCGTCGTCACGAACAAGAGCGGCATGACGCTCAGCAAGACGACCAGCAAAGCGAAAGAGTTGTTTCTCCCACTCAAGCCCACGGAAGCGGAAAAGCCGAAGGAGAAACTAACTCTGACGGCAGCCGACCTCGCTGCGTTTGCAGGTAAGTACGTCAACGGGCCGCAGACCTGGGAGATACTGGCGAAGGATAATCGTCTGTTCCTCAAGGATGCCGAAGCCGAATACGCGCTCACCAAAACCGGCGCTCAGCGGCTTTCGTTTGGAGACGCGCTGGAAAACGACATTGCTTTTGTTGCTGGAACTGACGGAAAGATGGAATACATCTTCACTGGCTTGTACTCGGGACGAAGAAAGCCGTGAGGAAACGATGAGCTATGAACTATGAAGGCTGAAGCGAAAACAGTTCATCGTTCCGCGTTCATAGTTCATCGTTTCTTTTCATCCTTCTTCCACTGGTCAGACTTCGGGTCCCAGAACGGATCGTCAAGCCCGACGCTGGCGAATATCTGCACCATCTCATCCGCATCGGGTCGGCGTGATTCTATCGTCAGCCTGGTATTGCAGTTTCAGCCAAAGTGCCTGAAACGCCGGGAACAGTATCATCACGGGTGTCACCACATCAAATAGCAAATTCGCTCCAACATGCCGATGTGATATTGTGGGACACTAAACGACACTGGCCGGGATTCTAGAGATGAACATCTATTTCGCGGGAGCAATTCGAGGTGGGCGCGAGGACGTGGTGCTCTATTTTGAGATCATCGAACTGCTCGGAGAGTACGGCGAAATTCTGACCGAGCATATCGGCAACGCTGAGCTGACGGGGCTTGGCGAGATTGACGATGATGGGAAGATTCATGACCGAGACCTCGCGTGGCTGAAACGGGCAGACTATCTGGTGGCCGAGGTGACCACGCCCAGTCTCGGCGTCGGCTATGAGATAGGCAAAGCGACAGAATGGGGCAAACCCGTTCTCTGCCTCTACCGACCAGGCGAGAATCGCAAGCTCTCGGCGATGATTGCAGGTTGTCAGGGAGTAGTCGTGCGAGAGTACGGGAACGTTGAAGAGTTGAGAGACGTGTTCGATGGTTTCTTCCATCACCGCGCGGCGTGATATATAAGCCGTTGTTATCTTAAACGGCCTTGAGTTGCCGCCCTGGAAAATTATGTCTGCTGACAACACGGAGCTTCACGAACTACTGGCGATTCTTTTTCAGGCGCACCCCTGGCACGGCGTCCGGGCGGGCACGGAGGCGGCCAATGTCATCAACGCCTACATCGAGATTGTGCCGACAGATGCTGTCAAGTATGAACTGGACAAGCCATCGGGGCATCTGCGCGTAGATCGGCCACAGCGTTTCTCAAGTCTCTGCCCGACGCTCTACGGCTTCATCCCGCAAACTTTCTGCGGCGATCTGGTGGGGGAAATCTGCTCCGTTCGTGTGGGCGTGCCCGGCATCAAGGGTGATGGCGACCCGATGGACATCTGCGTGTTGACGGAAAAGGCTTTCACGCATGGCGACTTTTTCCTTCGCGCCGTGCCCATTGGCGGCCTACGTATGATTGACGGGATGGAGGCCGACGATAAGATCATCGCCGTTCTCGAATCAGATGTCGCCTACGGCCATTTTCAGGACATCAAGGATTGTCCCAAAGGATTGGTTGACCGGCTCAAGCATTATTTCCTCAGCTACAAGCAACTGCCGAACGAAGCGCCCCGCCGCGTCGAGATCGCGGATGTTTACGACCGCACGGAAGCAATGGAAGTCATCGAGCGCAGCCTGCAAGATTACCGAGCACGCTACGGTGCGCCGGAAGGAAGAGTCGGCGAGTTAAGGAGACTGTTGAGATAAACTGGTCTCACGCCTTATTAATCATCTCTTCGATTCCGCAGCGTGGGCAGGCGAGTGTCTGGCGCGTCGGGCTAGTCCAGCGGGCCAGCGCTGGCGTTGACAGGCGAGGCTCTTTCTCTTCGGCTTCACCTTCCGTAAAAAAACGAGCGCGCGTCTCACCCTCGTTGACGCGCGCTTGCCTCTCTGCGCTGCAATGCTTGCACACCCAGCCGAAGCCTTCATTGATGAAGTGGTCTATTTCTAACATAGGGGCCGGGGGCCGGGCATCGGTAAAAGCCTTATACTAGCCCCTGGCTCCTGACCCCTGACCCCCATTATTTACCGTCGTGTTCCTCTTCGTGCGTCGGGAGCGTCGAGCAGGCGCACGGGGATAGTCATTCTTCTGTTGTCACGGAAGATGTCAACTTTGACGATCTCCCCGATCTTGTGCTTATCGAGGATGCGGAAAAGATCGTCCCGTTCGCTGACCTTCTCGCCATCAATGGCGACGATGATGTCGCCCATCACGATGTCGCCATCTTCGGTCTGTGCCAATCCGCGCAGGCCCGCCGCAGCAGCCGAACCGTTGGGCGCAATCTCCCAGATCATCACGCCTTCCGAGACGGGCAAGTCCACCTGACCCTTGAGATATTGGACATCGCGCGTG
This sequence comes from uncultured Acidobacteriota bacterium, assembly GCA_963811065.1. GTDB lineage: Bacteria > Acidobacteriota > Blastocatellia > Pyrinomonadales > Pyrinomonadaceae > QHXM01. The sequence goes on from CAWEPR010000010.1 coordinate 152,699, forward strand.
CCGACGCCGAGTTTCGGACGACTCACCACGCCGTTCTTAATTAACTCCGGCACGATGCGTTTGGCGATGCTCACGGGAATGGCGAAGCCGACACCGGCGCTCGCTCCCGAAGGCGAGAGAATCTGCGAGTTGATGCCGATCATTTGCCCGTGCGAATTGAGGAGCGGGCCACCGGAATTGCCCGGATTGATCGAGGCGTCCGTCTGAATCGCGCCTTCGATGGGACGCCCGTTGCGAGCGCGAATCGGGCGTTGCAGACCGCTGATGACTCCGGTCGTCAACGTGCGGTCAAACCCGAACGGGTTGCCGATGGCCAGAACCTTCTGCCCGACGACGAGCCTATCCGAATCGCCAAGCGGGATGACGGTCAATGCCTCACGCGGCGCGTCCACCTTGATGACGGCCAAATCCGTATCGGGATCGCCGCCGATGACTCGCGCCGGATAGGTTTTGCCACCGCCGATACTGGCCGAGAGCTTTTGCGCTCCTTCGATGACGTGAAAGTTGGTCAGGATGTGCCCCTGATCGTCAATCACCGAACCGGAGCCAGAGCCTTGCCCTTCTTCGACCTGACCGAAGTAGTCCTGCCTGTAAGAAGTTGACTTGATGGAAACAACACCGGGCGAGATTGATTTGTAGACTTCTATATTGTTCGTCTCATCCGTTGCCAGCGCCGGGTCTGAGATGCCGGGCGGCATGGCCTCCGTGAAGGCTGAAGAGTTGGGCTGAAGATGGCCGCTCAAACGGGTGAACACAACGGCGGCTGCCGAGGCAAAAATCGCCGACAGCAACGCTATTCCGAGAATCTGACGGGCGGAAAGTCTATACATAAATTTCTTCCTTCTTTTACCATGATGGCTCGCAAGCGATTACTAGGATGCGCCTGCGCGGGTTTACGTTTCCGGCAGAATTATATCGCTTTTAAGGCGCAGCCGGAATCCGGCTTGGGATGAAAGAGCCTGACAATACGTATTCCGGCGGGAGGCAGCAGAAGTTCCGCGTTATCCGATTAAAATCTGCGGCGAGCAAGCAAAACGGGCTTGGATGAGGGCTGGAAAATACGAGGAAAGAAATAGACAGGATTTACAGGATTAACAGCACTAAGGGAAGAAGCATCAAGCTCGCTTGAGCGGCCTTGTGTTCTTAATCTTGCTAATCCTGTTAATTTCGGTCTAACGCTTATTTCTAATAAATCTTCAGGAAAAAATCGCTAGAACGCTGTGTGGCAGGTTGCCGAGGTAGGCTATGAATGTCTCCGGCGCTTGCCAGCCGAGGGCGGACATGCCGGTCGCGGCGTGGACGACCATCAAGCCTAAGTAAAGGCCCAGCACGACGGTCATACCGCGTTGCGCCAGTTTGTAGCGCGAGCAGCGATAGAGGATGTAGGCGGCAAACGCGCCGACCGCGAGTTTCACTAAGATAAAGGGCGCATCGCCCAGGTCAAGCAGGTGAGCCATCAGGCTGTTGCCTTCTGTCGCGTGGCCTCCGCGCACCCAGACCAGCGTCAATTGCGCGTCGAGCCAGTTCAGACCAAAAAGAAGAATGCTTTTTGCGAGGACGCTCATGTGCATGAGCCTCTCCTTTGTGCCAACTTTGTTTAACTCGCCTCTTTAACGACTGAACCCCCGTAGCCGCGTCGGGCGTTGGGGGTTCATCGTCTTTACGGGAGAAACGAGATCGTTTCTATGTATCTGGTAAAAAGTACGAATAGGCCGGAGCTTCCGGCAACATCGGTTCAGTTAGTTTTCCTGATTTCCCGGCCCGTTTGCTTCCGCCCGCTACGCGAGAGATTTCAGGAAGCAGCCGCCGCATCCGGCGGAATGATTCGCAGGTTGGGCGAATCCTGAAGCACACGCGTGCCGGGCGGAACGCTGTGCGTCAGCCAGACGTTGCCGCCGATAACCGAGCCGCGCCCGATAATGGTCTCGCCGCCCAAAATGGTTGCGCCCGCGTAAATCACCACATCGTCTTCAATCGTCGGATGTCTCTTGGTATTACGCACCAGATCGCCTGTCACATCCTTATCGAAAGAAAAAGCGCCCAGGGTGACGCCCTGATAGAGCTTGACGTTGTTGCCGATGACGGCTGTGCCACCGATGACCACACCCGTGCCGTGATCTATGAAGAATGAAGAGCCGATGCGCGTCCCCGGATGAATGTCTATGCCTGTGCGGTGATGCGCGTGCTCGGTCATGATGCGCGGCAGCAAAGGCACACGCATTTTGAAGAACTCGTGCGCGAGGCGATAGACCATCACGGCGTAGATGCTCGGATAGCTGAAGATGATTTCGTCGCGGCAAGTGGCCGCCGGGTCGCCGTCGAGCGCCGCCTGCACATCCGTCGCTAAGACTTCACGCAGGCGCGGTAATTCAGCCAGAAAGAGGGAGGCACATTCGCTCGCATGCGCTTCCGTCACGTCGCAGACCGCGCCGAGCTTCTCGCTGTGATCGACGGCGCGCTTGATCTGCTCGGTCAGAACTTCATAAAGCCAAGACATCCGCGCTTCGACGTGAGCGCGCAGGCTTTCATTCGTCAACCCCTGCGCGCCGATGTAGCCCGGAAAAAGTAGTTCGTGGGTCGTGACCAGCACGCGAATAATCTCCGCGTGCGACGGCAGCGGCTGGCGACCAAGATGATGAATCTTCAGATCGTCAACCGAGTATGATTCAACGAGCGCTTTGGCCGCCCGGTCAAGCTTTTCGTTCATTAGCAATAATCAGTGGTCAGTGATCGGTGGTCAGTGGTCAGTAAGAACAAAAGCAGTTTGTTGCTTGTCCTTTAACTGACCACTGACCACTGACCACTTTACTCGATTTCTATCCCCCGCTCCTTCGCAATCCCACGTGCTTTCATAATGACATCGTCGTCAACGACTTCATTTCCGCCCGTCCAGGCCGTGACTTCTTCAACGGGACGCCCCAGCGCGACGGCTAACTTTTCATCGCTCGAATCAAAGCCATTGTCGCGCAGAGACTTGAGCAGTGCGCGTCCCTCCGATTGATTAGTGCCGCGATCATCTACGGCCTCATCCGATTGTTTCTCTTCCGTGTTCTCTTCGTTCATGCTCCCACCTCGCTTTGTGATTGACCGGAAACGGTCGCTGTATACCCTAAGTCCTGAATCATTTTGATGAGCGTGCTTTGCTGCACGGCCTCATCGTCGAAATCTACGATGGCGGTCTTGCCTTTGAAGGTCACGTCCACCGCGTGGACGCCCGCCGTTTCCTCCAGCGTCTCTTTAATATCTATCGCGCACGAATCGCAGTGCATCCCTTCGATGCTAAATTCTGCCTTCACCTTTTCACCTCCTTGAATCTAAGCCACGCGAGAGCGCCAACCGGCAGAGGCCACATGAGCCGTCAACCTCTGCTCCACCCCTTCGGCGCGAGTGTGACCAGCCAATCTGTTCGAGCATGCTGAATACATCGTATTATAAAGGCGTCAATCGTGAATCGTAAATCGTAAAAAGCGGACGATAGACGATAGACCATAGACGATTGTACGATAAGCACTCGTCTTTTCATTGTCCATCGTCCATCGTCTATCGTCCGCCTGCTTTATGTCTGAGCCTTTCTCCATCGCGCGGGCCATCGTGGAAGCCGCGCAAATCCTGCGTCAGGCGGGTGTGCCGGAGGCGCGGCGCGAAGCCGCGTCGCTCCTCGAACATATCACCGGACACGACCGCACCTTTATGATTACGCACGCCGAAACTGCGCTCTCGTCCTCAGACGTTCGTAGTTTACGCCACCTCGTCGAGCGACGTGCGGCGGGCGAACCCCTTCAGTACATCACCGGACACCAGGAATTTTACAACCTCGATTTCGAGGTCACGCCCGACGTTCTTATCCCGCGCCCGGAAACGGAGTTGCTGGTGGAAAGGGCACTTGAACTGCTGGATAAAACAACTGGGCCCGCGCGCATTTGCGATGTCGGCACAGGCTCCGGCTGCATCCCAATTTCAATTCTGCATGAAAGACAATCGGCTCAGGCCATCGGGTTGGACCTCTCTGTGCCAGCCCTGCGCGTGGCTGCGCGCAACAGTGCGCGACACAATGTGCGGGAACGGCTCGCCCTCGCCGCTTCCGATTGTTTCGATTCGCTCGACGCGCACCGCGCACGTTTTTCGATGATCGTCTCGAATCCGCCATACGTCACGGAAGACGCGCTCCGAGGGTTGCAACGCGAAGTGCGCGACCATGAGCCGCACGTGGCTCTGACGCCGGGAGGCGACGGGTTACGCATCATCCGTCGCTTGATAAAGGATGCGCCGCGCTTTCTGGATGCGGGCGGATACCTGTTGATGGAGATCGGTTTCGACCAGCACGAAGCAATCCGAAACTTAATTGACCGCCAGGTCTGGGAGCTTATAGACATCCACAAAGACTTGCAGGGCATCCCGCGCACAGTTGTTCTACAGAAAATTCAAGACGTTATCTCTTGATACAAACCATGACCTCATCAACAATCTGGTCGGCGCACTCAAAGACTGCAACGAGGACATACAGGAGCGCATGATCGGACACCTGACTATGCGCGATCAGGACTACGGCAGGCGTGTCGCCGAAGGTCTGGGGCGCAACGTCGGAGAGTTGACGGCAGATGGCGCTATATCGCGTTAATGGTTTCGCGTACTGCCGACAATAAGCGGGGGTCTGGGGACGCCCCCGCTTTTGTTATGAACTATGAGGTTGTCCGTATCGTTGAGTGCGCTGCCCTCGCGTTCCAAATAGTCTTATCACCTTATCTTTTATCCGCTTTGCCTCTGATCTCAGCTACTTGTTGCCGAAGTGCCGGTAGCGCCTTCTTCAAATTTACTCCCGGACAGGCGGTTGATGCGTAATCATTATGGGCTTTAATTTCTGATGTTGGTATCTCGTATTTGGCGGACAGCCAGGCTACTAATTGACGTAATGAGCCTAGCTGTTTAGTCGAGGGCTGCTCATTCTCAAAGTTGCCTTCAAGGACAACAAGAGCGTGTCCGCGAGGGTCATAATCGGTATTTGTATCTCCAGCGTATTGGATGTCTCTTCCTTCGGCTACCTGGCCATCAACGGCGATATAATAATGATATGGGACATCAGGCCATGCGGGTTTGGCTTTACCGGAAGCAAGGCGACCCGCGCTTTGGGAAAAGTTCTGTAGGTTCTGCATCTTCTTTTCTATGGTGATTCCTGCTTTCTGAGGAGACGCGGTGTGATGAATGGTTATGTGTTGAAGCGTGTGTGGCTGCATCTTTCCGATAGCATCTTTAGCTTTCCATTCTTGCCGTGAAAGAATCTTCAGGGGCGGCGAGTCCGGCAAAGCGTTAGTAGAAGGTTTTTCTATCTGATCCTGATTGGCGTTTGTGCTCTGAGCAATAGCAGACAAACCCTTTCTCCCGTCGAAAGAAGAACAGGATGCGCAGATAGCTGCCGCAAGGACGACAACAGAAATGAGGGAACGGTGTAAATATTCCAGCCGCATTTTTCACCAACCTGATTTGATGTAAACATCCGAACGCACGGATTTCATTTGAGCCGCCACATTCTTTGCGTCAGATTTGGCATAAGGCCCCATCACAACTACCCATAAACCGCCTCCGAGTCCCGGGTAATTATCCGTATCAATAATGCTCGCGTCGTAGCCTGATGCCTGAACATATTGCAGGCGTTGATTAGCTTTTTCATAACTGTTCCTGGGAAATGAGCCGAGAATCACAAACCAGGTTCCGCTGGATGGCTGTGGAAGTCGCTTTGTCGCAGATGGATTAGATTCGCTCTCTTTCGTCTCAGCTTTCGCCTCTAATTTCTTGCGCTCATCAGCCAGTTTTTGCCTTTCTCTTTCGAGCTCTGCTTGTTCTTCCTGCAAACTTTCTTTTTGCTCTGTCGAACTCGAAACATTGCTCGAAACTTCGCTCTTGGCAGGAGATGAGGTGTTCGAGTCAGACTTAATCCACGCGACAATCGCGCCACCAGCCAACAAAGCCAACAATCCAATTACAACATAAATAAGCAGAGGACTCTTAGCGCGCCGTGTAGGTTGATAAGAAGCTGGATTCGAAGGCAAAACTTCTGTTGCTGATAGACTGGTAGGACGCGGCGCAGGTATCCGCTGAGTTGCGCCGGGGTCATACGGAGCGGAAAGAAGTGAGCCATCCGCCAGGCAGTAGGTTAAGATTTCGTCAGCATAAGTGCGGTTACATGTGGGGCATTGCTTCATAAAAGTTCTCACATGAGACAGATAGTTTTTATACTAGCTCTGACGAGAATTCAATTCTATTATTGCCGTCGCAAGAGATGCCGCCCAACTTGTGATTAAGCCGCATAACGCGGCTTAATCACGTTTTCAACACTATCTTCTTCCACCATCATTGCCTGCATTAACGCTTTTGGCATATATTGCTGCGCTCACAAGTTAATAATTTCAGACCAGCAGAGAGAAAGGCGCTTTGAGTCATCATGTCGAATAGCGTTCCTATCACGGTCGCGCATGGCGACGGCATCGGCCCCGAGATCATGGCGGCCACGCTCCACATCCTGAAAGAGGCGGGCGCACGGATTGAAATTGAGACCATCGAGATCGGCGAAAAGGTTTATCTCGCGGGCAATAGCGCAGGCATTGAGCCGAGTGCCTGGGAATCCTTGCGCCGCACGAAAGTTTTCCTGAAAGCTCCGATTACCACCCCGCAGGGCGGTGGCTTCAAGAGCTTGAACGTCACGGTCAGAAAGACGCTCGGCCTCTATGCCAACGTGCGCCCGTGCGTTTCCTATCACCCGTTCGTGGACACGAAGCACCCGAACATGGACGTGGTCATCGTTCGCGAAAACGAGGAAGACCTGTACGCTGGCATTGAGCATCGCCAGACCGAACAGGTCGTGCAGTGCCTGAAGCTCATCTCGCGTCCCGGTTCGGAGAAGATCGTGCGCTACGCTTTCGAGTATGCGCGTCGCAACAACCGGAAGAAGGTCACGTGCTTCACGAAAGACAACATCATGAAGATGACCGATGGACTCTTTCACAAGGTCTTCGACGAGATTGCCGCCGAGTACACGGACCTTGAGAACGAGCACTGGATTGTGGACATCGGCGCGGCCAAGCTCGCCGATACACCCAGTGCCTTCGACGTTGTAGTGATGCCGAATCTCTATGGCGACGTGCTCTCTGATGTCGCGGCACAGATCGCGGGGAGTGTGGGCCTCGCAGGCTCTGCGAACATCGGCGAAAACGTCTCGATGTTCGAGGCGATTCATGGTTCTGCGCCGCGCCGCGCCGGGCAGAATCTGGCTAACCCGTCGGGCCTGTTGTTGGGCGCAGTCCTGATGCTCGTTCACATTGGTCAGGCGGACGTGGCCGAACGCGTCCACAATGCATGGCTCAGCACAATTGAAGACGGCATTCACACCTACGACATTTACACCGAGAAGGTCAGTCGCCAGAAGGTCGGGACGAAAGAGTTTGCCGAAGCCGTAGTTGAGCATCTGGGGCGCGCTCCCCGGACATTGAAAGCCGTGAGCTACAAGGAGGCGGGCGATGAAAAGTCTGTCACGAGCCAGCCAGCCGCGAGCGAGCGTGTGCGCGCGAAAAAAGAGTTGGTCGGCGTGGACGTGTTTCTCGATTGGACTGAAGGGTCGGCAGACCAGCTGGGAGAATCGCTCGGCAAGGTGGCGGGCGAGAAATTGAAGCTCCAGATGATTAGCAATCGCGGCGTGAAGGTCTGGCCGGGCGGAAACACAGAGACCTTCTGCTCAGATCACTGGCGCTGCCGCTTCACGGCGCAAGCGGAAGGAAGCTCTGTCAGTCACAACGAAATCATTCAGCTTCTGCAACGCATCGGTGATGGAGGCTTTGACTTCATCAAAACGGAAAACCTCTGCACCTTCGATGGTGAGCGTGGTTATTCGCTCGATCAGGGAGCATAAATTAAAGGGAGTGAATAATGGTTGAGATAGAAACGAAGGTGGAAGATAGGATGCATGATGCTCAGGCTGCAAAACCTCTGGTCGCCGTCATCATGGGAAGCAAGTCTGATTGGGAGACGATGCAACATGCGGATGAGATGCTGACCCGCTTTGGTATCCCGCATGAGTGTCGCGTCATCTCGGCGCATCGCACACCCGTCATGGCCACAGACTTTTCTGAAACGGCAGAGACGCGAGGCCTCGAAGTGATTATCGCGGCGGCTGGCGGCGCGGCTCATCTGGCCGGAGTCGTCGCCGCGCAAACACTTCTTCCGGTGCTCGGCGTACCGATGGAAAGCAAAGCGCTCAAGGGGCTGGATAGCCTCCTCTCCATCGTGCAGATGCCTGCGGGCATCCCCGTCGGCACACTCGCCATCGGCAAGGCGGGCGCAATCAACGCCTCACTCTTCGCCATCAGTATCCTTGCCAACACACGACCCGAACTACGCGAGCAACTGCGCCAGTTCCGCCAGGAGCAGGAAAGACAAGTCCGCGAAGCCACGCTGCCGTAAAAATAGTTTTCAGTTTTCAGTTTTCAGTTAAGACCCGGTGCGCTTTGCTTTTAACTGAAAACTGAAAACTGATTGCTGTTTACTTACCACTTACTACTGACCACCGTTCTTGTAAAACTTTCTGAATTGGCGCAGAATAGGCGCGAACGAAATGTTCTGTCTCAGAACCTGCCTTGACGGTAACTGCCGTCCCTATCGGAGCGGGCTGCTGCACTTCTGCTGCACTTCTTCCGCTGAACCGAGGAAGCCCAGACCATGATTGGCGAAATCGTTTCTCACTACCGGATTCTCGAAAAACTCGGCGAGGGCGCGATGGGCGTGGTCTATGCGGCGGAAGATACTCATCTGGGGCGTCAGGTCGCCATCAAGTTTCTCTCTTCTTCGACCTCGGACACGCATCACTTCAAGGCGCGCTTTCTGCGAGAGGCGCGCGCCGTCTCTCTGTTGACACATCCGAACATCGCCATGATCTACGATTACGGCGAGACGGCTGAGGGCTACCCCTTCATCGTCATGGAGAAGGTCAAAGGAAGACCTTTGAGCGAACTGCTTGAGGAAAATGATCTGACTCTGGCACGCGCCGTCGGGATCATAGAGGACGTGGCCGACGCTCTCGGCGAAGCGCACGAACTGGGAATCGTTCACCGCGACATCAAGCCGTCGAACGTCTTTATCACCGAGCGCGGGCAGGTCAAGGTGTTGGACTTCGGGTTGGCCAAGCAGTTGAACGAAGAGCACGGCCAGGCGGCAGACCCGGACGCGCGAACGCTCCTTGCCACACACACGCGCAGCGACATCGTCGTCGGTACACCGCTCTACCTTTCGCCCGAGCAGGCGAAGGGCGCAGCCGTTGACGGGCGCTCCGATCTCTTTGCGCTCGGCGCACTCCTCTATGAATGCATCGCGGGCAAGCCAGCCTTCTCCGGTGCCAGCGTCATCGAGATTGGAGCGCAGATTCTACACGTTGACCCGCCGCCGCCCTCCACCGTCAATCCGCGTGTGCCGAAAGAGCTTGATCGAATCACTTTGAAGGCGCTGTCTAAAAGACCGGATGCGCGCTACCAGACGGCTGCGGCGATGATCGAAGACTTGCGTGGCGTGAGCGCCAGGGTCGCCGGTGATACACAGCGCATCGAGCGCATCAAGGATGATCCGCATCGCACGGGAGAGCCGAGCGGAGACCGCCCGACGGGTCGCTCGTCCGCGTTGATGGTCATCAAAGAGAACATTATCCGCCCGCGTGTCTCGCTGGGCTTCGTGCTCATCATGGCGCTGGGGGTAGGTCTGGCACTGTGGCTGGCGCTCGTCCCGTCGCGAACCGGGCAGCAACCGGCTTCGACAGCGGCGAAGGTCTGGTATGAGAGGGGACTTGATTCTCTCAGAAGCGGCTCGTATTCCCAGGCGAGAAAGTCTCTGACTATGGCCGCCGAGCTTGATGATAAATATGCGATGACTCACGCGCGGCTCGCCGAGGCGTGGATAGAAATGGGCTACGCCGATGAGGCGAAAGACGAGATGCTGCGCGTCTCGACCCTTGTCCACGACCGCTCGGTGCTGGCGCAAAATGATGAACTCTCGCTCGAAGCCGTCAACGCGCTTGTCTCAAATGATTTCACGAGCGCCATCAAAGCTTACGACGAGCTTGCGCGTCTCACACCAAAGGATGCTCACGCCTATGTTGACTTGGGACGCGCCTACGAGAAGAACGGAGAGACCGGCAAGGCCATTGAGAACTATGTGCAGGCCACGAACCTCGACCAACAGAATGCGCTGGCCTATTTGCGCGTCGGGGTCCTCTACGGTCGTCAGCAAAATGTGCCGGGCGCTCTCGCGGCCTTCCAAAAGGCCAATGCCATCTATGGGCCGCTGGGAAACCTCGAAGGACAGGCGAGCGTGTTCTACGAGCGCGGCTACCTCTTAATTGATGCAGGCAAACTGGAGGATGCGCGAATTGAGTTGCAACAGGCGCTGGAAAAGGCGAGCGCCAGCGAGAACGATTTTCAAAGAATCAGCACGCTCCTCCAACTGAGCCGCCTTGCTTACACGGAAGGCGATACGGCGAAAGCGCTGGAGATCGCCAACGAGGCGATAAACTTCGCGCAGCAGCGCGGGCTGGATAGTCTGATCGCATTTGGCCTCAAAAATCTAGGCTATACGTTTTTCCTGAGCGGCAAATACGCGGAAGCCGATAAGACTTACCAGCGGGGGCTGGAATTCGCCAGGAGAACCAAATCGCGGCGGCGTGAAGCCGAAATCCTGCAAAACTTAGGCACGCTCTACATTCAGCAACTGCGAACCAACGAGGGACTGGATTACGCGCAACGGGCGCTGACCTTTTTCACGCAGGAAGACCTGCGCTCGAATATCCACACCTGCCTGACGCTCCTGGGGCGCGGCAACCGCCGCCGCGGTGATTACGCCACGGCGCTCCGCTACTCTCAGCAGGCGCTCGAACTTGCCCAACAGTCGAACTACCAATCGCAGATCGCCTTCTCGTTTGGCGAGATCGCCACCGTGCTGGCAGAACAGGAGCGTTACCCGGAAGCTCTCCGCTATTACAATCAAAGCTACGAGATTCACCAGTCTTTGAGCGACGAGCGGAACATGGCTTATAACCTGATGAATCTCGGTAATGTCTACTGGCGGCTGGGACGATACGACGAGGCGCGGGCGTCGCTTCAAGAGTCCTCGCGACTGGCTCGTCAGCTTGGCGATGGCGGCAAGCGCGTGCTGGCGGAAATCTCCTTACACTACGCCGAAATTGCTTTGAGCAACCATGACTTTCCAGAATCCATGACGAAGAGCCGCGAGGCGCTTGAGTTGGCAGAAAATCAAAGCGCAGAAATCTCGGTCCAGGCCAAAGCTGCGCTTTCGTTGGCGCTCGCTTCCTCCGGCGACCCGAGCGGAGCAAAGAAGACCTGCGAGGAAGCGGTCGAGATGGCGATGCGCGCGGGCGACGAAGCCTTGCTCTCAAGAGCAAAGCTGGCGCTGGCAGAAGTTCTGCTGGAAAATAAAGACGCTCAGAATGCTTTGACGAATGCGCTGGAGGCGCAGGCCAGATTCAAGAGCGGAGGACAACTCGAATCCGAATGGCGTGCATGGATCGTTGCCGCGCGTGCCAGCCGTTTGAAACGAGACGAGCGTGCGGCCTCTGAACAAATCACGCGCGCCTCCGAACCGCTTGCGCAGCTTCGTCAAAAATGGGGGGAGGAAGCCTTCGCTTCTTACTCGAATCGCCTTGACATACAGTTTTCGCACAAACAACTCGGCGCAGCAATCAATACCGCCGAAAAGTAATTCACCTCAACCAAAACCAACAAAGGAGAAGCCCCATGATGACACAAGAAGATCCACTAGGCGACCCACCACCGCCGGGAGAAGGCGGAGCATCTCAACAAGGCGATCCGCCCCCACCGGGCAAAAGCGCGTACGAGAGCGTAGATGAGCCGGAGGGCGATCCGCCACCGCCGGGTGAGGAAGGCGATCCGCCTCCTCCAGGCGAATAACGTCAAATTCGATGTCATCGGCTTTGTCTTTCCGCACCACAGAGCGGCACTGCCTCTGACGTTGACCTCACATTAGTTACGAGACGAAACGCCCAACGGATGTGCGAAAGCGTTGAGCGTTTCGTTTAGCTGATAGATGGCGCGGATGGTCAGCGATGGCCGTTGGCGCCATCTTGATTTTTGTAGAGCCGGACGTGGCGGGCAAACTCGCGGGCAGCCTCTTCAGTTTGAGCTTCGCCTTTCGACGAAAAGCGCGGCTTGCGTCGTTCGCTGAAGGCGGCGGCGGCGAGTGAAGTAAGCCACCAGAACGCGCCGCGCACACCCAAATGCTCGCTCGCGCGCTGGAAGATACGCGGATAGAGTTTGGCCGTGCGGCTCAAGAGTCGCTTGAAGGCGCTAAAACTCATGCGATCCTGAAAAAGCTCGTGGCGCACGCGCTCGTCCAGACTGTGCAGTGCGGCCATCACGGCATTGAGCGTTTCGTTGACGGACGATGCCGCGCTCTTCGGAGTCGGGCGCAGGAATTCCGCGAAGCTCGAAAGTTGTGCGACGCGCGGCTCACGCGCGTTAATCTCGGAAAGCGAAGATGCGTCGAGCAAATCGGCCTTGAGCGCTAATTCCGTCAGGTGCGTCTGGCCTTGTAAATTTCTGACGTGCGAGCCGAACCCGTTAAAAGTGAGCGGGCTTGACTGCCCGCTCGCCTCGCCAACCAGCAGCACACGATCTTCCGCCGTGCGCCTGCGCTGTTCACGCAAGCCCCGTCCCTGAAAAGCAGACGCGTAACCGAAGACGGGTTTGACAACACGCCACTGCGCGCCCGTGCGTTTGTAGCCCGGCAGTTGCTCGAAGTAGCGCTCGAAGAGCGCGAGCAGCGATTTGTCGGCAGGCGAATCCACCGCATCGTAGAAGAAGAGATGGGTGGTGAACTCGTCGCGCACAGGATTACCGCCAACACCTTTCCAGATTAATTGACGATGATCGCGCGCGTCTTCTCGGCTAACCAGAATTTCGCCGACGCTGAAATCAACCTGATCCGGCGCTGTCCCACGCGCGAAGCCACGCGAGACTGTTCCGACCGTCGGGCGAATGTGCGTCATCGAGTGTGCATCGTTGAGTTGCCGCGAGACGGGCGAGTTCTCATCTGTAGCATCAACAAACAGACGTGCCTTGTACAGACTCCGTTTCCCCGTGCGTGTGTCTTCGACTTCAACCAGCACGCCGTCAGGCTGAACATAACAACGCACGAAGCGCAAGCCGCTCATCATGGCGGATTTGGCTTCACTTGCCTCAAGCTTGGCGGCGGCTACCGTGAGCAGTTTGTTGGCCTCGATGGCAACGTCCAGCACGCCGTTTACCCACAAGGGCGGAGTTTTGACGCGCGACCCCTTGTCGTGGAATTTAACGAAGCCTGAGCGATAGCGATTGACTACGGCGGCTTCCAATTCATCTCTCGTAAAAAGCATCGCGCTCTCAAGCCCGCGCAATTCATCATCCGAGATATTCCAGTCGCGTATAGCCTGCCCGACCCGGCGCGCGTCAAAGACCATGACGCGCCGCTTGTACCGGCAACTCATCACCGCCGCGTGCAGCAACCCCAGCCCCCCGCCCGCGTAGATAATCTCAAACTCGCCTTCGACTGAAAGACCTGAAGGCGGAGCGCCGCGCACGACGGCTTCCTGCGCTCCACGCCCGCGTTCCAACATTTGCTGCCAGCGAGCGTCCAGTTCCCAGATGCGGTCAAGCCACGCTTCACGATTTTCAAGCGCGCCGAAGTTCGCCACCGTCAGCGGATAGCGCCTGCGAAAATCGCTCAGATCAGGTGCGCCGTTGTGTGCTTTGGATCGCGCTGTCGCCGCCATGATAAAACCGCCGAAGACTATCAAACGCGTCGAGACTCGTTAAGCCTCCACGCGTTTGTCACTACGTAAATCAAAGAGAGCCGTTGTCGTTTAGGCGAGTGTAGCAAAGGAACGGCGAAAGGGAAAAGGCAAAGGCGAGACCGTTGCCCTGAGCCGTGTGAGTCACCGGAGGAAGACCGGCTTGAGCGCAATGAAGCGGCAAGCCTTTCGTAGACCTGCCGCTTCATCCTGCTTAAGTGCAGACGCACGAAACTAATTGACTATAGATTGAGGCAAGCGCGTATGCACTTCTGATATTGAGCAGCGCACAGCTTAAAATTATGGGTTGTTTGCAGGCATTTGAGGAAATTATCATGACACTTACGTATGCAAGCGAGCGAGCCTGCCGAAACCCCGACGGCGGCTTTCTTCGCGGCCTTCTTGGAACTCTTCTTTGCGCCGCCTGTTTTCTTAGCTGCTTTTTTAGTAGCCATTATCTTTTCACTCCTTCTAGGTGAGTTGGTGGAGCATTGCCATTAAACTGACAACGCGGAGTGGCCGGAACAAGGTACGTGGTAATGGCTAGCTTCTGACTGGTAAGCTCCGACCCGAAACCCCTTTGAATTGCGGAGCGAGAATACGCCAGAATCATCACATCGTCAATAAGTAGATAAAAAGTTCGGGCCCAGCCCTAGATATTGTGGCTAAGCCGAACAACTCCGCTGCTGTCATGGCTTGTCGCTATCGGCTAGACTCGCCGTCTAGTCAGCAGGCCGATGACGGCGACGAAGAGGGTTGCGCCGATGATTGACCAGACGATAGGAAACCTCGTCCCGCCGATGTCTATAGCAAAAAGCTCCGGCAGTTTGAGCGAGCGGGCGAGCCACATGCCGATGATCGCGCCGATGAAGCCGAGCGCGATGGACACCAGACAGCCGCCGCGCGAGAAGCCGCTAATGGCCTGTCCCAGGGACCCGCATAATCCCGCGACGAGAAGTAAGATAAGTACGTCAATCCAGGTCATCGAAACACCTCCGAAAGTAGTAATGAGTCATGAGTGCTGAGTTAAAACTTGCTCTTACTCAGCACTCATAACTCATGACTCATCACTTTTATTTGTGGCACGATTGTTCGCCATCGCCGTGTGCCATGCGATTGGCGCACGCGCCGCAGTTCCAGCGCACAGGGCCGCCAAAATTCATCTGGTCCGAATATTCAAAATCGCCCTGATTGCTGTTCGTATCTTTCGTGTTCACCACGTCGCGCCCGATCTTGGCTTTGTAAACGCTCGTCTTGGCTTTAATCGAATCGTGTATGCGCCACGTCGTGTTGTTGCGGACGACGACCGGCGAGGATTTGTCCAGACCCATGATGTAGTCGGCGGCAAACTCGCCGATGCCTGCCACCTTCAGGAGATTCTTCCTCTCGTCGTATTGCTGCTCAACGGCGACATACTGTATCTCCCCTGAAATCTCTTTCGCCTTCTTCTCCGAATTGTCAACTGACACGCGCTCGATGACACGAGCCATGATAACTCGCAAGGCTTCGCGCTGCCGTTCGTTCGCTCGTTCGTCCATGAACATGTGCCGCCCGCCGCCCAAATCGGCTGAGCCGAAATGCAAATCGTCAAGCACCACGTCGCCATAGTTGCCTTTGCGAATGTGGTAGGAATAGAACGGGTAGCAGTAAGAATGCGGCGACGGCCCTTCACCGAAGTTGCAAGAGCAGGGAACGGAGCAGGTGCAGGCTTCTGTCAGCGCGCCTGTGATCTTCCACGATTTCGCTGCTGCGGTTTCTGTGGGTGGGACTTCGTTTACTGCTGGCGCGGTGGCGGGCATGCCACCACCATTCAAGCGCGATGCTCTCTGCCGCGCAATGAAGTATGCCGCCGCTGCGAGCACACACCCGGCGAGCAAAATAGCCAATAGGGTTGCCATCAGCCGCCTGCCGGGTTTCTCTTCAGGGCGAGCATCGTCTCCGTAAAAATCACTTGTACTCAAGCCTTAATCTCCTACTAACTGAAAGCGCGCTGATCTTCAATGCCTCGATTTTATCTTTTGGCCTTTGTATCTTAAGACTTAAATGAGGGCGGAGCAACAAGCGGACGCTTTTGAGAGATACGACGAAACGCCCGCCATCTCGTTGATGGTCGGTGTCTTCACTGCCTATCCTCAGGCGGCTGGCCTCTTGCTCTTCCACGCAGAGTTTAGCGAGGACAGTCACCCACCCGGCGGCTTCAAAGAGAACTGAGGCGGTTCTACTGTTTTGTTGGCGTCAGCACAGCATCAATGACATGAATCATGCCGTTTGCGGCGCTGAGGTCGGCCATGATGACCTTCGCCGATTTATTCAGGACGAGCGTATGCTTTCCCATGTCACTACATTGAGGCTTGGCGTCCGCCTTCTTTTGAGCCGGGTTCTCATTGCATTCGAACTGCACTTTCGTTTGATCGCCGGTCGGCGCTGACGCGTCGCACAAAAACCAGGCTTTTCCATCTGCCATCATCGTGACGGACTTGTCCGTCTTGCCCTGCAAATCTTTGATGGAGAGCTTTCCAGAGGCGACATGATAGAGAAGCAAAGCCTTCAACTTCGCCGGATTCTTTAGCCACGTATCGAGAGTTCCGGCAGGCAGCTTACTGAAAGCCGCATCGTTTGGCGCAAAAAGTGTGAAGGGTCCCTGTCCTTTCAAAGTGTCAATCAGCCCCGCTGTTTTTAAAGCATTGAGTAACGTCTGGAAGTTTCCCGCTGCTTCGAGCGTTTCCACGACGGTGATCTTGTTGTAGTCAGACTTTTCTCCCTGACCGAGAATCGTGATTGAAGCCGCAATGACCAGCAAAGCGACGGCGCATAGGCGTTTCATAGGGTGCCTCCTTAACGACAACCAAATCGGAAGGGTAACGGGAATGTAGAACGGCGGGAAAGGATGTAGAGGCTCCCGTTGGTCTACAGTTGCACGCTAGTTAAAGTCAGCAAGTAATCTGGCTACGCCTATACGCCCAATCCGGCGGCAAGTCAATGTCGGGTGCTGTTTGCTTATTGTTATCAAATCTCGAGCAGACGCCGGAAGGCGGCAATCATTAGCGACCAAAGTCATTTCGCACGACCTCGCCGCCTTTCATCACGAAGCGCACACGCTCGAGTTCAGTGATGTCACGTATGGGATCGCCAGCGACCGCGATGATGTCGGCGTACTTTCCAACTTCAATCGCGCCCATGTCGTTTGGCCTTTCCAGAAGCTCTGCGGCAACGGTCGTCGCTGATTGAATTGCCTGCATCGGCGTCATGCCGTAGCGCACCATGTAGGCAAACTCTTTGGCCTGATTCTCAGTCCACGCATAGCCGCCCGCGTCCGTCCCGTAAGCTATTTTCACTCCCTTACGCACGGCTAGCCCGAACGCTTTGGCTTCGAGGTCGCGCATCGTGAGCCAGATGGGAGCGCCAGCGGCAGCGCGCCCTTCAGCAACGTAAGCGCCGACGTAGATGGTCGGACACCAGTACGTGCCCTGTTTGACCATTCTATCCATCATCTCTTCGTCCAGCCCGTAGCCGTGCTCGATAGAATCTGCGCCAGCCTTGAGCGAAGCTTCGATGCCTTCGCGCCCCATCGCGTGCGCGGCCACACGGCGACCCAGCCGGTGCGATTCGTCAACCAGCGCCTTCATCTCTTCATCCGTGAAATTGACCCAGGAGTGGAGCGCGCCGTCTTTTAGAAAGTAGCGACGGTCGGCGTAAAACTTGATCCAGTCTGCGCCATACTTGACCTGCTCGCGCACAGCCCGCCGGATGTTGTCCGCACCGTCAACAATCTGGACACCTTCGGGCATCTTCAATTCCCAGGAATAGCCTGAGAGCGGGTACATGCCGGTTGCTGAAAATGCGCGGGTGGAGACGAACATGCGCGGCCCCGGAATGACGCCGCGATTGATAGCCACTTTGACATCCACGTCGGCATACATCGCGCCTTCCGTTTCCAGATCGCGCAAGGCCGTAAAGCCGTTCATCAGGGCAGTCTTGGCCGCGACCGTGGCGCGAATGGTGCGATAGGGAATGGACTCTTTAAGCAACTGCTCGTCGTAGTCGGCGGTTGTGATGTCGCCCTGCAAGAGAATGTGCGTGTGTGTATCGGCGAGACCGGGCAGCACGGTCGCCTTTGAGAGGTCAATGATTCGCGCCGCAGGATGAGGAAGCGCGAGGCGGCTGTCAAACGGTCCGACCGCCTTAATACGATCATTTTCAATGAGGATGCCCTGATTTTCGAGCACGCGCCCGGAGCGCACATCTATGAGCCGTCCGGCTTTAATGAGCACGATTGCATTCTGACGTTTCGGCTCGCTTCGTTGTGCGCTGGCAAAACTTTGGCAGAGAGAGAGGATGACAAGCAGGGAGATGACTGTTTTCTTCACGGTTTTTTTCTCCTTACGGATGCCGCCGAGCGACGAGCAAATTAAGTCTTTCAATTTTTCTGAACGGCTGTATAATCAAGAGTGCGGGCATGCAACGGCCACACGCCACGCGCGCATCAGAATCAATCGCCGCCAGCCCCCGGTAAAACGTTTCCTCATCACAGCCAATATTTAGGAGCTTAAGAAATGCGTAAGTTATTTATCGCCACGCTGATTATCGCAGCGTCTTTCAGTTTAAGTCTCGGACAGAGCCAGCAGGATTCAGCACAGAACGGTAACGACATCCCCAACATGGGCCGTGCCCCTTCACAGCCCAACGGCATCGGTCGGCTTGACCTGCGCGTCGTGGATGAAAGCGGCAATCCCATCAAAGGCGCATACGCCAAGCTGGAGTCAGAGCGCTCGGACGGTTATTTCTGCGAGTCTTGGAATTCTTCTAACGACAAGGGCGTCGCCGTCCTGCCCCCGATTCACATGGGCGAACTCAAGCTGGTCATCAAGGCCAAGGGCTATCAAACAATCAAGATGGAAGTCCCGACCAGTTCGCTCTCAGAGCCTGTGAGAGTAACGCTGGTCAGGAAGTAACAGCCTGATTTTCAACACCAAGGCACAAAGTCACAAGACAGGTAAAAGTTTCCTTCTTAGTGACTTTGTGCCTTGGTGGTTGTCATCTACTTTTTCAGGTGAGCCGCTCCTGGCTGACCTTTAGTTCAACTCGCCAGCCGTCTTCTCTCTTCGCCGCGCCATGCTTCCGTCTTGTGCTGCTCGTCTCTGATGGCTTCTTCCGCGCCTCGGATTAACTCCGCGAGCGCATTCTGAAGTTTTCGTGCCTGCTCCAGCGTCAACAGGAGCGTCGGCGCACGCTCGCCGTGCCCTTCGAGCGTCAAGGCCAGCAAATCATTCATAAAGACGGAGACACGAATCTGTCCATCGCCGTCTCGACGCCCGGTGCGAATCTCCACCTCATGCTTCATCAGTGCCATAAATTACAGTGTCGGAAGATAAGAGGATTTTAACTTCAAATAAAAAACACCCGCAAGCTATTGTGAACCTGCGGGTGTTGAAGGAATTAAGCTTTAGCGCATTACGGCGCAGAAACGAGAAACACATCCCAGGCCCAACGCCCGACCTGAGCATCATGTTTGTCTTTGACCTTCGCCCTGTACCTGAATTGATTGCCATGCCGGTCAACTCTCTTCGACTCTTTATAGTCAAGCTCTAGTTTCGCCACTCCCACTTCCGGCAACGTCTGCAACTCTCCCGCTTCCGAGACGCCGTTATGATTGGTGTCTCGCCACAGGCGCAAAGAGGTGAAGACGGCATCTTTCTTATTAATCATTCCATCACGGTTTCCGCCGTTGGCCTGTTTGTCGTATTCGGCTAAGGCCAAGAATCCGTTGGGCGTGGCTGATTGAGGCTGTGGGGTAAAGTTGCCGAACAACTCCGCGCCGTTCTCTATTTGGCCGTTGCCGTTGCGGTCAAGGGCGAGCCATGCGTCGTCAGAGCCGGGTGTTGTCCACGCCAGTTTTTCTCTATGGTTGTCGTTGTCGAGGTCAAAGAGGACGCCGTTAGCCGCAGAGGTGAGGCTGATGCCGTTGCCCGAAGTATCTATGATGAGGGGAGAGCCGTAGATAACACATTTACAGATGGCTTCGTTCCAGTAGCTATTGTCTACATTCATACAGTTTTGTTGAGCTTCTGGATTGCAGACACACTTGCAGCTAGTCTTGTCCCAGTAGCCTTCGTCGCAACTCAACTGTTGAGGGCAGGCGCAGCAGTTGGGATTCCCGGTCGGATACTGGTTGTCCGGGCATCCACTATTTGGGTATTGGTAATAATCGGAGTGCGTACCATCAGGGCAGCTATTGCATTGCCAGTATTTATATCCTCCGAATGGATCACTACAAGTAGCTGGCTCAAGTGCATCCGTACCCCCACAAATGCAATTTGTGACGTATGGCTTGGAGCGGAAGCATTGATTACCGGGGCAACATAATCCTGACTGAGGATTTGTCTTGAGGGTTGTTAGCTGCGATGACTCTGAGGGTAAAAAAATTGCCAGCAGAAAAGTTGCTGGCAAATCCTTTGTCGTGAATATCGCGGGCTGGTTGCTCCACGACACCTGTTGGACTTTCATGCCTCCCGAATCGTTTAAGCTCGGTTCAGGCTTGCAACCGTCTAAGCTTGAAGATTCACTCGGCAGACTAGGGACGGTCATTCCGTTCCTTCCCAAGAATCCAGTTCCATCGCCGAAACTCAGCGCCTGGAAACGCAAGATGAGTTTCTTTGGGTCAGGTTTCTTCTCTCTCTGCTTGAAACCCTCCCAACTCTCCACCACAATGCTGGGGAAACTGAAATCATAAGTCTCGCCAGGCATGATGGGAATGTCATCCCGTGTCGCTTTGTTTTCGATATTTATTAACTGACCTCTGCCGTAGTGTACGACAAGCCCAATGTTTTTTCCGTCAGGTGCTGTTAGTTCGGGTAAGGTTATGGATAGGCTCAGAAAATAGATCGGTTTGTTTCCGGTGTTTGTAATCTCAAGCTGAAAGTCACGAACCCACTTCTCATTCTTCAAATTCTTGAAAGCCTTTTCTTTCTCCTTCTTGATTTTTACTTTGATAGGCAGATGCTTCGGTATCTTATCTTCCAGCTCTCTTTCCCCTGACGACTGAGCGACACTTGGAGTCATCATCCCTTTCATCAAAAAGATTGAGGCGCAGAAAATGAGTAGGAACTGAAACAGTCTTTTATTTCCAACGACGAAGGAGTGTAGTTGAGGATTCATCGGCTTTCTCCTTCAAGGTGTCAATGAGGTTTGAGGCTGAAGGCAACGGCAACCCGCTTATACGCCCCCAAGTTAGACTTGTCAACGCAAAATAATTCAAGTCCGTCGGCTATCGAGGCTAATAGTTAATTGCCCATTGCTCTTTTTGCGATCCACTCGCGCACAACCTCTCGCTTGTCACGCTTCTTCCCGTCAACTTCATAATTCAAACGGCGCATCTCTTCCGTTGAAAGTCTGCCTTCAAGCAGCGAGAGAACCTCCACGGCGGCGGGCACGCGCGCCGTGGTGTCGCGGCGAATCAGGATGACGGCCTCGTAGGGCGGAAAATAGTGGCGGTCGTCTTCGAGTTGGACGAGGTCGAGCGTGGTGATTAATCCATCGGTAGAGTTTCCCGCAATCAGATCAACCTGACGGGTTGCGAGCGCGCGATAGGTGAGCGACAAATCCATCTCGCGCGGGGCTGCACTGAATTGCAAACTGTACGTGCGCGCGAAACCGGGATAGCCATCGGCGCGCGACATGAAATCCTGCCCGAAGCCCGCGCGCCAGTTTCGCGCATGAGGCACGGCGTCCGAGACGGTTTTCAAATTGAGACGGCGCGCATCCTCGCCCCGCACGAGAATGGCGAACGTGTTCTCGAAGCCGAGCGGCGGACTGACTTCCACGTTGAACTTCTCTGCATAGTCGCCCTTAACCGTTTCGTAAACGTCGCGCGGCTCCGTGTTGAGCGGGTGTTTCAGGATGTCCATGTAGGACGTGCCCGTATATTCAGGGTAAGCGTCAATCTGTCCGCTGATGAGCGCCTTGTGCGGAAGCGCCCCGGCCAGATCAAACTGCCGCACGACTTCCACGCCTCTCGCTTCCAGCAACTGCGAGAAAATCTCCGCGAGCAGCACGGATTCCGTAAAATCTTTCGAGCCGACTGTCACGCGCGGGCGCTCGGCGTCAGATGTCCTCGTGTCCGCAGACGAACGTGCAGCGCGCCACATCGCATATCCGCCGGCAAGCAAAACTATAGCGAGCAAGCCCCACGCGAGTGTGCGCTTCACCGGACTTTTCTTCGCAGTCTCTCTCTTCGCGCTCGTGTCGAAACGCTTTTCGAGTAAGCCGAGTCCGAAGTCTGCCGCGAGCGCCATCAAAGCGGCGGGGACAGCGCCAGCCAGCAGCAGATGATCGTCGTACTGGCGCAAGCCCCGAAAAATGTACGCGCCCAGTCCGCCTGCGCCGATGAATCCGCCAATCGTCGCCACGCCGACCGCAATCACGACCGCAACTCTCACGCCCGTCAGAATCACACTCATGGCGAGCGGCAATTCCACTTGCCAGAGAATCTGCCTGTCCGTCATCCCCATCGCGACGGCAGCCTCGCGCACGTTTTTATCAACGCCGAGAATGCCCGTCACGGTGTTGCGAATCACGGGCAGAAGCGCGTAGAGCACGAGCGCGACGATGGCCGTACGCGCGCCGATGCCGCCAATGTAGGGAAGCGGGATGAGAAAGCCAAAGAGGGCGAGGCTCGGCACGGTCTGCATCACATTCGCCAGCCCAAGCACGGGAGAGCGTAAGCGTGGGCGGCGCGAGAGCAGGATGCCGAGCGGGATTCCGATGGCGACAGCAATCGAAGTCGAGACGAGCACGAGCATCAAATGCTCGCCCATGCGCGTGAGGATGTCCTGCCAGTTGGTTTTGAGGAACTCTGCCCACGCGCTCACGGTTCGTTCCTCCCGGAAGCGTCAGCGGCAGGCGATTCCTGAGTCTGCATGGCTTCGATGATGCGCGAATCGAGACGGAGCGTTTCGATATATGCACGCGCCTGGCTCAAGCGAGAGCGCAGGAAATCTTCCGGCGTCTCCAGCAGGACGAGTTGCCCGGCATGCATCAGGCCGATGCGCGTCCCCAGCAGCAAAGCCTCGCGCACATCATGCGTCACGAAGATGACGGTCTTGCCCAGTTGCTTTGAGAGTGCCTTAAACTCTCTTTGAAGCGTTGCGCGCGTCAAAGGGTCGAGCGCGCCGAAGGGTTCGTCGAGCAGCAGCAGCGGCGGCTCGGCTGCAAGCGCACGCGCCACGCCGACACGCTGACGCTGACCGCCGGATAGTTCGCGCGGGAAGCGCGACGCGAACACCTCCGCGTTGAGTCCGACGAGTTGCAGCAGTTCACGCACACGCTCGCGCACGCGTTCTCTGCCCCAATTTTCAAGGTTGGGCACGAGCGCGACGTTGCGCTCGATGGTGAAGTGGGGAAACAGCCCGGCCTCCTGAATCACGTAGCCCGTGCGACGCCGCAAACTGATAGCATCCCACTCTATGGTGCGCTTGCCCTCAACCAGCACTTCGCCCGAAGTGGGCAGCAGGAGACGATTGACGAGACGGAGCGTCGTCGTCTTTCCACACCCCGACTCGCCCAGCAGGACGAGCGTTTCGCCGCGCCGCACTTTGAGATTGAGATTGGAAATAATCTGCGCTGCCAGGCCGGGCACGCTGTAGCTCGCGTTGCGAAACTCTACGAGCGGAGCATTGCTTTCTTCAGGCACAGACATTTTAAGCGATGCGTAAATATTCGGTGACGTGTTTCATCGAGCCATGCCAGGAGCCATGCCAGTTGTGCAGTAGAATGTCCGCCGGGCACATTTCATCTTCGATGACCTGCTCGCGAAGCACGTCCAGATAGCCGACCTCCGAAGGTGCTATGCTCGCCAGTCCGCTTCGGGCAAGCCTCACGATCTCTTTAGCGATGCTGAGTACGTTCAAGCCGTCGAAACGCGCGCCTAAGGCGTCCCGCGCCACGCGCTCCTGAAGATTGAGCATCTCTTCGCGGTTCAACCGGGGCGCTAACTTGAGCGCTTCGTCGAGAGCCGCAGCGTCGTACATCAAGCCTTTCCAGAGAGCTTGCAGGGCGAGCGCCATCTGTAGGCTGCCGCAGTCGGCGCTGCGAACCTCTATGTGTTGCTTGAGACGCGCTTCCGTAAAGATGGTCGTCAGATGGTCGGCCCAATCGCCGAAGACGGGCTGTACGGAACGACAACCGCGCGCTAAAAAGTCGCCGAACTTCATCCCCGTCGGCTCGTCAAAGTAACGCCCGTCGCGTTGCGCGAAGAGCATCGGCACGTCGAGCGCATAAGCCACAAAGGCATCGGGCGAAAATTCTTCGCTGATCGAGGGCGGGCAGACGCCCGTGCGGTCATCGTCTGTTTCCAGCCACGCGGCGGCGCGCGTTGATTTGTAATCGGAAACGCGCCCGTCCTCAAAAGGCGAGTTGGCAAAGATGGCCGTCACGATGGGTGCGAGACGATTGCCGAGTTGGAATTTTTTGGCGAGGTCTTCCGGCGAGCCATAATCCAGATTGGCTTGCGCGGCGCAGGTGCGCGTCATCATGTCCCACGCGCGCGCGCCCCGTGTGGCAAGGTACGGGCGCATCACTTCGTAGCGGGCTTTCGGAAACCAGCGCTGTTCTTCCAGCTTGCGCAGAGGGTCGAAGCCGACCGCGAGGAAGGCCAGGCAATCGCCTTCGGCAATTTCGTGGAGGCGCGTGAGGTATCTTTGAATTTCGCGCTCGACATCTTGAAGATTGCGCTGCGGCGCGCCGGAGAATTCGACCTGCCCGCCCGGCTCGACCGTCAGCCGATTCATCTGCCCGGCGTTGACCTCAATGAGCAGGCTGTCTTCATAGACGAGATCGTTTGAGGAAGGAGCAAAGCCTTCAAGCACTCGCTGAACCTGAGAGGGACGGATGCGTTCATAATCGCGCCTCAGATCGTAGCCGAACAATTCAAACTCGATGCCGCACATCCAGTCCGTGCGAGGTTTCGCGCCGCGCCGCAAATTCTCGACAAACAGCGGCGCGGATTCCTGCGTCACCGTGTCGGTCAGAAGCGGAAAGACTCTGCGCGCCGCCGCCGCGTCCGTCTCTGCACAAGAGTCCTGCGTTTCAATCGTCTCGTCGTGAATCATAATTAAAGTTTTCAGTAGTCAGTAATCAGTAGTCAGTAAAAGCTTTTGGCTGATTACTGACTACTGATTACTCTATCGCAATGAAAAGATTGCTGCTGAATTGCTCGCGCTCGTCGAGCCAGGTTCGCGCGCGTGTGTAGCCGGTCGCGCTGGCCAGTTGCGAGAGACCCATTGGGTCATACTTGTAAGAGTTCTCGGTGTGAATACGCTCGCCCTCTGCAAAACGGATTTCCATCTCAAGGCGGCGGATCGAGACGGTCTGCGTCTTCCGGCTGACGATGTAAACTTCGACGCGCCCCAACTCTTCGTTGTAAACGACCTGATGATGAAAGGCGCGCAAATTGAAATCGGCTTCAAACTCGCGGTTGATGCGCGTGAGCAGATTGAGGTTGAAGGAGGCTGTGACGCCGAGCGGATCGTCGTAAGCCTCTTCCAGAATCCTTGCTTCTTTACGCAAGTCTACGCCGAGCAGGAGAGCGTCGCCCGCTTTGAGCACGCTGCGCAGGGCGCGAAGGAAAGTGTGTGCCTCTTCTATGTCGAAGTTTCCGATGTTCGAGCCGAGAAAAAGGGCAAGCGTGCGCCCCTTCAGCTCTCCGCGAAGCGCATTGATGGCTTCGTAGTAATCGCTGGCGTAAGCGTTGATTCTTAAATTTGGATAAGATTGCAGCAGTACGCGCGAACTTTGTTCGAGAGCGGTGGCGGAAATGTCAACGGGGATGTAGAGAAGCTCACCTTGTCGCTTTAATAAAGCTTCGATGATGAGGCGTGTCTTTAAGGCGCTGCCGCTGCCCATCTCGATGAGTGAAACCTTTTCGGTGGAAAACTCACTAACAATTTCGTCCGCGTAGCGCGTGAGAATCTCGTTTTCGGCGCGCGTCAGGTAATATTCCGGCAGGAGACAGATGGCCTCGAAGAGTTGCGATCCCAGTTCGTCGTAAAAATATTTCGGGAAGAGATGCTTAGGGGAAGCCGAAAGCCCCGCGCGCACATCCTCCGCAAAGCTCGACTGTAGATCGGCGCGGACGAGGTTGTGAATGACGAGTTGAGCGTTGTGAGGTTGGTCAGACGATTGTCGGGACATTACCAATCCTTTGAAGAAATATTTGAGCGCGAAACTCTCAGCAGGTCAGTACTGCTGGCGGTGCTGCCTTAAATCCCAATCTATTGCTAACAACGGCGCGTCTGTTTTCGTCCTTCTGCTATGATAACGTATCACGCTCTCATTATTAACACGCGGCGGGAGTTGAGGGGAAACGAAGTTGGCCAGGCACGAAGTGGAAGAGATTGCAGAGCAGATGGAGCGGACGCGCGAGCGCACACTCGCGCTCTTTGATCTGGCGCGCGAAGAGGATTTGCACGAAAGTCCGGGCTTTGGTTTTCGCCCGATTATCTGGCATCTCGCGCACATCGGCGTCTTTGAAGCCTACTGGTTGCTGCAAAAATTGAAAGGTGAAGCCGCGCCGGATGAGCGTTTTGAGAGAATCTTCGATCCAATCAACACGCCGCGCGAAGAGTCGAAGAATCTCCCGACGCGCCGCGAGATGGAGAATTACTTAACGCGCGTCCGAGAGCGCACCCTTCGTCATCTGAACGAGACGAGGTTTGACGAATCCGACCCGCTCCTGCGCGACGCTTACGCCTTCCGCCTCGTCCTTGAGCATGAGCAGCAGCATCAGGAGACGCTCGCTTATCTCTTTCAGCTGCTGAATCCAGCGAAGAAGACGCGCCCGGTTGCGACCGCGACTATTGATGAATCAAACCGCGTCGCCTCCGACACTTTCCCGGCGGGGCTTTCCGCACAGGCGGGCGAGATGGCGAGCGTGGCGGAAGGCGCTTTTCTGATGGGAGCGAGCGGGGATGCTTTCGCTTACGATAACGAAAGTCCGCTGCACACCGTTTATGTTCCGGCTTTCAGGGTAGACAAATTGCTGACAACCAATGAAGAGTACGCGCATTTCATCAACGAGGGTGGTTACCGCAGGCGCGAATGGTGGAGCGATGAAGGCTGGGAGTGGCGCGAGCGCGAAGACTGGAAAGCTCCGCTTTACTGGACGCAACAAAGCGGAGAGTGGCGCGTGCAAAGAATGTTCGACGAGAGTTTGATGACGGGGCAGCACCCGGTCGTAGGCGTCAGTTGGTACGAGGCTGAGGCTTACGCGCGTTTTATGAATAAGCGCCTGCCGACCGAAGCGGAATGGGAAAAGGCTGCGTCGTGGGATAATGAGTGCGAGCGGAAGCGGCGTTTCAGTTGGGGAGACGATGAGCCTTCGCGTGCCTTCTGTAATTTCAATTATCACTTCTGGGGAACGACGCCGGTCGGGAGTTTCCCTGAAGGCGCGAGCGCATACGGATGTTTGGATATGACCGGCAACGTGTGGGAATGGACGAGCAGCCCTTTTCTCGGTTATCCGAACTTCAAGCCTTTCCCTTATCCCGAATATTCGGAAACGTGGTTTGATGGAGACCATCGTGTTTTGAAGGGCGGTTCGTGGGCAACGCAGGCTTCCACCTTACGCATCTCGTTTCGTAACTTCTTTCGCCGCCAATTTCGCATCGCTTTTGCCGGGATACGCTGCGCGGGGGAATAGCAGTGGGCAGTAAGCAGTGGGCAGTGGGCAGTCAAGAAAAGAGTCGGTGCGACATGCAGCGTTCGTGTTTTTAGTTTTTAACTTCCCACTGCCTACTGCCTACTATTCCTCGCTGGCATTATCAGCCGAACGCAACTAAAATCGTGAAAGTTGCGTACTACTCAGGTACTTGCGCGGGGTAGCTTTTCGCTTCAACGCATTCGTCAACTTTTCAAATGTCAATCGCCACCGGCACTAGTCTTGGTCGCTACGAAATTCGCTCCCACTTGGGCGCGGGCGGGATGGGCGAGGTCTATCTCGCCACCGATACGACGCTTGATCGTGTCGTCGCTTTGAAAATTCTGCCGCCCGAAATCGCTTCCGACCAGCAGCGCATGCAGCGCTTCGTGCAGGAAGCAAAAACCGCTTCCAGCCTGAATCATCCGAATATTCTAACCATCTTCGAGATCGGTGAAGACGATGGCTCGCACTTCATCGCTACGGAATTCATTGATGGCAAAACGCTGCGCCAGCATATGGCTGGACGGCGCGTCAAACTCTCCGAGGCGCTCGACATCGCCGCGCAGATCACCGCGGCGCTGACCGCCGCGCACTCAGTCGGGATTATCCACCGCGACGTGAAGCCTGAGAACATCATGCTTCGTCAGGACGGCTACGCCAAGCTGCTCGACTTCGGGCTGGCCAAGCCGACCGAGCGGCAGGCTTCTCTGGTTGATACGGAAGCTCAGACACAGATGCTCGTCAACACAAGTCCTGGCATGGTGATGGGCACGGTCTCCTACATGTCGCCTGAGCAGGCGCGGGGCTATCAGCTAGATGCCCGGACGGATATTTGGAGTCTGGGCTGTGTGCTTTATGAGATGGTCGCGGGGCGTGTGCCTTTCAGTGGAGAGACGACGAGCGATGTCATCGTCGCCGTGCTTGACCGCGAGCCGCCGCTTTTGCCGGGCAGCCCGCACGAGACGCCGCTTGAGTTGCAAAGGATTTTGAGAAAGGCGCTGCGCAAAGATAAAGAGGAACGCTACCAGACGATCAAGGATTTGCTCGTTGACCTGAGAGCCTTGAAGCAGGAAGTGGATTTTGAGGCCAAGCTGGAAACCTCAGTTCCGCCCGATTTTAGAAGCCTTGGAGCTTTTAGCACCATCAGCGCGCAGAATTCGCTTGAGACAGAAAGAGAAAGAGCGACGCATACGAGCCACGTTCCGGCGGCGCGCTCAACCCTCGCATCGGGACAGCCAGCGGCACGCCTCAAGCCTAACGAGAGATTCAAGCAATGGGCAGTACTGGCGCTGGTCGCAGGCTTCGCCGCAGGCATCACCGGGCTGGTCTACCTCTACCTGCACCAGCGCGCCAAAAGAACCCCCGCTTCCGTTCAGCCAGTGAAAATCACGAGGCTGACGACGACAGGCAAAAGCGTCGGGGCTGCCATCTCGCCCGACGGCAAGATCGTCGCCTACATCGTCAACGAAGCCGGACAGCGAAGTCTCTGGGTCAGGCAGGTCGCCTCGTCCAGAAACTTAGCAATCGTCGAGCCTGCGGCAGTTGATTATTTCGGAGTCACGATTTCGCCCGACGGCAATTATATCTACTACGTCATAGCCCAGCCGAACATTCCTCTGAGAGACCTGTATCAGGTCTCTGTGCTGGGCGGCGATCCGAAAAAGATTATGACGGACGTGGATACGCCCGTCACCTTCTCGCCCGACGGCAAGCAACTCGCTTTCGTGCGTGGCGAGCCGGTTAAAGGCGAGTGGCATTTGATTGTCGCCAATGCTGACGGCACCGGAGAGAAACGCCTGCACGAGCGCAAGTCGCCTCAGTTTTACGAGATACCCGCCTGGTCGCCCGACGGTAAATCAATCGCCGTCTCTGTGGGAGATACCAGCGCCGGAAAGGAAATGACCGTCATCGAAGTGAACGCCGAGGATGGAACGGAGAAGCCTCTCACTTCGGAGAGGTGGCTGGGGGTCGGGCAAATCAGTTGGCTGGCCGATGGCAGCGGCCTGGTGATAAACGCGACGGATCAGGATTCAAGATTGTCGCAGCTCTGGCATCTTTCCTACCCCGAGGGCACGGCGCGCCGCCTGACCAATGACCTGAACAACTATAAAGGCGTCGGTCTGGCATCAGAGACCGGCGATCTGGTCACGGTGCGTCACGATGCCAGCACAAACATCTGGATCGCGCCGGGGATAACGGGCACGCCGTCACGTGCCTCCGCCGCCGGTGTCGTAGACACGAGTCAGGCCAAACAGATTACTTCCGGCGCAGTCAAATACAACAGCGGGGCGTGGACGCCTGACGGCAAAATCGTCTACTCGTCGGACGCCTCCGGCAATTATGACCTCTGGATAATGGATGGGGATGGCCGCAATCAGAAACAGTTGACCTCTGATGCGGGCGCTAACTTCAACCCGGTGGTCTCGCCCGACGGTCGTTACATAGCTTTCTTCTCGGATCGAAAAGACAACCGGCACAGTATCTGGCGGATGGACATTGACGGCAGCAATCCGAAGCAGTTGACCAATGGCAGCTACGACCGCAATCCTACGTTCTCGCCCGACGGCAAGTGGGTCATCTATACCTCCTTCGGCGTGTCACACCCGAATCTCTGGCGGGTCTCGATTGACGGCGGAGAGGCTGTGAAACTGACGGACAAGTATGCGGTCGCGCCGATGGTCTCGCCCGACGGCAAGATGATTGCCTGTTATTACTGGGATCAAAAGCCTGAGAGCCAACTGGGCATCGCCCTGATTCCGTTTGAAGGCGGGCAGCCCGTCAAGATGCTCAACCTGCCTTCGATGATGGTGCGCTGGACGCCGGACGGGCGCTCGCTCACCTACGTGGATTCGCGCAGCGGCGTCTCAAACATCTGGAGCCAGTCAATTGATGATGGCAAGCCGGTGCAGTTGACCAATTTCAAATCCGATCTCATCTTCGCCTTCGAGTGGTCGCGCGACTGGAAGCAATTGGCTGTCGCGCGAGGAATCGTCACAAGCGACGTGGTTCTTTTCAACAATCTCAACTAACGAAAAGCAGGTGTCAGGCGTCAGAATCCAGAAGCCAGAAGAAAAACCCAAGTGAGGAATGATGAAAGTTATGCTTCTACTTCGGGCTTCCGTCTCCTCTGGCCTCCTCGCTTTTCGTCTTCCGTGCAAATCATCCTGCCAGAGTTCGTCTAGCAAATCTCCCTCGTTAAAGATAAACTCGCGTTGTTTCTAGATTATCCGGGGAGAATTGGGATGCCTGCTCCTGACACAGTTTTGCAAGGCCGCTACCGCATCGTCCGGCAACTCGGGCGCGGCGGGATGGGCGCGGTCTATGAAGCTGTGGACGAGCGCCTGAGCCGCACCGTCGCGCTCAAAGAAAGATTGGTCGTGACGGATGATCTCAAGCGCGCGTTTGAGCGCGAGGCGCGCCTGCTCGCCAATCTGCGCCATCCGGCGCTGCCAAAGGTAATTGACCACTTCTCTGAGGATGACGGGCAGTTTCTCGTCATGGAGTTTATTCCGGGCAGCGACCTGGGCGAGTTGCTCCAGCGCCGCCAGCGTCCCTTTTCGCCAACGGAAGTTGCGGCGTGGGCAGACGAACTGCTCGACGCGCTCGATTATCTGCACACGCATGAGCCGCCCGTCATCCACCGCGACATCAAGCCGTCGAATTTGAAACTCACGGCGCAGGGCAAGATTGTACTGCTGGATTTCGGTCTGGCGAAGGGCACCGCCGGGCAGATGACGCGCACCACTTCGGGGATGAGTGTGGTGGGCTACACGCTCAACTACGCCGCGCTCGAACAGATTCAGGGCGAGCGCACTGGCCCACGCTCAGATCTCTACTCGCTGGCGGCAACCCTCTACCAACTCCTGACAGGGAGCATTCCCGAAGACGCACTAAAACGCGCCGCAGACAGCTTCGACGATAAGGAAGACCCGCTCGCTGTGGTCAACAAAGTCAACCCGGAAGTCCCCGAAGGTTTCTCAGCCGTTTTGATGCAGGCGCTTTCCCTGAAACCTTCTCTGCGTCCGGCAAGCGCCGCAGAGATGCGTGCTGCGCTCAAGGCCTCTCCGGTCTTCGCGCATGTCGGCGCAGTCGAAGACGACGAGATGACGAGAGTCACGACCGCTCGGTCCGGGAAACTCCCGCTCATCGGTGTCGGCGGCGACCCGACGATGGTGCTTGAACGCCCTGCTGGCGTCGCAGCACCTCTCTCTCCGAACGGAGCGGGTGGTGCGCTTGAACATGCTCGTGATGAGACGAAAGATCGCAGCAAAGCTAAGAAGTGGTGGATGATTGGCGGCAGCATCGCCGTCGCTCTTGTTCTGATAGCCAGCGTCGTGACTCTCTGGCTGCGTTCCGGCAATAATACGATCACACCTCCCACCGCTCCGACGGCTTTTGATGCCGTGCCGCTTCCTTTCCGCGATGCGCTCCCGTCCGTCGTCTCGCTGACGATGCTGGATGCGAACGGCAAAGTCACACGCCAGGCCAGCGGCTTCTTCTTCAAGGGGGACGAGCTTGCGACCTCGCTTTCCGTCATCGAGGGAGCAGCGCGAGGGCGCGTTACCTTCGTCGGTCAAACCGGAGCTTATGACATCACGGATGTGACGGGCGTAGACCGCGAGCATGGGTTGGCGACTTTGAGAGTGGCGAGGGCGAAAGCTCCCGCGCTCGCCATCGGCAACAAGAAGGAGACGACGCTCAACGATAAGGTAGCCATCGTCGGCAGCGGCGCGAAGACCGAGGCAGCTTACGCGCCCGGCACAATCAGCGGCTACAAAGACGAAGACCAGTTAGAGGTCGCAGCGCAGGCGGCACAAACAGTCACGGGTGGCCCGCTCTTGAATGCTCAGGGCGAAGTCATCGGCATTATGCTTGATTCTTCGGGGGGCGGGCGCGCTTTGGGCGTGCCGGTCAATTACCTGACAGATCTCATCAGGCGCAAGCAGCCATCCATGTCGCTCGCGCTCGCCGGAGCTAAAGACGTGTTGTACGACTGGAGGAAGCCTGACCCGATTCCGCGTCCTGAGATTAGTAAAGAATTAGAGCAGAAGATCATCACGGAGGTCGCCCGCGCTCATCGTGAAAAAGCGCCGAAGCCTCCCGCGCCGCAAGGAAGCCCGGAAGCGTCACCGCAGACTGAAGGCGCGCAGCCTCAGGACGACACCCTCTGGCAGAAGCTTGAGGATGAGATGAGCAGCGCCACCGTCTCGGCTGTCGCCGAAGGTGCTTTCACTACGGCGGGAGCGAAGCAAACGGCCTACATCATTGACACACACTCAGGCAGTCCGGCGGACAACGATGGGCCAAAATACCTGGCCATCTTTTCGGGCGATGCTTACGTCGCCGATTTCCCCATACCGAATCTCTCGCTCATCCTGAAAACGTTTGATCTGAACCGCGACGGGATAAATGAACTGCTGCTCGGCTATTACTATATGCAGATGGGGCAGGCGATGGAATGGGCCAAACTCGTGCAGGTCTCTCAAAACCAACTCCGTGTCCTTAAAGATTTCGGCACGACCTACGCGTCCTTTTGCGATGCCGGTCTGGCCGCTGAAAACAATCCCGGCGCGACCGCTTCCGTCGTCTTCCTTGCGCCAGCCGCTACCGGACAGATGCCTGAGCTGCGCGTTGATAACTACAAAGCGCCCTGCGCGCCCGCCGGGTCGAATCCACCATGGAAGTACGCGCCCGAAGCTAAACTGCCGGAGAAGTCGAACAAGTAAAGCCCTGATGTGAAAGCGAGTGTTGATGAGCGAACTGACTGAAAAGTTGTGGGCTGTCTTAAGCGAGCGCGGCTGCGAATCATTGGGGCTGACCTACGGGCAAGCCCTTGAGATGATGCGCGCTCTCCAGCGAGAGAAAGTCTCCGGCCTCTCCATCATCACAGACGACGCCGCCCGCCGCGCCACGCACAAGGTCAACGCGCGCCACCGCCAGCCAAATTCAAATGGAGCGGGAAGCAAGATAAAAGTAAAAGGATAAGAGGCGTCCGCGTTGAATGAGTTGTTAACCAGCGCCCTGTGCGAGCTAGTCCTGCTCGACAGTATCTATATTCACCTCACCAGTCCGGTCGCTCTTGCGCCCTTCGAGCGCGAGTAATCCCTCGATGTCCAGCAGGTCGTGCGGTCGTCCATTGATCCGCTTCGCCCGGAGCAGATGCTCAAGCGAGATGACACGAGCCACGCTGCCGCCGCCGACGCTCATGTGCTGCGAGTTTGTCCACAACTCATCGAATGGGATGTGGTAGCGGGCGAACACATCCACCTCTCGCCGCGAGCGGTCGAACATCCGCATCACCGATACCATACTCAGGGGGATTGGAAGGCTCGGCACGAAGCCATTGCTTGCCAACACACGCATTGCGCGACTCGCTTCATCAGGCGCGGGGTCAATGACAATGTCTAGATCAAGAATGGATCGAACGTGGCCGTAGAGGACGACGGCGACGCCGCTGATTACGGCATACCGAACGCTCTCACGTTCGAGCCGGTCAAAGACATCACAATAGATTTCTGGAGCTGCCAAATCACTCACCACACAATGTTATCGGGGAATTCAACCAGACCCCGGCCTTCAAATTCACCGGGCGTTGTCAGTTCTCCCTGTTCCCCGCCCAGCCAGCCTTTATACTGCCGATCCCATAGTATCGTTGCCACTGCCGTCGCCAGGTTGAGGCAATGTCTTGTGGGAATCACGACAAACCGGTGGCAGTGATTTATATGCGGCTTTGACACGCTGCCGTCTTCCGGCCCAAACACATACACGGCATTCTGTGGATGCTCGAAACTATGCAGCGGCTCAGAGGTCTTCCGTACTTCTACCGCCACCGGAACGACATTGGCGAACTGCTCAAAAGGGTAGTCGTAATTGATTATCTCAACATCGACATATCCCTTCATCCGCTCTTCGCGGGGCAGTCGCCTCCTGTATGAAATATCCAGTGAGACCCGCTCGCCTGTGAACCAGACCTGGCTGAGACCATAGCAGGATGCCAGCCGCACGACCATGCCGACGTTGTGGGCGTATTTGGGGTCAATCAAGACGATGGCCGGAGGACGGCCTATTGGAGCCTCCGACTTATTTACTACCTTTGTTATGACCCGCCTCTCCTGCATGTTCTTTACTCCGCGCTATAGGGCCTAATGCCCGGCATCATCTACTGTGTATTTGCGGATAGCTTAACGTTCACGTCGGCCAGGAATTCTTTCGCCTCTCTGATCTCGGGCCTGACGCTATCGGCCAGCCGGCACAGTGCTATGAGCTTCCCGTAATAAATCTTCGCTTTTTTCCTGTCTGCCGCGAGTTTGGCCGCACGCGCCGCGCCATAAAGCCCATTAAACCGATTGGGCGCGTTGCGGAGCGAGGTCTCGAACTCCTGCAAGGCCGCTGCCGGTTGCTTCATCTCAAACAGTAGCTCGCCGAGCTGCTCACGCGCCGGAAGAAGTGTACCGGGCGTGACGGGATGTTTTTCAGTCTTATCATCCAACTCTGCTGCCGCGCGCATCAGCTGGAGCGATTCTTCGTGTTTGCCTTCGGCGTAAGCCAGCCACGCCGAAGCAACCTGACGTTTGATCTCAACCTGTTTACCCCAATCGTAATCGCCTTTGACTTCAACGAGCGCCTGACGTATCTCAGCTAATTTCTCGACCTCCTGGCGCGCCGAGGCTGTGTCATTAGTGCGTGCAGCCCCAATCGCACGCGCGAAGCGGACCTGGGCTTCGGCCCAACGGAAGCGCTCCCAGGGGAACGTCTCCATAGTCCCGGGCTGCAATGGCAACTTGGCCGCTTCATTCCATTGCCGTCGTTCGAGCGCATAGCGCGCGGGGATGGCCGTGAAGGCATACGCCACTTTGAAAGTTGGCGGATCAACTCTCCGAATCCTGTTCAACTCGTCGAGCAGCCCCCTGGCCTGTTTGTCCTGCGCGCCTTGCAGGTAGGCATAAGCCAGATAATCCATCGCGTGAAGCTGCTCATCCCAAGCGCCGGGCAGACGGTTTCTGACGGCGTGAGCCTTCGCCGCTGCTTTAGCGTCGAGGTTCGACCGGATCGCTTCCTGCCACAGACCCAGCCGCGTGAAGATGTGTGAAGGCATGTGCTGTGCATGTGCTGACGCGGGCGCGATCTTCGCGTAGCTGCGCGCGGCGGGCAGCGCCAGATGCGCCAACGCCGGGTAGTCGTAGCTGTGAATCAGGTAGTGCGAAACGCCGGGGTGCTGCGGCGCGCTCGCCAATGCGCGGGTCAAAATCTGAGCGGCCTTCTTTTCGCTGGCGTAGCTCTTGTCGCCCGCCATCATTCCTTTTGCGATGAGCGTCAGTGAGTAGAAGATGCCAGCTTCACGGTCTGACGGGTAACGTTGGTGGAGCTGCTCCATCGCGTCGCTATAGGCAAGCACGCGCGTCCGATGGTCGAGCTTGTCAGAGTCTTTGTAAAAATTCCATATCGCCGCGATGTAATCTCGCTCGCGCTCGGTCCGCGCGCCGACCGCTTTGCCCTTTTCTATGGCTTCCCATCCTTTCTTCAACTCTGCCGCGTTCGGCGGTGCCCAGAGGGGATGGTAGTTGCTCAGCGCGATGCCCCAGTAACCCATGCCGCAGCGCGGGTCGGTGACCGTAACTTCCGTAAAAACCTTTTCAGCCTCTTCATACTCGAAAGAATGGAGCCAGGCGACTGCGCGAGTGAATTGCTTCCGGGCTTCGGTGGTACAGGAAACAGGGAAGTTGACCCGGCCAAGCTTTTCCTGAATGTTCGTGACGATGTTGATCGGGCTGGTGTGCCGCTTGCGCTCTGGCAGAAGAGTTGTGACAGAAAAAGGCCACGAGGAGAGCTGCGGTTAACGGGATGGCGATCAGAAGAATGCGTTTCACAGGTTTTCCTCCAGTTGGGGAAGAAGATCTTGTACCAACATAACGCTCGGCATCACCCGCGCCCAGGCGCAACGTACATGAGAGGCTTCATGATGGGGCGTCGGGTGCATGCCGAGCGTTAGACATCGTTCGGAATAAGCGTCACGGTAGATTCACGGAGATTTGTTTCGCTTTCTCTAGGCACTTGATGGTGAACTGATATTGGTAACCGTTCAAATGTCCGTATCCGCCTCTCCCAGATAGCGTGCCAACGACCACGACATCAGCCTTGTTATCGAAACCATCTTTCAGTTTCTTTGAAACCTTTTTGGTCTGCGGACATACCTCGTCTTCATCCACAAACTCGACCCAAGCCTCGTGCCCTCGGCTCATGCATTCACGATGATAGAGGTAAGACCACTCGAACCCATAATTCCAGGTAGCGGCAACACGAACCAACTTTCCTTGATAGAGATTTGGCTCACGGAAGAGTTCGCAGTAAGAGATGGTCGGGACAGATTCAGATGCGGCTTGCTCTGCTTGAGCGAGATGATTGCCAAGCGAAGCAATCAATAGCGTGATTGTGAGATATGAATTCATATCCCTCCGATTACTTTCAACAGATGTCTAACTATTGATTAAGCCGCAACGTGCGGCTTGAGTCACTCAAATCGGCATATTATACGCCAACATGCGGCGTAATCACGCTTTCAACCGGTTACATTTCAGAGTCGGTGCTATCCTTGAATTGAAAGTCCGCCACCAGCGGCAGGTGGTCGGAGGCGACGAGCGCGGTGCGGCTTTTGTGGAGCGTCAGGCGTTTGAGTTCGAGGGCGTTGTCGTAATAAACGTGGTCGAGATGCAGGAACGGCAGCACGCCCGGATAGGTTCTGGCGCGTTTGAGGTGATGGCGAACGTCTGCGCTCTGTAGATGAGTGCCTAAGAGACGCGAAGCCAGCCCCTTTGTCCACTCGTTAAAGTCTCCGAGCGCGACGCGCGCTCCTTCCAGTTTCCTGTCGTTCAATATCTCAGGACTGACGAGCTTTCGCGCCTGATGGCGCCGCTCGATGAAGGCCGTGCCGAGATGAATGTTGAAGACATGGAGCAGCATCTCTCTTCCGCCTGCCTTAACCGGCACGTCTGCCCTCAGACACCCGCGCCGCTCGCGCCCGCTCCATGTGATGTCGTAATTATGCGCTGTGCTCATGGGCAGACGGCTCAAAGTAACGTTGCCGTAAGCTCCGCCATGCAGCCTGCGGTTCTCGCCGATGTGATAATCCATCTCCAACTCTTCGGCCAGGTACCGTGCCTGATGACGCTCGCGCGCAGAGCCTTCGATGCTCAAGACCTCCTGAAGCGCGATGATGTCGGCCTCAGTCTCGCGCAAGACCTCCACGATGCGAGCCGGATGCTCGCGCCTGTCCATCCCGCGGCACTTGTGTACGTTGTAGGTGACAATACGCATAACAGTAAACAGTAGTCAGTAGTCAGTAGTCAGTAAAAGCAAGTAGTCTTTGCTGATAACTGATTACTGACTACTGATTACTTCATTGCTGACGTTCCAACACCCAGCCGAGCCATTCGTGCATGCGCTCGAAGATGGAGCGATGCCGCCATTCTTCGTAGGAGACTTCGTGGCTTGAGGTCAGGTCGGTGGCAAAATCTTCTGCGAGTCGCGCCGCTAGTTCAGTATCTCGCGCCGCGAGATTGATTTCGTCGTTTAAGCCGAACGAGCGATTGTCGAAGTTGGTTGAGCCGACCACGCTCCACAAATCGTCAATCATCATTGTCTTGGCATGAATCATCGCCTTCTCGTATTCGTAAATCTTCGCCCCGGCTTTCAAGAGGTCGCCGAAGAGACGACGGGATGAGCGGCGCGTCAGCAGATGATCGCTGTGCTCGCCGGGGACGATGATCTTGATCTCGACACCTCGTTCGCTGATAGCGCGCAACATCTCAGCCCGCGCGCTTCTGTCAGGTAGAAAGTAGGGCGTGGTGATGTGGATAGTTTTCCGGGCGGAGGCCAGCATCGTTTGATAGAGAATGCGCGCACGGGTTGAGCCGCCGGTTGATGGAGAACTGTCAACAACTATTGCCTCCATTCGATCCTTGATTTCATTCGGCGGAAAAAAGTTTCTCTCCGTGAGAATCTCGCCCGATGCTTCGAGCCAGTTTTCGATAAACCCGGCTTGAATGCTCGTCACCATCTCGCCTTCAATGCGGAACATAGTGTCGCGCCAGCGCGGGTTCTTTCCCTGATGCTTGTACCAGTGGTCTGCGAACCCTGCGCCGCCGATGAATCCAACGCGCCCGTCAACGACGATGATCTCGCGGTGCGTGCGGTTGTTGAAGCGCGCCAGCGTTTGCCAGCGCAAGGGGTGATACCAGCACACGCGCCCTCCGACAGCGCGCAACTCCGCGAAATAACTCTCCCACGTCGCAAAGCTGCCGATGGCATCAATCACCATCCGCACCCTGACGCCTGCACGCGCTCGCTCGGTCAACGCTTCGACGAATTTTTTGGTGAGTTCACCCTTTTGGAAGATGTAGGCCTCTATGTTGACGCTCTCTCTCGCGTTACGAATCGCTTCCAGTTCCGCTTCATAAAAGACTTCGCCGTTGGTCAAAACCTCGACGCGGCCATGACGATGAATCTTCGAGTCGGTGATCGCTTCGAGCACGCAGAGGAAATCTTCGGATTCAAGCGGCTCGGTCGTCGGCGAGGAGATTTTGTAGGCCAGCCCAGGCTCGAACAACGCCAGGAAGAGCAGAAAGCCCAGCAAGGCGATGGCGATGATGGCGATGATGAGAAAAGCTGTTGAGTCCATAAGATTATTCCGGCGCGTATCGCTTTCTTATCCTGACACAACGCGTGAGTCCGTCCGCGACTTCCAGGACTTTGAGTTTGAGGTCGCGGTCGAGCGTCTGCTCGCGTTGAAGGAAGTTCTGCACCACATTGTGCGCTCTCTCGCCGCATTGCCCGCCGATGAAGGCGGCGAGCCAGCCGTTGACAAAGAATATCTTCCGCGTGCGTTTTAAGCGTGGCAATTCACGAAGCGCAGGGTCCAGATAGGGCAAGGTCAATTCCGCTTGCTGAATCGCATTAAGCGGATTGAAACTCGCTTCGATCCAGCTTTCGGCGAGCTTTGAATCATTAACGTAGGCGTCGAAATATTTCTTCTTGGTCTCCGCACGCCGGAGCGCCGCGCCAGCCGCGTAGGCGTAACGCCTGGCATCGTCGGTCGTATCCAGCTTGCTTTGCGCTTCGAGCAGGGCGGGCGCTTGCGCGTCATCGCGTATGAGCAGCGCCGTGATGATGTCGAAGCGGTCACGCGAGCGAAGCTGCATGCCGGGAATTTTCAATTCATCGCGCAGGATTTTCTTAAGCATCTGGCGGGCTTCATCTGTCACCGCGATTGCCTGGAAAGCACGAAAGTTGGTAATCCGCAGGCCCGGAGTTTCCGCATTCATCATCCGGGCGGCGAGCATTTGTTCCAGCCGCAGCGCAAGCTGCTGGCGCTGCGCGTCTGAAAGATAACGATTGAATGCTACAGACACGCGGCTGAGGATGCCCTGCGCCGTCACTTCGTCGCGCTCCTGCGGAATGAGTTTGATTGCCAGCTCGATGTAATCCGCAGGTGCAAGCTCTGCTTCACGCACGCTGTCCCAGAGCGTGCCCCACAACAGCGCGCGCAGGAAATCGTCTCGCACTGTTCCCAGATGTTCGAGCACGTAGGCGCGGCTCTTCTCGTCCAGGAGGAAAAGACCGTAACCATAATCCTCGTAGTTGGCAAAAACATACGCCGGGCGACGACGGCCCATGGCCTCTTTGACATTCGTCTCGCCTGCGCCGCTCATGGTCACCGTCAACATCTCAGGCGGCGACTTCTCATACGCCAGCAGCAGCTTCAAGCGCATCGGCCACGCACCATGCTCATTGAGGACATCCCTCTGCGCGAGCGTGAAGGAACGGATGCGCCCCGCCGGGTTCGCGCTCCAACTGGCGCGCACCGTTGCCAGCCCGCGCCGCCTGACCCACGCCGCAGCCCAGTCGTCAAGACGCTTGCCGGAGCTTCGCTCAAACGCTCTGACCAAATCAGCCCACTCTGCGTTAGCGAAAGCGTGCTCTTTGACAAGTGCGCGTACGCCCTGTTGAAACTTATCTGCGCCCAGAAAGAACTCTGCCTGCTTGAGCATCGAAGGGGCTTTCAAATAGACGATGTTGCCGTAAGCGGATTTAGCCGCCGAGAGGTTCGGGATTTCCTGAAAGATGGGAGTCGTGCCCTTCGTCACGTCCGTCATGTATGCGCCGGGCTTCGTGCGCTGGTAGAAAACTTTCCACGCGCCCATTCCGGGCAGAATTTTCTCCATCGCCTTGTAAGCCATGAAGGTCGCAAAGCCCTCTTTGAGCCAGAGGTCGTCAAACCAGCGCATCGTGACCAGATCGCCGAACCATTGATGCGCGGCTTCGTGACAGATCAACTCGGCGCGCGCCGCAAAATCGTTCATGGTCGGGTCTGTCGGAAACAGGACTCTCTCTTCGCGCAGAAAGGTTGCGCCCGCGTGTTCCATCCCGCCGTAAGCGAATTCGGGGACGATGACGATGTCGTATTTCGGAAAAGGATATTTGAAATCGAAGTAAGCGGCGAGAAACGCGAGGCACTCTCTGTGAAGGCGGAAGACTTCCGCTAACTCTTTGCGCGCTCTTTCGGCTTTCGATTTGCGGACGAAGAGCGACATCGGAATCTTTGAAGTCTCATCTTTGAATTCCGTGAACGGCCCGGCAGCAAAGGCGAAAAGATAAGTGCTCAGAGGTTCGGTCTCATGGAACAGCACGCGCATCGTCTCTTTGTCGGATGGTTTGTCACCTGTTCCTATGAATCTGAGGTGCTCTTCCTTCGGGTTAGTATTCGTGATGACTTTCCATGTCTCCGGCGCTGTGACTTCCAGTTGAAAGCGCGCCTTCAAATCCGGCTGGTCAAAGCAGGGAAAAGCTGTGCTCGCGTCCGACGGCACAAAGAGCGTGTAGATGTATTCGGACTTGTCCTCACGATCCACGTAGCGCGTCACGGCGCTGCCCGATGTTGAGATAGGAGACTCGAACTTAAGACGCACGACGTTCTCGCCTTTGACGAGATATGTGCCCGGAATAATGAGGTGGTCGTTAAGCTGACGCACATCC
This sequence comes from uncultured Acidobacteriota bacterium, assembly GCA_963811065.1. Classification (GTDB taxonomy): domain Bacteria; phylum Acidobacteriota; class Blastocatellia; order Pyrinomonadales; family Pyrinomonadaceae; genus QHXM01. The sequence continues at coordinate 194,251 of CAWEPR010000010.1, forward strand.
TTCGCTTCGCGCCCGTTGACCTCGATGTCCCACACGCGCGCCCTCGCCTGTCCTTCTTTCGCCTGTGCCGTCCGCCAGTCGAGGACGAGTTCGCCCGCCGCGCCATCGAGCGTTAAGCGAATCTCCATTGATCCTTTCATCAACTCAGCGCCCGGCGTGAGTCCAACTTGCAGCTTGTAGCGCACGTTGCTGTAATGCGCGGCACGAAAGCGTGCGAGGTCGCGCGCCACACCCGGCTGCGGGTCAGCACTCGATTCTTCCACACCGTAAATCACAATGCAGGCTGACGCGAGCAGCATTACTATGAAGATGACTCGTAAAATCATTTATCGCCTCGTTTTGCTGAAAACTTGACTCCGAACATCATAATCATGGCAAGAAACATCATTCCCGCCTGCCCGCACAACGTTCCCACGCCCGCGCACGTCATTCCGTTGCCCGGGAACACTATTCCGGCACGAAGGAATGTTATTCCCACGCGACGGAATGTTATTCCGGTGCAAGGGAACAATGTTCCCATGCGACGGAACGTCATTCCCTCGCACCGGAAGACCGTTCCGTCTCGACGTAATTAAGTTCCGTCACGGTGGAAATGAGTTCCGCTGTGCCATAACGCCGTTTCCATGCGTCGGTATGCGGTTGCGCCAGCTACGCGCTGGCAATCTTCAGCACAATTTTACCGAAACTCTCGTTAGATTCCATACGCTGGTGCGCCGCGCGCACTTCATCCATGCTGTAAACTTTATCAATCACGGGACGAACAACCTCACGCGCGAGGAGCGGAACGACGTGCGCCGCGAAGCGTCGCGTCGCGCGAGCTTTCTCTTCGACAGAGCGGGCGCGCAGGACAGTTCCCGTGATTCGCAGTCTCTTTCCCAGCACGCGTCCGAAATCGAGCGCCGCGCTTCCTCCCCCCGTCGTCCCGACGAGCATCAGCCGCCCGCGCATCGCCAGCGCATCGAGATTGGCCGCAAGGTATGAGCCGCCGACGAGGTCGAGAACGACTTCGACGCCCGCGCCATTCGTCCATTCACGCACAGCGTCAGCGAAAATCGTCGGATCATTGCCCACCGCGATTGCTTCATCAAGACCGAAGCCCCGCGCTCTTTCGAGTTTCTCGGCTGTACGCGACGTGCCATAGACGGTTGCCCCGCAAGCGCGCCCAAGCTGGATGGCAGCCAGCCCGACGCCTGACCCTGCGGCGTGAACCAGCACGCGCTCGCCCATCTCAAGCTGCGCCTGTGTGAACATCGCATCGTGCGCCGTGATGAATGCTTCCGGCACGGCTGCCGCCTCAGCCCAGTCCAGATTGGATGGGATTTCGACCAGCGCGCTCTCCGGCACGAGCACGTACTCGGCCTGTGCGCCGCCAGCCGTGATGCCGAAGACACGCTGCCCCGCGCGCAAAGAGCGAACCTCGCTTCCCGTTTGTTCAATCTCGCCCGCGAACTCAAGCCCCGGAATATCCTGCACCGCGCCATTCGGAGCCAGGTAGAGACCCCTGCGCTGAAGAACGTCGGCGCGATTCAAAGCCGCCGCACGCACACGTACCAGCACCCGGTCGGCGCTCGCTTCCTGAGGATGCTCGACCTCACGCACTTCAAGCCCTTCGACACCACCATGAGAGACAATGACAACCGCGCGCATCTTTTGAGACGCCATCATTCAAAAACTCCTCAGCTCAGGGATACAACCAGCTTAACATCAAATCGTAGGACAGGCATTCCTGCCTGTCATTGAGCGCGTGAGCGCGAATAACTATTAGCGAATGCTTTAAAGAGCGTGCTAGCGCACGCTTGACAGACCGAGAATGTCTGTCCTACGAATGATGAGTACATGAACAATCAGACTCGCACGCTCGTCATCATCAACCCAGCCTCCGCACGAGCGCGCCACGCGTGGCCGAAGATCAAGAGCGCGCTGACCGAAGCCGGTATCAGCTTTGACGCGCATCAGACGACGCACGCGGGTGATGCGACCGAGAGGACGCGAGCCGCGCTCCGTGATGACGGTTATAGCATTATCGCGGTTGTCGGCGGCGACGGCACACTGAGCGAAGCGGCGTCGGGATTCTTCGAGTTCCGAAGAAGCGAAAACACGGCAACCTCTCCTCTTCCTTCGCCCATCAACACGAACGCCGCGCTCGCCATTCTGCCAGCCGGAACGGGCGATGATTTCGCACGCGGGCTGGCAGGCAAGCGCGAGCCTCTGGAAACGTGGCTCGCGCAATTCATCGCATACTGCCGCCGGGACGACGCGCAAGCCACGCGTGTGGTGGATGTGATTCACGGGCGGGTGGAGCATGGCGAGCAGGATTTCATCTGTCTCAACGTAGCAACCATTGGCCTCGGCGCGGAGGTCGCGGCGCGAGTGGCATCGCAGGGCAACGTGATGAGGCGACTGCCGGGCGAGGCGCGCTTTGTCTCGGCCGCTTGCGGGGCGCTTGCTGCGTGGCGCGAAAGACGGGTGCGCGTCCACATTGATGAAAGTGAAGTGTTTGAAGGCCAGACTAATTTAATAGCCGTCGCTAACGGAATCTATGCGGGCGGCGGGATGATGTTCGCGCCCGATGCGAGCCATAATGATGGCCTGCTTGATCTCCTGCTGTCGCACGACCTCACGCGCGCTACCATCCTGCGCGAGTTACCGCGCATCCGTCGCGGCGAGCATTTAGCCAACGAACGCGTCCGCCTTGTCAAAGCCAGACACGTGCGCGTGGAAACAGAAACGCCGGAAGACGCACTGCTCGTCGAAGCCGACGGCAACGTGCGCGGCCATACGCCCGCCGAGTTTCGCATCCTGCCGGGAGCGATTCATGTAATTAAAAATTAAAAATGTAAAATGCAAAAGTAAGGCAGAGAACCACGTTTTATTTTAATGTGATTTCATCCTCACTTTTGCATTTTACATTTTTAATTTTGCATTCATTTCGTTTCTTCTATCTCGAAGTGAGGCGTTTGGTCACGACCCAGACCTTCGACGCCGATTCCGGCGCTGATGCGGAAGCCGTTGCATTCAAGCGCGAGGTCTCTCAATTCTTTCGTGTCCCGGACATTCTTATCCTCCCAATCGTAAAACCGTTTCCATGTGCCACCGAGGTTGAGCTTCGCGCTCAGCGACGAGAGAAATTCGTCGGGACTCTCCCACCTGTTTGTGACGGGATAGTTGACACGAATGAAGGACAGGCGGTTGTCAGTGAATTCGAGCACGATTGTTTCTACACCCGCGAGATAAGATTCGACGGATTGGCTGCCCAGAGCGTCGCCTTTGAGTGTGGCACGGATAACATTAACCTCGTCGGCGGGCTGGACGCTGAGAGACGGGAAGAGAGCTTGAGCCTGATTCAAGCTCAGGCCCAGACGAAGGCCGCCAATATCGGGAGCCTGCGCCGGAGTTAAAAGACACTGGTCGCCTCGTTCCAACATCACGAACGGCGCTGTCGCGTTGCTTGTCAGTTTCATCTGAGCCGGGTCTACCTCAAGTCGGATGCGATTCGTGCGATAGTCGGCAATCGCCTGATAGTAAGCCAAGCGCGCGTCAGCATAGTTTGACTGTGCGTCTATCACGTCGAGAATCGTTCCCTTCTTGAGACGATAAGCGGCAAAGGTGAGAGTCAGGCTTTTCTGCGTGGCTTCGGTCGCCGCTCTGGTCACGGAAGCACGCTCGATTGCCGAAAGAGCATTGGCGCGCGCCGTGTAGAACTCCTGACGGAGTTGCTGCAAGGTGCTCTCGCGCTGCAAGTCAAGAGACTTTGCGCGCAGCTTCGCTTGCGCCTCACGGCTGCGGCTGGCTCCCCAGTTGAAGACGGGAATGTTCAGGCTGATGATGGCCTGACCGCCTGAGTAACGGGTGAGCGGGCGAAAATCCGCCGCATCAAAGCCGCCGTTCAAGCTATAGGTCAATTCCGGCCAAAGCTCGCGCCGCGCGATGCGCGCGTCTTCCAGCGCGGCGCGTTTGAGCGATTCTATCTGGCTCAACTCCGGCCTGGTTTTCAATAGCTCCTCCGTGTAGCCGTTAAAATCGCTCGCGGTCGGTAGATCGTTCGTGAGCAGCGGGAGCGCGATGTGGACTGAGAAATCCACGCCCGTCAGAACTCTCAGCAAATCCATCGCCGCCGCTTCGGCTGCGCGCGCCAGTTCCAGTTCGTCGCGCCTGAGCAGCGCCGCCGAGCGCGCGCGCAGCACATCAGTCTCTTCGACCTCGCCGCGCGCTTTCAAGTTTTCCGTAATCTTCGCGAAGGCTTCGGCGAGCGCCAGCGTCTCGTCAGCCAGTCGCCGCTTTTGTCTGGCCAGCGCAAGGCCGTAGTAAGCGTCAACGGTAGTGATGACGAGTGAGCGCCGCGCGACCTCGGTTCCGGCACGCGCGGCGGCGAGTTGCGCGCGGCTGCGGCGAAGAGCGGCGCGCAACCGGCCCGCCAGGTCTACAGTCCCGGTAGCATTGATGAAAGCAGAGGTCTGGTTAATCGCGCTTGACGAAACGAAGCTGTAGATGAGCGGTTCTTCCGGCAGCCGGTAACGTGAACTCGTGTTGCCGATGTAGGTCAGCGGCACGGAGAACTGCGGTAGAAATGCCGTACGCGCCTGCCTGACATCTTCACCGGCGATGCGCTCGTCTATCTGTGCTTGCTGGTAAAGAGACGCGTTGGAGAGCGCAAGCTGCACGGCCTGTTGGACTGTGATTGAGCGATGCCCCGTCACAGGGCTGCCGAAAGGATAATCGTAGAAGGGAGGAGGCCCGCCCGTGCCGTGAACCTCCTGCGGCGCTTGATTATTGTTCGACGGGGAAGACGCGGGCGGCTGCGTCTGTGGCGGCGTGCGCGGCCTGTGCATTTGCCCGTGCGGGTCTGCGGGAGGCTGTGTTGGTGGCGCCGGTTGCTGCGCGTGGAGTTGTGTGATGTGACAGAGCAAGCAGAAAAGCAGCGCACGGGGGATTAAGATGGAAACCTTCACACAGAATTCTCCTGTCTGATGTGTTAGTACGGCTTGCCATGCTGATTTGAGACGGCTATCAGCACGGTGTTATTTCCGGCGCGCGTCTTTGTTTTGATGGTTCTTTTTCGGCGGCCCTTTCGGCCCCCAGTAGTATTTCTGAATCAGCAGTTGGTACGCACCCATGACAACGATGGTGGCAATGACGGCGACGATGATAAAGAGAAGCATTGCTTTGCCTTTTCCGCGCAGGCGTTGTGCGACATGAGCGCTTTCGGTCTCTGAATCTTAAAGAAGCGCTCGCGCGCGCTTCAAGACGTTCTCGACGTTGAATCCAAGCTCACTGAGCGCCACGTCGCCGGGGGCAGATGCGCCGAAGCGATCAATGCAAACGCAGTCACCCTGCGGGCCAACGTATCTGTCCCAGCCGAGACGCGCGCCCGCTTCGATCGCAAGGCGAGCGGTGATGGCGGGCGGCAGAACTTCATTGCGGTAATCTTCCGATTGTTCTTCAAACAACTCCCAGCAGGGCATGGAGACAACGCGGGTCGGCATTCCTTCTTTCTGCAACGCCTCGCGCGCTTCCAAAGCGAGCGAGACTTCAGAGCCTGTCGCGATGAGGATGAGCGCGGGCGTGCTGTTCTTGTTCGTCTCTCCTTCAATAGGATATGCGGCTTCGGCTTCGGCAAGAATGTAGGCGCCGCGCCTGGTGCCTTCCGCCCGGTTGTAGCGCGTCTGGTCAATCACCGGAACTTTCTGGCGCGTCAACGCGAGCGCCGTCGGAGCTTTGCGGCGCGAGATGGCGATGCGCCAGGCTTCGCGCGTCTCGTGCGGGTCGGCGGGTCGGATGACGTAGAGATGCGGGATGGCGCGAAGTCCTGCGAGGTGTTCTATTGGTTGGTGCGTCGGCCCATCTTCGCCAAGCCCTATGGAATCGTGCGTGAAGACGTAGATCACCTGAACTTCCGAAAGAGCGGCGAGACGAATGGCGGGCTTCATGTAATCGGAGAAGCACATGAACGTGCCGCCAAAGGGAATCAAACCACCATTCAAGCTGATGCCCGTCATCGTCGCGCCCATCGCATGTTCGCGCACGCCGAAATGCAGGATGCGGCCTTCATAAGCGCCGGGCTGGTAGCTTCCGCCATCCTTGATGTCCGTGTTGTTCGAGACGCCCAGATCAGCCGAGCCGCCAATCAGCATCGGCATGTGTCCTGCTAACGCATTGATGACTTCGCCACTGGCTGCGCGCGTCGCCATCGGCTTCGCATTCTCGAACGAAGGTAAGTGTGCCTCCCAGCCTTCGGGCAAGTCGCCGCTCATCGTCGCGCGCCACGCGCCGCTCAAATCTTCATGCGCCTGCTCAAACTTTTCGACGAGCGCGTTCCACTCCGCTTCCTGCCCTGCGCCGCGTTCAATCGCTTCACGAAAATGCGCCATCGCTTCGTCGGGCACATAAAAATCTTTATCTTCAGGCCAGCCCAAGTGGCGCTTGGTCTCGCGCACGGCTTCTTCACCGGGAGCATCCGAGTGAGCTTTGCGCGTTCCGGCGGTCGGCATGCCGTAGCCGATGGTCGTCTTGATGGAGATGAGCGACGGGCGCGTCGTTTCATTTTGCGCTTCACGAATCGCGCCCTCAATCGCTTCGAGGTCGTTGCCGTCTTCAACCGTGAGGGTATGCCAGCCGTAGGCTGCAAAACGCTGGGGCACATTTTCGGTGAAGGCCAGATCGGTGAAGCCTTCGATGGTGACGTGGTTGTCGTCGTAAAGATAAATCAAATTGCCGAGCTTCAAATGACCCGCGAGCGAAGCGGCTTCGCTGGCGACGCCTTCCATCAAATCGCCGTCGGAGACGATTGAATAAACGTAGTGGTCAATCAGCGGCAACTCCGGCTGGTTGAATTTAGCCCCGAGGTGCGCCGCGCCCATCGCCATGCCGACGCCGTTGGCGAAACCCTGTCCGAGCGGGCCGGTCGTAATCTCGCAACCGGGCGTCAACACGTTCTCCGGGTGGCCGGCGGTCTTCGACCCGTACTGGCGAAAGCGTTGCAACTCTTCGAGCGGCAAATCGTAGCCCGTGAGATACAGGAGCGAGTAAAGAAGCATCGAGCCGTGACCGGCGGAAAGCAGAAAGCGGTCGCGGTTCGCCCACTTGGGGTTCTTCGGATTGTGGCGCAGAAAACGAGTCCACATCACGTAAGCCATCGGCGCACAGCCCAACGGCAGTCCAGGATGCCCCGACTCAGCCTTTTGCACGGCGTCAAGCGAGAGCGTGCGAATCGTGTTGATGCAAAGTTGATCCAGGTCGGTAGTTGTGTTCTTTTCCTGCTGGGGAGTCGCGCTCATGGAAGTCTCCTCACTTTGAAATCAGGAGTCAGAAGACAGAAGAAAAGAAAATCTATTACAGCGGTTCCCCGCCCTTTCATTCTGTCTCCTGACTCCTATCTTCTGTATTCTGCTGTTGAAGTTTTGCGTAAATTTTCTGCTGCCGTTCGAGACCCGCCTTGTAGCGTGCGTGGCGCTGCATGTCCGGTTCATAGGTTTGAACAAACGGGGCTGGCGCGGTCTCAATGCTTTTTAGCAAGCCTCTCGCCTCTAAAGCAAGCAAACAAGCGCCGCGACTCGAAGCTTCTGCCACGGCGGAGAGATGAAGGGAGCGACCGAGCGCATCACAGAGCATCTGCGCCCAGACGGGTGAGGCCGAGAGCGCGCCGCCTGAAGCGATGATTTCCGCTTCGGGTGCGTGCTGATAAAGCGCGAGAGCAATCAGGACAAAGCGATACGAGATTGCTTCCATCGCGGCGCGCAGAATGTCCAGAGGACGCGTGTGCATCGTCAAGCCGAGAACTGCGCCGCGCGCGTCAGTTGACCAGTTCGTGCTGCGCTCTCCGGCCCAGAAGGGCAGGACGGTTAAACCGTGCGCGTCCGGCTGCATTAGCGCAAGCGAGCTTTCCGTCTCTTTCAAATCATCGCTCAAGGCGAGCGCCTCGTTCATCCAGCTATAGAGTCCGCCGCCGTCCGAAAGCGCGCCGCCCATGACGATGCGCCTGCTGTCCAGACGATAACACCAGAGGGCGGAAGGAATCTCTGGCGGCGGCTTACCTTCCCACAAAACGCGCATCGCGCCGGATGTTCCGATCATCAATGCAACGTGCGCGCGTGTCGTACAACCAACTCCGATGTTGTTGGCCACGCCGTCTCCGATTGCCGGAAACCAGTGCGCGTCCCGAAGCTGCGGCCAGCGTCGCGCGTATTCATCTTTCAGTTTGCCCAGAGGCTTATGGGCTTCTGCAATGAGGGGCAGTTGTTCGCGCCGGATGCCCGTCACTTCCAGAAGTTCTTCATCCCAACGGCAAGAGCGTAAATTGAAGATGCCTGTGCCCGATGCCATTGAGACGCTCATCGTCGCCTCATCGAAAAAGACAAACGACAGCAACTCTCCGAACGACATCCAGCGGTGGACGCTCCGGTAAATCTCCGGCTCTTCTTCACGCAGCCAGAGGAATCTGGCAGGCCAGTAGCTCGGATGAAATCTACACCCGGTGCGCCCGTGCGTCTCTCGCTCCGGTAATCGTTGCTTTAACTCTTCCGCATGGCGCGCGGCGCGCGTGTCGGCCCAGCCTAAGACGGGCGTCAGGGCACGCCCTTCGGCATCCACTCCGACGAGGCTGTGCCAGAAACAGGCGACGGCTACGGTTTCAATCCGAGCATCCATCTCGCAAGCGAGCGCCAGCACGGCGTCAATCGTGCGCGCTGTATGTTCGATTGCTTCTTGTGCCTCAAGCTCCGCGCCGCCGTCGCTGGTCGTCTGGAGGCTTCGCGCGATGCGCGCCTGTGTGTCCTCAATCTCCTGACCGCGTTCATCGTAGAGCGCGCCGCGCACGCTCGACGTGCCGATGTCGAGCGCCAGCACGAGCGGCTGGTTTTCGGGAAGATGCGCGCTCCTGGATTCAGCATTCACGAGGCCATCATCATACCTCGCTTCTCCGCACATGCAAGCCAGAGCGCCACGAGACTTCCAGTGCTCTAGTTGCAGATCATTCTTTTGAATGGAAATATTCTGTCGCGAAGTGCTAATCTAAAATTAGTCTGGTGAAGCACGAGCCATGCACTCGCGGGTTTGATATTCCAGGCATCATATCGTTCGCTTCGCCGGATAACCAAAATTACTGACAGAGGTAACAGAAATGAAAAGACTCCTCGTTGTCTTTGTCCTGTCTTTCATTACGCTCATCCAAATCAATTGCGCCTCTAATACCAATGAATCAAATAATCGATCACAGTCCGGCACTACTTCTTCGGATGCTTCACCGGCAATTCCGATTACGGCTGCCGAGCTAATCGAAGCCTACCGGATGGAAGGGCCGGACGGCGCTGGCAAGTATAAGGGTAAGACTTTGGCCGTGACGGGTACGGTCGCGCGTAGCGGAAAAGATTACATGAACAAGCTCTATGTAAATCTGAAAAGTGAAACGAATGCTGTCATGCAAGTTCATTGCACGTACAATGAAGATCAGAAGGATGCCATGTCGTCGCTGAAGGAAGGGCAGCAGGTCACCATTAGAGGTGTCTGCGATGGGAGACTCTCCACCTACGTCAACCTGAAAGATAGCGTGCTGCAATAAACTATGAACGCCGAAACGCTCAACTGTCCGACCTGTGGCGCTGCCGCTTCGACTGACGCCTCGCGCTGCCTGTTCTGCGACGCGCAGCTGGCAACGGTCGCGTGCCCACGCTGCTTCGCCATGATGTTCGTCGGAAGTAAGCATTGCTCAAGCTGCGGAGCGAAGGCGCAGCGTGCGGAATCCGTTGAAGGTGCTTCGCGGCGCTGCCCTCGCTGCCTGATTGAGATGGAAGCGGTCGCGGTCGGGAGCGCGAGTTTACGCGAGTGCGCGCGATGCGGAGGGCTGTGGGTGGATGTCGAATCGTTTGAGCAGATCATTAGCGAGCGCGAAGAGCAATCGTCAGTGCTGGGCGCAGCGTCAATTCTGCCGAAGCAGGCGGGAGGCGGGAGTGCTCCAAATAAGGTTCGTTATTTGCCCTGTCCCGAATGCAAACAATTGATGAATCGCGTCAATTTCGCGCGCTGCTCCGGCGTCGTCGTTGATGTCTGCAAAGGTCACGGCACGTGGTTCGACCGCGACGAGCTACGACAGATTGTCGAGTTCATCCGCGGCGGCGGACTTGAAGCCTCACGCGCCCGCGAGAAGCGAGAGATAGAAGAAGACCGTCAGCGACTGCGGCAGGAACAATTCGCCGCCGCTGCTCTGCACAACAACAAACCCCTCGCAGGATTGAGCGATACTGAGGACAGTCGTTCCAGTGTTGTCCATGCCGCCAGAGAATTACTCAAACTGATAATTGATTAAGATTGGCGCGAGACAAGGTAAGCGTTACAATCAGCGCTCTCTCTGTCAGCCTTATTTTTTTTACCCGGAACTTTTCGTCATCAGGCGCGTGTCTACCATCGTTGAAACGGGTCGCCGCCGTTATTGAAGAGCGCGGCTGCCGTTCGGACTCTCGGACTTGGTTTGATTGAGGAGAAACAGTTATGACATCACAGAAAATTTATCGCATCATGCTGATTGCGACATTGATTATCACAGGCCTGGTCGCAGGCTCGCAGCCTGCTCTGGCGCAAACTGAACAACCGGCTCAAGCGTCTTCAAAAATTAAACGGGAAGATGCCACCGGCATGAAGTTCAACTACATCTGCTCCTCGCGACGAAGTCGGCGGTAAATGGAGATGAAGACAAGCCGCCAGCATCGCTTGACGCTGTGTTGAAGCAGTTGCGCTCAGTCTTTACGTTCAGGAATTATCGCCTGGTGACAACCCTGCTCAATCGCGTGAGCAGTGGAGGCAAGCTCAACCTGCGTTGGGTAGGAAGCCCGCTGCTCTCTGGAACAGCGGCGACGACCCAATTTCAAGGTCAGGTTGGATTACCA